>NZ_JBFRGV010000004.1:0-328661 GCF_052115525.1 Leifsonia sp. 2MCAF36 | reverse complement strand
ACCAACTTCCGCGACTACACCCAGGAAGACCTCGACGAAATCGCCCGCCAACTCAACGGACGCCCCCGGCAAACCCTCGGCTGGCATAATCCAGCCAACAGGTTAAACCAACTCCTCGTTGCATCCACCACCTGAAACCGCCCGCGGAATAGGCGCAGCGAGTCACGGCTCGGCCGGGCGGGAGGGTTAGACGAAGGCGAGGCGCACGGGGGTCGGGATGGGGGATGCGCCGAGCGCGCGGAGGGTCCGCTCGGCGTCGTCGAACGCGAAGACGGTGACCTCGTCGCTGTCCTGGCAGGCGGCGAGCACGCGATCCCCCTCGGGGGCGATCACCAGGTCGCGCGGTGATTTGCCGCCGACCGACACCGACGACACGAGCGTGACCCGCGACGCGGACGGGTCGAAGGCGAACACCGCGATCGTGTCGTCGCCGCGGTTGCTCACCAGCACCGTCGTCCCCGATGCGGCGACGCACACCGCGGCCGGCGCGTTGTCGCCGGTGGCGTCATCCGCCCGGGTCGTCGTGCTCTGCACCCGCACGAAGCGCTCGCCCTCGCGACGGAGGACGTCGACGCTGGAATCGAGCTCGTTGACGAGCAGAGCGTGCCTGCCGTCAGGGTGGAAGTCCAGGTGCCGCGGTCCGGCCGAGCCGAGCACCACCGTCGCCTCCGGTCGCAGCGCGACCGTGCCGTCCACGGAGAGGGCGTACCACTGCACTTCGCCGAGCCCGAGGTCGACGACCACGACATCCCCGGTCACCGGGTCGATGCTCAACTGGTGGACGTGCGGGCTTTCTTGGCGGTCGGGGTCCGGCCCACGGCCTTCGTGCTGGACGAAGGCGGTGCGCTCGCCGATCGAGCCGTCCCGCTCGAGGGAGAAGACCGAGAACGTGCCGCTCCCGTAGGTCCCGGCCACGAGCAACGGGAGGGTCGGATGCACGACCAGGTGCGCAGGCGACGCTCCCCCGCTCGACACGGATCCGAGCTCGGTGAGCGTCCCGTCGGCAGCTCGTGCGAAGGCGACGATCCGTCCATCCGGCTCGGTCTCGCTCACCGCGTAGACCGCGTCGGCACCCGGCGCGACACTCACCCAGGACGGGTTCGTCACGCGCGCAGCGACCACCGCATCCATCACGGCCGTGCCGTCGAACCGGGCGGAGAGCACGCCCTCGGCGTGACCGTCGACGTGCGGGAGTGTCTCGGTGTAGGTGCCGATGAGGAGTTCGCTGACCATGCGCCCATCCTGCCAGCGCGGCGGGCGCGGTCCGCCGGGTTGCACTTAGGATGTTCCGGTGCGTCTCGTCATTGCCAACTGCTCCGTCGACTATGCCGGCCGGCTGAGCGCGCACCTGCCGCTGGCCACCCGGCTGCTGATGCTGAAGGCGGACGGCAGCGTCCTGGTCCACTCCGACGGCGGCTCGTACAAGCCCCTCAACTGGATGAGCCCGCCCTGCACCCTCACCGTCGATGAGCCGGACGAACTGCAGCTGGCGGCGGGCATCCGGGAGGTGTGGCGCGTCTCCCAGGCGAAGACCGCCGACATGCTCGTGGTGTCGATCCACGAGATCCTCAGCGACACCGCGCATGAGCTCGGGATCGACCCCGGCCTGCAGAAGGACGGCGTGGAGGCCCACCTGCAGAAGCTGTTGGCCGAGCAGATCCACCTGCTGGGCGACGGCCACGTGCTGGTGCGCCGGGAGTTCATGACAGCGATCGGCCCGGTCGACATCCTCGCCCGGGATGCGGGCGGCGCGGCTGTCGCGGTCGAGTTGAAGCGCAGGGGCGACATCGACGGCGTGGAGCAGCTCACGCGCTACCTGGAGCTGATGAACCGTGACCCGCACCTGGCTCCGGTGACCGGGATCTTCGCCGCGCAGGAGATCAAACCGCAGGCCCGCACGCTCGCCGAGGACCGCGGCATCCGCTGCCTGGTCCTCGACTACGACGCGATGCGCGGGCTCGACGACAGCGACAGCAGGCTGTTCTGATGGCACGACCGAAGCCAGCCAACATTCCCGGGGGGCGATTTCCGCAGAGCTACGAGAACGCGCCGGTGCGCACGGCGCTCGCGGCCATCGCCAGCGAGCCGTCCCGGGGAAACCTGGATGCGCTGCTCGCTGCAGCGGCGAAGGGCGGCCTGGTCGTGGATGTGACGGGCTCGACCCCGGAGGAGACCCGCCTCCGCACCATCAGCTCCACCACCGGAGAGGCGGTGCTGCCGCTGTTCACGTCGATGAAGGCCCTCCGCGCCGCGATCGCACAGACCGCAGAGGGCGACGGCACCCGGGTGCAGGCGGTGATCGTCCCGGCCCTCGAGGCGCTGGGATTCATCCGCACCGCCGACTTCGTCGCCGTCCAGTTCGACCCGGGCGCGGAGCACACGATGGTCGTCGCCCGCTCGCACATCGAATCCGCCCTCAGCGAGCGTTGACACCAGACTCAGATACCTGACATACGCTTAGGACCGCTATGACCAACCCGACCCCCGCCCCGACCCCCAGTGTCACCGTCACCCGGACCTGGACCTGCGTCCTGTTCGACCTCGACGGCACCCTCACCGACTCCGCCCCCGGCATCACGTCTTCCCTCGCCCGCATGTTCGCGACGCTCGGCCTGCCGGTGCCCTCCCCCGCCCAGCTGCTCGAGTACGTCGGCCCGCCGCTGCTCGAGTCTCTGCAGAAGTTCGGTGGAATGACCGAGCCTGCCTCACGCGAGGCCCTCGCCGTGTACCGCGCCGACTACGCGAAGACCGGCGCCCTCGACTCCGCCGTCTTCCCCGGCATCCGGGGACTCCTCGAGCGTGTGCACGCCGCCGGCATCCCGCTCGCCCTCGCGACGAGCAAGCCCGAGATCCAGGCCACGCACATCCTGGAGCACTTCGGCCTCGCCCAGTACTTCGACGTCATCACGGGAGCGACCGAGGACGAGAGCCGCAGCGCCAAGGCGGATGTGGTGGCAGAAGCCCTGCGCCGCCTCGGCGAGCGCGGTGTCGATCTGGAGCACACCGTCATGGTGGGCGACCGCCAGTACGACGTCGAGGGAGCGGGCGCACACGGCCTGCCGACCATCCTCGTCGAGTGGGGCTACGGCTCGCCCGCCGAGGCGAGCGGCGCGATCGCAGTGGTCCACTCGGCGGACCAGCTCAGCGCGCTTCTGCTGGGCTGAGCAGAGAGCGGACAGATCAGGGGACGCGCTCCCGGCCCCGCACGAGTAACCTAGGTGGTTGCACAACCGCACCCATACAGCACTAGGGATAACTATGCGCTCACGTAACCCGTTCGTTCCGGCCGCCATCGTGGCGGCCCTGACCATCGGTTCCCTCGCAGGCTGCTCCACCGCCGGGAACTCCAACTACGTCACCCCGCAGACACCGGGGTCGTCGTCCTCCGCTACGGCGAACTCGGGCTCCGGCTCGGGCTCCGAGGCGAAGAAGTCCGAGGAGCTGCCCTCCGACTTCCCGAAGAGCGACATCCCGCTCATCGACGGAACCGTGTTGGTCGCCCGTGGGGACAAGGACAACGGCTGGGCGGTGACCGTGCAGCCCTCGGGCAAGACCGGCTTCGCCGACGCCCAGTCCGCGCTCAAGGCCAAGGGCTTCACCGAGCAGCCCGGTGCCACGGACAGCAAGGCGGTCTTCACCAACGGCACGTACACGGTTGCCCTCGGCACTCCCGGCGTCTCCGTGTCCTACGTCGTCACCGCCACCCAGTAGCACCCGCTGCACCACCCCATCCACCCATCCGTCCCACCGTCGAGTACACGAATTCTGCGCGCTCAGCACGTTCTGAGCGTGCAGTTTTTGTGTACTCGACGGTGGGGCGGGAGGGGCGCGGGCGGCAGGGGCGAGGGCGGAGCGGGTCAGGCGTCGATGATGCGGACCAGCTCGTCGATGAACGCCGTGAAGGTATCGGCCCGACGGATCAGGGCGAGCACGGCCTCACGGTCGGAGAAGACCTCCACGAACTGGTCGAAGACCGTCTGGAACGACGACCGCCCCGCCGCCGAGAACGCGATGAACGCGATCACGTTGACCCGCGCATCCCCCCAGTCGATCGCGGTGTCGTTGACGACGATCGCGATCGCGGTCCGCCGGGCGCTCATCGTCATAGCGTGCGGCACGGCGAGGGAGTCGGTGAACGCAGTGGATGACATCTGCTCGCGCTCCACCGACTGGTCGACGTACTCCTGGTCGATGGCGCCGGCCGCGATCATCCGGTCCCCCAGCGCCCGGATCATCGTGATCGGGTCGCGCGCGTAGAAGTTGCGCAGGAACAGGCTCTCGTCGAAGTACTCCAGCAGCTCGCTCTTGATGCGTGCGCGGTGACGCTGGCGCCGGATGCGCGACGCGGCCTGACGGATGTGCTCCACATCGGTCTCCGTCAGGAACGGCTGCACGATGACGGTGTTCTCCCGCCGCCCTCGCGGGTCGATCGTGGTGAGCACCAGGTCCGCTTCGATCGTCTCCCAGTCGGCGTCGGTCGAGGTGATGACGCTGGTGATGTCGAGCTCGTCGCCGAGCGTGCTCTCCAGCCGGTCCCGCAGCAGGATGTGCATGTCGTAGTAGTTGGGGCAGACGACGGCACAGGTGACCGCATCCCGGCGGCGGGACTGCTGCTCCAGGTACGCGCCGACGTGCATGGCGATGTAGGCGATCTCGTCGTCGTTGACCGCGATGCCTTCTGCGGCCTGCAAACGGCTCGCGATGTACACGGCCAGCTCGTAGATCATCGGGTACGAGCTCTTGATGGAGCGGGTGAGCGGGTTGCGCGAGAACGTGTTCTCGTGGGCGCGGGCGACCAGGTTCTGCACGTGCAGCGTGAGCCGGACGATGAAGTTCTCGTCGTGCAGGTCGACGAGGTACTCCGTGGAGGCGCGGTCGACGATCCCGCGGACCACGTCGAGGTCGGCCGGGCTCACGAACTCCTCCACCGTGTCCTGTCCGGCGCCCGGTGCGATCACCCGCGTCCGCATCAGGATGGCGAGGTACCGGAGTTCGGTGACATCCAGGGCGGTGCCGAAGTGCTGCTCGATGAGCTGCCCCAGGTCGTGCGCCAGCGAGCGGATGGTCTCGCTGGTCTCCGGCTCCTCCACGGCCGGCAGCACCCGGTCCTTCGCGACCCGGTCGAGCGCCACGGCCATGTGTAGCAGCACATCGTTGATCCCGTACTCGTTGACGAAGAAGCCGCGCGCATCCAGCATCGCCACCAGGGCGGACTTGAACTCGGCCAGACCCTGCGAGCCGAACGCCTCCTGGATGCGCGCGACATCGACGACGCTCTGCCGCATCTCGTCGCGGAACAGCCGGCTGAGCAGCTTCCGCCGGGCGATCTCCGGCCCCAGCAGGGTCACCGTGCCGCCACGGCGTTCGAGCGACAGCTCCGTGCCGGAGAGCAGCCCGCGCATCCGGGTGAGGTCGGACTCGATGGTCGAGTCGGAGACGAACAGGCTCTCCGCGGTCTCGTACACGTCGACACCGTCCGGCTCGTCGAGCAGCCGTCGCACCAGGAAGACCAGCCGTTCCTGCGGCGAACCGGCCGTGCCGGCCTCAGAGGTTCCGTCGCCCGCCAGGTAGGCGGCGTAGGCGTCGGGTTTCACCCGATAGCCGCTCGGTCCCGATTCGATGACCTCGCCCAGCGCGGCGGCGTAGCTGCGGATGCTGCGCGTCGTCACGCCCAGGTCGTGCGCCAGCTCGCCGGCCGTCACCCAGGCAGCACGACGCGCGAGGATGTCGAGCATCCTCGTCTGCTTCGCCGAGAGCGCCACCGGGACCACCTTCCGCCACGAGTCAACCACCCCGCGGCCCGGCTGCCGGGAGTTCCGGCGATGTTTCCGCACCCCCGGAAGAAACGCTGCTGGAAGCGCTTCGGTGTCCGGGGCGAGCATGTGAGACGTTCCATCCGTTCCATCAGCACTGCGCGAAAGGCAAGGATCGATGAGGATCATGGTCGTCTGCGGCGCCGGTGCGTCGAGCACCTTCGTCGCCGTCAAGCTGCGCAGTGCCGCCCGGATGCGCGGTGAGGATGTCGTGGTCGAGCCGGGCAGCGCCAGCGAACTGGAGTCCCTCGCCGGCATCGACGTGCTCCTCGTCGGCGGCCACCTCGAAGCGGCGGTCCCTGCTCTGCGCCAGCGTGCGGCTGCGACCGGTACCGCCGTCGCTCTGCTTCCTGCGGTCTCTCCGGCCGCCCTCGACGGCGACACAGCGCTGGACCTGGCCCTCAACGCGAAAGCGGCGGCACTATGAGAACCGAACGGGCCACCCGCCCGGCACGGAGTGAAGGAGATCGGAACCATGGCTGAACGGATCATCACCGTCGGATCGGCGCACGGGCTGCACGCCCGCCCCGCGAAGCTCTTCGTCGAGGCGGTCAACGGCTCTGGCGCGAAGGTGAAGCTGACCAAGGAGGGCGGCAAGACCGTCGACGCCGGCAGCATCCTGGGCGTGATCTCGCTGGGCATCGACCACGGCGACAAGATCGTGCTCACCACCGAAGCCGACGACGGCGAGTCCGTGCTCGACGACCTGGCCGAGATCCTGGCCACGGACCACGACGCCTGATCATGGCCGCCGAACGGAACGAAACCAGCCGCACGCTGAGCGGCGCCGGCATCGGCCAGGGCGTCGCCATCGGGCCCGTCCTGCGCATGTCGGCTCCGCTGCCGGAGCCGGCGGACACTGCCAGCACTCGCACCCCTGACGAGGAGAAGGCGCGGGTCCAGGAGGCGGTCGCCGCGGTGGCCGCCGACCTGCGCGAACGCGCCTCCACCGTCCAGGGCACTGCAGCGGACGTGCTCGAAGCCCAGTCGATGATGGCGGAGGACTCCACCCTCGCCGATGACGTCTCCTCCCGGATCGACGGCGGCACGACCGCCGAGCGGGCCGTGTTCGAGGGCTTCGCCGTATTCCGCGACATGCTGAAGGATCTCGGCGGCTACATGGGAGAGCGGGCCGGCGACCTCGACGATGTCTCGCAGCGGGTCGTGGCCGCCCTCGAAGGCAAGCCCGCCCCCGGCGTCCCGCACTCCGACCAGCCGTTCGTGCTGGTCGCCCACGACCTTGCCCCCGCAGACACGGCGCTGCTCGACCTGACCAAGGTTCTCGGCCTCGTGACGAAGGAGGGCGGACCGACCTCGCACACCGCCATCCTGGCCCGCGAGAAGGCGATCGTCGCGGTCGTCGGCGCCAGCGAGGCCGACGGGCTGCTCGACGGCGACGTGGTCGTCGTGGATGCCGCGGCCGGCACGGTCACCGTCTCGCCGACCGCAGAACAGCGGGCCGACGCGCAGCACGGCATCGACGAGCGCGCCGCCGCCCTGGCGGGCGGCGTGGAGCCGGGTGCCCTCGCCGACGGCACAGCCATTCCGCTGCTCGCCAACCTGGGCTCGGCCGAGGGGGCGGAGGGCGCTGTCGCGGCGGGAGCCGAGGGCGTCGGGCTGTTCCGCACCGAGTTCCTCTTCCTCGACCAGCGGTTGGCGCCGACCGTGGAGCAGCAGCGCGAGCAATACATCAAACTGCTCAGCGCGTTCGGCGGCGGCCGGAAGGTCGTGGTCCGCGTGCTCGACGCGGGCGCCGACAAGCCGCTCGAGTTCCTGAACGACGCCCACGAGGACAACCCGGCCCTCGGCCTCCGCGGCCTCCGCTCGCTGCGCGCCAACGAGGACATCCTGCGCGAGCAGCTCACGGCGCTCGCCGAAGCGGACGCGCAGACCGACGCCGACCTCTGGGTGATGGCGCCCATGGTCGCCACCGTCGAGGAGACCCGCTACTTCACCGAATTGGGCCGCGAATACGGGCTCAAGACGGTCGGCGTGATGGTCGAGGTCCCCTCGGCCGCGCTGCTCGCCGACCGCGTGCTGCAGGTGGCCGACTTCGCATCCATCGGCACCAACGATCTCACCCAGTACACGCTCGCGGCGGACCGCCTGCTCGGCTCGGTCTCCGGCTTCCAGGACCCGTGGCATCCCGCCGTCCTCCGCCTGATCCGCGAGGTGGGCGCAGCCGGCACGTCGAGCGGCAAGCCGGTGGGCATCTGCGGTGAGGCGGCGGCGGATCCTCTGCTCGCCGTGGTGCTCGTCGGACTCGGCGCGACCACCCTCTCAATGTCGCCGTCGGCTCTCGCCGATGTGCGGCTCTCCCTGAAGCGCTACACCCTCGACCAGGCACGTTCGCTGGCCGAGACCGCCCTGGCCGCCGATGGCGCGGCCGAGGCCCGGGAGGCGGTCCGCGCGGCCGCCGCCCGATTCCCTGCACCAGCCCCCGAGAACAGAAACGAGACACCACAATGACATCGGCGACACAGACGTCGACGACAGCGTCGGCCCCCAGGAAGCCCACCAGCGCACGCGTGCACGTGCAGCGGTTCGGCACGTTCCTCTCCAACATGGTGATGCCCAACATCGCCGCCTTCATCGCCTGGGGCATCGTCACCGCGCTGTTCATCGCGCAGGGGCCCTTCCCGAATAAGGACATCGCCAGCCTCGTCGGCCCGATGATCACCTACCTGCTTCCGTTGCTGCTCGCCAACACCGGCGGCCGCCTGGTCTACGGCGTCCGCGGCGGCGTGGTCGGCACGATCGCGGCCATGGGCGTGATCGTGGGCACCGACATCCCGATGTTCATCGGAGCGATGATCATGGGACCGCTCGGCGGCTACCTGATGAAGCTCATCGACCGCATCTGGGAGGGGAAGATCAAGGCGGGCTTCGAGATGCTCGTCAACAACTTCTCCGCCGGCATCCTCGGCTTCCTTCTGGCGATCGGCGCATTCTTCGGAATCGCGCCGCTGGTCCAGGGACTGAGCAAGGCTCTGGAGGCGGGCGTCGACTGGCTGGTGTCGGTGCACCTGCTCCCCCTCGTCAGCATCCTCGTCGAGCCGGGCAAAGTGCTGTTCCTGAACAACGCGATCAACCACGGTGTCTTCACGCCGATCGGAACGCTCGAGTCGCAGCAGGCCGGCAAGTCCATCCTGTTCCTCATCGAGACGAACCCCGGCCCCGGTGCCGGCATCCTCCTGGCCTGGGCGATCTTCGGCCTGGGTGCCGCGCGTGCGGCCGCTCCCGGCGCGTTCATCATCCAGTTCTTCGGCGGCATCCACGAGATCTACTTCCCGTATGTGCTGATGAAGCCCATCCTGATCATCGGCGCCATCCTCGGCGGCATGACCGGCGTCGCGGTGAACGTGGCCTTCCAGACGGGTCTCCGGGCACCGGCGGCACCAGGATCGGTGTTCGCGATCTTCGCCCAGGCGCCGGTTCCGAACATGCTCGGTATCGCGCTGGCAATCATCTCCGCAGCCGCCGTCTCGTTCGCCTTCACGGCGATCGTCCTGCGGTCGAGCCGCAAGCGCGACCTGCTGGCAGGCAACGCGGGAGACCTGTCCGCGGCCGTCGCACAGACCGAGGCCAACAAGGGCAAGTCCTCCTCGGTGCTCGGGGGTCTCGTCCAGGAGGGCGAGCACGACACCGGTGACGCCCAGGGCGACGCCACGGATCGACTGGTGCGCAACATCGTCTTCGCGTGCGACGCTGGCATGGGCTCGAGCGCCATGGGCGCCTCGGTGCTCCGCAACAAGATGAAGAAGGCCGGAGTCGAAGGGGTCACGGTGACCAACCAGGCCATCAGCAACCTCGACGGAACGGCCGACCTGGTCATCACCCAGCAGCAGCTGACCGACAGGGCGAAGGGGCAGTCGCCGGACTCGCTCCACGTCTCGGTCGACAACTTCATGAACAGCCCCAAGTACGACGAGGTCGTCGACCTCGTCAAGAACCAGCACGCCACGGAGGACGCCACCAAATGACCGACACCATTCTCGACCGGGCGAACGTCGTGGCCGCGGGCTCCGCGACCACGCGGGAGGACGCGATCCGGGAGGCGGGTGCGCTGCTGGTGGCGGCGGGCGCCGTCGAGCCGGGCTACGTCGACTCGATGCAGGACCGCGAGGACACCGTCTCCACCTTCATGGGGAACGGGCTCGCCATCCCGCACGGCACCAACGAGTCCAAGGACGAGATCAAGCGGTCCGCGCTCTCCTTCATCCGCTACTCCTCGCCGCTCGACTGGGGCGGCGAGGAGGTGCGGTTCGTGGTCGGCATCGCCGGCCAGAACAACGAGCACCTGGAGATCCTGTCGAAGATCGCGATCCTCTTCTCGGAGGAGGACGACGTGCAGAAGCTGCTCGACGCCCCGGACGCAGACGGCCTGTTCGCGCTGCTGGGAGACGTGAACGAGTGAGGAGCGCAGCGTGAAGGCCGTCCACTTCGGCGCAGGTAACATCGGGCGCGGCTTCGTGGGGCTCCTGCTCCACGAAGCCGGGTACGAGGTCGTGTTCGCCGACGTCAACGCGGAGCTGATCGACGCCCTCGCCGCAGCCGACTCGTACCGCGTCCACCTGGTGGGCGAGGAGTCGGAGACGAAGACGGTCACCGGCTTCCGCGCCATCAACAGCGCGACGGACGAGGAGGCGCTGGTCGCCGAGATCGCGACGGCTGACGTCGTCACGACCGCGGTCGGCCCGCGCATCCTCCGCTTCGTCGCCCCGGTGATCGCCCGCGGTCTCGCCGCGCGCGCTGACGACGCCGCGCGGCTCGCGGTCATGGCCTGCGAGAACGCCATCGGCGCATCCGACCTGCTGGCCGCGGAGCTGATGGACGGTCTGCCGGACGACGACACGCGCGAGGAGCTCGGCGCCCGCGCCGTCTTCGCGAACACGGCCGTCGACCGGATCGTCCCCCTGCAGGCGCCGGACGCGGGCATCGACGTCACGGTCGAGACGTTCTACGAGTGGGTGGTGGACCGCACGCCGTTCGCGGGACACGAGCCGCACATCCCGGGAGCCCACTTCGTCGACTCGCTCGGCCCGTACATCGAGCGCAAGCTGTTCACGGTGAACACCGGGCACGCGACGGTGGCCTACACCGGGTTCCTGCAGGGCGCGACCACGATCAGCGAAGCCATCGCGATCCCCGCGGTACGCGAAGCCGCCGAGGCCGCGCTGCGCGAGACGTCGGCGGCGCTCTCGGCGAAGCACGGGCTGCCGGAGGAGGAACTGGCCGCGTACCGGGCGAAGATCCTCGGCCGGTTCAGCAACCCGTACCTGGTCGACGACGTCAGCCGCGTGGGCCGCGAACCGATCCGCAAGCTCGGCCGCAACGACCGCTTCATCGGACCTGCAGCGGACTACGCGGAGTACGTCGGCGGGATCCCGAACGCCCTCATCGCCGCGGTCGGAGCTGCCCTGCGCTTCGACGTGCCGGAGGACAGCCAGAGTGTCGAGCTCCAGCGACTGCTCGACGAGGCCGAACCGGCCGCGATCGTCGAAGAGGTGATGGATGTCGAGCCGGCCCACCCGCTGCACGACCCGCTGGTCCGCGCGGTCTCGGACGCCCAGCAGGACCGCCGCGACGAAGCACTGTAGAAACCCTTCCGGACCAGCTGGACCGGGGCTCTGAGCAGACCACCGCCCCGGCCGCTGGGTATCCGCCGACCGCCGGTGTCGGCGGCAGGAGCCGGTGGTACGTTTCGCATGTGAGTCGAATCGTGTCGGTCGCTCCGGTGCTCCCCGCCCGGAGCTACAGCCAGGGGGAGATCACGGCCGCACTGCTCGCGATGATCACCTCCGACCCGGCCAGGCAGCAGGTGATGCGCCGCATCCACGCCTCATCCGGAGTGCAGACGCGCAGCCTGGTGATGCCCCTGGAACAGTACAGCTCGCTGGCCTCCTTCCAGGAGTCGAACGACTACTTCATCGCGGAGGGCACGTCGCTCGCCGAACGCGCCCTGACCGCCGCGCTCGACTCCGCCGGGCTCGAGCCCGCCGAGGTCGACTTCCTGCTGTTCACCTCGGTGACCGGCATCGCCGCGCCGTCCATCGACGCTCAGCTCGTCGCCCGCCTGGGGCTCCGGCCCGACGTGAAGCGACTCCCGAGCTTCGGGCTGGGATGTGTCGCCGGCGCCGCCGGGATCGCACGGGTCAACGACTACCTGGCCGGGCACCCCGACGAAGTGGCCGTGCTGCTCTCGGTCGAGCTGTGCTCGCTGACGGTGCAGGCCAGCGACGACTCGATGGCGAACATCGTCGCCAGCGGGCTGTTCGGCGACGGTGCCGCGGCGGTGGTGATGGTCGGCGAGACGCGTGCGGAGAAGCTGGGGCTCGCGGGGCCCGAGGTCGTCGACACCCGCAGCCACATCTACCCCGACACCGCAGACGTGATCGGCTGGGACATCGGCGGGACGGGCTTCCGCATCGTCCTGAGCGCCGGCGTCCCCGAGGTCATCGAACGCAACTTCGCCGGCGACGCCCGCGGCATCCTCGCGGCACACGGCTTGGAGGTGGCCGATGTGGGCGCGTGGGCCGCGCATCCCGGCGGCCCGAAGGTTCTTGAGGCCTTCTCGGAGGCGCTCGACCTGCCGGAGGGAGCGCTGGACGCCAGCTGGCGCTCGCTCGCGAACGTCGGGAACCTGTCGTCCGCCGCCGTGCTGCATGTGCTCGCCGAGCAGCTCGACCAGCACCCGCCGGGCACCATCGGACTGCTCTTCGCGCTCGGCCCGGGCGTGACCAGCGAACTGGTCCTACTGCGCTGGGCGGACGGCGCGAAGCGCGCTGCGCCCGCGATCGTGGCCATCGAACCCGCGTCGTGAACCGGCCGTTGCGTGACCTCGACCCTCTCGTAAGCTGGACCTCCTGATGATCTGGTACACAGTTCTCGTTCTCGCGACCGGCGCGGAGCGCATCGCCGAGCTGGTGGTCTCCACCCGGAACGCGAAGTGGTCGTTCGCCCGCGGCGGCGTGGAGTTCGGGCGCGGGCACTTCCCGGCCATGGTTGCCCTCCACACCGGCTTGCTGCTCGCCTGCCTGGCGGAAGTGTGGTTCGCGGGACGTCCATTCATCCCCTGGCTCGGCTGGCCGATGCTGGCCCTGGTACTGGCGAGCCAGGCGCTCCGTTGGTGGTGCATCGCCACGCTCGGCCCCCGCTGGAACACCCGGGTCATCGTCGTCCGGGACCTGCCGCTGGTGACCCGCGGCCCGTACCGCTGGTTCACGCATCCCAACTACGTGGCGGTCGTCGTGGAGGGTTTCGCCCTGCCGCTCGTGCACACCGCCTGGATCACGGCCGTCGCCTTCACCGTGCTGAACGCGTGGCTGCTGGTGGTCCGGATCCGCTGCGAGAACCGCGTTCTCGCCACCGTCTTCCCGGCGCGGGCGAGCGCATGAACCCGCAGGTCGTCGTGGTGGGCGGCGGCCCGATCGGCCTGGCGTGTGCGATCGAAGCACGAATCGACGGCCTGGATGTGCTGCTCGTCGAGCCGCGGGTCGGCCCGATCGACAAAGCGTGCGGGGAGGGGCTGATGCCGGGCGCGCTGGCCGCACTGCACCGCATCGGCGTCGACCCGGCCGGCCGACGGCTGGACGGCATCGCCTACGTGGATGGGCAGTCCCGCGTCGAGCACCGCTTCGCGGACCGTCCCGGCCGCGGCGTGCGGCGCACCGTGCTGCATCAGGCCCTCGCCGAGCGCGCCGCCGAGCTCGGCGCCGAGCGCATCCACGCGAAGGTCACCGCGGTGTCGAAGCAGGCCGCCGGTGCGATCCTGACCCTGAGCGACGGCCAGACCGTCGATGCGCCGTGGGTGATCGCCGCAGACGGCCTCCACTCCCCTGTCCGCCGGATGGTGGGTCTGGACGGGCGTGGCCAGCCGGGGACGCGACGCCGGTTCGGGCTGCGGAAGCACTTTGCGGTGGAGCCGTGGACGTCACTCGTCGAGGTCCACTGGTCGGAGGGGGCGGAAGCCTACGTGACGCCGGTCGACGAGCACACGGTCGGCGTCGCGGTGCTCGGGCCCCGGCCGTTGGACATCGACGAGGTCATCGCCGGCATCCCGGAGTTGGCGGACCGCCTCCGCGGTGTCGACGCGGTGAGCGATCCCCGCGGCGCCGGCCCGCTGCTGCAGCGGGCGCGGGCGCGGTCCTCCGGCCGGGTGCTGCTGGCCGGAGACGCCTCCGGCTACGTGGACGCGCTCACCGGTGAGGGGATGCGCGTGGGCTTCGCGCAGGCACGCGCGGCGGTCGCGGCCGTCCGCACCGGCAACACCGAGCAGTACGAGCGGGCGTGGCGTTCGACGACCAGGGATTTCCGCATGCTGACCTCAGCACTGGTCGCGGCCTCGCGTTCGCGCTTCCGCGCGCGGATCGTGCCGACCGCCGCCCGCCGTCCTGAACTGTTCGGCTCCATCGTGGAGCGGCTCTCGCACTGACCGCCCTCCACCCTGGGCAAGGGAGGAATTCATAGGGCTTAAAAGCATGCTTACGATCCGCCGATTCTGGCCCTTCCGGGGGTGGAACGATTAGTGTGTATCTCACATCGAGGATCGACATCCGATATGCAGAAAGGTGAGACATGGACGGCTCAGCATCCAGCCCCTCCGAGGAGTCCCCTGTCCCCGCGAGCAGCTCGGAATACCGAGTGGCCGTCAATGGGCCCATCGCGCAGTCCAAGCCCGTCAAGAAACGAACGACGATCACCTTCTATCTGACCGATGCCATGCGCAACCGTGCTCGAGCTGCATACCGGCAGACGTCGTTCAATGAGCGGGATACCAGCTGGTCGGAGATGATCAACAAGGCGCTCCTGGCCGAGGTCCAGCGCCGCGAGATCGTGTACAACGACGGCAAGATGTTCGTGGGCAACGACGACCCGCTCACCCCCGGGCGACCGATCGGGTTCTGAGGTCGCCACGCCCCGGCCGCCGCCTCCTGGGCGCGACGAATCCCGGCACGCGGGCGGTTGAGCTGCCCGCGGCCGGGAATCGTTCACCCGCAGTCAGCGGGTGGATGCGCTCACCGGGTGTGGTGGCGACGCGTCCGGTTCGCAGAACCGAACGCGAGCATCACGCCGAGGAGCGCCAGAAGCGCGCCCAGGGCACCCAGACCCAGGTCGTCCGAGCCGGTGGAGGCAAGGGCGGCGGCGGACATCCGGCCGGAGGCGAGCAGCGCGACGTCGCCCGTAGACGCCGTCACCGTGCCACCAGTGGCCACGGTCACCGCAGTGGTCGGCGTGGTCGGCGTGGTCGGCGTCGTTGGAGTAGTCGGCGTCGTCGGCGTCGTGGGAGTAGTCGGCGTCGTCGTGGAGCCCGTGGTCTGGCTGTCGCCGATCACGCTGATGGCGTTCCCGCCCACAGTCGCCGGGGCGTCGACACCGATCGGGAGCCCGATGCCGCCGAGGAGGCCACCGCCGGTGCCGCCGGTGATTCCGCCGGCCGTGGAGCCGCCGGTCGCCGGGCCTGTGGCGGACGAACCGGCAGACGAAGCGTCGCCGACGACCGCGATGGCGTTACCGCGCGCCGTCACCGGCGCAGCAGCACCCACCGGAGCCTGAACACCCGGCAGGATGCCGCCAGAACCGGCACCGCCGGTCGCCGCATTGCCGCTGCCCGCCGCCGGAGCCGCGGTCGTCGCACCCGTCGACGAAGCGTCACCCAGCACTGACACCGCGTTGCCGCCCGCCGTCACCGGCGCAGCAGCACCCACCGGAGCCTGAACACCCGGCAGGATGCCGCCAGAACCGGCACCGCCGGTCGCCGTGCTGCCGCTGCCCGCCGCCGGAGCCGCGGTCGTCGCGCCCGTCGACGAAGCGTCACCGAGCACTGACACCGCGTTGCCGCCCGCCGTCACCGGCGCAGCCGCATTCACCGGAGCCTGAACACCCGACAAGGTGCCGCCAGAACCAGTGCCGCCGGTCGCCGTGCTACCGCCACCCGCGGCCGGAGCCGTGGCTGTCGCGCCCGTCGACGAAGCGTCACCGAGCACCGACACCGCGTTGCCGCCCGCCGTCACCGGCGCAGCCGCATTCACCGGAGCCTGAACACCCGACAAGGTGCCGCCAGAACCGGCACCGCCGGTCGCCGTGCTACCGCTCCCCGCGGCCGGAGCCGCGGCCGTCGCGCCCATCGACGAAGCGTCACCCAGCACCGACACCGCGTTACCGCCGGCCGTCACCGGCGCAGCCGCACCCACCGGAGCCTGGATGCCGGACAGCAGGTCGCTGCCGGTTCCCGTTCCGGTCGAGGTCGCTGTCGCGCCAGACCCGTTCGCCGGCGAGGTCGCCGTGGAACCCGACGAGGTCGCGTCGCCCAACACCGAGACGGCGTTGCCGCCGGCGGTGACAGGAACCTCCGCGGCCACCGGGGCCTGGATGCCCGAGGCGACGCCGTCCGAACCGGCGGACGTCGCGCTCGTGCCCGACCCCGAACCCGCCGCCGGAGCGGACGCATCGGAACCCGAGGAGCCGGCGTCGCCGAGGACGCTGACAGCATTGCCCGCAACCTGAACGGGGACGCTGACGTCGGCCACCGCCTGGTCGCCGGTCAGCACACCGCTGACCGAATCGGGCGAGACGGACACGGAGGGTGCCGCGGGAGCGGCGGGGGCCGCCGCGGTGGAGTCGGCGCTCGACGCGTCGCCGAGCACCGAGACGGCGGTGCCGGAGAGCGACACCGGGACCGCGGCGCCGACGACAGCCTGGTCGCCGCTTGCGACACCGTCGCTACCGGAGGTCTCAGCCGCGTTCGCGGCGGTCGCTCCGGCGAGCCACAGGCCGCCGACACAGAGGGTCAACCACATCCCCCTGGATACGTACTTATTCATGAGTCAGCCTTTCGAATGAGTGAAGGGTGCCCGGGCATGCAGATGCCGGGTCTTGGTCGCGTGCTGCCGGAAGGGCAGCCGTGACCCACTCAGTCGGGGCTGATGTCGTGGTCGGCGACGGGGCCCGCGGGGATGTGATCGTCCGCGGACGGACCGCTGAGCCCGCTCCGAACGGAGGCGGGTACGAAGAGAGAATCGGAGATCACCCCGGCGGAAGGCGCAGCTCCGCCCGGGCCGCCGGGACCACCGGTCGAGCCGGCGGCACCGCCTCCGGGCAGACCGCCCGGAATTTCGCGGCCGGGAGCGAACGGCTCGCCGCCCAGGGGGCCGGCGGGCGCCGACGAGGACGCGCTGCCCAGCGCCAGAGGCGCGGCGGTGAGGGCCGTGAGCGTGCTGGTGTGAGCGGCTGTGGCGACCACGATCAGGGCCGAAACGGCAGCAGATTCGGTCAGCCCGACGGCTGCCGCGCCGGAGAGCGAGGGTGCGGACGCAGGAGATCCCGGCGTCGGCCCGACGACCGGCAAGAGGGGCGAAACGGCCGTGTCGACCGCGCCCGCCACATCCGACACCGCCTGGTCCACCGTGCCGGTGACCGGCTGCGTAGCGGAGGAGACAGGCACGGGCGGAAGCGCATCCCGGACCACCGGAACAGCGGCGACGACCTGATCGACCGCCGCGGCCACCGGGTCGACCGCACTGCCGACAGGAGCCTGGTCGGCTACCTGATCGACTGTTTCGGTGACCGGAGTGACGACAGCCGAGACCACACTCTGCACGGGAGCGGGCACTGCCGGCGCAACGGCCGAGGTGACCGAGCCCAGCGCCTCACCGACGCCGGCTGTCGCGCTCGACACGAGCGCGCCGACCGGTCCGGGTGGTGGCGCGTCTGCCGCGGAAGCGGCCGGCCCGCCCGCCAGGAAGCCGAGGACCGTCAGCCCGGCGCCGGCGATCAGCGACGAGAGCAGAACACGCGCAGGGGAGAGGATGCTGCGGCGCGGCTCTCTGACCCGCTCCGGCATACGATCACCCCCTGATCGTTCGAGTTGAGCGAGACTGTACTCCTCCTTCTACTAGACAGGAAGCGCGGATTTTTCGGAGGCTGCCGAGCTGCGGCCGGCTTTCGACGATCCGCGCCGGGCGGCGACGGCTGCGGCAGCCACCACGACGACCGCGCCGAACGTCATCGACGCGCCCACCCACAGCGGGGAGGTGTACCCCAATCCCGCGGCGATCGTGAGGCCGCCGATCCAGGCGCCGACGGCGTTCCCGAGATTGAACGCGGCGATGTTCGCTCCGGATGCGAGCGTCGGCGCGTGCGAAGCGTACGACAGCACGCGCAGCTGCAAGGCGGGCACCGTGGCGAAGCCGAACGCACCCATGAGCACCAGCGCGATGACGGCTCCGACGGGCAGGCCGGCGACCAGGGCGAAACCGGCGAGCACCACCGCCAGGGCGCCCAGGAGCCACAGCAGCGTCCGGTCGATGGAGCGATCCGCCAGGCGCCCGCCGACCCAGTTGCCCGCGAAGAGCCCGAGGCCGAAGAGAACGAGCAGCCACGGAACGGCTCCTGGGGCGAAACCGGCCACACCGGTCAGCGTGTAGGCGATGTAGGTGAACGCGCCGAACATCCCGCCGAAGCCGAGCACGGTCGCGCCGAGCGACAGCCAGACCTGGCCCGAGCGGAAGGCCGACAACTCACCGCGCAGTCCGGCGGCAGGCCGCTCTCCCGTACCAGAGGGCACCAGGATCGCGACGCCGATCAGTGCGAACACGCCGATGACGGTGATCGCCCAGAACGTGGAGCGCCACCCGAGCGCTTGACCGATGAGGGTTCCGAACGGCACGCCGAGCACGTTGGCCGCTGTCAGACCGGTGAACATGACGGCGATGGCACGGGCCCGCTTCTCAGGAGCCACGAGGCTCGCGGCGACCACCGAGCCGATGCCGAAGAACGCTCCGTGGCAGAGAGCGGCGAGCACCCGGCCGCCGAGCATGACCGTGTAGTCGGGTGCCACCGCCGAGAGCAGGTTGCCGCCGATGAACAACACCATGAGGCCGAGCAGCGCCGCCTTGCGCGGTATGCGGGTCGCCGCGGCGGTCAGGCCGAGGGCGCCGACCACGACGGCCAGGGCATAGCCCGAGATCAGCCATCCCGCAGCGGCCTCATCGACGTGGAAGTCGGCAGCCACCTCGGGCAGAAGCCCGGCGAGGACGAATTCGGTCAGGCCGATGCCGAACCCTCCGAGGGCGAGGGCGATCAGGCCAGCGGGCATGGATGTCTCCTTCTGGATGCATGGGTCGGTGCGCTACTCTGTTAGTTGCAGACGCGCTATAAATAGTTGCACGCGCAACTATTTGGCGCAACCCCGCCGTCTGACCGACCGCACGAACGAATTCCCGAGGAGGCACCCATGGGCATCGCCGACGACGCCGTCGAGGTGCGCGCGCACGGTTGGCGCACCCTCGCCGCACTGCACGGCTACATCGAGGCCGAACTGGAGCGCGAACTCAGCCGAACGGTTCAGCTGTCCGTCGTCGAGTTCACGGTTCTCGACGCGCTCGCCCGCCAGGACGGCTGGCACATGCGGATGCAGCAGCTGGCCCGCGCGAGCGCGCTCAGCCCCAGCGCCACAACGCGCCTCGTGAACCGGCTGGAAGAGCGCGGTCTGCTCGCCCGTATCCTGTGCGACGACGACCGCCGGGGCATCTACACGGAGCTCACAGCGCCGGGTCACGCCCTGCTCGACACCGCCCGTCCGGTGCACGACGCAGCCCTTGCCCGCGCACTCGACGGCGCACGTCAGGTGCCCGAGCTCGCGCCACTGGTGGACGCACTGCCGCAACTGGGCGCCGGCGACCTGATCTCCTCCTAGCGGAGTACTTCGACGAGCTAGCGGAGCACCTCGACGAGCGCGATCCACGAGAACAGCACGGTGGTGACGATGGCCAGGATGGTGGCGCCCGCGACGAACACCAGACCAGCCGTCGACCCTGGTAGCGCGACCAGGAGAATGCCGCCGACGGCGTAGACGGCAGGAGCAGCCGAGAACAGGAGGATGCGCTCCGCCGTGTACCTGCGGAATCCGGTCTGTACCCCATCCCGTTGCACGGCAAGCGCCGAACGGACGACCACGAGGGAGCACAGCGCCGTCCCGAGCAGCACTTGGATGCCGAACCCGAGCGGGACCTGACCGGGAATCAGCGCCGCGGAGCACAAGGCCACGCCCAGGATGAGGGCGGCGATCGAGGCGGCCGCCCGCGCCGCGAGGCCGCGCGACTCGGCGATCGTCCGGATGTTGACGGACAGCGCAACGATCAGTAGGCCGCCGAGGGCCGCGCCCGCGCCCGCCACGGCGACGTTGAACTCCGACCACGAAGCGAACGGCTCCAGCATGCGGCCCAGCGTAGCGGTGCGTGTCGGCCAGGGCGTATAACGGGTGAATGGCGGACGCGATCACCAACTGGATCGAGCTCTACCGGCGCGCATGGGAGAGCAACGAACCCGACGACATCCGGGCGCTGTTCACCGAAGACGCAAGCTACCGCACGGAACCGTTCGCCGAGCCGTGGGACGGCCACCTCGAGATCGTGGAGGGCTGGCTGGATGCGCAGGACGACCCCGGCACCGTCACGTTCGAGTGGCGGCTGGTCGGCCAGGACGGCCCGGTGTACTTCGTGGAGGGCGTCACCGACTACCGCGACGGCCCCATCTACAGCAATCTGTGGATCATCCGCCTGGCCTCCGACGGCCGCGCAGAGGAGTTCACCGAATGGTGGATGGAGCAGGAGCCCGACCAGGGCTGACCCGGCGACCTAGGCCAGCTGGCCCAGCCACAGGCCGAGCCCGGCAGCGGCGAGCGCGAGCGCGAGCATCCCGACGCCGTTGACCAGCGCGGCACGGTACCGGCGCTGCTGCGCCAGCCGGACGGTCTCGTAGCTGGCGGTGCTGAACGTGGTGTACCCGCCCAGGAAGCCGGTCCCGAGCACCGCGCGCCACTCCGGCGGCAGCCCGTGCACGAGCGCCAGCCCGGTCACCAGGCCCAGCAGGAACGACCCCGTCACGTTGATGATGGTCGTGCCGATCGGGAAACCGGCACGCAGCCAGGAGCGCAGGGCGCCGTCGAACACGAGCCGGGTCACCGCCCCGACGCCTCCCGCCGCAGCGACCGCGACCACCAGCAGCGCGGTCACCCGCGCCCCCGAGCGGCCTGCCGCCGGGCGATCGCCGACGCCAGCGCGATGCCCGCCACCGAGGCGACAGCACCCACGACGATCGTGGCGGCGGCGTACAGGATGCTGAGTCCGACGCTCTGCGCGGCGATCAGACCGTCGGTGTCCACCGCCAGCGAGCTGTAGGTGGTGTAGCCGCCGAGGATGCCGGTCCCGGCGAACAGGCGCAGGTCCCGACGTGGGCCTTCATCCGGCCCGTGCAGGGCGAGCGTCTGCAGCAGCCAGCCGAGCACGAAAGCGCCGGTCACGTTGATCAGGAAGGTGATCAGCGGAACGCCGGCCACCGGAGGCACGGACAGTGTGAGCAGATACCGCACCGCTGTGCCCAGTGCGCCTCCGAGGAAGACGAACACGATCGAGCGCGGCCGCAGGTGCAGGGGCGCTCGAGAACGATCCGCCGGCACTAGACCGGCGGGTCTTCCCACGGGAGCCGCTGAGCGCCCGGCTGGGGGTTCAGCGGCACGACGATGACGGGACGGTGCTGCCGGTGGGCCAGATGCACGGCGACCGAGCCGTTGAAGAACTCGCGCACGCTGCCGCGCAGCCCGGCCTCCCGCGAGCCGACCACGATGTAGCGGGCGTCCAGGTCTTCCGCCAGCCGGGCGAGCGCCCAGGCGGGGTCGCCCGCCAGCTGCTGCAGCGAGTACGGGATGCCGCGGCCGTCGAGCGCGTTGCGGATGTGCGCCTCGAGGTCGGGATCGAAGCGCTCCTCCCCCGCCTCCGGAAGGTCGGGGTCGTACGGCAGGGCGACGACCGTGCCGTCGACGTAACTCGACACGACGTAGCGGTCGGGGTCGACGTTGGCGCACACCAGCGGAAGGTCGAGGTCGTCGGCAAGGCGCGCGGCCTGCTCCAGAACCGCGAGCGGCTGACCGGGGACCACAGCGGCGAGGATGCCGCCCCGCCCGGCGATCTCGTTGCCGTTCATGCCCCTAGTGTGCACCATCCACGGGTTCACTCGTGCGGAGCCGTGGGGTACGTTCGCCCTACCAGTGTCTGAGAGGAGCCCGATCCGATGGCCGACACGCCACCGCTCCCCCGGGAGCGCCGCCGCACCACCCGTGGACTCCGCCCGCTGCCCGAGTTGACCAAGGACCTCGCGGCACAGCTCCGACGGCTGGTCGCCGCGGAGCTCGCGCTGTTCAAGGCCGAGATGAGCGCGAAGGCGAAAGCGGCCGGCATCGGCGCGGGTCTGCTCGCGGGTGCGCTGCTCTTCCTTTTCTTCGCGTTCGCCGCGCTGATCACGGCAGCGGTGCTCGGGTTCGCCCTCATCCTGCCCGCCTGGCTCTCCGCCATCATCGTGGGCGTCATCCTCATCATCATCGCCGTCGTCCTCGGTCTGATCGGGATGCGCAGCCTCAAGAAGGGCATGCCGCCGATCCCCGACGACCTGGGCAGCGAGTTGAGCGCGGACGTGAAGGCACTGAAAGGAGAGCAGCTGTGACCTCCGAGACCATCCCCGCCATTCACCGCGAGGGCCAGCGCCCCGCCGGGCGTCCGCCGCTGCCGAAGGGCTCCGGGATCAACTCGCTCAAACTGGACCTCGAGGTGACGCGGGAGGAATTGGCGAGCACGCTGGACGACCTCTTCGCCACCTTCAACATCCGCGTGCAGATCCGGTCGCACCCCGTCTTCTTCACGGGGCTCTTCCTCACGCTGACCGGCGCTGCGGCAGCCATCACGACCATGCTCCTGCGGAGGCGCGGGCGTGCCGACTGACCGGGGAGGCGTCGGCGGCGACCGCGCCAAAGCGATGCGGCGGATCGAGGACCGCTACAGCCTCCCCTGGTACCGCCTGCCGTGGGGCTTCATCCTCAAACGCACCATGCGCAGCTTCTCGATCGACCAGTGCACCGACCTCGCGGCGGGACTCACCTACTTCGCGGTCCTGTCACTGTTCCCGGCTCTGCTGGCGCTGGTCAGCATCCTGGGCATCGTGGGCCAGAGCAAGACCGGAGTCGACGCGCTGTTCGGGATGGCGAACGACCTCGCTCCCGGGATGACGAACATACTCAAGGGACCCATCCGAGATCTCGCCTCCTCGCCCGCGACCGGCTGGGCCCTCGCAATCGGAATCGTCGGCGCCGTGTGGTCGGCGTCGGGATACGTCGGCGCGTTCGGGCGCGCGCTCAACCGCGTCTACGGGGTGCGGGAGGGCCGGACGTTCATCATGCTCCGCCCGGTGCAGCTCGGCGTGACTCTGCTCGCGCTCGTGCTGATCTCGCTGCTGGCGCTGCTCCTCGTGATCTCCGGCCCGGTGGCGCAGTTCCTCGGCGGACTGATCGGGTTGAGCGACGCGTTCCAGGTCGCCTGGTCGATCATCCGCTGGCCGATCGTGGTGGTGGTGGTCGTGGCACTGGTCGCGGTGCTGTACGCCTCGACGCCCAACGTGAAGCACCCGAAGGTGCGGTGGCTCACCCCCGGGTCTGTCGCGGCCATCCTCGTGCTCGGCATCGCATCCGCCCTGTTCGCCTTCTACGTCGGCAACTTCGGGAACTACGACAGGACCTACGGCGCCCTGGCGGGCATCATCGTCTTCCTGCTGTGGATCTGGATCGCCAACAACGCCCTCCTCTTCGGCGCGGAGCTCGACTCCGAGACCGAGCGTGCCCGCGAGCTCGTGGCCGGCATCGACGCGTCCCAGGCGATCCGGCTGCCGCTCAAGTCC
The DNA here is from genome assembly GCF_052115525.1 of Leifsonia sp. 2MCAF36. Lineage (NCBI taxonomy): Bacteria > Bacillati > Actinomycetota > Actinomycetes > Micrococcales > Microbacteriaceae > Leifsonia > Leifsonia sp. 2MCAF36. The sequence continues at coordinate 305,127 of NZ_JBFRGV010000004.1, read as the reverse complement.
GACAAGGCGCTGCTGAAGGCGCGGGAGGCGCAGGCCGGCGACGTCCTCGCCGCCCGGGCGATCCGCCGCAGGTACCGCGAAAGGGTCGAACACTAAGCTCGCCCCATGAGCGACGAGCGACCCGGCCACGACCTCCCCGACGGCCGCGGCCGCACCGGCCTGCACCTGACCGGACGCGACCTCACCGGCAACCGTGCCGTCCACGTCCGTGACGTGGAGGTCACCTCCGACGGCTGGCACGTGCTGCGCCGCACGACCTACGACTATCGCGGCCGCGACGGCGAGTGGACGACGCAGGCTCGCGAGACGTATGACCGCGGCAACGGAGCGACGGTGCTGCTGTACGACCCGATCGGCCGCACGCTCCTGCTGTCGCGGCAGTTCCGTTTCCCCGCGTACGTCAACGGCCACCCGGACGGGATGCTGGTGGAGTCTGCCGGCGGTCTGCTCGAGGGCGACAGCGCCGAGGAGGCGATCCGCCGGGAGGCAGCAGAGGAGCTGGGCGTCCGCATCGGCGAGCTGACGCACCTGTTCGACCTGTACATGAGCCCGGGTTCCGTCACCGAGCGCGTCCACTTCTACGCCGCGCCGTACACCCCCGGTGAGGTCGTGGGCGGCGGCGGTCTGGAGGAGGAGGGCGAGGAGATCGAGCCGGTCGTCGTGCCCTACGACGACGCCCTCGCCTGGGTCGCGGACGGCCGCATCGCCGATGGCAAGACCGTCATCCTGGTGCAGTGGGCGGCCCTCACCCTCTTCGGCTGAGGGCAGTAGCCGACGAGTCGCGTCATCATGTCGCGACTCGTCGTGAATTCAGACGTCTACTCGCGACTCGACGGTCGGCGGGCAGGGTCCGCGGCAGAGCCGCGGCAGGTCAGCCGTAGCGCAGCGTGGCGCCGCTCGACTTGAGGAAGTCGATGTGCAGGTGGTTGCACGTGTCGTCGAACGGCTTGAAGTTGGTCAGGTCCATCGACGCGCGGCAGCCGATCTGGCCGAGACCCGTGCCGTCCGGAACCAGCGGGTCGAGGATCTTGATCAGCTCGACCGACTTCGCGTCGCCGCCGGTCAGCGGTGATCCGTTGAGCAGGAAGAAGTCGACCGCGTGGCCGCCGCCGCTCGCGTAGTGCGCGGAATCGGTGCCGGCGCCCTCGATCTGGCCGGTGCAGCGGCGGTTGATGTCGCTGACCCCCACCTGGTTGAAGTTGTCCAGAGCGATCGAGATGGCCTGGAGGACGCGATAGTCGACGCCGCAGTTCGGCACGGCATGGCCCTCGGCGAGGTCGGCGATCTCGGGGATGTGGTTCGGCGTCGATCCAACCAGGCGACCGGATGCGACGGCACCCATGATCTGGACGGCGAGCGCCTGCACGGTCGGTGACACGCTGGAGTTCGTGGTCGAGTCGAGCGCTTGCGGGCTCTCCTGGATGGCGAGGCCGTCACGCGAGACAACCTGCGTCACGCCTCCGCCGGTGAGCGTCTGGACGGCGAGCGCAGTGCGCGCGGCGCCGACGGTCGAGCCCTCACCGGTCGTCGCGTAGGCGGGCAGTGCCGCCGTGCCGACGAAGGCGGCCAGGGCGAGCATGACCACGGCGTGGACACCCCAGCGACGACGCTCGGGGCGGGCGGGCGCGACGCGAGGCGCACGGACCGGACGCGCGGTCCGCTCCACTTTCGCGCTGCGCTCCGCCTTCGCGCTGCGCTCCGCCTTCGGACTGCGCTGGGCACGCGCCGGCTTGACCACGATGCGCTCGCGGGTGCGGGGGCGGTTGCGCTCGGCCTCGAGGGCGGCTCGACGGCTGGGGAAAGGCTGCGCGATCGTGAGCTCTTCCGGCGTCGTGAACGCCGTGACCGGGTCGTCCGAGAGCTCCGGCTGCTGATCCACATCCACCACGACGGGTGCCCTGAGAGTCCGGCGAGGCCGCACTGAAGGAGTGGAATGGGGCAAGCTGCTGGGTCTTCCTAGGGGGGTCGGACGGGGGCATCGCACCGGGTCAGGCGCGAAAGCGTACCGATCCTTTCTACCCGATTTCCCCTGGATGTTCCATCAATGCAGACGAATAGATCCCGGTCGGGGGCGCATCCCGCGCGTTCGGGTCGCGCGGGGGCCCCCTCCGGGACCGGGACGGACACAGGCTCCGTCCCAGTGAATCTATGGCCTGGAGGCCCGTCGAGGGCCCGCGGGTACGGCTGATACGACCACGGTTCGGGAGCTCGGTCAGGGAATGGCGACAGTCAGTTCGACACGCCCGGCGACTTCCCGCAGGGCGACCGTCCCGCTCTCTGAGAGTTGTTGCAGGCCGATGCCGGACCGAGCATCCCTGAGCGCTCCGCCGGAACGGATCACGACCTCGACACCGCCTGCTCCGAACGGGAGGAGCTCCAGCTCCACCCGCGATCCGTCGCCGTGACGGACAGCGTTCGCGAACCCTTCGGAGACGGCGTCGACGACGGCTGAAGTCCGAACGGGAACGGCGAGGCGGTCCCAGACCCCCTCCGCGATCCGCGCCCGAAGGTCGACGGCCGACGACCAGCTCTCGATGAGGGTGCGCACATCGTCGGCGGCGTGCGACTCCTGGTGCTGACCGCTCAGCGCCGCTCGAGCTCGGTCGACGACCTCCCCGAACCGGGCAGCGGCCGCACCGGGACCGGCCGGTGGCGCCGACGCCAGGGCGAGTGCGCCGGCTATCAACTCGGACTGGACTCCGGCGTGCAGCAGACGGGCCAGGGTGGCGCGCTCCCTGTCGACGTCCGCACGGATGCGAGCGGCCGCGCCGACGTTGGCCTGCAGTGTCCGCTCCAGCTCCGTCTGGTCGCGCCTGACGCGCGCCGCCAGCGACGCGACGAAGGCGAGGGCCAGCGTGATGGGCGGGTACGTGAGCGCCTCGAACCACGCCGACGACGGATCCGCACCCAGGAGCGTGAGCCCCAGGAAACCGGTCAGGGCCAGGAGCACGCCGACGATGACGTAGAGCCCGACGAGGAGAAGCAGCCGGGGAACGGGCGACCGCGGCAGTGGAACGGCGGCGACCGCCGACCCGGCGACCAGCAGCACCAGCAACCCGGTGAGCACCGGCAGCAGGCTGACGACGCCGGCGAGAATGAGGGCGAACGGAACCACGAGCGCTGTGAACAGCATTGCGGCGGCGATCGGCGGCGCCGCGCGCATCCCCCCGATGACCGACTTGGACCACTCCCCCGGGTTGAGCGGCTCACCCTGCGGAGGCCACTCGCCCGCCTCATCGTCGTAGACCCGGTGGCTGGCCGGGCGCACCACATCCTCGGCGAGGGTGCGCAGGATGCGCGCCGCCTCCGCCGGCTCAAGCGCGTGAGCCGTGGCGGTCGTCGCCGCTTCCTCGAGTGCCGAGACCACCTCGTCGACCGCGGTGCTTCGCAGCCGTGCCCGTCTCTCGGTGGCGTCCTCGAGGTCGAGCTCGGCCGCCCGCTGCGCGGAGCGGAGACGCCGGAACACCCCCCGATGCTCGCGGACCAGATCGACGCCCACCGCGATGATCGAGAACGTGACGACGACCACAACCACGTTGACCGCCATCCGCCCCACCAGGTCGCCGGGCGCCACCGGGACGCCGAGCAGGCCGCCCGCCTCGAGGAAGAGCAGCGGACGAGCCGCGCCGATCAGGGCGAACGTCGCGAAGACCGCGACGGGGCGCCAGCGGCCACGCACGACCCTCAGCACCGCGACACCGACGAGCAGCAGGCCGCCGACGATCGCGTGCTGGAGGGCGGCGACGGCCAGCACAGCGCCGACACCTCCGGTCACGTACTGCATGCCGGACATCACGGTGAGCGCGAACGGCAGGGTGAGCAGCCACGTCCACCAGGTGATCGCCGACCGGCCCGCGGCGCGTGCCAGCGCGCGACGGAACGACGGCGACATCGATCAGAGCCCTGTGCTGGGGTCGCCGAAAGTCGACGTGTACAAGGTCGCCACCGCGACACGGGGAGTCGTCCGCTCACCGCTCGCGACGCCCAGCGCGGAGAACACGCGCTCGACACTCTTCTCGACAGCGCGCACCGTCACCTTTCTGCGACGGGCGATCTCTGCGTTGGAGAGACCGGCCGCGAGCAGTCGCGTCGTCTCCAGCTGCGCGGCGGTCAGGCCGAGCAGACGGGACCGGGCCTCCGTGCTCTGCTGTTCCCGCAGGACGGGGCGGTCCGCGAGGACGGCCTCCGCCGCATCCACCAACTCGTCCACCGTCTCCACCCCGGCCTTGTTGACGAACGACGCGCCGGCGACGGTGCTCCGTGCCTGAGCGGCCGCGGCGGCCCGGGAAAGGTTGCTGAGGAACATCACGGCGATGTGCGGGGCACGCTGCCGAAGGATGGTGGCGAGCTCGAGGCCGTTAGGTCGCTGACCCAGGTCGATGTCGGTGACCAGCAGGTCCGGGTCGACCTCCTCGGCGCGGCTCAGCGCCTCGGCGGCGGAACCGGCCGACGTGGCGTCGAAGCCTCGCTGCCCGAAGGCGTCAGCCACGAGCGAGCGCATCAGGGCGTGGTCCTCCACCACCAGCACCCTGCGCCGCCATGCGAGCTCCCCCATTCGCACAGGATAACGCCGCGCGTGCGGCGCACCCGGTCGGTCGCCGACCCCCGTTGTGGTCCCTTGCGTTCCTTATTAACGGGGGCCGATCCGTATCCCTAGACTGGCTGGGGAAGACCGACGACACGGAGGATGCGCATGGGATCGAGGTGGGCTCGCCTGACGCGCGGGATGCTCGCCTCGGGAGTCGCGATCTTCGTCGCCGCTCTGTTCCACGTCGCCGGCGGCGGGGCTGCTCCGGGGCCGATCGCGCTCGCGCTCAGCATGGCCTTCGCCACGCTCGGGTCGGTGGTGCTCACCGCCCGGCGCCTCTCGCTGTGGCGGCTGACGGCGACCGTGGGGCTCAGCCAGTTCCTCTTCCACGCGCTGTTCTCGCTCGGCCAGGGCGGCGCGCGGTTCGCCGCTCCCGAGGGGATGGCACACCTGCACGTGGGCGCCCACCTCACCCTGGTGGCCGGCGCGATGCCTGCTGGCGCGATGCCGGCCGCTCACGGCACCGCGCTGAGCCCGTCCATGTGGATGACGCACGCGACAGCCGTGCTGATCACCGTGGTGGCGCTGCGCTTCGGCGAGCGGGCCTTCTGGGGCCTGTTCGACACCGCGCGCGTGCGGATCGCCGGCGCCGTTGACCGCCTCGTCGTCGTTCCCGTCGCCGTCGCTCCGTCGGTCACCCCACCGGCCGCCGACGAGCCCACGCGCCTGCGCGACCTCGGGCTCCCGCTCGCCCGGTTGCGGCACCGCGGACCGCCGGCGCTCGTCTGCGCGTTCTGACAGCGACCCAGGGGCTCCCCGGATCGTCGCTGTACGCGCGCACGCGCTCACCGACGATCCGATCACCTCAAAGGACCCCATGAAGAAGACCACGTTCGCCGCGTCCATCGCGACGACCTCCGCCGCTCTACTCCTGCTCGCGTCGCCGCTCGCGGCGACCGCCCACGTCCGGGTCGACCCCGGCACCGCGACGCCGGGCAGCTACACCACCCTCACCTTCCGGGTTCCGACCGAGTCGGCGACCGCCGGCACGGTCAAGCTGGTCGTTGACCTGCCGACCGCGACCCCGTTCACCTCGGTCAGCTACCTTCCGCTCGTGGGATGGACCACCACCGTCGACACCGAGAAGCTCGCCAAGCCGGTGAAGACCGACGACGGCACCATCACCGAGGCGCCCATCCGTGTGACCTGGACGGCAGACAGCGGTGTGCAGGTCGCGCCCGGGCAGTTCCAGCAGTTCACGGTGTCGGCGGGTGCGGTCCCGGACACCGGCTCGGTCCTGTTCGCGACGCACCAGTACTACTCCGACGGTTCGGTCGTGGACTGGGACCAGCGCACGCCCGCCTCCGGTGCCGAACCCGAGCATCCCGCACCGACCCTCTACATCGACGACCCGGCGCCCTCAACGGGCGGTGCGCGGTCGCTTGTCGCCACCTCGGCTCCGCAGCCGCAGCCCGCGGCACCCGGGACCACGGCGACCGTCGTCTCCCTGACCGTGGGGGTCGGCGGCCTCGCGCTGGGCGCGATCGCGCTGGTGGTCGCCGTGTTCGCCCTCACCCGGGTGAGCGGCGGCCGCGAGCGTAAGGTGCAGGGATGAGGAACAGGCTGATCGCCGCTGCCGCAGGCATCGTCGCGGCCACCGCCCTCGCCTTGGCCCCCGTGGCCGCCGCGGACGCGCACGACTACCTCGTGGGGAGCGACCCGTCCGCCGACTCCACGGTGACGACCGCACTCACGTCCGTGACCCTCACGTTCAACGATCGAGTGCTCGACCTCTCCGGCAACGGCTCGACCAACCTGCTCACGGTCACCGGCCCGGGTTCGGCCACCCGGCACTTCGAGACCGGATGCGCGAAAGTCGCCGACGCGAAGCTCAGCGCGCCGGTCGCGCTCGGGCCGTCCGGCACCTACACGGTCACCTACCAGATCGTGTCGGCGGACGGCCACACCGTGTCGTCGTCCTACCCGTTCACGTATCAGGCGCCCGCCGGTGCCGCCGCTGCGGGTGGAACCGAGAAGAGTCCCTGCGGGGCGCAGGCGAGCGCCACCTCCGCCGCGACTGCGACCGGCTCGGGAGGCGCGGCGAGCGCACCGCCGGCGGCAACCGCATCCACCCCCCAGCCGACTACGGCGGCGTCGAACGGCGCCGACCTCGGCCTGGTGATCGGCATCGCGATCGCGATCGTGGTGCTGGCGGTGATCGGCGTGGTGATCGTTCTCCTCACGGCACGACGCCGACCGCCGACCGCGAGCGAGGCGGCCGGGACGGGCGAGCGCGAGGACTGACGCCCAACCGGAGCGGGCGATTGGGGCTACCGACACCCCGATCGCGGGCGTAGCGTTCGCGCATGGCCAGACAGAGTAGCGACCAGCAGACCGAGGAGTTCCCGGACATCGTCCCCGAGGAGCAGATGGACCCGGACATCGTGCCCGTCCCTCAGCCTGAACCCGACTCCGTCGACGACGGCGACGAGGAAGACGGCCGGCTCTAGTCGTCGCTGTCGTCCGGCTCGCCCACCGCGTCCGACTCGGGAAGCTGTCCCTCTTCCGCGTCGTGGGCCGTCAGGTCCGCGCTCGTGTACTGCCGCTCGCCCGGCTCGAGGTCTTCGCGCTCGTCGTCGCCGTTGGCCCGAAGGTCCGACATGGTGTCCTCCATGGTGTGTGGATGCGGTGATCGCCTTCAGTGGGATCAGCCACGGACGGTAGCCCTCACCCGCGCGGATCGACAGGGCGTTCGCCCAGCCGGCGCCTACCCGGGGTTGAGCAGTCGCCCAGTCTCGTACGGCAGGGTATGCCTTGTGGAGATCGTGGTCGACGTCGTGCTCGTGGTGCTCGGCATCCTCGCGATCGCGGCGGGCTGGAGCAAGGGCGCCATCCGCTCCGGCGGGACGCTCGTCGGGCTCGGTCTCGGGCTGTGGCTCGGGCTGACTCTGGCCCCGATCGTCGTCGCCTGGTTCGCCGCGACGGGTTTCAGCGGCGTCACCCAGCGCTCGGTGGTGGCGGGTGTCGTGATCCTGGTCTGCGCCGGCCTGGTCTACGCCCTCGCGGCCGCGCTCGCCGGAATCATCGGCAAGCTGCTGCGCCATGGGCCCGTCCGCTGGCTGGACTCGCTCGTCGGTGCGGCCCTCGGCCTCCTCACCTGGGGTGTCGTCGTCTGGCTGCTCGCCGGCTTCGCCATGGCCACCAGCCTGGCCACCGTCGTGCAGGCGGCCAACTCGTCGCGCGTCGTCTCCACCCTGAACAGCATCGCCCCGCTGCCCTCCTCGACCGTCCTCGGCGCGGTGGACGACGCCCTGGCGGGCGCCGGCCTGCCGAAGGTCTTCGAGGGCGCCGAAACGATCCGTGCGGTGCCGGAACCCGACCCGTCCGTCCCCGCCACGGTCGCGCAGTCCCAGCAGTCCGTGGTCACCGTGCTGGCGTCCAAGCCCGCGTGCGGTGTCGACTCGGAGGGCAGCGGATGGGTCGTGCAGCGCGGCCGTGTCGTGACCAACGCGCACGTCGTCGCGGGAGCGTCCTCCGTGGTCGTCCGGCAGTCCGGGAGCGCGAATGTGGAGCGCGCGACCCTCGTCGCCTTCGACCCGTCCCGTGACCTTGCCGTGCTCGATGTGACCGACCTCACCGCCCCCGCCCTCGACATCGGGCCCGACCTGACCGCAGGGGCTCCCGCCTACGCCGCCGGCTATCCGGGGGACGGCCCGTTCACCGTGTCGCCGCAGCGCATCCGCGACCGGGTGACCGCCCGCGGGACGGATATCTACCAGAGCGGCAGCGTCGACCGCGACATCTACTCGCTGCGCGGCGTCGTGCGGCCCGGCAACTCGGGCGGCCCGCTCCTGGATGCGAACGGAGAGGTCGCCGGCGTCGTGTTCGCCCGCAGCGCCACCGACCCGGACACCGGCTATGCGCTGAGCCTGACCGAGCTGCGGCCGGTGCTGTCGTCGGTCGGCCCGGCCCCGATCAGCTCGGGAGCCTGCTCGGCGGGTTGACGATGCGGGCACGTTCGCGGGACGGCTCCTTGCGTGGTTGGCTGGTGCCATGAAGGCTGTCAGCTACTCCACCACCGGCGACTCCGACGTCCTCACCCTCAGCGAGCGCGATGAGCCGCACGCCGGCCCGGGCGAGGTGCGCGTCCGCATCCACGTCTCAGGGGTGAACCCGACCGACTGGAAGGCGCGGCGCGGGGGCGGATCGACTCAGCTGCTCCGGCCGCAGGTGCCGAACCAGGATGGCGCGGGGGTCGTCGACGAGGTGGGTGACGGTGTGACCTCCCTCGCCGCAGGCGACCGGGTCTGGGTGTGGGATGCGGCCTACCAGCGCCCGGACGGCACGGCCCAGGAGCTCGTCGTGCTGCCGGAACGCCTGGTGGTCCGGCTGCCGGAGGGCGTGACCTTCGACGAGGGCGCGTCGTTCGGCATCCCGGCGCTGACCGCCCACCGCGCGCTGACGTCGTACGAGTTCGCTCCGGCCCAGCTGGCCCCCGGATCGCTGGACCGCCGCACGGTGCTCGTCGCCGGAGGCGCGGGCGCGGTGGGGCACGCGGCCATCCAGCTCGCGGTCTGGGCTGGAGCGACGGTGATCGCCACGGTCAGCAACCATGACAAGGCCGAGCTGGCGCGCGCGGCTGGTGCTCACCACGTCGTCAATTACACGGAGCCTGAGACGACCGAGGCGATCGGCGCCCTGGCGCCGCGCGGCGTCGACATCGTGGTCGAGGTGAACGCGTCGGCCAACGCGGAACTCGACGTGAAGGTGACGGGCGCGAACGCGACGATCGCGAGCTACGCCGACGCTCCGGGCGCCGAAACCGTGACGATACCGGTGCGGCCGAGCATGGCCAAGAACCTGCGCTGGCAGTTCCTGCTCACCTACACGGTGGCCCCCGAGACCAAGGAGGCGGCGGTGCGGGCCGTGTCCGCAGCGGCCGCAGACGGTGCGTTGCGGGTGGGTGCCGAGCACGGCCTCCCGATCACGCGCTTCCCGCTCGAGCAGACCGCGGCGGCCCACGACGCCGTCGAGAGCGGCGTCGTGGGCAAGGTGCTCATCGAGGTGTCTTGAGCACCTGCACCACGAGGGCGGCGACCGAGGCGACAGCGATCGCCGCAGAGTAGCCGAGCGCCGTCGGGAGCAGTCCGATGACGCCGATCAGTTCGCCCGCCGCGAGGGCCGGGAGCCCGTACGCGAGGTAGCTGACCAGGAAGATCCCGGCGAAGAGTTCGGCGCGCTGGTCGTTCGGAGCCAGCGGTGCGAGGATGCGCAACATCCCTGAGAAGCCGGCGCCGAAACCACCGCCCGCGACTGTCGCCCCGAGGAACAGCAGGGGCAGCAGGGCCGCGCCGATGCCGACCGCGGCCACGGCGACGCCGACCAGGATCGCCAGCATCGACCACACGACGGTGGTGCGGGCGACCGCGCGGGTCAGCAGGAGGGCGGCCACGGCGCCGACGGCCGGTGGGACGGCGACGATCGCGCCATTCAGCAGTCCGCTGTCGAGGTGGAAGACCCCGTGCAGGATGGACGGCGACAGACCGATGAACAGTCCCGCGAGCATCCACGTCGCGAGGAAAAGCGGGATCGCACCGACGAACTCGCTCCGAGCGGCAGCCGGGATGAGCAGGCGTGGGATGAGCGATCGTGCGGCTCCCGGGCGACGCACGACGGTCTCGGGCGATGCCACGATCACCAGGATGCCGGCGGCGAACAGCACGACGAGGGCGACGAACACCAGGGTCGTCGGCTGCGGGACGAATTGCACCGCGAGGCCGGTGAGGAACGCGCCGATCGCGATGCCGCCGACCGGCGCGGTGCTGCCGATCGTCGCACCGAGCTTCTTCTGCTTCTCGGGCGCAAGCTCGACGAGCGCCGCGGTGAAGGTGCTCATCGCCGCTCCCGTCGCCACGCCCTGAACGGAGCGGGCGCCGATGATCCAGCCGATGTCCGGCGCGAAGAGGAAGACCAGCATCGCCACGATCTGGAGGGCGAGCGCGCCGATCAGCACGGGCCGGCGGCCGATGTGGTCCGACAGCGAGCCGGCGATCAGGAGCGTGATCAGCAGGGTCACCGCGTAGATGGCGAAGGCCACCGTGAGCAGCCACGGCTGGAAGCCCCACTCCTGCTGGTAGAGCACGAAGAGCGGGCTCGGGGCGCCAACGGCCAGCGCGACCGCGACGAAGGCGAGCGCGGTGCCGGCGAAAGCGGCGACCGGGCGAAGCCGGAACGAGCCTCCTCGGCGCACGGCGGGGACGGGTCGCACGGCGAGCATCCCGCCGGTTCGGGTCTCTTCGGCTGTGGTCATGTCGACTCCTTAAAGCAAATTCGATTGCTTTTGCGACTATAGGGCGGCAGGTGTTAAAAAGCAACAAGATTTGCTTTAAGCTATTCCCATGGACACCACCACCACATCGTCCAAACGAACGGGCGGCCGCAGCGCGGCGGTCATCCACAACGTGCGGACGGCGGTCGAAGAGCTCGTCGAAGAGAAGGGCCAGGACAGGGTCACCGTCCCGATGATCGCCGAGCGCGCCGGGGTCAATCCGACCAGCATCTACCGACGCTGGGGCGACCTTTCGACCCTCATCAACGACATCGCGACCTACCAGCTCGACCCCGACCGCCCGCTGCCCGCGAACGGCGACCTGCGCAGCGACCTCACCACCTGGGCGCGCGAGATCGTCGACCACTACCGCAACCCGGTCAACGCCGCCCTCCTGCGCGGCGGCGCCTCCGCCGCGGGCGAGCGGCAGTCGTACTGCCTGCGCAACCGACGCATCGAGGCGGACGTGCTGCTGCAGCGCTACCCGGACGCCGCCGTCACGGCCGACGACATCCTCGACATCGTGATCGCCCCCATCATCTACCGGGTGATCTTCCTGCCCTGGACGCTGGACGACAGCACCGCCGAACACCTGGTCGGTCGCCTGTTCCGCTGACTGACCCACCAGGCGGTAGTGTCGGGAGGCGATGCGCCAGGAACGGACCAGCGAGGAACGCGCCGCGGCCCGCTCCGGCTGGGCCGTCGGGATCGCGACCGCACTGTATGGGATCTCGTTCGGCGCGCTCGCCACGGCATCCGGCCTCGATGTCTGGCAGGCGTGCGTCCTCAGCCTTGTCATGTTCAGCGGCGGGTCGCAGTTCGCCCTGATCGGCGTGCTCGCGTCCGGCGGTGTGGCCGCCGGAGGTACCGCGATTGCGAGCGCGGCGCTGCTGGGCGTGCGCAACTCCTTCTACGCGCTGCGACTGTCGCGGGTGATCGGTCCTGGTTTCTGGAGGCGCGCCGGCGCGGTGCAGCTGACGATCGACGAATCCACCGCCGTCGCCGTCGCGCAGCGAGAGCCGCGGGCTCAGCGCATCGGCTTCTGGGTCACCGGCCTGGTGGTCTACGTGGGATGGAACCTGATGACGCTGGCCGGCGCCCTGCTCGGCAACCTGATCGGCGACGTCAAGGCGTACGGGCTGGATGCGGCTGCCGCCGCGGCGTTCCTCGGCCTGCTCTGGCCCCGGCTCAAGGCGCGCCAGACGCAGGCGGTCGCCGTCGCGGGCGGCTTCGTCGCGACCCTCCTCACGCCGTTCCTGATGCCGGGACTGCCGGTGCTGGCCGCAGCGGTCGTCGCCGTCGTGCTCGGCGTGCTCAACCTGTTCGGCAGGCGTGACGATCCCCCGCACCCCGAGGCGATCCCGATGGAGCGGGAGGTGGAGCCGTGACCACCTGGCACGTCATCCTGCTCGGATCGATCGCGGTGCTGGCCCTGAAAGCGGTCGGCTGGATGGTCCCGCCCAAGGCGCTCGACCATCCCACCGTCGCGCGGGTCAGCGACCTGTTGACCGCTGCGCTGCTCGCGGCCCTGATCTGCGTACAGACCTTCGGCGCCGGCCAGTCACTGGAGCTGGACGCGCGTCTTCCCGCGGTGGCGATCGCCGCCGGCCTCTACGCACTGCGGGTGCCGTTCATCGTCGTGGTGCCTGCGGCGGCCGTGGTTGCCGCACTCATCCGGCTCTTCACCTGAGGGGCCGGCCCCCAGCGTCGGAGGACGGGACGCACATCGCCGACGGAGCATGCACCGACTGCATTATCCGTGCTATCCCTGATGCCCCGGGTAGTCCAGCCGTTCTAGCCTATTGCTGTCTCGGCCAGGGGGAACCGATCCCGTCGGGGGACGGATCGGGAAAGGGGCCGGAGCGCACAGCGCTCCGGCCCCTTTCATTGTTCACACGGGGTGCGAACGGGAGTTACTTGGTCAGCGGCTCGAGGGTCGGGTCGTTGGCGTACGCCTGCGCCGCGTTCTCCTTGGTGACGATGACCGGCTTCAGCAGGAAGGCCGGGACGACCTTGGTGCCGTTGTTGTACGACTTGTCGTCGTTCGTGGCCGGCTTCTTGCCCGCCTGCAGGTCCTTGACCATCGCGATGGCCTGCTTGACCAGGTTGCGGGTGTCCTTGTTGATGGTCGAGTACTGCTCGCCCGCCATGATGGACTTGACCGACTCGGCCTCGGAGTCCTGACCGGTGACGGTCGGGATCGGCTTGCCTGCACCCTTCACTGAGGTGATGATGGCGCGGGCCAGGGTGTCGTTCGGCGACAGGACGCCGTCGAGCTCGGTCGAACCGTAGTTGGCGGCGAGCAGGTTGTCCATGCGGGTCTGCGCGTTCGCCGGCAGCCAGCCCTGGGTGGCCGTCTGCTTGATGTCGGTCTGACCGGAGACGACCTTGAGCGTGCCGTCGTCGATCTTCGGCTTGAGGATCTTCATCGCACCGTTGAAGAACACAGCCGAGTTGGCGTCGTCCGGCGAGCCGGAGAAGAGCTCGATGTTGAAGTTCTTCTTGTCCGGGAACTTGGCCTTCATGCCGTCGAGCAGGGCCTGACCCTGCAGCTCGCCGACCTTCTCGTTGTCGTACGCGACGTAGTAGTCGACGTCCTTGGTGTTGAGGATGAGGCGGTCGTACGCGATGACGGTCGCGCCGGCATCGTGCGCGGCCTTGGCCTGCGCGGCGAGCTGGCCACCGTCGACGGCGCCGATGATGACGACCTTGGCGCCGTTGGTGATCATCGACTGGATCTGCGACTGCTGGTCCGCGACGGCGCCCGAGGCACCGGCGTACTGCACGTCGCTCTTGAAGCCGGCCGACTTGAGGCCGTCGGTGAACAGGCCACCGGCGAGAACCCAGTTCTCCGACGTCTTGGTCGGGAGGGCGACACCGATGGTGGAGTCCTTGGCGAAGCCGGACCCGGAGCTGCTGTCGGAACCCGAGCGGCTCGACGAGCAGCCGGTCAGGGCGAGCGCGGCGGCAGCTGCGACAGCCACTGTCGCGAGTGCGATTTTGCGCATTGTTTCTCTTTCTCTGTGTGTGGATGGTGCAGGGGAGGTGAAGCTCAGGTACTCAGGAGGTCAGCGACCGCGAGGAGTCCTCGGCGGAGTCACCGGTCGGGACCACGGCGGGCTGTTCGGCGCCGGCGGCGTCGGCCTGCTGCGTCTTGTCGCGGTTGAACATCCTGCCTATCAAGGACGGGCCGCCGCGACGCTTCGAGTAGACGTCGACACCGACCGCGATCAGCAGCACGAGGCCCTTGATGATCTGGACCTTGTCACTGGTGACGCCGAGAAGCTGGAGGCCGTTGTTCAGGACGGCGATGACCAGACCACCGATGATGGAGCCGGCCACGGTTCCGATACCGCCGGAGACCGCAGCACCACCGATGAACACGGCGGCGATCGCGTCGAGCTCCCAGCCGAGGCCGTCCTGCGGGCCGGAGGAGACGGAGCGGGCGACCGCGATCATGCCGGCCAGTGCGGCGAGCACCGACATGTTCATCATGACGAAGAAGTTGATCCGCTTGATCTTCACGCCCGACAGCTCAGCCGCGTGCCAGTTCCCGCCGACCGCGTAGATGTGGCGACCGAAGATGGTGCTCCGGGTGATGAACGAGTACAGGATGATCAGCACGCCGAGGATGACACCGGCGACCGGGAACGACGTTCCGACACGACCGCTGCCGAAGAGCACCGCGGCGTAGATCACGACGGCGTCGAGGATGACCACCTTGAAGACGCTGACCCACAGCGGTGCCTTGTCGGAGCCCATCTTCGTCTGCTTCCGGCGGGTGCGGGCCTCCGCCAGCGCGATCACGACGGCGATGATGATTCCGAGCAGCAGGGTGGAGTTGTTGAAGCCGGTGTTGGGGCCCCACTCGGGGAGGAAGCCGCCGCCGATGAAGGTGTAGCCGTCCGGCACCGGAATGGTGTTCGCGTTACCGATCAGCTGGTTCAGGCCGCGGAAGATGAGCATGCCCGCCAGGGTGACGATGAACGCGGGGACGCCGACGTAGGCGACCCACCAGCCCTGCCAGGCGCCGATGACGACGCCGACGAGCAGGCCCAGGATGATCGCAAGCGGCCAAGGGACGTGCCAATTGGTCATGGACTCTGCGACGACGATGCCGACGAGGGCGGCCACCGAACCGACCGACAGGTCGATGTGGCCCGCGATGATGACCATCACCATGCCGATGGCCAGGATCAGGACGTACACGTTCTGATTGACCAGATTGATCAGGTTCACCGGCTCCAGCGTCTTGCCGCCGGTCAGCACCTCGAACAGCAGGATGATGATGACGAGGGCGCCGAGGATGCCGAACTTGCGACCGGTCGACTGGCCGCCACCGAACATCTTGCCGAGGTCGCGGAGACCGCCGGACTTCTTCTTCTCGGGAATCTGTGTGGTCATGGCTATCGGGCAATCCTCTTCTTGGCGGATGTCATGCTTTTCAGGAGGGTTTCGGGGGTCGCCTCCGCGATGGGAAGCTCATCGGTGATCTGACCCTCGAAGATCGTGTAGATGCGGTCCGAGATGCCGAGCAGCTCGGGCAGCTCGGAGGAGATGACGATGACGCCCTTCCCCTGCGCGGCGAGGGCGTTGATGATTCCGTAGATCTCGAACTTGGCGCCGACGTCGATACCGCGCGTGGGCTCGTCCAGGATGAGGATGTCCGGGTCCGTGAACATCCACTTCGCCAGGACGACTTTCTGCTGGTTGCCGCCGGAGAGCGTCGAGACGCCACGGTCGACATCCGGTGTGCGGATGCGGAGCAGCTTGCGGTACTCGTCGGCGACCGCGTACTCCTGCAGGTCGTCGACGACGCCGCGCTTGGCGATCTTCGAGAGCTTCGCGGCGACGACGGACTGTTTGATGTCGTCGAGGAGGTTGAGGCCGAGCACCTTGCGGTCCTCGCTCACGTAGGCCATGCCGTTGTCGATGGCCTCGGAGACGTTGCGGACCTGGATCTCCTTGCCGTCCTTGTAGATCTCACCGGAGACCCAGTTGCCGTAGGAGCGACCGAAGACGCTCATCGCGAGCTCCGTGCGGCCGGCGCCCATGAGGCCCGCGAAGCCGACGATCTCGCCGCGGCGGACGGAGAAGCTGGAGTTCTTGACGACCAGCCGGTCGGGGACCTGCGGGTGCTGGACGACCCAGTCGCGCACCTCGAAGATGGTCTCGCCGATGTTCGGCGTGCGCTCGGGGAAGCGGCTCTCCAGCGTGCGGCCGACCATTCCGCGGATGATGCGGTCCTCGTCGACGCCGTCCGCCTTGACGTCGAGGGTCTCGATGGCGCGGCCGTCGCGGATGATGGTGATCTGGTCGGCCACCTGCTCGATCTCGTTGAGCTTGTGGCTGATGATGATCGAGCTGACGCCCTTGCCCTTCAGCCCGACGATGAGGTCGAGGAGGTGGGCGGACTCGGCCTCGTTCAGCGCGGCCGTCGGCTCGTCGAGGATGAGCAGCTTCACCTGCTTGTTGAGCGCCTTGGCGATCTCGACCAGCTGCTGCTTGCCGACGCCGATGTTCTTGATCTGGGTGTCGGGGTCGTCGGTGAGGCCGACGCGGGCGAGCAGCTCGACCGCACGGGTCTTGGCTTCCTGCCAGTTGATGACGCCACCACGGGCGGGCTCGTTGCCGAGGAAGATGTTCTCGGTGATCGACAGCTCGGGGATCAGCGCCAGTTCCTGGTGGATGATGACGATGCCCTGCTGCTCGCTGGACTTGATGTCCTTGAAGCGCATCACCTCACCCTGGTAGACGATGTCGCCGGAGTAGGTGCCGTACGGGTAGACGCCGGACAGGACCTTCATGAGGGTGGACTTCCCCGCGCCGTTCTCGCCGCAGATCGCGTGGATCTCGTCGGCGTGCACGGTGAGGGAGACATCCGCGAGCGCTTTGACCCCAGGGAACTCCTTGGTGATCGCGCGCATCTCGAGGATGACTGCGTTCGACGGCATCGTCGCTCCTTGCGGTGCTCGGGAATGGATGTGCCTAAGTAGTAAACGCTATTCTCACACTTGTCGTCAAATAGTGAAGACAACGATGCGATAACGCTCAGTCGTTCCCGGCCAGGGCGCCCTTGATGACGATTGCCGCCGCTCCCAGCGACTCCGCGCGGTCTCCGAGAGACGAGACCCGCACGGTGGTCGTCCCGGCGATGATCGGCAGGGCATTGTGCTGGATGCCGCGCCGGATGGGATCGAGCAGCGCATCCCCCAGCCCCACCAGCGGACCGCCGATCAGGATCAGCTCGGGATTGATGACGTTCGCGATGTTGCCGATGGCCTGGCCGATCGCGGTGCCCGCGTCCCTGACGACGCGCAGCACGGCCGGATCCTGAGCGAGGCCGCGGCGGAGGATGTCGGAGGTCGACCCGGCGGGGCCGGTGCCGCGACTCAGCGAGTCCAGCATCACGCTGGTGGAGGCCACCGTCTCCAGGCAGCCGCGGTTGCCGCAGCGGCAGATCACGCCGTGCTCTGCGACAGGAGTGTGACCGAGCTCGCCCGTGATGCCGAGGAACCCGTAGTACGGCAGGCCGTTCAGGATGAGACCTGCGCCGATCCCGGTGCCGATCTTCACGAAGATGAGGTTCCGCTCCCCGCGGTTCGCACCCCAGGTCACCTCGGCGAGCGCGCCCAGGTTCGCGTCGTTGTCGACGACCACCGGGAAGCCGAAGACGTCCTCGAGCTCGCGCCGGCTGATGCCCACCCACTCGGGAAGGATGGCGCCCTGCAGCACGGTTCCGGTCCGGCGGTCGATGGGGCCGGGGATGCCGACGCCCACGGCGAGGACGGACTCCCGGTCGTGGCCGCCGTCCGCCAGCATCCGGTCGAGCAGTGCGGACGCCTCCTGCACCGCGCCGACCACGTCGTACCCCGGCTCGAGGGCGACCTGCTCCTCCGCGAGGACGTCGTAGCCGAGGGTCGTCAGCACGATGCGGACGTGCCGGCGGCCGAAGTCGACGCCGACGGCGATGTCGCCGGTGTCGGTGAGCTGCACGAGCAGCGCGCGCCGTCCGCTGGACGTCACCGGACTGGTCGCGACGACACCCTTCGTCGCCATGTCGCGGACGATGTTGGACACGGTGGCGGTCGACAGGCCGGTCCCGCGCGCCAGCTCAGCCTGGGTGGACGGTCCATTGGCCAGGAGGAACTCGACGAGTCGCTCCTGGTTCAGATGCCTCAGTGCGCCCTGCGACCCCGGATTGCGTGCGCCACGGGGGATCAGCCCCTGAGTGGCGGTCATGACGATAAGCGTGAACGATCAACGTGTTGGAGTCAAGTTGTAAACGCAATAGTCCACCCCGCGGTCGGGTGACACCGTCCCGCACGACGCTCGGGCTGGGATGATGGGACCATGCCCATCCTGAACAAGGACATGCAGGTCTGCATCTCGCTGGCCGGTCGTCCCAGCAACATCGGCACCCGCTTCCACAACTTCCTGTACGACGAACTCGGCCTCAACTTCGTCTACAAGGCCTTCACCACGGACGACCTGGAGGGCGCCGTGCGCGGCATCCGGGCGCTCGGCATCCGCGGCTGTTCCGTGTCGATGCCGTTCAAGGAGGCGATCATCCCCCTCGTCGACAACCTCGAGGCGTCGGCGGTGGCCATCGAGTCGGTCAACACCGTGGTCAACGAGGATGGACTGCTCACGGCCTCCAACACCGACTACGAAGCGGTGGCCCAGCTGCTCGCGGAGCACGCGGTCGACCCGGCGCAGCGGGTGCTGGTGCGCGGGTCGGGCGGCATGGCGAAGGCCGTGGTCGCCGCCTTCCGCGGCGCCGGCTTCGACGACCTCACCGTGCTGGCACGCAACGCGGAGGCCGGCTCGGCGCTGGCCGAGCGCTACGACTACCGCTGGGCGCAGGAGGATCCGGAGCCCGACTTCGACGTGATCGTCAACGTCACCCCGCTCGGGATGCGCGGAGACGCCGAGTCGGTTCTGGCCTTCGGCGAACCCTTCATCGAGCGCGCCTCGACGGTTTTCGATGTCGTCGCCTTCCCGTCGGAGACGCCGCTGATCAGCGCGGCGCGCGCAACCGGAACCGCGGTCATCACCGGGGCCGAGGTCATCGCTCTGCAGGCGGCCCGCCAGTTCGAGCGGTATACCGGGGTCGCGCTGACGCCCGAGCAGGTCGCGCGGGCCTCGGAGTTCTCGCGCGCCGAATGACGCTCGCTGACAGCCGTGGACGCGGGCTCTGTGGGATGCGCGCTGCCGCATCCGGGGAGTAGCTTGAGCCCACGGACGTGAGGGAGCGTGGCGAAATGGGCATCGGAAGCGGCATCTTCATCTTCGTCGTCGGGCTCATCCTCGCCTTCGCACTTCAGGTGCAGGTGAGCTGGATCGACCTGAAGACGACCGGATACATCCTGATGGGGGCGGGCCTCGTCGTCTTCGTGATCTCGCTGGCGTTCGCGCTGCGCCGCCGGCCGCGGACCGTGGTCCGCCGGGAGGGCGTCGACCCGGCCACGGGCGAGCGGATCGAGCGCCGGACCGATGAGTACTGAGTCCCCGCCCTTCACCGGCCGGATGTCGGACGACGTCCTCGCGCTCGAGAACCAGGTGTGCTTCGGCCTCGCGGTCGCAGCCCGCAGCGTCATCGCCCTGTACCGGCCGGTGCTGGAACCGCTGTCGCTGACGCATCCGCAGTACCTGGTGATGCTCGCCCTGTGGGAGCAGGAGCCGCGGTCGGTGAAGAACCTGAGCGATGCGCTCGCGCTCGAGCCGGCCACCCTGTCCCCCCTGCTCAAGCGACTGGAGGTGACCGGCTACGTCGAGCGTCGCCGCAGCGTGGCCGACGAGCGCGCCCTGGAGGTGCGACTCACCGAGAGCGGCCGCGCCCTGCGCGCGGAGGCGGAGAAGATCCCGCCGCGCATCGTCGAGCGTCTCGGCCTGCCCGTGTCGGAACTGGCGAAGCTGCGCGAGAACCTGCAGGCCATCATCGGCGCGGCCATCCGCACGAAGTAGCCACCAGCCCACGGAGGAACCGCCGCCCTTCCGCTCCCGAAAACACCTCCTTCACCCGGCATTCGTCGGCGAGTCGAGAGGTGAGTCCTCCCTTTCCGCAGCCGCCCGCGATGTCGGAAACGGAGGAGTCGGCACACGACACGCCGCGGGTGCGCCGGGAACGGAGGAGAACCGGCAGTGCGGCAGCGAAAAGTCCTCCGTTTCCGCGCACGAGACGACGAGGGAGGACGAGCCGAGCACGAAGTGCTTGACCCTGACCCGCGGGTCAAGGTCTACGCTGGCGTCGGAGGATGACATGCGCATCAGCGAACTCGCCGAGCAGGTGGGGGTGACGGTTAAGGCCGTGCGCTACTACGAACGGCTCGGGCTGGTCTCCCCGGCGCGGCTCGGGAACGGCTACCGGGAGTACGGCGACGATCATGTGCGCGTTGTGCGCGAGATCCGGGAGCTGGCCGCGACCGGCATCCCGCCGGGCAAGGCCCGCCCCTTCATCGACTGCCTCGGCTCCGGTCACGCACACAGTGACGAGTGTCCCGCCTCGCGCGACGCCTACCGCGACGGGCTGGCAGAACTGGATGCGGCGATCGCCCAGCTGGAGCGGCGGCGCGAACTGCTCGCCCGCCGTCTCAGCGGAGCCGAGCACCGCATCCCCGAGGCCGCGCATGGCTGCGGGTGCACGGTCCCGGGCGCGGTGGCAGTCGAAGCGCTGACCATCTGACTCGAGGAGCGTCCCCCGCAGATCATCCCCAGGGATGACCCTCCCCCCACCTGCGGTCGATGTCCGCACGACGTCCCAGCGGTTGACTCGTTCGTGTCGGCTCGGGCACTCGGCCCGCAGCCTCGACGCACAGGGGGAGACCGATGACGACGCTGGGCCACGGACTGCGAACCGCACCGACGCTCGGATCATCGTCGGTACCGGTACGGCGGCGGGCGCGGGGGTTGCTCGCCGCCGTCACCGGCAACCCCTACCTGCAACTGGCCGTGACCCTGGTGCTGGTCGCGGCCGGTCTGGCGCTGCTGACACTCGGCATCGGACTGGTGCTCAACCTCACCGTGCCGCTGGTGTTCGACAACGAGCTGCGTGCCCTCAAAGACCTGCTGCCGCAGCTCGGCTGATCAGCGCTCCGGAGATCGGCGGTTCGGGAGCGGGCCACTGGCCGTCCGGTCGTTCGGGGCTCTAGAGTCGCGGCATGGGACGACTCATCTTCGCGGCCATCACGTCGGTCGACGGGTACACGGTGGATGCCTCCGGCTCCTTCGACTGGGCCGCCCCCGATGCCGAGGTGCACGCGTTCGTCAACGACCTCGAGCGCGGGGTCGGCACCTACCTCTACGGGCGGCGCATGTACGAAACGATGCGGGTCTGGCAGGACTTCCCGGGCGCGGAGGATCACCCGGTGACGGCCGACTACGCCGCGATCTGGCGGAACGCCGACAAGATCGTGTACTCATCCACGCTGACCGAGGCGAGCACTCCGCGCACCAGCGTGCAGCCGCGCTTCGACGCTGATGAGGTGCGCAGCCTCATCCGGAGCAGCGACCGGGACCTGTCGATCGGCGGCCCGACGCTCGCCGCGGCGGCCTTCGCGGCCGGACTTGTGGACGAGGTCCGGTTGATCGCCGTGCCGGTCTCCGTCGGAGGAGGCACCCCGGCTCTTCCCGCCGGGCAACGGCTGCAGCTCGAGCTGCTGGATGAGCGACGCTTCACCGGCGGGACCATCGCGCTGCACTACGCCGTGCAGCACTGAGCCGGCTCAGGCGGCGTCCCACCAGCGGAGCACCCGCAACGCCCGCAGCGTGATCCAGCGGCTCGGGAAACCCTCCATCTCGAACTCGATGATCACCGAGCCTTCGTGCAGGTTCCCCAGCACCCAGCGGCCGTCCGCGTCCGCCTTGCCGCGGACCAGCTCGATCGCCTCGGCGAGCCGGGGATCGCGCCGGTTCTGCAACCGGAAGTGCTCCAGGCCGCGGAGGATGTCGTGGTACCAGCGCACCGGGTACGAGAGCATCGCCATCCGCGGGTCGGCGACCGCGCCGTCCGTGCGGCGACGGAACAGCCCACGCTCCAGGAGGTACTCCTCGCCCGCGTCGGCGACCTCGTCCACCCGGGGGTCGGAGCCGCCCGCGCCCTGCCACGACCGCAAGCCCTCTACCGCGCAGATCGTCGAATGGAAGGACGAGACGCGCGCTCCGTACTCGGCCCAGCAGTTCCAGCCGCCGTCGTTCAGCCGCGATCCGGTCAGCGTCTCGGCGATCGTGTCGCCCCGCTGACCGAAGTAGGAGGCGATCGTCAGGGTCACTCCGTTGATGCACGGCTCGGTCTCGCCGTCGAAGTACGGTTCGCCGGCGTGCTCCCAGCGAACATTTTCGCGGACGCGTCCGATCGCCTTCCTGGCCTCCGGGCTCTCCGGGTCGAGGCCGAAGTCGACCAGCTGCTGAAGAGTGAAGTGCGTCGCGCTCCAGGCGTCGAACCCGTCGCGCTCGGGCGGGATCCAGCCGGGCCGGTACGTCCCGCCGTCCCAGAGGCCGTCCTCCGCCTGCTCCGCCAGGAGGGTCGCTCCCCAGCCCTCGTGGGCGATCCGGGCCCGTTCGGTGGCCACCTCCTCCGCGGGTGCGTCCTTCAGATCGGCCAGCACCTGCCAGCGGATCGCAGGGTCGGAATCGAGCAGCCAGTCGACGACGTCCATGGGCGCCACGGTAGCCCAGCACGGGTTGGGCGCACACCTACGCGTACAGGTACCCCCCTGGAGCGGGTCGTGTCAATCGCTGGACCCGCCTCCCTCAGGTGTCTTCAGTGGGCGGCACATCCCAACCGGACACATCCATCGAAAGGAAACGTCAGTCATGACCATGTCAGACGACCAGTCCGCGGACACACCGATCTTCGACAGCAGGCGCGACGCGTTCGAGCCGGAGGCGGGCGTGCCCGTGACAGTGCTGCCGGACGGCACCTACGAGACCACCGGTGGCCCCACCGCCGGCAGTTCCTCCGAGAGCAGCCAGGGCGGCGTCAAGGACGAAGCGGGCCGCGTCGCAGGATCGGCCGCACAGGCCGGCAAGGACGTCGCCGGCACCGCCAAGGAGCAGGCCATGAACGTCGCCGGCGAGGCGAAGTCCCAGGCGAAGGACCTGTACCACCAGACCCAGCGCGAGCTGCGCGACCAGGCTGCCCAGCAGCAGGAGCGGGTGGCCAGCGGCCTCCACTCGGTCGGCGACGAGCTCGAGCAGATGGCGTCCTCCTCCGAGCAGAACGGCCTCGCCACCGACCTGGTGCGCCAGGCGGCCGAGCGCACCCACTCGATCGCCGGCTGGATCGGCGACCGCGACCCTGGCTCGCTTCTCGACGAGGTGAAGGCGTACGCACGCCGCAGCCCCGGCACGTTCATCGCAGCCGCGGCCATCGCCGGCGCGCTCGCCGGTCGCCTGACCCGCGCGCTCGCCAGCGGCGGGAACGACTCGGGCAGCGGCTCGGGTAGCAGCCGCAGCACCGGCACCGACACCACGGGCCTGGCGGCCGGGGGCATCCCCGAGGCGCCCAGCTACACCGCGACCGGCACAGGCGTCGGCGGCGGTACCGGCATCGGCGGAGCCGGGGTCGTGGGCGGTACCGGCGTCGTGGGCGACCCGTACGGCGACGACGTGAACGACCTGCCCGAGCTCCCCGGAGCCGGCTACACCGGAGGCCGGTGATGACCGATCAGCCCACCCCTTCGGAGGAGCGCGCCGCGAACAATTCGCTCGGCGAGCTGCTCGGGGAGGTCAGTCGTGACCTCTCCACCCTGATCCGCCAGGAGATGGAACTCGCCAAAGCCGAGATCAAGCAGACCGTCACGCGTGCCGGAAAGGGCGCTGGTCTGCTCGGCGGCGCGGGTTACGCGGGCCTCATGGCCGTGTTCTTCCTGTCGATCGCCCTCTGGTGGGCGCTCGGCTACCTGGTGGGCAACGCCTGGTCTGCGGTGATCGTCGCCATCATCTGGGGCATCGTCGCACTGATCCTGTACCTGCGCGGCCGGAAGCAGCTCGAGACCGTCCAAGGTGCGCCCCAGACCGTGGAGACGGTCAAAGAATTCCCCGAAACACTGAAGCGAAACGAGGAGAACCGATGAGCGACGACCCCGACGCGATCCGCGCCGACATCGAGGCCACCCGCCGCAACCTGAGCGGCGACGTGGACGCACTGGCCGACAAGGTCACGCCCAGCAAGATCGCCGAGCGCCAGACGCGCAAAGTGAAGGGCGCCTTCCACTCCATCAGCGACAGGGTGATGGGCTCTGCAGGAGACGTGGCCGGTTCTGCCGGTGGAGCCGTCTCCGGCGCAGGTGACGCTGTCGCCGACGCCGGACGGACCGTCGTCAACAAGGCGCAGGGCAACCCGCTCGCCGTTGGCCTCATCGCCTTCGGCGTCGGAGCACTCGTCGCCTCGCTGATTCCGGCGAGCAACAAGGAGCAGGAGCTTGCAGCATCCGCGAAGGACGCCGCTCAGCCCCTCCTCCAGGAGGCCGCGGAGGCCGGCAAGCAGATCGCCGGCAACCTGAAGGAGCCCGCCCAGGAGGCCGTCCAGTCGGTGAAGGAGACCGCACAGGATGGGGTGACCACCGTCAAGGAGGAGGCCACCGACCGTGCAAGCGACGTCGCCGACGACGCCAAGGAATCGGGACAGCGACTGCAGTCCAACTCGTAACCCCGTCCCCCGAACCGCGCGGCGGAAGGCCATCCCCCGGACCTTCCGCCGCGTTCTCCTTTTCCCGGGCCGAGAACGCCCTCCCCCACGCACCGAGAGGACGACACGATGAGTGACGTCGGGGCCAGCAAGCGGCTGGCCGATGCCCCCTCCCCCGAGGATGACCGCAAGCCGGACAGTCCTCACCACCTCGACAAGCCGTCCTGGAAGCTGGTGTTCAAGCGCACCATGCGCGAGTTCAGCACCGACAAGTGCACCGACATCGCGGCCTCGCTAACCTACTTCGCCATCCTGTCCCTGTTCCCCGGGCTGCTCGCCCTGGTGTCCCTGCTCGGTGTCGTCGGCAAGGGCAAGTCGGCGACGACCGCTCTGATGGGCATCATCAAGCAGGTCGCGCCGGGCTCGACCGCTCAGCTCCTTCAGGGCCCGATCCAGAACGCGGTCGACTCGCCCGCCTCCGGTCTCGCCCTCGTCCTGGGCATCGTGCTGGCCATCTGGTCGGCGTCCGGCTACGTCGGCGCCTTCTCGCGGGCGATGAACCGCATCTACGAGATCGACGAAGGCCGCCCGTTCTGGAAGCTCAAGCCGCAGCAGTTGCTCGTGACGGTCATCACCCTCGTGCTCGTCACGCTGGTGACGCTCATCCTGGTCGTGACGGGCCCGGTGACCAAGGCGGTCGGCGGCGCGTTGGGTCTCGGCTCAGGGGTCCAGGTCGCGTGGGAGATCGCCAAGTGGCCGGTGCTGCTGATCATCGTCGTGCTGATCATCGCCGTGCTCTACTACGCCTCGCCGAACGCGAAGCAGTCCAAGTTCCGCTGGATCAGCATGGGCGCTCTGATCGCGATCGTCGTGCTCGCCGTCGCCACCTTCCTGTTCGGGCTCTACGTGGCGACCTTCGCGAACTACGAGAAGACGTACGGCCCGCTCGCCGGGGTGATCGTGTTCCTGCTCTGGGTGTGGATCGCCAACCTGGCATTGCTGTTCGGCGCCGAGTTCGATGCCGAGACCGAGCGCGGCCGGGAACTGCAGGCCGGCATGGAAGCGGAGGAGACCATCCAGTTGCCCCCGCGCGACACCAGACTCAGCGAGAAGTCGGAGAAGAAGGAGCAGAAGCTCGTCGACGAGGCACGCACGATCCGCGAGGACGCGGACTAGCGCCGGGCCCCGCCGCTCTCAGGCGGCCGAGCCGACCACGCGGTTGCCGCCGGCGTTCTTCGCCGAGTACATCGCGTGGTCGGCTTCGCGGATCAGCCGGTCGGGATTCCAGCCCGGATCCTCGGTGCGTGCCAACGACATGCCGATGCTCGCGCTGATCGGGAAGCCGTCGGGGAGGCCGGTGAACGGCTGCTCGATGGAGCGTCGGATGCGGTCAGCGACCTCCTGTGCCGCCTCCACCTCCGGGACCTCGCAGACGACGACGAATTCGTCTCCGCCGTAGCGTGCCACGAGATCTTCGGCGCGCACGGCCACCTGGAGACGCTCGCCGACCTCGCGGAGCAGCAGGTCTCCGACGTGATGCCCGAGGCCGTCGTTGACCCGCTTGAAGCCGTCGAGGTCGATGAAGAGGGTCGCGACCAGCGCGGCCTCGGAGCGCTCGTACTCCAGGAGCTGTGTCTCCAGCCGGCGACGGTTCGGGAGACCGGTGGTCTCGTCGTGCATCGCCGCGTGCTCCAGCTTGCGCTGCAGCCGCAGGGTGGTGATCGCCTGCGCGGCCTGGCCGGCGAGCGCGTCGGCCAGCGGAGCGGCCTCCGAGTCGAACTGCCGGGGGTGGAGGAAGAACGCGACGAAGACGCCGTAGAGCACATCGTCGTGCTGGATGGGCGCCACCAGCACCGCATCCACACCCGAATCCCGCATCGCGTGGCCCAGGACAGGCGTCACGTCGTCGCCCGCGGCGGCGCCGCTGACGGTGAGCACATGGCGGAGACCGGAAGCCGCCGCGACGAGAGGACTCGCCTCGGTGACGGAGCGCAGCGGGTTGCTCCCCGAGACCTGGGCGAAGCCGCCGAACTCGTCGAGCAGGAAGACAGCTGCCTGCTCCGCCTGGTACGCCTTGGCGACCGTCGTCGGCAGGATGTCGACCAGTTCCTGCTCGGTCGTGGCACCCGAGAAGGCGATCGAGGAGTCGATGATGAGCTGGAGGCGGTTCCTCGTACGTTCTTGGAGCGCCTGCGTGCGCATCAGCGCCTCCTCGCGCTCCGCCCGCTCGGTTGCATCCACGAGCGCAAGGCGCTGGCCGCCGACGATGTCGCGGGAGTCGACGATGACCGCGCGCTCCGTGCCGTCGATGTTCGCCAGCCGAACAAGGCGATCGGACCGACCGCCGATCGCCGTGATCCGCCGCCTCAGCGACGCATACGGACGACCCGTCAATTCGGTCAGCGTCAGGCCGGTCCACTCCACGAAGACGTCATTCGCGTCGACGATCCGACCCTCCGCATCCAGCTCCACAAGGGCGCAGGGCAGGTCGTCCGCTTCGCTGGGGCGCACTGCTCATCTCCTTCGGGCTGGGGCCGCCGGTCGGCGGGGCTGACGAGGCAAATTTATCGTACGAATGAATGTAGCCAGTCTTCGAAGTCGTCCGGTTGACTCGGCCGTGCGATGTAGTAGCCCTGCGCTCGGTCGCATCCGGCGGTCTTGACCTGCTGCAACTGCTCCCGGGTTTCGATGCCTTCGGCGACCACCCGCATCCCGCCCTCCTGAGCCGCCGCCACGGCCTCGCGGACGGCCCCCCAGTCGCCGGCGGCGATGAGACTGCGGTCGATCTTCAGCTCGCGTGCGTGCACGGCGGCCGCCCGCTCGATCGAAGAATGCCCCGAACCGAAGTCGTCGATCGACACGGTGACGCCCCACCGCTGGATGATGTCGAGCCGCCCGGCCACCACGCCGTAGTCGGCGATCCGCTCGGCTTCGGTCACCTCGACGATGAGGTCGGCGGGCGGAAGGCCCGATTCGGCCAGCTGACGTTCCAGCTCGTCGAAGAACAGGTCCGTCTCCAGCTGCAGGGGCGAGACGTTGACGGCGACGGCGAGCTCATAGCCGCGCTCGCGCCAGCTCCTGCCGATGCGGCAGCACTCGCGGAGTGCGAAGAGGCCCAACTCGTGGATGAGGCCGCTCGCCTCGGCGAGCGCGACGAACTCGGTGGGCGGGATGGGCCCCAGGGTCGGATGCGTCCATCGGGACAAGCCCTCGACGGCCACGACGTCCGCCGTGTTCAGGTCGATCTGCGGTTGGACGTACACTTGGAGCTCGTTGCTCGCGATCGCGTGGGACAGCTCCCGCGCATCCAGGTCACACGTCGCCACTCGCACCTCTACTCTTCGGCCCCCCGCGATACTCCCCGGGCGGACGCCTCATGTCAACGGGGTCGACAGCGGCCCCGGTCACCCGAATGTCGGCCGGACGTCGCCGGCCACGACGCTCGGCTCGGGATGCGATCGGGCCGCGGCGGTCAGGACTTCCCGTCGCCGGGTGGCAGATCGTGGGCGGGGAACTCGAAGTCGAAGTCGCCGGTCGGGTCCTCCTGGCGCAGGGTGGCGATGATGCTCGGGCCGGAGCCGACCGGCGAGAATGCGACGCGGTCCCCGCGCGTGCTCGACTGGTAGGTCTTCATCCGGCCGTCCACCGGCAGGTCCATCTCGGCGGGAGGGCGTCCGTCGGCGAACGGCACGGCGCGCTGAGTCGTCGAGCCGTCCTCCTCTACGAACTCGGCCAGGCCGAAGGTCAGGGCGCCGCGGTCGAACGAGACACGAACGAGCAGGTAGGTGCGCAGTTCGTCGTCGCCCAGCCCATCCAACTCGGTGACCAGAGCACCGAGCTCGGCGGTCGTGCCCAGCCGAGCGGTCGCGTCGCGCAAGTCCGCCGCCCATGCGCGCACGTGCGGGGCGAGGTCGTCGACGGCCGCGTCGTACGACTGCGGCGACGCGCCCTGGATGCCGAACTCGCCCCACTCGGCGACGTACCGATCGCCCTCGTCGTCGTGCTCGACGGCGACCGCAACCCGCAGGGGCGCAGCGCGGGAAGCCTGCCACACCGCGAACTCGTCCGCCGAGAAGAGCGCGCGCAGCTGGCGCACGGCATCCTCGTCGTCGGACCCGGCGGCAGAGGCGAGGATCGATCGCTCGAAGAACGCGTTGTCGTCCACTGGCGTCTCCCTTCGACGTCTTCAGCATCGTAGGCCCAGCCAGGGCGAGACGACGGAACGGCGATCGGAGAACCCCAATCCGGCCATCGCGTCGTTCCGCGACGCAACCGCTGACAGGATTCAACCATGTCGTCTGACATGGAGGAGAGGGCAGCATGAAACGGATCGGCCTGCTCGGCGGAATGAGCTGGGAGAGTTCCGCGCTCTACTATGAGGCCATCAACGAGGGTGTACGCGAGCGACTGGGCGGCCTCCACTCGGCTGACCTGGTGCTCATCTCGGTCGATTTCGCCGAGATCGAGCGGTTGCAGGCAAGCGGGGACTGGGAGCGGGCGGGAGACCTTCTGGCTGCTGAGGCAACTCGTCTCGAACGGGCCGGTGCCGACTGCGTCGTCCTCTGCACCAACACGATGCACAAGGTGGCCGAACGCATCCAGCGCGCCATCGGTGTCCCGCTGATACACCTGGCCGACGTCACCGCGGCGGCGGTCCTGGACGCAGGGATCACTTCGGTGGCTCTGCTCGGGACCCGCTTCACCATGCGCGAGCCGTTCTATCGCGAACGCCTCACCTCGCACGGGCTTCGGGTGATGGTTCCACCTCCCGGCGTGCAGGCTGTGCTCGACCGGATCATTTACGACGAGCTCGTGCTCGGTGCCGTGCTCGAACGGTCACGCGCCATCTATCGGCAGGCGATCGCCGATCTGGTCTCCGAGGGTGCGGCGGGCGTCATTCTGGGCTGTACCGAGATCGAGCTGTTGGTGGGGCCGGACGACTCGGCAGTCCCCACCTTTCCGACGACGACCCTGCACGCGGCGGCAGCAGTCGCGTTCGCTCTCGACTGACGGACCGCACCAACCCATACCTTCCCCCTAGCTCGCTCACAGCCCACGTAAGAATTCACCAAGAATGCGCCTGCATCGTGGATGACATGGAACAGACGGTGAGCATGACGGCGCCGGCTCGGCGAGCCCGCGTCCGCAGCCGCGCGACGCGCCCGGGCACAGGGTCGCGTGCCGTGCGCGCGGCTCTCGTGCTCGGAGTGGTGGTCGTGCTCGGGATGTGGTGGCTCACCGTCCCTGCCGGATTCGCTGCCACCCCCGCCAACGCCCTCACCTCGGTGGGCGAGCTCAGCGGCATGGTCGGCGGCTTCCTCGTCTGCGTGCAGGTGCTGCTGATCGCCCGTGTGCCCTGGTTCGAGAACGCCGTGGGCCTCGACAGGCTGGTGTCGTGGCACCGGTCGCTCGGCGCATCCGTCCTGTTCCTGATCATCGTGCACGTGCTGTTCCTCGTCTTCGGCGGCGAGCTCGCGGACAAGAACCCGCCGTGGGACGAGTTCATCTCGATCCTCCAGTCGTACCCGGACATGCTCACCGCACTGGTCGGCACCATCGCCTTCCTGGTCGTGGGCCTCAGCAGCGCCCGGCTGATCCGGACGAAGCTGTCCTACGAGGTCTGGTACTGGTTGCACGTCACGACCTACGTCTCGATCTTCCTGACCTTCCTCCACCAGCTGAGCGGCGGCGCGCACTTCGTGGCCCAGCCGATCAACCGCGTGATCTGGATCGCGCTCTACCTCGGAACCGCGGCGGCCGTGCTCACCTGGCGATTCATCCTGCCGACGCTCGACGCGTGGCGCGGGCGGATGCGTGTGGCGGCCGTCGTGCCGGAGAGCGACGGGGTCAACAGCGTCTGGCTGACCGGACCGCGCGTGCAGGAGCTCGGCGTGCGGGCGGGCAACTTCCTGCTCTTCCGCTTCCTGGCCTGGGGCCACCTCGGCACGGCGCATCCCTACTCGGTCTCCGCCGTACCGGCCGACGGGTACCTCCGCATCACGGTGGGCGAAATCGGCGACCACTCCCGTCGCCTGCCGGCGCTCAAGCCTGGCTCGTTGGTCTTCGCCGAGGGTCCGTTCGGCCGCTTCACCGCCGACCGCGCGAGCCGACCCCATGTCGTCCTCATTGCGGGCGGTGCAGGCATCGGCCCGATCCGCGCGCTGGCCGAAGAGCTGGTCCGCCGCGGTGCGCAGCCTGTCGTCCTCTACCGCGCCCGCTCTCCGCGACACCTGGCGCTGCTGGGCGAGCTGCAGGCCATGCCCGGCGTGACCGTCGTGCCGCTGGTCGGGCGCCGCTCCGAGCTGGGCTACGACCCGCTCGACGTCGAGCCGCTTCGCCACCTCATTCCGGACCTCCACAACTGGGAGGCTTTCATCTGCGGGCCGGAGGGGATGGGCGAGCGGGCCGAGGCCTCCCTGCGCGCGCTCCGGATGCCGAAGCGATTCATCCACCGAGAAGAACTGAGCATGTCATGAGCAACTCGTCCTGGCGGGGAACCGTCCTCTTCACCGTCATCCTGGTCACCATGGGTGCGACGGTCGGGCTGAAGTTGTACGGACTGGGTGAAGATGTCACCGCAGCGCCGACCGCGGCCACCGCCACCTCGCCAGCTGCCGGTTCGGCTGGCACGGGCGCATCGACGCCGTCCGCGACACCTACGCCCTCGCAGTCGTCGTCGGCGTCTCAGTCGTCATCGTCGGAACCTCAGTCGACGCCTTCGCAGTCGTCCGCCACCACCGTGATCACCGGGTCCGCCGTCCAGACCCGCTACGGCGCGGTTCAGGTCAAGGTCACCTTCTCCGGCAGCACGATCACGGCGGTCGACACCGTCCAGTCGCCGAGCCGGGATGGCCGCGACATCGAGATCAACGACCAGGCGCTGCCGATCCTGCAGCACGAAGTGCTTTCCTCGCAGTCGGCGAAGATCGACACCGTGTCGGGCGCCACCTACACCTCGGAAGGCTACATCCAGTCGGTCCAGTCGGCGATCGACCAGCTATGAGGTTCCTCGAGACCGTTATGGGCATCCCGATGTCGATCGACATCCGGGACCAACGGGATGCGGCTCCGGCCGCCGAGCGTGCGTTCGAGGCCCTGCGCGCGGCGGACCGCCGGTTCAGCGCCTACCGGCCAGAAAGCGAACTCAGCCGAGTGAACGCGGCCGGCGCCGACACGGCTCTCAGCGACGACTTCCGCGAGGTCGTCGCAATCGGCGAGGCTGCGGGCCGCGCTTCCGGCGGAGCCTTCCGCGTCCGCCGCCCCGACGGAACCTGGGACCTCGACGGTGTGGTCAAGGGATGGGCGGCCGCCCGGGCCGCCGGCATCCTCGACGCCGAAGGCTTCCGCCACTACTGCATCAACGCCGGCGGCGACGTCGCCGTCTCCGGCAGTCCCGGCGACGGCCGCCCGTGGAGCGTCGGCGTCCGTTCGCCGCACGACCCGGCCAGCATGCTGGCGGTGCTGGAGGTCGCCGACGGCGCAGTGGCGACCTCCGGAGCCTACGAGCGGGGCGCGCACATCGTCGACGGCCGCGACGGCTCGGTCGCCACCGGGCTGCTCAGCGCCACCGTGATCGCCGACGACCTCACCACCGCGGATGTGCTGGCGACAGCCGTCTTCGCGCTCGGAGTCGACGGCATCCGCTGGGCGCTCGGTGCCGGGGCGCGGGGCGTGCTCGCCGTGGATGCCGCCGACCGCATCCTGGGCGTCGGCGAGCTGACGTTCCCACAGCCCGCGACCGCCGGATGACGGCCCTGCGCCCGCCGGGTGCGCCGACAGTGGACTCCTATACTGCGGATGTGAGCGACAGGGCGAGGGTGCTGATCGCCGAGGACGACGGCCGCCTGGCGGGGATGCTCGACGCCCTCCTTCGCTCGGAGGGGTTCGACGTCGAGGTCGCCAGGGACGGCCAGCGCGCCCTCCACCGCGGCCTGACCGCCGCCTTCTCGGTGATCGTGCTGGATCGCGGGCTGCCCGCCGTCGAAGGCCTGGACGTGCTGCGGCGCCTCCGCGAGAGCGGCGTCACGACGCCGGTGCTGGTGCTCTCGGCCCTCGGCACGGCGCCCGACCGGGTCGACGGCCTCAATGCGGGAGCCGAGGACTACCTCGCCAAACCGTTCGACATCGACGAGCTGGTCGCCCGCGTCCGCGCACTCACCCGGCGAGCCTCCTCGGTCGTCCCCACCGTCCGCTTCCCCGGCGGGCGCCTCGACGTCGACAGCCGGACGGTGACGCTGGACGACGGCAGCCGGACCGTGCTCTCGGAGCGCGAGTCCGCCCTCCTGGAGCTGCTCGCGCGCCGGCCGACCCAGGTCTTCTCCCGCGGACTCCTCCTCGAGGAGGTCTTCGCCGCCGCCGACGACCCCGGGGTGGTCGACACGTACGTTCACCACCTGCGCCGCAAGTTCGGCCGGACACTCATCGAGACCGTCCGCGGAGTGGGGTACCGCCTGGGGTCGCTCTCGTGAGCCACGCCGACGAGCGCGAGCTGCGCTCCGCCTCCCTGAAGCTGGCCGCGCAGTTCGCACTCATCATCGTCGGGCTCTTCCTCGCGCTCGGCGTCGTCGTCTACTCCGTGGTCTCCGCCGGCCAGGCGGAGTCGGCGCAGCGCGCGCTGTCAGACGCGTCGATGGTGGATTCGGTGCACGACGCTCCCCGCAACCTCCTCATCACCGTCGTCGGGCCGGACGGCCTCGACCAGTCCCCGAACCTCCCGGAGGGCCTTCCCGATGAGGCCGCGCTGAAGCAGGTGGAGGCAGAGGGCGGGTCGGTGTCCCGGGTGGTGGAGGCGGGCGGCCAACGGTACCTCACCGAGACCGACGTGCGGCGGGGCAAGGTCGTTCAGGTCGCCTATGGGCTCGCCGAGCAGCAGGAGGAGCTGAACCGGCTCGTCGTCGCCCTCGTCGCCACCGGGCTGATCGCGACCATCGCTGCGGCCGGAATCGGCCTGGTGCTGGCGCGTCGGTCCATCCGGCCGCTCGCGGATGCGCTGGCGCTGCAGCGCAGGTTCGTCGCGGACGCCGGCCACGAGTTGCGCACGCCGCTGACGCTGCTCAGTACCCGCGCCCAACTGCTGCGCCGGCACGTGGCGGCCAATGCAGCGGACGCGTCGGACGACGAGGTGCGGTCCGGTCTGGATGAGATCGTCGACGACAGCCGAGCGCTCACCGAGATCGTCCAGGACCTCCTCACCGCCGCCGACCCCCGCCAGACGGCCGAGACCGAGGGCGTCGACCTGGGTGAGCTGGCCGGCACCGTCGCACGTTCCGCGGAGGGCCGTGCGGCCGAGCGCGGGCTGGAGGTGTCGGTCCATGCGGATCCAGCAGCCCTCGTCACCGGCGCGCCGGTCTCCCTCCGACGGATGGTCGTCGCCTTGTTGGACAACGCTCTCGACCACGCCCGCACGGAGGTCCGCCTCGCGGTGTCCGCCTCGCGTGACCGTGTCATCCTGACGGTCGAGGATGACGGGCCCGGGTTCTCGCCCGGCGTGGACACCCGGGCGTTCGAGCGTTTCGCCACCGCGCGGGATGCCCAGCCCGGCGACGAGCGCGCCCGACATTACGGCCTCGGGCTCGCGCTGGTTGCGGAGGTCGCCGGCCGCCACCGCGGCGACGTGAACGCAGCCAACCGCCCCGAGGGGGGCGCCATCGTCACCGTGCGGCTGCCCCGACGGCCGTGAGCCCCGACCGACCGTGAACCGGCAGGCTCAGCGCCCGACCTCGTCCCGGAGCACGCCAACGGGAGCGACGATGACGGTTTCGAGCCGGCTCACCACCTGGAGGTAGTCGGCCGTCCAGATGATCCGCACCGCCGTCGACACGTCGTGCATGTCGGGCGACGCCGCTTGGCTCTCGAGCACCGCTCCCGCCAGCCGTCCCACCATGGTCGGGTCCGACGGCACCGGTTCGGGAAGCGGTCCTCGCGCGACGAGCTGTGCGGCCAGCTCCCGGTACCAGGCTTCGAGCCCGAGGAGTGCGTCGTTCAGCGCACCCCGCGCCTCCGCCGTGTGACGGTCCCCCGGCGGCTGGCCGCGCCACAGTTCGGCGATCGCGTCGCTGGCCTGCCGCACCCCCGCGACACCGGTCACTGACGCCGAGACCTCCGCCAGCGGTCGCCGTTTCGTCCCGCGCTCCGCCAGGTAGGTGCGGAAGGCGTCGTCGAGCCGTCGGGACGCGGCCGCCGCACGCGTGGACTGCGCTCGGAGCTCGCCGCCGTACGACCCCTCAGCATCGCGCTCCCCCACCCCGTAGGTGACGGCCGCCTCCAGGTAGCGGATGCTCTCCCGGTAGGCGTCGGAGAGGGCACGCCGGAGGGAGGCCGCGGCCCCCCGCGGCCAGAACAGCGCGCCTACGGCCAGGCTGACCGCACAGCCGAGCGCGATGTCCTCGATCCGGATCAGGCCGACCGTCCACCCGGTCGGCGCGATGATGTTGAAGAGGAGGACGAGCACGACGGTGAATGCTGCCTGGCCCGCCGCGAAAGAGATCGCGGCGGGGGCCACTCCCGCCACCAGGATCGCGAGCGGCAGCACGATCCACAGCACCACCTGATTCGCGCCGATCACGAAGAGCACCGCCGCCCCGAGGACGACCCCGATCACCGTGCCGAGCACGCCGCGGAGCACCGTCTGCCCCGTGCTCAGGGCGTTGGAGCGGAGCACCGAGAGCGTGCCAAGCACCACCCAGAACGAGTGCTCGACGCCCGTCACGTTCGCGAGCAGGACCGCGAGGCCGAGGGCGATGGCACCACGGATGCTGTTGCGCAGCCACACCGAGCTCCACCCCACGTAGCCGCTGGCACGCTCGGCCGCTGCCGCGACAGGTCCGCTGAGACCTCCCGGCTGACGGCCGAGCATCCGCTGCCACCAGGTCCGTCGCTCGGCCCGGGCCGTCAGCGAGATGGTGGTGCCGACCGTCGAGACCGCGTAGGCGAGTTCTTGCGCGCGGAACCCGGGGTCCAGCGTCGTGACGAGCGCCTCCGCAACTCCCCCCGCAGCCGCGGCCGACATCGGCTCCGCGAGCATCGCGGTCTCCACCTCCGATCGCGCCTGGGCGAGACGATGCAGCGCCGCCTCCAGTGCGGACGGGTCACCGCCGTGCTGTGCGAGCACCACGGCTCCTTCGTCGAGCACGTCCGCGGCCGCGCTCTTGGCGGTCCGGGCGGCCGCGTGCGTCGGGCCGACCGGTCCGGAAGGCTTGATCGCGTACCGCTCGAACTGGCTCATCACGGATTCGAGCCAGCTGAGCTCGTCGACCAGGCGGACGATGGTCCGCGCGGGCGTACTCAGCCCGGTCGGCCGGTACGGCGCCGCGAGGAAGGCCTCGTGGAGGGCGGTGACGTCGGCATCCGATTCGGCGATGGTCCGGTCGCGGTCGGCGGTGAGCGCCGGATCGTCGTCGCCGAGCAGGTAGGCGGTGTCCGCCCGGAGCCGGCCGGCGAGCGCACGGATGGCCACGACCGCGGGGCCGCGCAGCGGCTCGCGCGTGGGGGCCGGCCACAGCACCGTCGCCGCGACGATGGAGACCACCGCCGCGATGCCCCAGCCGAGCAACCGCGGGCCGATGGATGCGACCGTGCCCGGCAGCGTCACCGGAAGGATGAACGTGAGCAGCAGCGCCGTGCTGGCCGACGCGCTCACCGAGCTGACCGATCCGGCGAACAGCACGAGCAGTGCGACGGCCGCCATCGCGACCGCGGACAGCCACACCGGTTGCGATGCGAGTGTCCCGACGGCCACGAACACCGCGCCGACCACGGCGAGCGCCACCATCGCCTGCACCCGCTCCCGCAGCGGACCACCGAAATCGACGAACAGCAGCATCGCGAACGACCCGAACGCCGAGAAGATCGCGACGTCGGGGTTGCGCAGCACTCCGCCGGCCAACGCGAACAGCAACGGCATGACGATCGCCGCTCGCCCGGCGCGCCGCAGCGCGCTGAAGCCCGGGTCGTGACGACTCAGCCACTGCCTCGCACGCACTGAGCCTCCCGTGTGATCGCGCGACGCCCGTCGGTAGGGGCGTCGTTCAGCCACACACTAACTCCCCCTCTGCCACGAGGGGGAGGCGCTCACGATTCTGTGGACAACAGCCCGTCGTACACAGCCTTCCGCAACACCTCGGCGCGCAGGATGGCCTCGACGGTGTCCGACCCGGCCTCCGTCGAGGCGACCGCCACCGCATCCCGAACCGGCGCCGTCGAGCCGACACTGATCGCGGACGGGTGCACGTACGACCGGCGTGCGACGGCGAGGCTGTCACCCAGCAGGCTGGCGGCCGCGTGGTAGGGCGCCAGCTCGTCGTGGGTGCGCGTCCCCATGCCGCCTTCGAAGCGCGCCCCGCCCGCGACCGCCGCCGCTGCGACCGTGGCGCCCCAGGTGCGGAAGGTCTTCGCGCTCGCGGCCGCACCGGAGTGCGCGTGGATATAGGAATTGACCGTCACGCTGTCGATGCGTCGCGGCGTCGGATGCTCGGCCGTCGAGAAGAGCGGGCTGCCGTCGCCATCGTCGCGCTCCAGGCGACGGCGGATCACCCCGGCCGCGGCCGCGTCCCGCACGGTGATGTGGTGCGCGATGTGCTCTTTGCCGACGAAGTCGAACGAGAGCGCGTCACTGTCGACGCTCACATGCGCACGGGTGAGCGTGGTGAGCCCGAAAGTGTGGTTGTCGCGCGCGTACCGGGTCGAGCCCACCCGGAACAGCCCCTGATCGAGCAACCGCACCGCCGCCGCCGTGAGCGGAACCACGGGCCCCACCGCGTCCTCCGCCGACAGGTCGGCCGCCACCCGCTCCCGCAGCCGGGGAAGCGCGAGCGCGAACTCCATCAGCGACCCGAACTTCCGCCCCTCGGCCAGGGCGACCGCCTCGGCCGAGTAGAGGTATTGGGTCCGCCCGCGCGCATCCACACCGGTCGCCTGCAGAGCGGCCTCGCCCGTGGACGCGGCCCACACGTGCGTCCAGGCCGGCGGCACCCTGAGTGCCGCGAGCCGCGCGAGCGTCTCGCCGTCGCGCACCTCTACCCCGTCGTCGTCGACCCAGCCGGCGGGCCGCACACCGATCCGGTGAAGCCCCGGCGGCCGCACGACGTGCCGCGCGGTCGAGCGCGTGTCCGGTTCCATATCGCTCACTCTGCCCGATCGGCGCGCGGGCGGCACGAAAGAGGCCCATCTGATCCTTCTCTTTACATCGCGCCGCGTTTAGAGGAACCTCGCACATATCAATTGAATGAGGTTCGCTCATGTCTGTCGCGTATCGGAGCCGGTTCGTCGCCCTCGCCGCCCTCAGTGCCCTGATCGCGCTCGCCCTGGCGCCCCTCCCCGCCGCGACGGCCGCATCCGCCATCGCCACCGATGTGGTGGTCAGCGGGCACCAGACCGGCGCCTCCTCCACGGTGAACTCACCAGTGTTCAGCACGGCGCAGAGCGGGGAGCTCCTCGTCGCCTTCCTCACCGCCGACGGCCCCGCGACGGCGGGGAGCGAATCGTTCTCGGCCGTCACGGGCGCCGGTGTCACCTGGCAGCTGCGCAAACGGACCAACGCCCAGTACGGGACCGCCGAGATCTGGCAGGCCGTCTCGAGCGGCAAGATCACCAACGCCACGGTCACGGGGACGCACGCAGGTACGGGCCTCGCAGCCATCACCGTCGTCAGCTTCACCGGCGCCGACACGGTCGCTGCAGGGGCCGTCTCGGGCGCAAGCGGTGCGACCGGCGCGCCCTCCACCACACTCACGACGACACGGTCAGGCTCCTGGGTGTGGGGAGTCGGCGACGATTGGAGCACAGCGACAACACGAACGGTCGGACCCGGCCAGACCAAGGTCGACGAAGACCTCGCGTCATCCGGAGACACGTTCTGGACGCAACGCCAGACGGCGCCGACCGCTGCGCCCGCACCGGCGAGCGTCACCATCAACGACACCGCCCCCACCACCGATCGGTGGAACATCGCCGCCATCGAGGTCGTGCCCACGAGTGGGCAGGACACGGTTCCGCCGAGCGTCAGCGTGACCAGTCCCACGGCCGGCAGCACCGTCAGCGGCACCGTCACAGTGTCGGCGACCGCCACGGACGACGTCGGGGTCGCCTCTGTCCAGTTCCTGCTCGACGGCGCTCCCCTCGCGGCGGCGGTCACAAGCGCGCCGTACTCGATCCAGTGGGACAGCACCTCGGTCGCCGACGGGAGCCACGCTCTGTCCGCGGTGGCCCGTGACGGCGCAGGCAACCAGGGCACCGCGTCGTCCGTCGCGGTAACCGTGAACAACAACGCCGCGAACGACCCCTCCGTCGTCGGATCGTGGGGTCCGGTCGTTCCGTGGCCCGAGGTTTCGATCCACGCGGCTCTCACCGACACCGGCAAGATCCTCACCTGGCAGGGCGACTTCTCCAAGAACGGTCAGCAGTACCTGCTCGACCCGGTGAGCGGCAGTTACATCCAGGTCCCGAACGGCGCCGTCGACCTGTTCTGCGCGGGCCAGGCCGTGCTCGCCGACGGACGCATCGCCGTGGTCGGCGGCACCGCGACGAGCGGCGGGCTCGGAGTCACGGCGGTCAACGCCTTCGATCCGAGCACCGAGACCTGGCAGGCCCTGACGTCGATGAACCACCCGCGGTGGTACCCGACGGGCACGACGCTGGGCGATGGCCGCGTCCTCGTCACCTCCGGATCGAACACCACGTCGACCGACATCGTCCGCATCCCGGAGGTGTACAACCCGCCCACGAACACGTGGACCGACCTCACCGCCGCCAGCAAGGACATCCCCTATTACCCGTTCATGTTCCAGTTGCCGGACGGCCGTGTGCTGCAGGCCGGTGCCTCCGAGCAGGGCACCCTGACCCAGGCGTTGGACGTCGCGACGCAGCAGTGGACCACGATCGACAGCCGGGTGCTCGACGGCGCATCCATCACCAACTACGCCCCCGGAAAGTTCCTGAAAGCCGGCACCGCATCCGACGGCGGGTTCAGCGGTCAGTCGGCGAAGACCGCCTACACCCTCGATATGAACCAGCCGAACCCGACGTGGCAGCCGACCGCTCCGATGGCCTACGCGCGCAGCTTCGTCGACCTCACGAACCTCCCGGACGGCACCGTGCTCGCCACCGGAGGTGGAACCGACAAGTCCGGCCAAGATGTCTCCAAGGCCGTGAAGCCGGCCGAGATCTGGAACCCGGCCACCGGCACCTGGTCCACCGTCGCCTCCCTGACCACCCCGCGGCTGTACCACTCGGTCGCGGTCCTCCTGCCCGATGGTCGCGTGTTCGTCTCCGGCGGCGGCGGCGACACCGGCGTGGACGACCAGCTGAGCTACCAGATCTACTCGCCTCCCTACCTGTTCAAGGGTGTGCGGCCGACGATCACGTCGGCCCCTTCGACCGTTCAGTACGGCGGGAGCGCGTTCATCCAGACGCCGGATGCGACGAATATCACCTCGGTGTCGCTGATCCGCACCGGCTCTGACACCCACGCGTTCGACCAGAACACCCGCGGGATGCAGCTGTCCTTCACGCAGGCCGCCGGAGGGCTGAACGTTCAGCTCCCGCCCAACGGCAACTGGGCGCCTCCCGGCTACTACATGCTCACGATCGTGAACAGCAAGGGCGTGCCCTCCACGGCGGCGATGGTGCGATTCCCCGCGCCCTATGAAGACGCCGTCGCGCCGACCGCGCCCACCGCCCCGACGGCGACGGGGGCGATCGGAAGCGTCACCGTGGGCTGGACCGCCTCCACCGACAACGTGGGAGTGACGGCGTACAACGTCTATCGGTCCACCACCGCGGGCTTCACGGCGAGCGCGGCGAACCTGGTGAAGCAGGTCGGCGGCACCACGACCTCCTACACGGATGCGGGGCTCGCGCCCGCCACGTACTACTACCGGATCAAGGCGGTGGATGCCGCCGGAAACGTGAGCCCACCCTCCGGCGAGGTCTCGGCGACCGCACTCGCCGACACGACCGCACCCTCTGCTCCCGGCAATCTCGTCGCCTCCGCCGGCGCGGGCGGCGTCGCGCTGACCTGGAACGCGAGCACCGATGACGTGGGCGTGACCCGGTACAACATCAGTCGAAACGGTTCGCCGCTCACGACGAGCACCGGAACGAACTACACCGACGGCGCGGTCGTGGGCGGCACCTCCTACACCTATACGGTGACCGCGCAGGATGCGGCGGGGAACGTCAGCGCTGCATCCAACAGCGCTACGGTCACCGCCGTCTCCGGGTTCCGGACGATCACCGTCGACGGGCTGGTGACGAAACATCAGGGCACGGCTGCGACGAAGGTCGCTGTGGGCGGACTCACGACCACCGGCACGAACGAGCTCCTCCTCGCCTTCGTCAGCTCTGACGGTTCGAGCGCGGCCCAGATCGGCTCGGTGACCGGAGGCGGTCTGACGTGGACGCTGCGCCAGCGCTCCGACGGCCAACCCGGCACCGCGGAGATCTGGCAGGCTGTGGCGCCGGCGCCGCTCTCGAACGTGACCATCACGGCCACCGAGAAGTCCGGGTCCTGGCAGTCGTCGCTCACCGTCGCCGGGTTCCTCGGCGCCTACACCACGACGGGAGCGGTTCTCGCCGCGAACGGCCCCAGCGGGGCGCCGAGCGCCACGCTCACCACGACGCGCGCCGGCTC
Source organism: Leifsonia sp. 2MCAF36 (assembly GCF_052115525.1). Classification (NCBI taxonomy): domain Bacteria; kingdom Bacillati; phylum Actinomycetota; class Actinomycetes; order Micrococcales; family Microbacteriaceae; genus Leifsonia; species Leifsonia sp. 2MCAF36. Next base: position 264,014 of record NZ_JBFRGV010000004.1, on the reverse strand, counting down.
GTGGATCTGGGGCGTCGGAACCGACTGGAGCTCCGCGCGCGCACGGACGGTCGGCGCCGGCCAGACACTCGTCGACCAGTACCTCTCCCCCTCCGGCGACACCTACTGGCTGCAACGGACGAACGCCCAGACCACCGCCGCAGGGACCGCCGTCACGGTCAACGACACGGCGCCCACGAACGACATGTGGGATCTGGCGCTGATCGAGGTGCTTCCGGCGCCATAAGCGAACGCCGGACGAAACCGACTCTTGCTCGAGGATCGCTGCGGTCATAGCTTTGCCAGATGATGGTCGGCCGACGACCCGTCTGCCGGTCCACGCGACATGTCAGGAGATCCTCGATGCGCAAACGTGCTCTCGGAGTGTCTATGGTGGCGATCGCGGCGGTCGCCGCGTCGCTCACCGGAGCAGGCGCAGCCTCGGCTGCCCCCGCCTCCAAACCCATTCCGAACTCCACCCCCGGATGGCTCACCCACGGAAAGAACCTGGGCGCCGCCTCCCCGAACGCCCCCGTCACAGCGCGCGTGTACCTTGCGCCGAACGGCGGGCTCGACGCACTGAAGGCGGCGGCCACTGCGGCGTCGAGCAGCCATCAGTTCCTCACGCCGGCGCAGTATCACGCGAAGTTCGACGCGACGGCCGCTACGGTCAGCGCGGTGAGCGCCTGGCTGACCGGTTCCGGTCTCCATGTCAGCGCGGACGCGGCGCATCGGTACCTGGACGTCTCCGGGAAGGTCGGGGATGCGAACGCAGCGTTCGGCGTCTCGATCGCGAACTTCACGCACGACGGCGTCAGCGTGCAGGCCCCGACCGGAGCGGCGAGCGTTCCCGACTCCGTGGCGGCCGACGTGATCGCCGTCGCCGGACTCGACACCACCGTGTCGACCGTCAAGCCGCTGACCCAGAAGCCGTCTCCGCCCAGCGCCGGATTCCGCAACGCGCCGGTCTGCTCGACGTGGTACGGCGACAAGAACCCCACCAACACGCCGGCTCCCGACGGGACGGCCCTCCCGCCGTTCAACGGAGCGGTCCTGCCGTACTCGCCGTGCGGATACACCGGCCCCCAGCTGCGCAACGCGTATGAGGCGGGTAAGGCGGCCGGTCTCGACGGCCGCGGAGTGACCGTCGCGATCACCGACGCCTACGCGTCGCCGACCGTTGTCGCCGACGCGAACCGCTACGCCACCGATACCGGCGACCCGGTGTTGACCGCAGGGCAGTACACGGAGAGCCTGCCGGGCTCGTACACCCAGGTGAACAGCAACAAGTCGCCGAAGCAGTGCGACGCCTCCGGATGGTACGGCGAGCAGACGCTCGACGTCGAAGCCGTGCACGCGATGGCTCCGGCGGCGAACATCCGCTACTACGCGGGCAAGAGCTGCCAGGACAGCGACCTGCTGGACACCTTCACCCGCATCAACGATGAAGGCGTGGCCGACATCGTGACGAACTCGTGGGGCGGGGTGGGCGACGTCGTGAAGCCGACACTCCTGCAGGCGTACGAGACCGCATTCCTGCAGGGCGCGGTGGAGGGCATCAGCTACTTGTTCTCGACCGGAGACGCCGGAGACGAGGCCAGTGCTGTGGGTTCGCCGCAGACCGACTACCCGGCTTCCGACCCGTACGTGACCGGTGTCGGCGGCACGTCGACCGCGATCACTCGCGCCGGCGTGACGGGTGAGACGGGCTGGCAGACGACCAAGTACGCCCTCACCGGCGGCGCCTGGACTGTGAGTGTCCCGTTCCTGTACGGCGGGGGCGGCGGATACTCGTCGAACATCCCGGAGCCCGACTACCAGATCGCGGCCGGCATCCACTCGCCTAACGGCGGCCGAGCGCTTCCGGACGTGTCGATGGATGGCGACCCGACCACGGGCATGCTCGTCGGCCAGACGCAGTCCTTCCCGGGCGGAGCCGCCTACGACACCTACCGGATCGGTGGCACGAGCCTGGCGTCCCCGCTGTTCGCCGGCATGACGGCGCTCAAGGTCCAGGCCAGCGGCCACGGTCTCGGCCTGCTGAACCCCGCCATCTACGCCGACCACTCCGGATTCCACGATGTGACCGGCGCCGGAATCGATGCGGGCAACATCCGCGTCGACTTCGTGAACGGGCTGGACAGCACAGCCGGCTACACCTACTCGGTGCGCTCGTTCAACACGACGAACACGACGCTCACCGTCGGACCCGGCTGGGACACGGAGACCGGCTGGGGCAGCGCTCGCGCCGGGTGGCTCGCTCCGCTGCCGTAAGCATCGCGCTCTTGCTGTGAGAAAAGGAGAAGGGCCGGTCTGAGGTATCAGACCGGCCCTTCTTCGTCCGTGGGTGGTTTTCATAATCTGGAGACCCACGCGGCGACTGGGCTTTTGGAGAACCTACTGCACGGTATTCCAGGCTAAGCGTTCGAAAATTCCAGGACTTCTCGCGATCCCAGTGCTGGCGCGGATCTTGCTCAAGGACTTCTAGTCGCGGACTGGATGTGGGTCAGCCCCTAAACGGCAGTTCCGATCGCACGACATCCCTAGCGGCCAGCTCGTACTTGCGCTTCTCCAGGAGTCCCTTGATCGTATGAACGATGGTCGGAGCCGTACGAGGCGAGCAACGCACCCCCCGGATCGGAAGGTGGGAAGTGTCTTCCGAGGCGATGGTTCTCGCATGAATGATGGGAACAATTCCTCGCTGTGTCACCTCGTAGTGGACAACGTCCAACGGCGCCCACAGCGTAGTGATCCACCTCACTTCTCGTTCGTCCATGAACGAGCGGTGCTTCATCGTTGATGCCAAAATCACGAGATGCTTGCGAAGCTCCAAGATCGCGGCCGGCCAATCCGATTCGGATGTGGCCCGCAGGTCATGAAGCGCGCTCTCGACGAAGGTGTAGGCCAACCTGGCCTTATCAGCGTCGATGTAGTGGACCTTGTACCAACCTGATACGTCCTCCCCGGGACTCCCATCACCAGGAACAAGGCCATCGGCAGCGAGCCTTTCCGCTGGCGATAGCCCAATGGCGAAACCGTCGGTCGTCGAGTAGTTCCGCCACAGTGTCAGGCTGTCGTTAGCCGTCGACGCAGAGATGAAGTAGATCTCGTGCATTGCGTCCTCGACGAAGGCTGGAGCAACCAGCTCGCGCAGCGCACCGTCCTCGCGGATGCCGGATATGCCTTCGTCGCGGGCGCGCTCGATCGCCTGGCGAATGATTCCCACGCCATGAGTAAGTTCGCTCGTATCGTTCAAGTGATGGGGGCTGGATGCCCAGAGTTCATGCTTTGACAGGATTTGCATGAGAGCATGCGCGCCCGTGTAGTGCCACACCCGTTGGCGGCCCCGGTATCGAACCTGCCCCGACTGAGCTAAGAACGCCTGCGTCGCGTCAGCGTAGGTCGGTGTGTTCAGCTGGCTGAGTTGCCGCTCGATGAGCCGATAGCTCGACAGCAAATTCGGAAGGTTCGGCACTAGCTGCGAGAAGTCGGCCCTGGGAAGGAGCTCGTTCATGCGAGCCGCCCATAGGGCTGTGGGAACTCGAAGCGACTTCGATAGCTCACTTCCCAGCGCGAATTGCGCGGACTTGGACAGGTCGACACCACGCAGGAAGTTCTGGCCCGCGACGAGCGAATCGAAGCCCTTCAGGGCGTCGGAGACCCGCGGGAACAGGCTCGGGTAGAGCTTCGTTGCCTGGGACCACGAGTTCGTGGCGCTCAACGCTTGCGCCAACGCGGCACTACTGTCGCTTAGCTGCGCTTCGAGTGCATCGACCGCCCCAGTTTCGTAGGAGGGGGTGTCGTCCTCCGCTCGCTCGCCATGTGCCGCTCCGTCGCTCGATTCCACAAACGGATACTGGCACAACTCTCAACATAGAGAGCTTGGGAGGCCGGCCCACTCGCGATTCCCAACGACCCCGAGGTCACAAAGCACCTCGGAACCGAGCTTGTGGTGGACGGTCTTCTGTTGCCGCGCTCCACCTCTACGAACGCCGACCGAGTCCCGGCAAGCCGCCCCTCACAGTGCGGACGCTGTTCTCGCCACCATCCTCATCCTCGTAGCGAGCCTTACGCACCGCGCGCTCCTCATCGATACTCCTGTAACGCGCGCGGGTCGATGCAGCTGAAGCCCTCTTCGCCTTCTTTTCTTTTTTTCTGGAGCTCGACTTGCCTTTCTTGGCGACCGCCTGCATTTTGGCCTTCTTGTCGCCGGCGGCGCTCCTTGCGGATTGAGTCTGCATCGCAAAATCGAGGGCGGCCGACTCTGCCAACCCGGTCCCAGGGCATTCCACTCCGTCCTTGGCCAGGTGACTGAGAACTCTCCGCGTGACTAAGCCGATGGAAACGGTAGCCGCGCAACGCGGGCATTGGGGTGTAAGCCGCGCGACGCTTGCCGCTGGTGCCTTCGAAGCTCCCTTCTTCCCCGGCGCCGCATCGCGCTTCTGTGGCCGCACCTTAGACCTTTTCGGCGTAAATCCGGATTGCTTCCGACGGCGCGATTTCGTTGCGGCACTCTGATCTGCGTTAGGGGACGCGGCGGAAGCGCCGCCGGGCCGTTTCGGGGCGATGTTGGCGGCTGCGTATTCGCGCAGGTCCCAGACGGCTTCCGGTCGTAACGTCGAATCCTTGTCCGTTACTAAGGTCCCGGGCAGAATCGTCCGCGCTATGCGGATGAGGTACTCCGGAGATACCCCAATCTGCTTCACCAACGCGGCGACAGTCGTGGTCCCGACCGAACGCGACAGCTGTTGCCGCCCGTGCGCACGTCCGGCCGCCCGGCTGGTTTGAGTCGTTGGCACTGGTTCGACCGTCGACGAGCGGCTGCTCTTGAGCGGGGCATTTGACGACTTGCCAGCGACCTGAGCCGTCGGCCGAGCTACGCGACGAGCACCACGATCCGGCGTGGGTGTTCCGGATCCCGGGCATCTCTCCCGCGCCACGAAGTGAATCGAGACTTGGCCGTTTCTCATCAAGGCCCGATCCGTCTTACACACATGACATTCCTGGAATTGCAGCCCGATGCGTAAGCCAGCATCGACGGGACTGGAGGCTGGCGGGTGTGGTGCAACCTTCTTGGGCCGCGCGTTGAGCGGTTCAGCCGGTGACGGAGCTCTCTCCCCCGGGACCCAACCGGACGCGACCAGCGCACGAACCTTCCGCGCCACCGGCGGCTCAATCGAGCTCGATGGACCCTTGACGGGTTCAGCGAGCACCTTCAAGGCGGCCAGTACAAACTTGGAGTCCACTTGAAGTTCCGCTGCGACCTCATGCACTCGCGGCTTTCTACCCACCGGTTGCTCCTCCCTGAGCTGACCCTCGTAATCTTGTCCCGGCGCGATCAGGGCAGCAACGGGCATGGGATGCTCTCAGGCTACTGAGCGCGAACATCCAGCCTCACACTCCAAAGCAGGTGTATTCCGGCGCGCGACTCTTCGCACTCGCAAGACAGGTCCGCCTTGGTCTGCGCGCCAGCACGTCTCTCGGTGAGCGGCTTACCTCAATGAACTGACGTCGCACCTAGCCAACGGGCAATTGACGTGTCATGTCGCCCGCTCTTACTAGTGTCACTCTTGACGGTAATCAGGGGGCGTGATGGGTCGGGCCAAGAAGCACAAACCTCGTAAGCGACGAGCCTGGGAACCGTCGCCTCTGCAAAAGGAGCTTGCGCGCTACACCCGAGATTCTTTGTGGCGACTGCTGTTGGCGGCCGGACGGTCCCCGGGCGTCCGACACCGATGGGCGAGCGTCACTCACCTAGTCGCAGTCACAACCACACTCACTCGCGACGGCTCTCTAGGGGTCGAGGCTTCCGCTCTGCCTCATCTGTTGGATCTTGCACATCAGGACGAACCGCGGCTGCGTACAATCGAAGACTTCATGCCGGAGGACCCTCGAGACATAGTGCGGTTCACGCTCGGCGACCGCACATACCGGCTAGCCGGGGGGAATGTCGAAAGGCCCATCGCAAACCTCGAGCGACTCCTTACTCTTGCAGCAGCCGCGGACGAAGTGTTGATCCCAACCATCGGCTTTGGGATGCAGGACCTCGCAGAAGTTGTTCTCACCCACGTCGATGCTGAGCTTGAAAGAGCCTCGTTCGTTGAGTCAGAGCGCTCGTTTCACCCTGGAGATTCTGATGTGGCCTTGTCTGCCGGCGAGATACTCGAAGAGGAACGCGAACCGCAATGGCACGGCAGGCACAAGAGGGCTCTGTCGTGGATCACGGTCGCAGCATCAGCGCTCCGATATCGACCTGCGTCCGGCGAAAGCACATTCGGATCCGCGATGCGGGTCGTTCTGACTGGCGAGGATACCCCCCGGTGGATGCCATTGGAACTGCTACCAGAGGCTCTTGCATCCGCTGCATCAGAACTCGCGGAGGCTGCCGCCATCAAGGACAGCCACGTGCGCAAGCGCTTCGCGCAGCTCTCAGCAGCACGAGCGAGACGACGCCTTTGGCGCTTCTCGCCCGTCATCATTGGGCCCCCGGATCACGAGGGGCGTCCCGTCGTCGCGCAGAAGAACACGGCCCAATGGGCGGTCCCTTCGGGAAACCGCGACCTCCTCGCCCTTCAAATTGTGAGCCCCTTTTTCGACGATGGCATCGGGGACGGTCCACCAGCAGTACTAGACGCCGCATTGGCCGACCGCGCAGACGAAGACGGCCTCTCGTTGCCTTTGGTTGGTGGCGAGGTGTTGGTGGAGCCTGGCCAACAAGTGATCCCGATATTGGTGGCGGCCGGAACCAACCACTTGATCTACATGGGTCCACCGGGCTGCTTCAACACCACAATGGAGGACTTGGACTGGATGGCTCTGTCAGCCGGCAGCGAGAGCGATCTTCGTCATTTTGCTGAAGAGATGCGCCTGCAGGACCCATCACGAATCTTCGGACTCGAAACCATCAACGTCTGGGATTGGTGGCTCAACAACGGCGGCGCCCTACACCGAGGAGGTCAATTCCCCGCCGTCATGTACTTTGAAGCCCACCGCGGCGCAGTCGAATGGGAACGGGCGCGTCGCCTTTCAGGCTATGAAGAAGCGCTGCTCAAGCTCGACCTTCCACCGATACGCGACTGGGACATCATCGAAGACCAGGAGAATGCGCCCGTTGTGCTTGCCGCGTGGCGGCAGGTTGAAAGCTCCGGAGACACCGCCGGATACCATCACCGGCCGCCGATAACCTTGGCGACAATTCACAAATCAGACATCCCCGTTGCCATCGTCCTTCCCGCGCGAAACATGGCAACCGACGAACTCGCCGAGCCCGGGTTTGACCTTGCGGGTGCCTTCGCGTTCTCCCTTGACGCAATCGACGCAGCTTGGATCAGCACCGCACGGACCGCCGGTATTACCGCGCTACGGGTGAACATGCAGCTCAGCGAGCCGGCCTCGGAAGGAGAGGAATCCGACCCCTTTGCCATTGAAGTCACAGCATGTGAAAAGGGTCGGGCGAGCGTGCAGATGACCGTTGGATTCGACGAGCTTGCCCGTTTAGGAGACAAGGACGCGCAGAGGACTCAAGAGCTGTTGTGTTCCTCGTTCGTCACCATCCTTGAGAAACTCGGGGCGCCAGAAGAGGCACGCGTGAACCTCAGAACAGCATGGCTTTCCTCGCCTCCCACTCTGACCGTCAAGCAGTACAATGGATTCTTCGCCCGCAACCAGATGGCGGAACCGGTCGAAGTCGAAGGCCCCCTCGCCGCGCAAATGGACCGCCAGCTCGCTGAGCGAGTACGGGAGACCGGTGTTCTTCCTGGAACGTACTCACCTGAGCAGGCAAAGGAACTCGATCGAGTCACTCTTGCTCCGGCTGCCCTGCAGACGCTTGAAGCGCGAATCGCCGACTTCCCTGCCGACGATCTCCTCATGGCAGGTATGCAAGAACTCGAGAGAATTCTGACTCGCCGCGCCAGGCATGCTCGCGATCTTCAGCAATCGTCCGAAGACTTGACGCTCACGTCGGATCCAATCGAACGACAGCGTGCGATGGAAGCAGACGCTCTCCGGCTACGTCGAGCAGCGGAGCTAGTGGTCGAAGCTACCCTCCTAATCGACCCGCAGGGACAACGGCACATCGACGCTCGCGGGTGGGCCGAGGTACTTGCGGCAGCCGCCTCGTACTTGGAAGCGACAACACGCAGCGAGGGTCTTCATTATCAGGTCGCAAGCACTGGCCTCGAGGTTAGCGAGCTCTTCGAATTGAAACTCGCACCAGCCAGTCCCAGGGGCCCCCAGAACACATTGGACTACGCGGCGTTCGCTCGGGCCGTAGCCGAGGAGAATCTCACTCAATCTTGGCCTGAGGCAAGCGACACCCCGGACCGGGAAGCCCTGATGGACGAAGCGGATGCGCTCGCATTGGTCCGATATGGCACGAAGATCTCGGACATCGCCATCGTGCTGTTCACCCTCGCCACTTGGCCTCTCACGTCAGGTGATCCCGATGCTGTCGCAGTCTCTGAAGACAGCTTGATCGCCTTCGTTTTGGAGTCCATCGGCGAAGGCACGACGGGCCTCAACCGAAATCGGATCGCGGCGACCGTACGGTTCCTTCGCTCCACCCAACGCGAGTACATCTCAAGCGACTGGGTACCTTGGCGGTTACGATCGCGCCCAGTCCGCCTATTGACCAAGCCACTCGTCGCACTTTCCGACTCTCGTATTCTCGTGGCCCCGCATTACTGCGAGGCGGTCGCTCGCGTATACATGGGGTACTGGAACTACGGAATGCTTCCCTGGACGCAGACTGGCTCTCCCCAGCTGGATGCCGCACTTGAGCGAGTGCGGAATCATCGGAATTTGGAGTTGGAGACTCAAGTCGAGCAAATGCTCAACGAACACGGCTGGATCACCCGCTCACGCGTTAAGCCCGGCAAGGGCAACCGTATTGGCGTTAGCATCCTGACTTCAGAAATCGACATTGTGGCGGCCCACCCCTCATCAGCGTCGATCTGGGTATTGGAAGTTAAGGATCCCGGGCCTGCTTATGCACCCTCAGACATCCGGCGCCACATAGGTAGATTCCACGATGGACCGAAGTCCTATTCGGCGCTTCTCTCGCGCAAACTTTCGGAGGTGAGCGCAGAGCCACTTCGCGTGGCTGAGGCACTTGGCCTCCCTGCCAGCAAGTCTTATTCGATCAAGGCGACCTTCGTTACGCGCCGAGAAGCGCCTGCCGCATACGCAGGTGGCAACCACCGATTCGCAACGGTTGCGAAGCTGCTCGATCTTCTTGAAGACCCCTCGAAGCACCAGTAGGCGGCTAGAACAGGTCCGGGCGGCCAGGTCACACCCGGACGTCGAAAGCGAGGTGCCCCTGGAGGGATTCGAACCCCCGACCTGGTGCTTAGGACGCACTCGCTCTTCCGCTGAGCTACAAAGGCGGACGCAGTCTGTCTAACGACACCCGCCCGATCGGCCGATCGTTTACGGCTGCGTCGACGACTGGTTGCGCGGTCGGGCTGCGAGCCCACAAGTCGCCCCGGCTCTCAGCGAGAACGCGCTCATTCAATCGGTCGGCGACCCCGGCGAGGTCGTCCTCGAACAAGTCCGCGTAGGTGTCGAGAGTCATCGCGGCCGACTTGTGACCGAGCATGCGTTGAAGCACCTTCACGTTTGCTCCCGCACTGACTCCGAGGCTCGCAGCCGTGTGACGAAGATCATGGGGCGTCAGGTGCTCAAGCCTCGCCTTTCGCACGCCGGCGGTCCACCATGAGCCGCGGCCACGTGCAGTATCCGGCCTCAGGATGTAGCCGCCAGTCAACGCTTCGAACACCAACGCGCTGCCCAATTTTCCATCTATCAGCGCACCAAGCGATTGGTCCAAGAAAGCGGGAAAGGGTACCAATCGCGCGGCCCAGCTCTTGGGCGGCCCGACATGAACCACGCCCTCGACTTCGGTAGCAGTGCGGCGGACCGCGAGCCGGCGCTTGGCTAGGTCGACGTCGTCTGGTGTGAGGGCGATCGCCTCTCCCCATCGCAAGCCGGTATACGCGAGGGTAAGAATGAGTGTTTGCTTGAGTGTGTCCGGAGCGCAACGCGCGAGGCGGAACACCTCCTCGTTGCTGAGATACCGCCGTCGCGGCACCCACGGTTTGTGAGGCAGGTTTGCAACTCCACGAGCGGGATTGCGATCCATTCGGCCGTCCCGCACCGCCATGTCAAGTACTCCCGCCAGGACGCCTACCGCTCGGATCACAACGCTCGCTGATGGGCGCTTCTCCGGTTGGACAGGACGCACGCGAGCGGTCGGAGCCGTGCCGAGGCACAGCTCGCGAATCCAAGATTCGACCTGTGATGGAACAATCGCGCCTATCGACGTCGTGGCCCACCGCGGTTCCACGTATACACGCCATGCGGTGCGGAGCGGTGAAAAGCTCGAGGGCTTCAGTGCCACGGCCTTGTTCGCCAGCCAGGTGTCTGCAAGCTCTCCAACGCTAATTCGAGCTTCGACGAGCATGTGGGCACGCGGAACGTGGGTCTCTTCAACAGAAGCAACGAACGCGACCGCCTCACGTTTCCTTAGGAAGCCTCGCCGCTCCCGTTGGCGACCAGTCCCATCTCTCCAGCGAGCTCGATACCGACGACCGCGTGACGTTTCGTAACCCGTAACCGTCCCCACAACTCACCTCCCCTGGTCCGCTTGATACAACGCAGCATCCCGAAACGGTTCTCACGTCCTACCGCCCCACAGCTTTCGGTTCAAAAGGTAAGACTACCCGGACTGCTGTATCTACAGCTACTATGCGAGCCGTCAACGTTAGGCGGAGGTGGAGATGGAGATGGAGCTGAAAGCTCACGCTTCGAACAGGCGGAGGATTCAAACCGACCTAGGTGTCCTCCACGAGGTGGACCCTTACCGTGCCGGGTATGGGCAGCTTCGTCTCCCTGAGTTGGCGCCGCTCCGGCAGCACTGGACTTGGGTCGGCCTGACACCGCGCGCCTCCATCAAGAGGTGGGGCGATGGATGACTGGGCGCTCGTCGCGGAGCTCTGTTACATGTTCGACCTCGATTCCGCTGGCCTGGTGAAAGAGGCGCACATCCGAGCCGTCTCCCCTCGGGACATCATCGCCGGATTCACCCGCACCTTCGCGTATATGCGAATTCACGGAATCGAAGGGAGCGCGAACGCTCCGCTTACCGAACTGGACGCGCTCCCGCCCGGGACCCTCGACAAACGCATCGTATTCAATGACGCCATCTGGATCGACACCTTCCGTACAAGCCACACAATTTCGACCATGCCAGGCGAATACGTGTCCGCGGTCATCGCCTTCTTGCAGGCACGCGCGCCTGACTGGTACGACCTGGGTCCTGAAGGCGGCGACATACAGGCGTGGCTTGAAACGACTCCCCTCATGCTTGCCCTTCGGCACCGGCTCGAAGCACTGGATGAAGCGGATTAGGCGGCCACGCAGCTATTGAGCGGTCGCCGTCCGACGTCTTCGGCGATGCCGACGCCCGAGACTTCAACGAGGAGGCAGACCTCCGAACTGCCGCCAACGCACTCGCGAATGCGGCAGAACTGGTGAACCTAACGGAACCTGAAGGTCCCGATATGGGGTCTGACTCGGATCTCATTCCGCGCGGTCGAGCTGAAGATCACCGGCTTCCTGGCTGATCTGGGGAGCCGTAGCCGTGTTGCCACCCGCTCCCGTCCCCCCAAGTACCGACGAAATACGCCGTGCGAGCGCAACCCGTCGCGCTTCGTAAAAGGGGTCAAAGTCCGTTAGCGCGCTTGGGAGCGAAACGATGACGTTCCGATCTTGGTAGGCGCGCAAGGCGTCCTCTGTTGGGTATGCCGCTTCAGCCCAAACAGCTGGCAGAACGTCAGACTTAGCGACGTTCTCCAGACCCTCGAGGAGCTGGAGGTTAGCTAGGCGATCGCGCTTGTCCTGTAGCTCGCCGATAGCTGCCGAATCGAGCCCCGCCTCCTTCAACTTTGACGTTGAGAGGAGGGATTGCGGGAAAATGTGGTCGACGTGGTGCAGGTTGCGCGTATTGACATGCGGAAACAGCGTCGCAAGGACCGCGAAAGTACGAGCCGAGCCATACGAGAGATCAAGGATTTCCTCGACTTGCGCGTCGCTGATAACAAGCGACTTACCGCGCAGGGTCATCCGCTTCTCGATCTCCGCAGCCGGAAAGCCCGATTTGCCATAGTCGAGAATCACCTGTCGGAGATCACGGAGCAACGTGTCGAGCCCCGAACCCCAAACCCCTGGCATGATCAACGACCGAAGGGTCCACGAGCGCAACAGTTCCCGGTCTTTGGCCTCCCTGACAGACTCGCGATAGTTCTGGGTCAACCCGCGCCTATGGACGTAGTACGCGATCGGGATCAGCACGCTGCTTGCGGATAGCGTCGCCGCCGACAGGCCGAAGTCGCTCAGCAAGCCCGCCGCAAGTTGGAGCGAACTGCTGATGACATCCCAGTTCCGGTCCAAGGTGGCCATGTTGGCGGCCGTGAAGTTTCTGACCTTGAAGGCAATGTCGGGAACGCCCGCCAGAACAAGACCCGACTTGAGAACGACATCTTGCGAGAACCGGAAGCCTTGCCCGGTGGAGTTGAGGTTGTCCACGAGACCGTGAATTGCTTCACGCGCGTCGCGCTCTTTCCACTGCGCAGTCGCGATCGAGAGGAGCAGGTCACTGTACGACAAGACTGTTCCGGCCGAGTTCACGCGGATGAAGATGTCCAGAACACGCTCGACGTCTTGGTCTGTCTCCTCGTAGAAGTGAAGACCCTGGTTCGTGTGTACGGCCTCCCAGAGCCGACCAAGGATTTCAGTGGCTTGTTCGTCGTTTGCGAGGTCGAGTTTCGCCGCGGCAGCCCACAGCTGCACCATCTTCTCTGCCTCGAATACCTGGCGGACCGGGAACCAGAATTTGCCTTCTTCCTTCCCGGCGCTGGCTTGCTCGTCGGTGAGAAACCGGAAGTCGTAGCGCAAGCCGGCCTCGTTGCTATCGGCCTCCGACAACACGTTGAGATGAAGCGTGCGACGCGGATAGTTCTCACTCAGGTTTGCCCAGGCACGCGGCTTCTTCCATGCATACGACCCACGCAACCCGACGTTCAGCGAGGTGAGTCGCTGCTGGCCGTCGAGTACGGCGATGACCGGACGGCTTGGGTCGACATCAAGAGCGGGATTGTGGCGGTGACTCAGTTCGTTGTAGTCCTTCAAGAATCCGTAGAACCGGAACTTCTGGACTGTACCTGGGTCGACTTTCCACGAGAGAAAGCCCCCAATGGGGTAGCCGCGCATGATCGAGTCGAAGAGCGCAACGACCTGCTCTGGTTTCCACACGTATTCACGCTGGATGGCAGGAAGGATGAGCTCTCCCCGCTGGATGCGGCGAAGGCTTTCGGCGATTGTGGTCGGCGGTTGATACCCCATGATGCCGACCCTAACGGCGAGTTCACCGCCGGAGCACCAAGCAGCGCAGGGGCGCGTCCCATGTTCCAAATGCAGCGGTCAACGAAGCAGACGCCGACCGACCCACCCAGTCGGCACAGAACAAGCGACTCTTGCGCTCCAGTTCACCGAACGCCGGCGACGATAAGCTCGCCGCCGAGAAGCGCAATATCCCTGCCGGATGTGATTGGCTTCCGAAGTGAGGAGTGCGATGCCGGAGTTTGACGCGCGAGGCCACATCGAGGAGGCCCTGAGCGCCTTGGCGGACGGCTTGGAGCCCGTGGTGGCCGTGCGGTTACAGGAGCTCGAGCCCACCATCGCGGACTGGACGGACATCGTCGCGCACAAAGATCGGCAGGCCGGTCGAACGTACGAGCGGTACAACCGCCGAGACCTTTCGCTGATCCTCCGTGTCTTCACCGAGCCATTCGGATCTCTCGGTTACCCGTTCGCGGGCCGGCTCGACCGCCAGGCGCAAAACTGGGCGAGCGAACTGCGCACCGTCCGCAACAAATGGGCGCATCGCGAAGACTTCACCGTCGCTGAGACGTATCGGGCGCTCGACTCGGCCGAAATGCTCTTGCGGGCTCTTGCCGCCGATCCCCTCGCCGACCGCATCCATAGCCTCAAGCTGCCCATACTCGCGGAGATGGCAGCCGACTCCGGCACTCTCGTTCCCTCTGCCGCGCTCTCCGTGACGGCGGCCGGTTCGGGTCCGGGCGATACCGCCGAAAAAAACCCGACCGCAGCGCCCTCCTTCGGGGAGGCGGACCGCTCCGAATCTGGCACAGCGTCGATTACGGTCAGCGTTCTTCCCGACTTGAGTTATGCCCACGCGCGCAACGCGATACCAGTCGTGGATGAAGTACTGATCGACTACCAGGGCACGGAGCTGCGTGGCGCATCGGTCGAAGTCGCTGCGATCTGCGACATCGGACCGCTCGGCGACCCGCGGGTCATCATCGTCGACCTTGACGGGGTCACCCCCACCTCGCTTCGCAACGCCGACCTCCTGCTCGACCCCGCACGCATGCTGGCGATCGAGCACCCGACGCAGGGCATAGTGCAAGTGACTCTCCGTGACGCAGACGGTACGGTGATCGCCTCCTGCGACACCGACGTGACCGTCCTCGCCGCAAGCGAATGGCGTTCCAACCCTCTGCAGCTCAGCCTCGAACTACTCGCCTCCTTCGTGCAACCGAACTCCGCAGCCATTGCACCACTGCTGGTCGAGGCGTCGGAGCGGCTGCAGGGCACGACGGGAAACCCGGCGCTCGATGGCTACCAGCAGGGCAGCCGCGAGCGGGTGGATGCCATCGTCGAGGCAATCTACGAAAGCATGAGGGCGCGCGACATCCGCTACACGGAGCCTCCGGCCAGCTGGGGCCTCGAGGGCCAGAAAGTTCGCACGCCCGCTGAAGTGCTTGACGGGCGACTGGGCACCTGCCTCGACACCGCGTTGACCCTGGCGGCCGCTCTCGAGGAGGCGGGGATCAACTCGACGCTGTGGCTCCTCAAGAGCCACATCTTCCTCGGGTATTGGCGAGAGGATGCGAGCCTTGATGGGCCAGCCGAGTTGGATGCGGCCGAGGCGGTCAACTACGTCGGCATGGGTCAGATCGAAGTCGTCGAAACCACTTTCCTCACCGGGGGCGGCGACTCGAAGCCCTTTTCGCACGCGCGCCGTCACCACCACCTCTCAACGCTCGCGGCCGATGTCTCGGGCGTCGTAGGAATCACCGACATCATGCAAGCGCGCTTGGCGCGCATCTACCCCCTCCCGAGTCGTACGGTCACCGACTCGGGTGAAGTGAAGATCGTCGAGTATGCCGTGGCGCCGACCCCGGAAGCACTTCACTACGCACCGTCTGACACGGCCGTCGCCGGGGGCGTAACTCGCAATCTGCCGCCTCGTGTCGCGCTATGGAAGAACGCTCTGCTGGACTTGAGCCTGAGGAACCGGCTCATCAACTACGGCGACAAATCCGGTTACCCGATCGCCGTCCCGCAGCCGTCCCTGGCAGCGTTCGAAGACATGGTCAACAACGGAACGACAATCACCCTCGTGCCGAACGATCGCATCCCGACCATCGAAAGCACCCGGGGTGTCCGGTCGGGCCAAGACCTACCCGAGGCCGTGCGCGCCGGAATGCTTTCCGAACGCAAACAGGTCTTCGTCGGAGTCACGGAGGCCACCTACACAGCCCGGCTGCGGGCACTGGCCTTCAAGGCCCGGACGATCACGGAGGAGACGGGCGCCAACAACCTCTATCTGGCGTTCGGGATGCTCCGGTGGACCTTCAACGACCGCGAATTGCGCTCTCCGCTCGTCCTGGTCCCGGTGTCGTTGGAGGCTGCGGGCGGCGGCAAGACGTTCCGCTTCAGCATCGACGAAGCGGGAGAATCGACACCCAACTACTGCCTCTTGGAGAAGTTACGGCTCAGCTTCGGGCTCGACATTCCGGGCCTCGCCAACCCTGCACGGGATGAATCCGGAATTGATCTCGACGCAGCGTTCACAGCGACGCGTCGCGCGCTCGCCTCGGCACATCTCCCCTTCACGGTCGAGGACACCGTCGACCTCTCGATCCTGCAATTCGCGAAATACCGCCTCTGGAAGGATCTCGACGAGAACTGGGAAGAACTGGCGAGCAACTCTCTGGTCAACCACCTGATCCACACGCCGTCCGCCGAGTTCGTCGACCCGTTCCCTGCACCCACCGACATCGACCTGGACGCGCTCAACAATGCGGTGCCTGTGCCGGCCGACTCATCTCAACTGGAGGCGGTAGCCGAGGCAGACGGCCGGCGGACATTCGTTCTCGAAGGGCCACCCGGTACAGGCAAATCCCAGACCATCACCAACCTGCTGGCACACGCCGTCGCGGAAGGTAAGCGTGTGCTGTTCGTGGCGGAGAAGCGCGCCGCTCTCGACGTCGTAAAGGATCGTCTGGCCTCGGTGGGATTGGGGCCATTCGCCCTCGACCTGCATGACAAGGGTGCGCGACCAACCGCTGTCCGTGCACAGATCCGCACCGCGATCGACGCGGCCGCACGTCCGGATGCCGCCGCGCTCAAAGCTGACACCGAGACCGCGGCAGTCAGCCGCGGGTCGCTCAAGCGGTACGCACAGCGGCTGCACGAGCCGAACGCCGCTGGACTATCGCTCTATTCAGCTCGGGTACAGCTGCTCGCTTCCGCCGAGGACGTCGAAGCGCTCGCCATCCCGCAGAGTCTCGTTACTACGGGGACGGAAGACGACTTCCATTACCTGCGCAACCTGCTCCGGAGTCTGCCGGAGACCGCTGACCTCGCCCACCCCACTCCGACGCATCCGTGGGGTTTCGTGGCCGTCCCAGCGGGCGCCGAGCTCGACACCCGTGCGATCCACTCGGCCGCCCGCGAATTCGACTCCGCCCTCACCGATGTGGTCAGTCGTGCGGCCGATCCGAATCCTCTCGCCCTGATGTCCTCACCGGCTCGGCTCGATCAGTGGGCGACGATCGCGACAGCGCCACGGCATTCCCTGGACGCGGTCGACGCGGTCCACGCGCGCGCCCTGTCCGGTGAGGTGCCGGCCCTGCAGGAGCGACTGAACGCCAGCAACGTGGATCGTCCGTGGTTCGCGACGCTGGGGCCCGAGGTTCTGGACGGCGACGTCCAAGCCGTGCATCGCTCCGCGATCCAAGCCGATGCGTCGGGGTTCTTTGGTCGTCGGAAGCGGCAGCGTGCCGCGCTTGCCTCATTCGGGCCGGCCTTGCGTGTCGAACCCCGTTCCTTCCCTGTCCGGGAGGTGACGCCTCTGGCCGCCGAGGTGGTGCGAGCATCCGAGGAGATCGCTGCTCTCCGGTCAGAGCTTCGCAGCCTCCCGCTCGATCTCGCGCCCGCCGACTGGAACCCGTATCTCCGTGATGGCGTGGAGCCGGTCAAGCGCCGCCTGGCCTGGGGGGTGTGGTTGGGTTCGTCGCTGTCGTCGACCGACAACGACCCGACCCTGCGGTCGGCCCTCCGCACCTACTACGCGACGAGCATGCCGGACGCCGAGCTTGCTGGCGCGCTCACCCGACTCGCGAGTGCGTGGCGTGCGCTCGCGTCGTCAAGCGGAGTGGCCGAACCGAGTGGGGATGGCGCGGACTCCATGAAGGGGTGGGCCTCGGGCGACGGGTTCCTGTCGGCTTGGAGGTCGACCTCCGGTGGCCGCAACCTTGGGACGCCGGAGCCTGTCACGCTCGATCGGTGGGTCTCCTTCCGTCGGCATCTCGAACCGCTCACCCGGTTCGACATGACGGCCGCTCACGAGGCGCTCCTGACCGGGGCGACCCCGGCAGACCTGGCTTCAATCGCCTTCGACAAGGGCATCGCGCAGGTATCGATCCAGGAGCGCGCCGATTCACAGGCCATGTCGGCCTTCGACGTCTCAGCGCACAACCGCACAATCGAGCGGTTCACGTCGAGCGCCGCCGCCATCCGTAACGAACTGCCCCGATGGATCCCGGCTGAGATCATCGCCAAGCGGCGCGTCGACCCCTCCTACGCGGGAGGCATGATGGGCGAGCTCAAGCGACAACTCGCCAGGCAGCGGGGCGGAATGAGCGTCCGCGCGCTGTTCGAGAACTATGGCGAGCTCATCACCCAGATTGCGCCCTGCGTCCTGATGGGCCCCGAATCGGTGGCTCGCTTCCTCCCCGCCAAGGCAAAGCTCTTCGACATCGTCGTGTTCGACGAGGCGTCGCAGATTCGTGTCGCGGACGCGGTGGGGGCGATGGGTCGTGCCGCCTCTGTCATCGTCGTGGGAGACAGCAAGCAGATGCCGCCGACGAGTTTCGCCGAGGTCATCAACGATGTCGAATCGGACGCATCGCCCGCCGCCACCGCCGTGGCCGATGAGGAGTCGATTCTCACGGAGTGTGTGCAGGCGCGCGTTCCGCGTAAGTGGCTCTCCTGGCATTACCGCAGTCAGGACGAGGCGCTGATCTCCTTCAGCAATCACGCCTACTACGACAGCCGGCTCTCATCGTTCCCGGCCCCCTGGCAGGCCAACGAAACGGGGATCGGGCACGATCATGGCGTCTCCCTCGTGAGGGTTGCTGGTCACTACAACCGGTCGGGCCGCGGCCGAGATCTCCGGACCAACGCCGTGGAGGCGGAAGCGATTGTCAGGGAAGTCGTCCAGCGATTCCAACTCTCCCCGGTGGCTACGCCGTCGCTGGGCATCATCACCTTCAACGCGCAGCAGCGCACGCTGATCGAGACGCTGCTGCGCGAAGTGCCTGACGACAGGATCGCCCGCGCCCTCGATGTGCGCGACGGCCTGTTCGTGAAGAACCTTGAGAACGTGCAGGGCGACGAACGTGACACCATCCTGTTCTCCGTGGCCTTCAGCGCGAACGAACGTGGCACGATCCCACTCAACTTCGGGCCGCTGTCGCGTGCCGGTGGTGAGCGAAGGCTCAATGTCGCCATCACCCGCGCTCGACGGCAAGTGATCCTGTTCGTCAGCTTCGACCCTTCGGAGTTGCGTGCCGAGGAGACGTCCTCAATCGGCATCAAGCACCTGAAGGGCTATCTCGAACTCGCCGCTTCAGGAGCGGAATCCGTCACGGACAGCGCGCAACGTGAGCGGCTCATCGATCGACACAGGGACGAGATCGCTGACGAACTGCGGTTCCGCGGATATGCGGTGCAGACCGACATCGGCCTCTCGGACTTCCGGGTGGACATCTCCATCGCGGATGCGGACGAGCCCGGCCGGCCTCTCGTCGCGGTCTTGCTCGACGGCGAGAGCTGGCGCGCGCGTCGCACGGTGGCGGACCGGGACGGGCTGCCTGTCGACGTGCTGAAAGGCCTGATGAAGTGGCCGGACGTCCAGCGGGTGTGGCTGCCCGAATGGCTTCAGCAACGCGAGCAAACACTGGATCGGCTCGCAGGAGCCGTCGAGGATGTACGCGAACGTCTAGACCAGCACACGGCCGAACTTCCGGAGACGCCCCTAGCGGCCGCGCCGACGACCCCCTCCCTGCCACATCCGTCCGAAGTTCCCACCATGCTCCGCTCTGCCCCACCGTCGTCGGAACTCCGGCATCCCCACGTTCGCATGTACAGCGAGTGGCAGCCGAAACGGTCGGGCACGATCGACACCCTTGATCGCCTGCCCAGCAGCGCCGCCGCCGAAAAGGTACGCGGCGTACTGCGTGAAATCGTCCAGAAGGAGGGCCCCATCCACAAAATGAGACTGGCCCGACTGGCTGCGGAATCATTTGGCCTCCATCGTGTCGCCGCAGCGCGGGCGGACGCCATTCTTCGCTGCCTCCCTCACGAATTCCAGCGCACCACGGACACGTCCTGCGCGTGGCCGACCGACGTGGACCCTGCAACCTGGCGGGACGTCCGGCGGAGCCAACCCGGGGACGTGCGGAACGTCGATCACGTGCCGCTCGAGGAAATCGCGAACGCGATGGCCGTGGTCGCCGAACTCGGTGGCGGTATGAGCGAGGATGAGCTGAAGCGACAGGCGCTTGCCGTGTTTGGAGCCAAGCGACTCACGGAAGGCGTCGCATCGCGTCTGGCTGCGGGCCTCCAGCGAGGGCTCGACACCGGCAGGATCGAACGCGACGATCGAGGGCTGATTCGAGCGGTGTGATCCCGGAGCGGCTGCCGGTTAGAGATCATCCCCAACCTCCTCGTCGTCCTCCTCGTCCTCGCCTGGGTCACCGAGCATGTCGCTCTCGCGTACCAGCTGCGCGGCCTGGAGCACCGAGGCGAACTCATCCGCGGCGATCGCATCAGCCGGGCGCTGACCCACGAACACGTTGATCGTCATGAGCCAGTCGGTGACAAAGTCGTCGGGATGGCGAGACGCAAGCATGCGGTAGATCTGATAGGCGATTCGTACCCGAGCAGTCTGCTGAGCATCCGGCCCCTGGTCCCCTGGTTCGGGCCAGGTGTAGGACCCGAGGGGCCCGTCGGCACCAGAAAGCCTTGACAGGATGCGAGCGCCAATACTGTCCAAGAGCACCTGGGCGTACCAGATGACCTCCTTGTCCTTCCCGCGCGGCATCACCGTGCTATTGTTACATCACGTGAGCCCCTAGTCACGCTCTCCGATCGCTTTGGCCCTTCGCTTCCCGATTGAGCGGATTGCCTCGAGACGCGCTCCAGTCCCGACGCAACGGCGATGCGACCGCTTCCGACTCGCCCGGCACTGGGATGCTCAGACCATGAATGGTCTCCCCGAAGTCGCCAGTCGATACAAGCTCGCCTCGTACTGGTGGTTGGCGAGTGAGTTGGTTCGCCGCAATCCCAAGCTGGAGTTGCGGGAAACGTATCCGATGGACGGGTTCTACGACTGCCTGTCGTTGTTTGGGGATGGCTCTCGCGGCCCGGTGCACATCGACTTCAACCGCCTAGGAAGCGTCCACGTGCACCCGGACCACATCCACTTCATGGAGATCAGTGAGCTGGTGTCTCGGGAGAATCCGCATGACGCGATCAAGCGGATCGAGGGAGTTGCTGGGCTAACGCCTGCGATCAAGGCTCCGACGAGTAGCGCTCGGGTGGTCACTCTGCGGGTGATGGCGGCGCTCATGAATTTCCTTGTCAACGATCGGGCGCGCTGGGACCTCCGGATGTTGGCTCCGGACGCCTCCGGCTACGCCATTCCGGTTCTCGAGTCGCTTTTCGCAGACGACGAGCAGTCACCGCTGCCTGTCGTGTTTCCCAATCCAGCCGATTTCCGCGCCTTCCTGATGGGCTCTCGGTTCGCAGAGCCATTCGTTCCGGGTCGGTTCTGGGCCCTCAAACGCGATGACGACGTCGTTGCGGTGTTCGACACTCAAGGGTTGGTGCACACCGAGCACGCTCGCATAACCTTGAAACCCTTGTATGCGCGCACGGGTCGCAACATCACTCAGACCATGGCGACGGCGCTCGCAGACATCCTTCCCTAGCTCGTCGTCGAGCCGACCGAACGTCGGACTCGCGATTCAAGCCTTCCCCAATTCCGGGGGTCCTGTCGATCGATCGCCGTTCGCCCCGGCATGATTGCTGTTATGCGAGAAGACGATGACTTCGAGGCCGCACTGACCGAGGAAGCGGAAGCGACGACCGACCGCGCGAACGTCGCGCTCTATGGCGCAACCGGCGCGGGAAAATCCACGTTGCTGAACGCAATCTTCGGCGAGCACGTCGCAGAAACCGGTGTGGGCGAGCCTGTGACCGACCAGACCGAACTCTTCGTCAACGCCGCCGGATCGCTCGCCATCTACGACGGTGCCGGCTTGGAGATCGGGGACAAATCTCCGATCCGCGACATCGCGAGGCGTCTGGGACGCAACCGGAAGGGAGAGATGGCGAAGCTCATCCATGTCGCCTGGTACTGCGTCAACAGCAAGACCGACCGCCTCGAGCCCGGACAGCAGCAGGTCATCCAGAAGATCGCGTCCCAAGGGATCCCCGTCGTCCTCGCGCTCACCAAGGTGAACGTCCGCGACGGCGAGGTGGATCCGGCCGCCGTCCGCCTGGCTGACGCAATCGAGAAGATGGGCCTCCCGATAGTGACCGGCCGCCCTGTGATGACGGCTGCCGTCGACGACGAGTTCAACGGCACCGCCCGCTTTGGCCTCGAGAACCTGCTGGACGTCACGTACAGCGTCGTCCCCGAAGCGCAGCGCATCGCGCTCGCTTCCGCCCAGAAGATCGACCTATCCATCAAGGCTCGATACGCGCGTTCTTGGATCGCCGGTGCCATCGCATTCGCAGGTGGTGTTGGGATGACGCCGATCCCGCTGGCCGACGCGGCTTTGCTCGTTCCGGCTCAGGCCGCTCTGATGGCGAAGATTGCCGGCATCTACGACATCCCGAAGGAGAAGGCAGCCAAGCTGCTAGCCGCCACCCCGGTTGCGGCGGCAGCGGGCGGAAAGCTCGCGGCCGCGAGCCTCATCAAGCTCGTCCCGGGTGTCGGTCTGATGGTCTCGGCCGGCGTCGCCGCCGGCATCACCGGGGTTCTCGGCGAAAGCTGGAGGCTGACCACGGAGAAGGTCTTCAAGGGCCACATTGACCTGGACAACGTCGACAGCCTCGTGAACCTCGCTAAGTCGTTCGCCGAGAACGTCAAGAGCGGGACGGGTGCGCCGTCGCCACTGGTGGAGAATGAAGCGTGATCACGGGCGAACTGAAGAGCAGGGTAAACCGCGTCTGGGACGCCTTCTGGGCAGGCGGCATCAGCAATCCGCTAGAAGTGATCGAGCAGATCACCTATCTGCTGTTCATCCGGCGCCTCGATGACCTGCAAACCCTCGCCGACAAGAAGGCGCGCGTCACCGGAACCCTGGAGCGGACCATCTTCGGACCGGACCAGCAGGACCTGCGGTGGAGCAACTTCAAGAACATGGGCGCTGACCGGATGTTCGAAATCATAGGCGGCGAGGTGTTCCCATTCCTGCGCCGGTTGGGCGGCGACGGCTCTACCTACTCGGAGCACATGAGGGACGCCCGGTTCACCATCCCCACGCCCGCGCTGCTGAGCCGCGTCGTGGACATGGTCGCAGAGATCCCGATGGATGACCGCGACACCAACGGCGACCTCTACGAGTACCTGCTGTCGAAGATCGCCTCTGCCGGCACCAACGGGCAGTTCCGCACCCCGCGCCACATCATCCAGCTCATGGTCGACCTGATGGCTCCGCAACCCGGCGACGAGATTGTCGATCCGGCGTGCGGGACGGCAGGGTTTCTTGTCGCGGCAAGCGAATACGTGCGCCAACATCACGCCGAGGCGTTGCTGGACGCAACGCAGCGTAAGCACTTCCACGAGTCAATGTTCCACGGCTACGACTTCGACCAGACCATGCTCCGCATCGGGTCGATGAACATGCTGATGCACGGGGTGGAGGCGCCCGACATCCGGTATCAGGATTCGCTCTCCGGAGGGGCCGATGTGGCGAAGTTCAGTCTGATCCTCGCGAACCCGCCCTTCGCTGGAAGTGTGGATGCTGAGGGCATCGCGAAAGATCTGACCCGGACCGCGAACACCAAGAAGACCGAGCTGCTATTTCTCGCACTGTTCTTGAAGGTTCTGCAGCCTGGTGGTCGTGCGGCTGTCATCGTCCCGGATGGTGTGTTGTTCGGTTCCACGAAGGCGCACAAGGCCCTGCGGCAGGCGCTAGTCGAGGACCAGAAGCTCGACGCGATCATCAAGCTGCCGAGCGGTGTGTTCCGCCCCTATGCGGGAGTGTCAACGGCGATCCTCTGCTTCACCAAAACTGACTCCGGCGGCACCGACGATGTGTGGTTCTACGACGTGCACGCGGACGGCTTCTCCCTTGACGACAGGCGCAGCCCCGTCGACGTGAGCGATCTGCCCGACGTGCGAGCCCGCTGGTCCGAGCGCGTCAGAAACGAGCGAGACCGTGCTCGCACCGATCAGTCGTTCACAGTACCGAAGGCGGACATCGTTGCGCACGACTACGACCTGTCGATCAACCGCTACAAGGAGCTAGTGCACGACGAGACTGAGCACCGCGATCCCGCGGACATCCTGGCCGACATCGAGGCATTGAACGCCGAGATCGATGCGGGGATCGCGGAGCTGAAGGACTTGCTGGCGTGAGAGTGCTTCCGCTCGGAGAGGTTGCACGCGTCGTGTCTGGAGGCACGCCCAAGACCAGCGTCGCTGAGTATTGGGATGGCGATATTCCGTGGGCGACCCCGACAGACCTGAGCCGTTTGAATGGTCCTCAGATCGCCGACACCGCGAGGACGATAACCGCGGCAGGCCTCGCCGGTTCAGGTGCGACAGTCTTACCCGTCGGATCAGTGTTGCTGAGTTCGCGCGCACCGATCGGCTACGTCGCCATGAACGCGATCCCGATGGCGACGAACCAGGGCTTCAAGAGTCTGGTTCCGGGGCCGGAGCTCGACGCAGGGTACTTGTATCACTGGCTCCGATGGAAGACCAATGACCTGAAGGCCCTGGGCAATGGCGCGACTTTCGCAGAAATCTCGAAGCGCACTGTGGAGCGGATTCTTGTTCCGCTTCCGCCGATGAGAGAGCAGCGCCGCATTGCCGCGATTCTCCACGCTGCCGAGGCGATCCGCTCTAAGCGCAAGGCGACCGTCGCCCACCTCGACACCCTCGTCCAGGCACACTTTGCCGCAACGTTCGGTCCTCCGCCCGCGTGGTCAGGTCGCTGGCCGATGGGTACTATCGGTGACCGCGCTCTTTCAGCGGACTACGGCACCTCGACGAAAGCTGGCGCGGTCGGAGATTGGCCGGTCTTGCGCATGGGCAACATCACCGATGACGGACGTCTCGACCTAACCGATCTGAAGTACCTTGACCTGTCCGACAGGGAGGAGGCTAAGTACTCCGTCCGCCGAGGAGACCTGCTGTTCAATCGCACCAATAGCGTCGAGAAGGTCGGCAAATCGGCAGTTGTGAAGACAGACGAACGTCTCGCCTACGCGGGGTATTTGGTGCGCGTTCGCTTTGACAACGCTGGTTTTGCCGATTTCGTTTCGGCATACCTGAATGGAACTTTCGGAAGGGCGGTTCGCCGGAGCCTCGCCAAAGCCGCGGTGAATCAGGCAAATATCAACGCGAAAGAGTTGAGAGGTATCCGAATCGCCTTGCCCGATGGGGCGGCCCTCGAGCGGTTCAGCCGCGGGCTCGATGCGATCGATGCCCAGCGCACCGCCGTCCAGCGCGCCTTGGCCGCGGATGAACAGCTGTCCGCTTCTCTGCAATCACGGGCGTTCTCTGGGAAGCTCTGACCGTGAGCAACTTTGCGTTCGTCCGGGAGACGCTACCTGAGCTCCATGCCGAGTGCGCGCACGCGGAGTCCTACCTCACCACCGATCCGCGGTCGGCCTGCTTCTACAGCCGGCGGGCGGTCGAGCAGTTGGTCGACTATCTCTACGACGTGATGGGGCTCAACCTCCCGTACCGCGACGACCTGGCGGCTAAGACCAACGACCCGGCCTTCAAGGCAAAGGCTGGGCTGGGCATCGTCAGCAAGCTCAACCTTGTCCGACGGCTTGGCAATGACGCTGTGCATAAGGCAGCTCCGCCTTCCGCCCGCGACGCGCTCGGCGCTCTCCGTGAGGTCTTCCACCTCATGGTCTGGGCCGGCCTCCACTACTCGGCGCACCCGGACACTGTGCCCACCGGCGCCCAGTTCGATCCGGAGCTTGCAGCGAAGGCCGCCCCGCTCACGCGTGATCAGGTGCGGCAGCTCGCCGCCAAATTCCGTCAGCAGGATGAGGCTCACGCGAAAGCTCTGGCACAGCGTGACGAACTGGCAGCCGGCAAGGATGCGGAGATTGAAGCGCTCAAGGCGCAGATCACGGCCGCCCAGGCCGCTGCGAAGCCCGACGACCACGATTATGACGAGGCCGCGACACGCGACCTTTTCATCGACCTGCTGCTTCGCGAGGCCGGCTGGCGAGTCCTCGGGCCGGAGGTGCCGGGTCCGTTCAGCGACGCCGTCTCCGTCGAGTACCAGGTGATACCGATGCCAAATCCACAAGGGTTCGGTTTCGCCGACTACGTGGTGTGGGGCGCGGATGGCCTTCCTCTGGCGGTCGTCGAGGCGAAGCGGACGCGCAAGTCAGCGCAGGCCGGTCAGCGACAAGCCGAACTCTACGCCGATGCCCTTGAGGCGATGACCGGGCGCCGGCCCGTGATCTACTACACGAACGGCTACGAGCACTGGCTCTGGGATGACGCGGCCGGCTATCCGCCGCGCGCGGTCTCTGGCTTCATGACCCGTGACGAACTCGAGCTCACGGTGCAGCGTCGACGGACGCGCCTGGCGCTCTCGTCCGCAACAGTCGATCACGCGATCGTCGAGCGGCCGTACCAGGTTCGAGCCATCAAGGCCGTTGGTGGCGCCTTTGACGCGCGAGAGCGATCCGCTCTGCTCGTCATGGCGACAGGCTCCGGCAAGACCCGCACGGTGATCGCACTGGTCAAGCAGCTCCAGGAGCGGGGCTGGGTGAAGCGGGCGCTGTTCCTTGCCGATCGCACCGCTCTGGTGAAGCAGGCGGCTCGCGCTTTCAGGGAGCACCTCCCCGGATCGACCACAGTCGACCTCGTCACGGAGCGGACCGCCGAGGGCCGCGTGTATGTCTCCACGTACCCGACGATGATGAACCTCATCGATGAGGTAGACGACCGCGGGCGAAGATTCGGCCCTGGCTACTTCGACCTCATCGTCGTGGACGAGGCACACCGTTCGATCTATGCGAAGTACGGCGCGATATTCCGCTACTTCGACGCGATGCTGGTCGGTCTCACCGCCACCCCGAAGGACGAAGTCGACCACAACACCTACCGCCTCTTCCACCTCGAGAACGGCGTGCCGACCGACGCGTACGGCCTCGACGAAGCCGTCCGAGACGGCTACCTCATGCCGCCTCGCGCGATCGCCGTTCCCACGAAGTTCATGCGCCAGGGCATCCGCTACGACGACCTCACCGAGGACGAGAAGGACCAGTGGGACAGCGCCGACTGGGGCGACGATGGCCTGATCCCTTCGGAGATCGGCGCGGCCGAGCTGAACAGCTTCCTCTACAACGACGACACCATCGACAAGGTGCTGGAAACACTGATGACCCGCGGGTACCGCGTGGAAGGCGGCGACCGGCTCGGAAAGACGATCATCTTCGCCGCCAACCAGCGACACGCGGAGCGGATCCAAGAGCGTTTCGATCTCGCCTATCCGGAAGCGGCTGGCAAGTCGGCGCGAATCATCACCTACCAGTCCTCATACGCGCAATCGCTCATCGACGACTTCTCACAGCCCAGCAAGCACCCGGACATCGCCATCAGCGTGGACATGCTGGACACCGGCATCGACGTCCCGGAAGTACTCAACCTCGTCTTCTTCAAGGCGGTGCGGTCGAAGGCCAAGTTCTGGCAGATGATCGGTAGGGGCACGCGACTCGCACCTGATGTCTTCGGCCCCGGCCAGGACAAACAGGACTTCCTCGTCTTCGATTTCTGCGGCAACCTCGAGTTCTTCAGCCAGAATCTTCCCGGCGCGGAGGGGCAGGTGCAGGCGTCCCTCTCGCAGCGAATCTTCGAGGCCCGTGTCGCGCTCGTCGGCGTAGTCGGAAATGTGGACGCCCAACTCCAGGCTGCCACCGCCTCCGGCTTGAGCAAGACGATCGCGGGAATGAACCTCGACAACTTCATCGTGCGGCCGCATCGGATGGCGGTCGAGCGATTCGCCAGTGTCGACGCGTGGGACGGCCTATCCGGGGACGACGCCGAACTCGCGGCGTCGCTGGCGGGCCTGCCCAGTTCGGTACGTGACAGCGACGAAATGGCGAAGCGGCTTGACCTTCTGATCCTGCGTCGACAACTGGCGCAGCTCGAGGGCGATCAGAGCCACGCCGACCGCTTGCGCCTGACTGTCCAGGACATCGCCGCGCGGCTACTCACGAAGACGGCCATCCCGTCGGTTCTCGAGCAGGCCGTTCTGCTCGAAGAGGTCGCTGGTGACGAGTGGTGGGTGGATGTCACAGTCGGCATGCTTGAGCTCGCCCGGCTGCGCCTCCGAGGTCTCATGCGCTTCCTCGAACCGAGCAGGCGGGACCCGGTGTACGTCGACTTGGAGGACGTACTCGGTGAGGCCACGGAAATCGCCCTGCCGGGTGTGACGCCCGGTATGGACTTCGATCGCTTCCGATCAAAGGCGCAGGCCTATCTTCGTGCGCATGAGGACCACGTAGCCCTGCAGCGTCTTCGCCGCGGACGTCCGTTGACTGAAACGGATCTGCTCGCCCTCCAGACAATGCTCGCCGACGCAGGCGGGAACGAAGCCGACATCTCGCGCGCGGAGGCCGAAACCGGTGGCCTTGCCGCGTTCATCCGCTCGCTGATCGGCCTCGACCGCGACTACGTTCGCAGCGCCTTCGAGCGCTACCTCGACGGCACCGCCTTTACTGCCGAGCAGATCCGCTTCGTTGCACTGATCGTCGATGAACTCACCCGGAACGGCCGGATGGATCCGGGCCGCCTGTACGAGTCGCCGTACACCGACAACGCGCCAGCTGGCCCCGATTCTCTATTCCCTGCGCTCGACGTAGACGAGATCGTAAGCATCCTCCGCCGCATGAACGGGAACGGCGAAACCGAAGTGGCTTGAGTGCCGCCGTTACCTCGGGTTCGCTGGCATCTTGGGCACGATCACGGCATCCCCGCTAGGTCCGCATCGAGCTGATCGATCTGCGCCATGCCCAGATCGTCCGCCGCCGGCATCAGCGCAGCGGAGAGTACCTCGTCGGCCGCCTCGATCTCCGTGACCTCAACGTCGCGTAGCCTCCGCTCCACTGCCCGAGTTCGCACGCCTGCCTCTTGCACAGTCTTCTGAGCTGTCTGGAGCTGCTTACTCAGCTTGTCCCAGACCTGACCGTACTTCTGGAACTCGGTCTTCGCGGCGCTCAGCACCTGCCACACCTCAGAACTCCGCTTCTCGATGGCCAGGGAGCGGAATCCCATCTGGAGGCTGTTGAGCAGCGACATCAATGTCGTGGGCCCGGTGATGAGGATGCGCAACTCACTCTGAAGCCTGCTGGCCAGTCCGGGCTGGCGCACCACCTCGGCGAAGAGACCTTCGGTGGGCAGGTACATGATCGCGAAGTCGGTGCTGCGCGGCGGGTCGATGTACTTCGATGCGATGACCTTCGCCTGGGTGAGCACGGCGCGCTCGAGAGCCTTCGTCGCTGCGTCTATCTCTGCCTTTTCGCCACGCTCCTGAGCTTCTAGAAGCCGCTCGTAGTCCTCCTGTGGGAACTTGGAGTCGATCGGGAGATAGACCGGTACGTCATTCTCATCGCGTCCAGGAAGCCTGACGGCGAACTCCACGCTCTCCTGCGTGCCCGACTTGATGACGACGTTCTGCTCGTACTGGCCGGGAGCCAGGATGTCCTCGAGTTGGCGCGATAGCTGCACTTCGCCCCAGCTTCCGCGGTTCTTGACGTTAGTGAGGACGCGCTTGAGGCCGCCGACATCCGACGCAAGATTCTGCATCTCGCCGAGCCCTTTCTGCACCTGTTCGAGTCGCTCGCTCACCAGCGCGAACGAGTCACCGAGGCGCTTTTCCAACGTCCCTTGGAGCTTCTCGTCGACCGTTTCGCGCATCTTCTCGAGCTTGGCCTCGTTGCCCATCCGCATCTTCTCAAGCTCATCACGAAGCAGCGTCTGTATCTCGATGTGCTTGGCTGCGTGCGCAGAGGTCAGCTCCTGGATCTTGACGGCGTTTTCCCGAAGGGACTCGGCGAGGGTGCCCTGGAGCTTCTCGTCCACCGTTCCCCGGATCAGTTCCAACTTTTCATCGATGTCCTTACGCTCGGCATCAAGACGCGCCTCAAGCGAAGTCCGGAACTCTGTGGTCGATGTGCTCATCGAGCGCGAATGAGAGTCGATTCGAACGCCTATCTCTGCCAGCCCGGTGGTGAGAATCGAGTCCGAATGCTTCTGCGCCTCCGCCCGCTCGAGTCGGTCGCGAGCGAGTTCCTCTGACTGCGCTCGGGACGAGTTCGAGAGCCGTTGGTCGAGTTGTTGCTGACCGCCGACGATGCTGTCACGAAGCTCTTGCCGCTGTGCTGTGAGGTCGCCGCGCAACTCGCTCCTGAGCGCCTGCGTGTCCTGGCGGAGTGGAGTGAGATCAGCCGCCTCGGTCCGCCGAGAGCGGAAAGCGATGACAAACACCCCCAAAACGATGAGCAACAGGACGTTCACAATGCCGAACGTGGCTACAAGTACTTCCATCAGACACTCCAATCGCGACCGCCCGATTTGAGCAGTGGATCAGCCTATGGGTAACCTCCGACATTGCGAGCCGGCGACCCGGACGAGGGGCGCCCTCAGATTCCGCGGGATCCGAAAGCGCGTGGCCCGCGTCTTCTGCTGGGTTCGATCTCCGCTACGAAGGCGGCCTCATAGACGGACAGGACGATCCAAAAGTCACACCGGACCGTAGTGGCCGGCGCATATCTGGAGTGCCGGCATGAACAGGTGTCGGTTCGTCCAACCAAGGAGCACATAACGTGACCACTGAGAGCACCGCCAAACCCGTCTACGAGGACATCGCCGACTACCTGGAGCTCGACCGCTCCGACTGGATGCGAATCGTCGACCACTACCGTGTGCCGTTTCACATCGTCGACGACTTCATCCGGCTGCGCTCAGAGCCGCTGTACCGAGTGGAGTTCAAGTCCAAGTGGGGCGAAGAGCCCTGCGTCGAGTGCTTCGAGGACTGGGCACGCCAGGCATCCGACCTCGACTAGCTCTCCTGGAGCAAGGAAGCTGAGCTCGCCGAGGAGGCGGTTTACCTCCAGTCGATCGAGAAGCTGGACCCCGACCGTGCCTGGAACAACCTCGAGCTCCGCGGCGACTACCTGACCCTCATGCGCCTCAACCACCAGATCGCTGAGTTCGACGATGACGACGACGCGGAGGCCGTCATCGACCGCGAGCAGATGAGCCGCTACTACGGACACGGGTGGGACGACGAGATCACCGACCAGGACCTCGAGCGCGCCGCCCGCTCGGATGACCCACCTCCTGGAGACCGTCTGGAACTGCATGATCGAGCCCGACTCACCCATCCGTTGGCGCGGCGCTGGGCTGAAGAGGCACGTGCTGCACGCGCTGCACCTCCCCGCATAACCTGCGGGCCAGCGTGCGCGACCCCCGCAAGACCCCGGCGCCTCGGCGTCGGGGTCTTCGCTTGTTCAGCCTTGAACGAAGCGTTACCCACCGACCTCTGAGGCAACGCGCTAACATCGCCCAGCCCGAGTCCCAGACTGCCGCCTGGCCGTGTTCTACAGCTCACACGCTCGGTCCGCGCATAACTGTTGTGTGAACCCAGTCGACGACTTCATCAGCTCCGCCATCACCGACGCCCATCTCGCTTCTTACGATCCCGCCAAGCTCGCGCCTGCCGTAACGTCGCTTGCCAGGTGGTCTATCGAGAACAGCGTCCCACTCGAACGGTCGTGCGTGTTCAAGCGCAGCAACGTCGCCGCGTTCATCGAGCGGGGTGTGCCGCAACTCTCTGCCGGCAGCCGTGGTAACTACCGCTCCCAGCTGCTCCGGATCGCGGAGGCTCTCCTCGACGAGTCGCTCGCTCCTCGGCCGCTCGCAGCACTAGCCCCGTCCGACCCCAGCGTCCCCTACACGTCGACAGAGCAGGCGGCGCTGCGTGAGTGGGCGCGCAAGCAGAACAAGAGCCGGCGAGCCGACGCCGAGATCCTCGTCGCGCTAGGCCTGGGTGCGGGCCTCTCGGCCCAGGAGATCACTAACCTGCGTGCCGGCGATGTGACCGCGTGTGACAGTGGCGCGACGATCGTGCACGTCACTGACGGTCGCGTCCGAGGCATCCCTGTCCTTCGGCGATGGGAGCGTCTGCTGCTAAGGCGTGCCGGTGAATTGGCTCCCGATGCCTACCTCTTCATCCCGGCGCGCACCGGGGCAGGGAAGAACCTCATCTCGAACTTCGTCGCTCGCGGGGGTGGTGTGATTCATGTGCAGACCCAGCGGCTGCGCAGTACCTGGATCGTGACCCACATGGCCGCGTGTTCGCCACTGCGGGAGCTCGTAGCCGCCGCCGGAGTCGATTCGCTCGAGGCCTTCACCAGGTACCTGCCCTTCGTGCCACTGCGTGAGAACGGCCAGTCGACTCACTCGCTCCGGGCTGCTGCCTAAGCCGAAACATCTTGCCGCCTCCTGCCTCTTTTGCTATTGTTACTGCTGCCGTAGATACAGCGGTAGTGCTCATGCTTAAGTTGGTAGGTCGTCACGCACCTCGCGGTGCTGGAGAAAGCTCGACGGGGACGCCGAGCGGGGCAATCGCGCGCCTGATCAGACGCCAGGTACACCCTGGTGGCGCACTATGACGCTGGACCACATCCCCGATGCGCCGGGTCGGTACCGAGTGACGACCACCTCCGGTTCTATCTACGTCTTCGATATGGTCGATCGGACCGTGACGAGGACGCCCGGCCCTGACTCCCATCCTGACTTCACCGACGGTCAACACCTGTTGCTGCGGATCATCCAGGGCCAGGTGGGCGTCTCCGGATTCTGGACCATGCAGCCCGAGCCCGAGGTCGCCGCGGTGTTGGAGTATCTCTGGCAGGTGACTTCGCCGATCGTCGCCATCGAGCGGATCGATGGCGATTGATGTCAGTCCTTGAAGTACCCGGGCCAGAGGGTGCGCTCGAAGGCCGCCTCGAGCTTGGCGACCAGGCGCCCATCCGGCCACGTGTGCCCTTCCAGAACCATCCGCAACGAGTTCCGGTCGACGCCGGCCCGCTTCGCAGTCGAGAGCACACTGTCGGTACCCATGGCCACTTTGAGGTTCGTCACGAAACGACGGGCAGCTTCGTGCGCATGATCCGTCATGGGCGCAACCAACCACTCGTCGAGTCCCAGGTTGGGACTGATGCGCAGCGGACGGGCCATGCCACCACGCTAGACGATGAGCGCGCCACATCGCGTGACCGCAAGGGCATTGGTCACCTTCCCCTTATCTCGCGACACTCGACCTGCTGTATCTACAGCAATTATTGCGCATGGGAGTCCCGATGACAACCTTCCGCGCGCCTTCAGCGCACCTTCTCCAGACCTGGCAAATCGAACTCGGCCCCTATCTCTCACCCAGCGATGTTGCCCAGAGCTTGCGCGCCACGCGCAATGATGTCTTTGCTCTCGCCGGGCGCCGCGAACTCCTCGAGGTGCGGGACTCCGACAGGCGGCCCCTCTACCCACTCTTCGCGCTTGTCGGTGGGGGTCAGGACATCAAACGCGTTCCGGTGCTTCGTTCGATCCTGAACGCCCTGGGTCGATCGTGCCCCGAACCCTGGCTGTGGGCACTTTGGCTGAGCGGGTGGAACCCGAAACACAAAGGCTGCCCGCCTATCGAGATCGCCGAGGAGCATCCAACGCGAATCATCGAACTCGCTCGGAATGAAGACTGGTCGTGGACCTCCCGGTACTTCTAGGCGAGGACGAGCACGGGGCGCAAAGTCCCACCCGCCTGACCGCACCGCAGCATAGCTGGCGGTGTGACCCGCTCTACCTCAAGAACTGCCGTCCAGACCACGGCCTCTCGCACCAACGCACCGAGCCCTGCCACCCCAGCCCGAACCCCGGCGCAGGTACGACTGGACGAACGGCTTGCCTTCGGGAACACCACCTGGGCGCGTAGCCATGCGTCCGAACTCGGTGACGCCGTCGGCGCCTTCTCCCGACAAACCGGAACGGCCGCTGCGCTCCTGACCCGCGTCGGTCACAACGCCCTGCCCCTCGAAGCCCGCGAAGCAATGACGTCGTACAAGCCCCGCCGCGACACCGAGACGTGGCCAAAGATCGCCGAGTTCGTCAAGGACGCCTGTTCAATCGCCGCACCGCAGACCGCCTACTCAGCAAAGCTCCTCATCACAATCACGACCGCCTTCGTGACGTGGGCTGTGGTCGAGCGTGGACTCCCACTCCAGACGGACGTCATCTTCAGCCGGCAGGTCATCGACGTCTACGCCACCGAGGAGAACAGCGGACGAAGCGAAGGCACGCGCCGCAACTACCGTTCGATGCTCCTCCGAATCTCGGAAGTGCTCCTGCCGACGGAGCAGGGCGCCACAATGACGCCGCTAAGCCGAAAGGGCGTCGCCCATCCTTACAGCCCGAACGAGATGGCAAACTTCAGGTTCTGGGCGCTCGGGCAGAAAACCGAAGCCAAGCGCCGCAGGGCGATGCTGATGCTCATCCTGGCCGCGGGGGCTGCGCTGCGGCCGGTGGAAGTCATCGACGTCACACCGGAAGACGTCCTCGTCGACGAGAACGGTGTCTTCATCAACGTCCGCGGGGGAACTCACCCGCGATTCGTCCCGCTCCTCGCGGAATGGGAGGACTGGTGCGTCGCTCTGCTCGAAGACGCGGAGCCTGAGATGCCTCTCTGGGGACCACCAAACCGTAGCGACGGTGGCAACCTCTTCAGCAGCTTCACCCAGTACACAATCGGAGAGCACCCGCGGAGCGAACGGCTGCGTTCTACCTGGATCGTTGGAAGGCTGCAGGCGGGCGTTTCCATCAAGGAGCTGTTCCGAGCCCTTGGGTTCGAGAAGTTCGAAAACCTGCCGCGCTATCTCGCGTTCGTCCAAGAGATGGATGTCGCTTCGTACCGGGCCGCGATCCGTGACAGCGACGGTGCCAAGTGATCGCAAACACTGAGGACCCCGAGAAGCTGCTCACCCGACGCATGCTGGAGACCTTCGGCGTCGCAAGCAGTGAAGAGTTGACCAGAGAGCGCATCAAGTACGGCCCCATGTCCAAGGCGTACCTCGGGCTCGTTGCACGCATTGTCGACAACTCCGGTGTGGTGGCCCGACTCGACGAGTGGGACTCCGCAAAGCGCAAGAGCGGCGCCGGCCGAAAGCCCGCCATCCCGTACCGCGCGGTCCTCATTCTCCTGCTGATCCACATCCAGATGGGTCTCGGCGCCAACTACCAGGAAATCGCCAACACGCTCCAGTACCGGTTCGACGCGGAGCACCGATCGATGCTCGGCATCAAGGATGCGGCCACCTCGCGTGGCGGCTGGTATCAGCGGATGCGACGGTCGACCGTCAACCTGCTCAACCTCATGGACCCCTACCCCTCGCGCAGGAACAAGCGCCTCGACCAAGCCGAATTCGCCGCACAGCGCAAGAAGTGGGACAGCACCGAAGGACGCATCGCTACCAAGATCGCGATGGCGAAACTGGACTGGATGTGCGAACAACTCGTACACGCAACGGTGCGAATGCTTCCCGCGGACATCTGGGCGCGCTACAACGGCAACATCGCGATCGACGCCACCAAGCTCGAGATCGCGGGGCGCCCTAACTCTCCGGATGATCGACGTAAACGAACGAACGCAGACCCCTTTGCTGAGCGCTACCGCCGAGAAGGCAACCACAACGGCGAGGGCGCGAAGACCGACGTCGCCGCCTATGAACTCGAGAACGCAGTCATGGTCTGGAACAGCCCCGGTGAGCGGCACCTCTTCCCGTCACTGACGCTGGCTGTGACGTTCCACCAGCCAGGACGCCTCGTCGGACACGGACTTCGCCTCGTGGAATCCGTCGAGAGACTCGGCGTCAGGGCCGGGATGATCATGGCGGACCGCGCATACAACGGCGAGCAGGCAAAAAACTTCCAGATACCAGTACGCCTGAAGGGCTGGAAGCTCGCGATCGACTACAAGAAGGACGACCTCGGCATCCAGAGCGAGTACAAGGACCTCATCCTCGTGGAAGGAACTTGGTATGTCGCCACCATGCCTGAAACCCTCATCGAAGGAATGAAGGCCATCCGAGCGGAGGTCGAGGATCCTGACACCGGCGAAAAGCGGACTGTCATTGACGAGGAGGCCCTGAAGACGCTGCTCAAGAACCGCAAGCCGTACCGCATGACGCCGAAAGGTCGACCTGACGCCGACGGGTACCAGCGCTACAGCTACCCACGTCCGGGCACCTATATCGCTTACGACCGTGGCTCGAAAAAGATGGTCACCCCAACGACGCCAGGAACGATCACGATTCCGATCGACGCGGGAACACCTCCGAAGGGCAAGAAGCGGAAGGAGAATCCGCCGGCGGTCAAGTACCTGCAGGAGTTCCCGTACATGTCGCCCGAACACCAGGCCTTCTACGGCATGCGCAGCCTCGTCGAGTCATCCCACAAGATGCTGAAGGAGGCCGGGCGCGAAGACATCGCCAACAAGCGCAAGCGCTCGGGGCGGGGGTACGCCTTCCACTACCTCGCAGCAGCTCTCGCAGCTGCGTCTACCAACC
The DNA here is from genome assembly GCF_052115525.1 of Leifsonia sp. 2MCAF36. Classification (NCBI taxonomy): domain Bacteria; kingdom Bacillati; phylum Actinomycetota; class Actinomycetes; order Micrococcales; family Microbacteriaceae; genus Leifsonia; species Leifsonia sp. 2MCAF36. Next base: position 227,774 of record NZ_JBFRGV010000004.1, on the reverse strand, counting down.
TCCGCAAGATTGAGTCCTTCTTCGTTCAGGAATACGAACGCAGCGTCGAGCCGAAGCACCGCATCCGACGTCGAAAGACCCTGACCGGCACGACGCTCATACGAACCGCGACGACGGCGACAGCGCCGCCCGCTTAGCAGCCGGCACGCCAACACACTTCTCACCCGCAAGAAAGAGCGCTTCAGCCTGCCTGAAAAACAGAATCCAGCCATTTCGCGCTGACCCGAACTACGTCATCGGGCCAAATCATCCCCGAAAGCGAAGGGCCGGATCGACATCTCCGGTCGATCCGGCCCTTCTTCGTTCGTCCGAGCGGATTTCGAAATCCCTGTTCAGAGATTCTGAAATCCACCCTCCGTGCGCGAGGGGGGACTTGAACCCCCACGCCCTTGCGGGCACTGGCACCTGAAGCCAGCGCGTCTGCCAATTCCGCCACTCGCGCGAACCCAGGAACTCTAACACGACGCTCGGACCCTTCACGAATCCGGGCATCGTCCCGACGACTGATCTTCACCGGATAGCCAGTGCCTTTCCAAGGGTTCCGACTAACATGCATGTAGTCATCGAGCCGGGAGCGGGAGACTGTGGGCATTCTGGACAACTTCGAGCGTGGGCTCGAGCGCGCGGTCAATGGCGCGTTCGCGAAGACCTTCCGCTCCGGGCTGCAGCCGGTCGAGCTGTCCAGCGCGCTCCGGAAGGAGCTCGACACCAAGGCGGCGGTCGTCGCACGCGACAGGGTCCTGGCGCCCAACCGGTTCGTTCTGCGCATGGCCGGAGACGACTACACCCGCATGCGTTCTATGGGGGCCGCGCTCACCGATGAGCTGATCGACTTCATCCAGAAGCACGCCGCCGCGCAGCACTACCAGTTCGCGGGCGGCATCTCGGTCGAGTTGGAGGAGGACCCCGAGCTGACGGTCGGGATGCTGCAGGTCGAGTCCGAGAACGTGAAAGGCGACGTCGCCTGGACCCCGGTGCTCGACATCGACGGACGGCACTACGCACTCACGCACTCGCGTACCGTCGTCGGCCGCGGAGCGGAGGCCGACATCACCGTGGACGACACCGGCATCTCGCGTCGCCACGTCATGATCACGTGGGACGGGAACCGCGCCCAGGTCGAAGACCTCGGCTCCACCAACGGCACGAAGCTCGACGGGCAGCCGCTGCGCAAGGCCATCCTGGAGCCGGACTCGGTGATCACCCTGGGCCGCACCCGCATCGTCTTCCGCGTGCTGCCGCAGGCCACAGCGGCCCCGCGCGGTCGCGACGCCGGCGACTTCTGGGGTCCCTCGTGAACCCCAGCGAGCTGACCCTGCTGGTGCTGCGGTTCGGCTTCCTCCTCCTCCTGTGGCTGTTCGTGTTCGGGATCGTGTACGCCCTGCGCACCGACCTGTTCGGTCAGCGCGTCCGCAAACTGCCCGAATCGCAGCCGGCGGCTGCCGCCTCCCCGTTCCCGAGAGCCGCCGCCCCCGCCGCCGCAGCGCCGGCCGGCCCCACCGAGCCGGTGATGAAGGCGGCCCCCGTCTCGTCGCTGCCGTCCGGAGCGAACCGCGCCGGTGGCACCAATGCGAGCGTGCAGACCGCCCGCCGCCTCGTCATCACCTCCGGACCCCGGGCCGGGACCGAGCTCCCCCTCGGTCGCGACCCGATCACCATCGGCCGCTCCAGCGAGTCCAACCTCGTCATCCGGGACGACTACACCTCCACCCACCACGCCCGCCTGCTCCTCTGGAACGACGAGTGGATGATCCAGGATCTCGACTCCACGAACGGCACGTTCCTCGACGGCCGCCGGGTGACGGTCCCGACCCAGGTCCCACTCGACACGCCGATCAAGATCGGCACGACCACGTTCGAGCTGCGGCGGTAACCGGTGGCGGCGAACAAAGCGGCGGCCGTCTCCCACGTCGGGAAGATCCGCTCCAACAACCAGGACTCGGGCTACGCCGGTCGCGAGCTGTTCGTCGTCGCCGACGGGATGGGCGGCCACGCGGGCGGAGACGTCGCGTCCGCCATCGCGGTGACCCGCATCCGCGAGGCCGACCGCGAGTACCAGTCCGCCGCCGAAGCCGAGTTCGCGCTGCAGTCCGCACTGATCGCCGCCAACTCGCTGCTCGCCGAGACGGTGTTCGAGCACCCGGAGCTGACCGGCATGGGCACCACCGTCAGCGCCATGGTGCGCGTGGGCGACCAGATCGCGTTCGCCCACATCGGCGACTCGCGCATCTACCTGTTCCGCGACGGCGAGCTCAAGCAGGTCACGACCGACCACACCTTCGTGCAGCGTCTCGTGGACAGCGGGCGCATCACCGAAGAGGAGGCGATGGTCCACCCCCGCCGGTCGGTGCTGATGCGGGTGCTCGGGGATGTGGACGCCTCCCCCGAGATCGACACCTGGACACTCGACACGCAGCCCGGCGACCGCTGGCTCATCTGCTCCGACGGTCTCAGCGGTGTCGTGAAGCACGACGACATGCTGGCCGCCCTCGCCTCGAAGGACGGTCCGCGACAGGTGGCCGAACGCCTGCTGAAGCAGAGCCTCGACGCCGGCGCCCCTGACAACGTCACCGCGGTTGTCCTCGACATCGCAGACACCGCACGCGGTGAGATCGTGAAGGAGCCGGTGACCGTCGGATCCGCCGCGTCGCCCCTCGAGTTCGGCACGGAACCGAAGCCGAGCACCCGAGCGACCCGCCTTCCAGGCCTGCGCCTGCACCCCATCCGCCCGGCCACCGGCCCGACCCACTTCGAGCCGCAGTCCGAGGACTACCTCGACGAGCTCATCGAGGAGGACGCCCGCCGCGCCCGCCGGCGGCGCATCACCTGGATGGCCGGACTCATCGCCCTGGTCGTCGCCATCGTGCTGGCCATCTTCTTCGGGTACCAGTGGACGCAGTCCCGCTACTACGTCGGAATGTCGCCGGACGGCAAGGTCGCCATCTACCAGGGTGTGCAGCAGGGCATCGGGCCGATCAGCCTCTCGCACCTCTACCAGGAGTCGAACGTGACGGTGGACGACCTGCCCGAGTACGACAAGCAGCAGGTCGAGCAGACCATCAACGCCGACGACCTGACGGCAGCCAAGACGATCGTGGAGCAGCTGAACGATGCCCACCGACAATAGGACAGCGGCGCGGCAGCAGACCAAGACGCCCCGGAACGCCACCGGGCCGGTGAAACGGCTGCGCCTGCCCCAGAAGCTGCGCAACCGTGAGCTGTTCCTCCTCGTCATCGCCTGCGCCATCAACGCCGCGGCCGTCGTGCTCGTGCAGCTGGGCGCCCTCGGCCACGTCGACCTGACCCTGGTCTACCTCGGTGCGGGACTCTCCGCGCTCGTGATCGGGATGCACATCGCGCTGCGGTTCGTCGCGCCACAGGCCGACCCGTTCCTGCTTCCGATCGCCACGTTGCTCACCGGGATCGGCATCGCCGAGATCTACCGCATCGACATCCACTACAAGGACTCCGGTTGGGACAGCGCGGGCGTCAAGCAGATCGTGTGGAGCGCCATCGCGATCATCTGCGCGATCCTCGTGGTGGTGCTCATCCGCAACCACCGCATCCTGCAGCGCTACACCTACCTGTTCGGGTTCGCGGCCCTGGTGCTGCTGCTGCTGCCGATGCTCCCGGGGATCGGCAAGGAGATCTACGGCGCTCGCGTCTGGATCGGGATCGGACCGTTCAGTTTCCAGCCCGGCGAGATCGCCAAGCTGTGCCTCGCCGTCTTCTTCGCCGGATACCTGGTGCAGGCCCGCGACTCGCTGTCCGCCGTCGGCAAGAAGTTCCTCGGGATCCGCTTCCCCCGTGCCCGTGACCTGGGACCCCTGCTCGTCGTCTGGTTGATGGCCATGGCCGTCATCGTCTTCCAGCGCGACCTCGGCACCGGTCTGCTGATCTTCGGCCTCTTCCTCGTGATGCTGTACGTCGCGACGGCGCGTATCAGCTGGGTGATCCTGGGCCTGCTCCTCATCGTCGGCGGTGCCGTCGTCGCCAGCCAGCTGCTGCCGTACGTGCACGACCGGTTCGCGAACTGGCTCTCCCCGTTCTCTCAGGGCGTGTACAACGCGCAGGGCGGCAGCTTCCAGCTGGTGCAGGGCCTGTTCGGTCTGGCGCAGGGAGGGCTCATCGGCACCGGCCTCGGCCAGGGGCAGCCCTGGGTCACGCCGGTCTCGCAGAGCGACTACATCATCGCCAGCCTCGGTGAGGAGCTCGGTCTCGCCGGCCTGTTCGCCATCCTCGCCCTCTACATCGTCTTCGTGTCGCGCGGGCTGCGCATCGGCTTCGCGGGCCAGGACGACTTCGGCAAGCTGCTCGCCGTCGGGCTCTCGTTCACGGTCGCCCTGCAGTGCTTCATCGTGATCGGCGGCGTGACACGGGTCATCCCGCTGACCGGCCTGACCACGCCGTTCCTCGCGGCCGGCGGCTCGTCGCTCGTCGCCAACTGGATCATCGTGGCCCTCCTGCTGCGCCTCTCCGACACTGTCCGCAATCAACCCCGGCTGGTGGTGAGCTGACATGAACCGCGAGATCAAACGGGTGAGCATGATCGTGCTCGGGATGTTCCTGGCACTCCTCGTGTCGACGACGATCCTGCAGGTGTTCCAGGCGGACACGCTGAATGCCGACGCGCGCAACACCCGCGCCCTGAACAACAGCTACCTGGCGCAACGCGGGGCCATCCTCGTCGCCGGGCAGCCGATCGCTCAGTCGGTGCCCTCCAACGACGTCTACAAGTGGCAGCGCGTCTACAGCAACGGTCCCCTGTATTCGGCGGTGACCGGCTTCTTCCCCATCAACGGCGAGCCGACCGGGCTCGAGGGCGCACTCAACGGCAAACTCAGCGGCTCGGCGAACTCGCAGTTCTTCGACCGCATCAACGCCATCCTGACCGGCAAGAACCCGCAGGGTGCCGCCGTCCAGACGACCATCGACCCGGTTGCGCAGCAGGCGGCGTGGGATGCGCTCGGCGACAAGCAGGGCGCTGTGGTGCTGCTGGAGCCGAAGACGGGCAAGATCCTCGCGATGGTGTCCAAGCCCACCTACGACCCCAACGTGCTCGCCTCGCACGACGGCAAGGCTGTCGAGGCCGCGTACCAGCAGCTTCTCGCGGCCCCCGGCGACCCCCTGATCGACCGCAGCATCGGCGGCAACCTCAATCCCCCCGGGTCGACCTTCAAGCCGGTGATGAGCGCGTCCGCGTTCGGCACCGGCCAGTACACGAAGGACAGCCAGCTCCCGAACCTGGCGTCGCTCCCGCTCCCCGGCTCCGGAACGGTCGTGAAGAACGACTCGCTGACCACCTGCGGCCCCGGAGACACGGTCTCCATCGCGACCGCCCAGATCCTCTCGTGCAACATCCCCTTCGCAGAACTGGGGATGCAGCTGAAGCCCGAGGTCATCAAGGACCAGGCGGACAAGTTCGGCTTCAACCAGCCGCTGAGCATCCCCATCCCGGTCGAGAAGAGCGTGTACCCCCTCTACCCCGACCCGGCGGAACGCGCGCAGGGCTCGTTCGGGCAGCTGGACGACCGGGCGACCCCGCTGCAGATGGCGATGGTGTCGGCAGCGATCGCGAACGGTGGGACGCTGATGACGCCCACCCTTGTGGACTCCATCCGGTCAGCCGATCTGCGGACCGAGGAGAGCTTCCAGGCCAAAGAGTTCTCGCAGCCGTTGAACCAGCAGAACGCCGACACCATCAAGCAGATGATGGTGGACGGCGTCGATCACGGCGTGGCGAGCAATGCAAGAATAGGTGGCGTTCAGGTCGGCGGTAAGACGGGCACGGCGCAGAACGGGGAGGGCGATCCCTACACGCTGTGGTTCACCGGTTTCGCGCCGGCGAACGACCCGAAGTTCGCTGTGGCTGTAGTTGTCGAAAATGGCGGTGGACAGGGTCAGAGCGGCACGGGTAACTCCCTCGCTGCTCCGATCGCGAGGAAAGTACTAGAGGCGGTGCTGAATAAATGAGACCCACAGCAGGGCTCACCTTCGGGGGACGTTACGAGCTGCAGTCGCGGATCGCAATCGGCGGGATGGGCGAGGTGTGGCAGGCGACCGATCTGGTCATCGGTCGCACGGTCGCCATCAAGATCCTGAAGGACGAGTACCTCGGCGACCCCGGCTTCCTCGAGCGCTTCCGCGCCGAGGCCCGCCACGCCGCCCTCGTCAACCACGAGGGCATCGCCAACGTCTACGACTACGGCGAGGAGGACGGCAGTGCCTACCTCGTGATGGAGCTCGTCCCCGGCGAGGCCCTGTCGAGCATCCTGGAGCGGGAGCACGTCCTCAGCACCGACCGGACACTCGACATCGTCGCCCAGACCGCCGCTGCGCTCCACGCCGCCCACGCCGCCGGCCTGGTCCACCGCGACATCAAGCCCGGCAACCTGCTGATCACTCCGGATGGTCGCGTCAAGATCACCGACTTCGGCATCGCCCGCATCGCCGACCAGGTGCCGCTCACGGCCACCGGCCAGGTGATGGGCACCGTGCAGTACCTGTCTCCGGAGCAGGCGTCCGGCCACCCGGCATCGCCGACGACGGACATCTATTCGCTCGGCATCGTCGCGTACGAGTGCCTGGCCGGCCGCCGTCCCTTCACGGGCGAGTCGCAGGTCGCGATCGCCATGGCGCAGATCAACGAGGCGCCGCCGCAGCTCCCGGCCACGGTCGCCGAGCCTGTCCGCAACCTGGTCTTCGCCTGCATCGCCAAGAACCCGGCGGACCGTCCGGTGTCGGCGGCGCACCTTGCGCGTGCTGCGCAGGCACTGCGGCGCGGCGACGTGCGCGCTGCAGCAGCATCCGTCCCGGCCATCCTGGGGGGTGCGGTCGCCACCGACGCAGCCACCGTACTCATGCAGTCGCCCTCCCAGGCGCCGACGCAGGCCACGACCGTCCTCCCGTCGACCGCGGTCGCTCCCGTCGTCGAAGAGGAGGAGATCGCCCCCGTGGAGGAGCGCAAGCGCAGCCGCTGGACGTGGCCGCTCATCGCGCTGATCGCCCTGCTCGCGCTCATCCTGATCGGCACGGTCATCTCGCTGCTCGCACAGCCGAAGGCCGCGCCGCCCAGCTCCTCACCGTCGTCCACGCCGTCGTCCCAGCCGTCCTCGCCCTCTCCGAAGCCGACGCCGACGAGTAACACCGTTCAGATCACGGAGAGCGATTTCCTCGGCCTCACGGCAGACCAGGCACGCGACAAGCTGCAGGGGCTCGGGATGGTCGCGGACGTCTCGCAGGGCAACGCCGCGACGACGAAGGATCAGGCCAACAAGGTCTACTCCGTCAACCCGACCGGCCCGGTGCCGAAGGGCTCGACCATCACTGTGAAGGTCTACGGCGCGGTCGCCCCGGTCTCCACTCCGACCGACTCCGTCACGGCGACCCCGCCGTCCGGTCAGGGCGCGCCGAACACCCCGATCACCGTCACCTTCGGCTCGGCGACCTGCCCGGCAGGGCAGAACCTCGTCGGCCGGAGTCTGTACGTCAACGGGGCCCAACAGACCCCGGTGAACGACACGAAGACGACGTGGACGCCGAACGCGGCCAACACCTACCAGCTGACCTACACCATCTTCTGCGGCGAATCGGTCGAGTCCGGCCAGTCGCCCGCCCTGGCCTACGAGGTGGCGTCTTCGTCGCCGACGCCCCCCGCTGGCGGAGCCGGTGGAGGAGGCGGCGGAGGAGGCGGCACCGGGAAGTGACCCTGCTGGGAACCGTCTGGGATTTCCCCAGCCGAGCCCCGCTACACTAACCGGAGTCAGCACCCAGAAGGAGTCCGCATTGAGCCCAGATAGCCGCCTGCTCGCAGGCCGATATCAGGTGGGCGAACTCATCGGCCGGGGCGGAATGTCCGATGTTCATCGCGGCACCGACAGCCGGTTGGGCCGTACCGTCGCGATCAAGCTGCTCAAGCCGTCGCTCGCGACGGATCCCGCCTTCCGCACCCGCTTCCGGCAGGAGGCGCAGGCCGCCGCGCGTATGACGCACCCCACGATCGTGCGCGTCTTCGACGCCGGTGAAGAGACCATCCGTGAGCCGAACGGTCACGAGGCGCAGCTGCCCTTCATCGTGATGGAGCACGTCGACGGCGTCCTTCTGAAAGATCTCATCAAGAAGGGCCCGCTCGACGTTCACGAGGCCGTGCGCATCACCGAGGGCATTCTGACGGCCCTCGAGTACTCGCACCGCGCAGGCGTGGTGCACCGCGACATCAAGCCAGGCAACGTCATGATCACCAAGACCGGTCAGGTCAAGGTGATGGACTTCGGCATCGCGCGGGCGATCAGCGACTCGTCCGCGACGGTCGCGCAGACGACCGCGGTTCTCGGAACCGCCAGCTACTTCTCGCCCGAGCAGGCGAAGGGCGAGTCCGTCGACGCCCGGACCGACCTCTATTCGACCGGTGTGGTTCTCTTCGAGATGCTCACCGGGCGGCCGCCGTTCCGTGGCGACACCCCGGTTGCGATCGCCTACCAGCACGTCAGCGAGACCGCGGTCGCCCCGAGCACCGTCAACCCCAAGATCTCACCGGCGATGGATGTCGTGGTCGCCCGCGCGATGACCAAGGACCGCTTCGAGCGCTACCAGACTGTCGCCGAGTTCCGTGCCGATCTGGAGGAAGCGGCCGCGGGCCGCGTTCCGAAGCGCAAGCACGAGGACGAACTCGCCGAGACGCTGTTCGGCGCACCGCCCAGCTCGGTCTCCGGCCCGGAGGCCGCGTTCCGCCAGCTGGCCGAAGACCAGACGATGACGCGCACGCAACGTCGCCCACCGGTCATCTGGATCTGGGCCGGCATCGCCATCATGGCCGTCGTCATCATCGCCGTTCTCGGCTGGGTGCTCCGGATCGCGCCGAGCACCACGATGCCCGACACGTCACGCAAGGTGCCGAACCTCTCCGGGCAGACGCTCGACAAGGCCACCGCCCAGCTCAACGAAATGAAGCTCAAGTGGGCGCAGACCACTGAATCCAGTCCCACCTATGCGCAGGGCCAGGTCATCCGTACCGATCCGGGTGCCGGGATCGTCGTGGCCACGGGCGACACCATCACCGTCTATGTCTCGACCGGCAAGAAGGCGGTATCCGTGCCGGACGTGCACAACATGACGGTGGATGCCGCCACGCAAGCGCTCCAGCAGGCCGGCTTGACGGTCGGGCCTACGACGTCCGAGAACTCTGCCAGTGTTCCCGCCAACGTCGTGATCTCGACCGATCCTGCACCGAACGCCTCGGCCCACGAGGGCGATGCGATCGGTCTGCACGTCTCCAGTGGCAAGGTCACACTCACAGATCTGACGGGTCAGACCATCCAGGCCGCCACGGGCATCCTGTCCCAGCTGGGCCTGACGGCGAATCCCAAGCCAGACCCGACCTGCCCGCAGCAGAAGGGCGCGACCATGGTGCACACGCAGTCCGTCGTGCCCGGGGATGTTCCCCAGGGGTCGACGGTCGATCTGACGTACTGCTCGGGCTGAGCCCGCCCGAACGTCGGAAATCAGCCCAGCTTCACCAGCGGATTGAGCGACCGGGATGCAGCCGCGGCACCCTCCAGGCCGGCGATCTCGAGCCAGTTGCCCAGCATCCGGTAGCCGCCCTCTGTGAGCACGGACTCCGGATGGAACTGGACGCCGTAGATGGGCGCCTCCCGGTGCTGCAGTGCCATGATCACGCCACCGGGCGTCCGCGCCGTCACGTTGATCTCGTCCGGAAGCGTCCCGTCGACGACGGCGAGGGAGTGGTACCGGGTCGCCGTGAACGGCTGCGCGACGCCGTCGAACAGTGGGCTGTCGTCGTGGCCGACCTGCGACGTCTTGCCGTGCATGAGCTCCTCGGCGTTGGTGACCACACCGCCGAAAGCCTCCGCGATCGCTTGATGGCCGAGGCACACCCCGAGCAGTGGCTGACCGGTGGCCAGGGCGAGCTCGACGACCGAGATCGACACGCCTGCATCCGCGGGCTTCCCCGGGCCGGGCGAGATGAGCACCGCGTCGTACGCAGCGAGCCTCGCCGGCAGCTCCTCCACGGGGATGTCGTCGTTGCGCACCACGTCAGTTTCAGCGCCCAGCTCCAGCAGGTAGCCGTTCAGCGTGTAGACGAAGCTGTCGTAGTTGTCGATGACGAGTACGCGAGTCACGTGCCCACGGTACCTTCCTGGGGGCCGAGGAGCGAATCCACCCAGGGAAACACCCAGGTCACGAGTGCAAACAACACCACGGCGACGAGGACGAGAACGATGAAGAGGCGGACCCACCAGGGCCCGGGCAGCACCCTCCACAGAGCTCCGTACACGGTCAGCCTCCCTGCCCGACCGCGGCGGCGATCTCTGTCGGGACGTCCTGTGGAGGAGCGAACGCCTGGAACACGCTGTATGCGATGAGCCGCTCACCCGCGTGGAATGGCGGATTGCACGTCGTGATGGTCATGAAACGCTCCACCGGGGTCGCCGCGGGCTGTCGTGGCACGGGCAGCAGGACGCCGACCGCCGACGGCTGGACGTATTCGAAGTTGCGGAAGGTGTAGGTGTACCAGCCATCCGGGGTCTGCACGTAAATGGGGTCGCCGATGTGCAGCTTCGAGAGGTCGATGAAGGTGTTGCCCCACCCCGAGTCGTGGCCCGCGACGGCGAAGTTGCCGACCTGACCGGGCATCTGGGTATCGACGTAATGGCCGACCCCAGCGGTGTAGCTGTTGAGCACGCGCTCGGTGTCGACCGTTTGACGGATGACGCGCTTCCAGTCCGCGCCGAGCCGGGGGATATAGAGGACAGCAAACGGCTGGTACGCCTCCGGCGCCGCCATCACCGGCGGTTCGACCTGGGCGGCCTCCGTGTCTGGAGCAGGCTTCGGGGCCTTCAGCGCGTCGTCCACCCACTTCTTGCTCTGCTCGGCGGCAGCGGTCGTCTGCTGGCCGGCCAGAACCAGGTTGTTCCACCAGATCTGCCAGCCCAGAAAGAGCAGGACCAGTACGCCCGCAGTGATGAGCAGTTCACCGAGCACCCCGACCACCGTGGGTCGCCGGTGCGGTCGGCGGCGCCGGCGCACACGGGTGTCCTCGGTCATGTGTCAGATTCTAGGGAGCGTCGCTGTGAATCGACAGCGCGCGGATCCGGCGCCTCCCCTGTACGGGGGGCTCAGGAAGCTCGGCACCTTCCCCGCTACACTGTGGTGCTATGGCACGCAGCAATTCGAAGACGAAACCCGAGCGACCCGCCCGCGCCGAGCGACCGGCCGCGGCATCCGGAGAAGACGCTCCCAACCCGGTGTGGTTCAAGCCGGTGATGTTCGGCTTCATGCTGCTCGGCCTCATCTGGATCATCGTCTTCTACGTGAGCCAGAATCAGTACCCGATCCCTGCGCTCGGGGCCTGGAACATCCTCGTGGGCTTCGGTATCGCGTTCATCGGCTTCCTGATGACGACGCGCTGGCGGTAGCACCCACCTTTCCCGTGCCTCGAGCCCGGGTCGGCACTCGCCGGCCCGGGCTCGATGTTTTCCACAGTTCTCCACAGGTGCCCTGTGAACAGTTGCCGCGCGTTCGACTCCGGTTTCCCCAGTGTTAATAAGCCTGTGGAGAGTTACAGTCGTGTAATTACCCACATTGTTAATAAGCCTGTGGATAACTTATCCACGCCTTGTGGGAAGTCCCGACCCGCTACACGAAGAAGTGCACCAGGCTCAACGCGATCAGGATGAGGCAGAACACCACCAGGAGCGGTACCTGCCAGCCGCGTCGCCGCACTTGACGCGTCTCGACGAAGATGAGGCCGACCAGAAAGCCGCCGATCAGGCCACCGACATGGGCCTGCCACGCGATGTTGAACCCCGGGAGGAAACCGATCCCCAGGTTCAGGGCGAGCAGGATCAGCATCTGCGTGCCGTTGCCGCCCAGGCGACGCTGGATGATGAAGAACGCGCCGAACAGGCCGAAGATCGCCCCCGATGCACCGACGACGGGCACGACCGGCGACGCGAGCAGCAGCACGCCGACCGATCCGGCGAAACCACTGATCAGGAAGAGGGCGAGATAGCGCGCCCGGCCGAGGACCGGCTCGAGCGCCATCCCGAACACCCACAACGTGTACATGTTGAGCGCGAGGTGGATGACGTTGGCATGCGCGAAGATGCTCGTGAACATCCGCCACGGTTCGAACGCACCCGAGACGGCTGCCGGATACGAGTAGGCACCGGCGTAGCGCAGCGCGTTCGTCACCTGGAGGCCGAGCAGGTCACCCAGTGTCTGAATGATGAAGACCACCACGCAGAGCGCGATGATGGCGTACGTGACAACCGGCGCGCCGGCTCCGGTGAAGCGTGTCAGCCACGCCGGCTTGGTGCGGGGATGCGTCGCCCGCTGTTCGGCCATGCACTCCGGGCACACCACTCCGACGGCTCCCGGCGTCTGGCACTGGGGGCAGATGGTGCGGCCGCACCGCTGACAGAGCACGTAGCTCTCGCGGTCTGGGTGACGGTAGCAGTGGTTCGCGTGCGCGTCGACGGGCTGAGTCATCTGGTGCGCTCGCCCGTCTTCGCTCCCCCGCCTGGTCTCAGACCTGCTCGATGTCGATCGACTCGATGACGACGTCGTCGAGCGGCCGGTCGCGTGCGTCGGTCGGCACTTCGGCGAGCTTGTCGACGATCTTGCGGGACGCGTCGTCCGCGACCTCACCGAAGATGCTGTGCTTCCCCTGCAGCCAGGTGGTCGGCGCCACCGTGATGAAGAACTGCGAGCCGTTCGTCCCGCGCCCGCCCTGAATGCCCGCGTTCGCCATCGCCAGGATGTACGGCTGGGTGAAGTCGAGCTCCGGGTTGATCTCGTCGTCGAACTGGTAGCCGGGACCGCCGACGCCCTGACCCAGCGGGTCGCCGCTCTGGATCATGAAGCCCGGAATGATGCGGTGGAAGATCACACCGTCGTAGAGCGGCGCCGTGGACTTCTCGCCCGTGGCGGGATGCGTCCACTCGATCTCACCCGTCGCCAGGCCGACGAAGTTCCGCACCGTCTTCGGAGCGTGATTGCCGAAGAGGTTGACCTTGATGTCTCCATAGTTAGTGTGGAGCGTGGCGACAGCGGTGTGCTTAGACATGCCACCAATTCTTGCACAGGGCGTATAGAGGACTTGGGCGGGCTCGGGAGCTCTCGGGCCATCCCCAGCCCTTTCGGTGGCAAGATGGAGTCAGTCGCCACCCCGACTCGACGGAGGAACAGATGAGCCTGACACGGAAGCGCACGAAGGAGCTCAAGCGACTGCGCAGCGGAGCCGAGGACCTGTGGACCCAGCAGCAGGAGGTGCTGGCCAACGCCAACGCTCTCGCGGCGGAGGCCCGGAAGCAGGCGGCGTACTACACGCGCGAGGAGATCGCACCCAAGGTCCGCGACGGGTACGACCAGTACGTGCGCGTTCCGACGGACAGCGCGAAGGCCACTGCCGGCCGTTATGCGGGTCAGGCGCGGGAGCGTGTCGTACGCGACGTCATCCCGGCGGTCGGCACCGCGGTCGGAACGGCGCTCTCCGTCGTCGACCACGCGCGTGCGGCTCGTGCGGCCGCGATGGCAGGCGAGTTCAAGAAGGCCGGCAAAGAACTGACGAAAAAGACGCAGGCGGCCACTCAGAAGTCGGGCCCCGGCGCCGGAACCGTCATCGCCGTCGGCCTCGGCGTCATCGCGGCAGTCGGACTGCTCTACGCGGTCTGGCAGACCTTCCGCGCCGATGACGAGCTGTGGGTCGCCGACGAGGAGCCGACGACTCCGGCAACCGAGCCCCTGCCGTAGCCGAGGGCAGCGACCCCGAGTGTGTTTTCGGGGGTTTCCCCGATGGTGGGGCGACCTCCGTGCTGAGACGCTGGAGAGCATGAACACTCTTTATCGTCCCACCGAAGGTCGCGTCCTCGCGGGCGTCTGTGCTGGTCTCGCTCTCCGTTTCGGATTGCGGCCATGGACTGTGCGCGTGCTCTTCCTGCTGTCCTGCCTGCTCCCGGGTCCGCAGTTCATCGCCTACATCGTGATGTGGATCATCATGCCGGGCGAGCAGCGTCGGCCGACGACCGTCTAATCCGCGGCGCGCAGCCCGGCCATTCCGAGCGCGATGTCGACGAGTTCGACCCGTCGCTTCGGGATGCTGGCCAGCGGAAACCAAGCCGCCTCGTCGGTGGTGCCTTCACGTTCGTTCGTGAGGCTGCCGCCGACGAGGCTGGCGCGGTAGACGATTCTGAGGGCGTGCAACGGGCCTGCCTTCGGCACGAACCGGTGCTCGGCCGGGATCACCTTCGAGTCGATCCCCAGCAGAGGTCCGGCCTCAGCTGAGTAGCCGGTCTCCTCGGCGATCTCGCGGACGACCGCCTCCACCGGGTCCTCCCCCGGATCGATGCCGCCGCCCGGGAGCGTCCAGCCGGAACGACCGCTCTCGTTCCAGTGGGCCAGCAGGATACGATCGCCGTCGGTGATGACGCCGTAGGCCGCGACTCTGATATCCACCGCCTCACACTACTGCGATGTCGGAGGACGGGGGCAGACTAGGGGTGATGCCCGAACTTCCGGAAGTCACCGCTCTCGCCGCCGACCTCGATGGCCGGTTGAAGGGTCGCGTCATCGACAAGTTGAGCATCACCGCCTTCCCCGCCCTGAAGACGTTCGACCCGCCCGTCGATGCGCTCCGCGGGCTGACCATCGCGGGCGTGGGCCGCCGGGGCAAGTTCCTCGACATCACGGCCGGCGAGCTGCACCTGGTGGTGCACCTGGCCCGAGCCGGCTGGATCCGCTGGCGCGCCACCCCACCACCCCCTGCGACAGGCAGACTCGGCAAAGGGCCGCTCGCTGCTCGGCTGGTGCTCGACGACGGCACCGGCCTGGACATCACCGAGGCCGGAACCAAGAAGAGCCTGGCCATCTATGTGGTCCACGACCCCGACGAGGTTCCCGGAATCGCTCGACTCGGCCCCGATCCCCTCGATGCCTCATTCACCGAGGATGCGTTCGCCGCCATCCTGGCTGAGCAGGGCCGCGCGCAGATCAAGGGCGTGCTGCGCAACCAGTCGCTGATCGCCGGCATCGGCAACGCGTACTCGGACGAGATCCTGCACGTCGCGAAGATGTCGCCGTACAAGCCGTCGAACATGCCGGCGGACGACGTGTCCCGTCTCTACCTCGCGATGCAGTCGACGCTGCGGGAGGCGCTGGCTCGAGCCGACGGCCTGGCCGCTTCGGAGCTGAAAAGCGAGAAGAAGTCGAACCTGCGGGTGCACGGGCGCACCGGTCAGCCGTGCCCCGTCTGCGGAGACACGATCCGCCAGGTCATCTTCCACGACTCGACGTTCCAGTACTGCCCGACCTGCCAGACCGGCGGCAAACCACTCGCCGACCGCGTCCTCTCCCGCCTGCTCAAATAGCGGACGCCGTCGCAATAGCGAAGATCGCGTAGCCCTATTATCTGGGATCGTGCACCTTGTCTACATCGATGAATCGGCCCGCGACGATCGCTTCTACTTCTTTGGCGCGCTGATCGCGGATGCGCGCGCAATTCGACTGATCGAGGACGGCATGAACGGAGTCGGGACGCTGCTAGCCCGCAACGTGTCGTCATTCGACCCGCATTCCGAGTTCCACGCAGTCGACATCGTCCATGGCAAGGGCGCTTGGGCAGCCGTCCCGACCGCCTGGCGGATAGAGGCCTGTGATCTCGTCGCCAAGATCCTGGCTCGCTCGTCCGCGAAGTTCCTCTTCCGCGGAATCGACTTAGCCGCGCAGCGGGTTCGCTATTCGCGACCGTTTCCGGCTCACCTCCTTGCGCTGGCTCACACCCTCGAGGACATTCACATGCGACTCGATCGGCTAGAGGAGGGCGACATGGGTCTCGTTCTTGCAGACCAACACCATGCCGCCGCGAACGCACGCAGAAGCTTGCGGAACTTCAAACTGGCAGCCGTCCCGGGGTACACCTCTCGAAGGCTGGCCCGAATTGCGAACACCATCTACTTCGGCCCCTCTCACGAGAGCCGCCTGCTCCAGGCGGCCGACGTCGCGACCTACTTTCTCAACCGGCACCTCACGGTCGACGAAAAGGACGCGCGCGCTGCCAAAGCAGTCCAGAAGATCGTCTCCAACGTCCGGGCAATCACCGTGAGCGAGTACGTATGGTCCCCCGACGCAAAACACAACGCCCCGCGGCAGCGGGGCGTTGGCAGGGTGCGGGAGGCCTAAGCGTCCTGCAGGAACAAGATTAGCGCATGAGGCGGGCACATGGTTCCGCCCGGAACACCCGTCAGCAGGCGCAGTCGATCGCGCCGACCGGCGCGGTGAGGGCGTCCGGCGTACGGAGGACCGGGCCGCCGTCGTCCACGACGGGCAGCCCTTCGCGCGACCAGTATTCGAAGCCTCCGATCATCTCCCGCACCTCGTAGCCCAGGATGCTGAAGGCCAGCGCGGCACGAGTGGAACCGTTGCATCCCGGACCCCAGCAGTACACCACCACCGGAACACCCTCGGGGATCAGCTGCGCCGCCCGCGCGGCGATTTCGGCGGTCGGCAGGTGGATGGCGCCGTCGATGCGTCCTTGGCGCCAAGCGGACTCCCCCCGGCTGTCCACCAGCACCATGTCTTCACCCATGTCCATGGCGGCCTTGACGTCCGACGGGTCGGTCTCGAATCGCAGCTTGGCGGCGAAATGTCTGGTGGCTTCCGAAGGGATGGTCGTCATGCTTTCGAGGCTACGGACATCCGACCCTCGCCTGAATAGACGATCGACGGCGTTGACGCCCCGTCGCCGACGATGTCGTGGCAGAATCGCCGAATGGCCGTCAGTCTTCCATTCGTTGCGGACAGCGTCGACCGGGCGCTCCTCGCTGAGCTGCAGCGCGACGGTCGGCAGTCGATCGCCGAACTCGCCCGTACCGTCCACATGTCGAACAGTGCGGTCGCCGAGCGTGTCCGCCGACTAGAAGAGGTCGGCGTCGTCGCCGGGTACCGGGCCGTCGTCGATCCGGAACGCCTCGGCTACGGAGTGCTGGCGTTCCTGCGCCTCCGCTACCCGAGCAGCCAATACAAGCCGCTGCACGACCTTCTCGTGGACATCCCGGAGGTCGTGGAGGCGCACCATGTCACGGGCGACGACTGCTTCATCCTGAAGGTCGTCGCGACCTCGATGCGGCACCTCGAGCAGGTGAGTGGTCGCGTCGGAACCCTCGGCAGTGTGACGACGAGCGTCTCGTACTCGAGTCCGTTCCCGACCCGGCCGATCGTGCCCCCGGCCGACTAAGCGAAACCGGTGACATGCAAAAAATTGTGGAGCCTAGGAGATTCGAACTCCTGACATCCTGCTTGCAAAGCAGGCGCTCTACCAACTGAGCTAAGGCCCCAAAGACAAGGTTGGTGGGGATACGAGGACTTGAACCTCGGACCTCTTCGTTATCAGCGAAGCGCTCTAACCGCCTGAGCTATATCCCCGAATGGGCAGATACGAGACTACCCGATCTGCCCAGGCATTGCGAAATCGGTCAGTTGTTGGTGAAACCGACCAGAAGACCGCCTGTGATCTTCACCGAGAGGTTGTACAGGAGCGCGAAAACTGCTCCCAGCGCGGTGACCACGACGATGTCGAGGATGGCCACGATGAGCGAGAAGCCCATCACCTGACCGAGCCCCAGGATCGAGCGGAGGTCGTTGCCGCCGGTTCCTGAGATGTCCTTGAACAGGTTGTTCACCTGGTCGAAGATGCCGGTGCGGTCGAGCACCGTCCACACCAGGAAGGTGCCGACGACCGCGATGATCGCCAGGCAGACGCCTGCGAGGAACGACAGCTTCACGGTGGACCAGAAGTCGATGTAGACCAGCTTCAGGCGCACCTGCTTGGCGGATGCGGGTCGACGGGTCGACTTCTTGGCGAGTTTGTCGGCGACGCTACTGCTCATCTACGGTTTCTTCCTTCCCGACCGCCTCAGCATCCTCCGCGGGAATGGAGGACTCGAGGTCGCGTTCGGTGTTCTTGGCCAGAGCGATGATCTTGTCCGACTCGGCAAAACGTGCAAAGACGACACCCATGGTGTCACGGCCCTTGGCAGGTACCTCGGCCACGGCAGAGCGTACCACCTTGCCACTGGCAAGAACCACAAGGACCTCGTCGTCCTCGCCGACGATGAGGGCACCCACCAGGTCGCCCCGGTCATCGTTCAGCTTGGCGACCTTGATGCCCAGTCCGCCGCGGTTCTGCAGCCGGTACTGGTCGGCGGCGGTCCGCTTCGCGTAGCCGCCCTCGGTGACGACGAACACGTATCCCTCGTCGGAGACGACCGACGCATCGAGCAGGCTGTCCTCACCACGGAAGTGCATTCCGATCACACCTGAGGTGGAGCGGCCCATCGGTCGCAGCGCCTCATCGGAAGCCGTGAACCGGATCGACATTCCCTTGCGCGACACCAGCAGCAGGTCGGAGTCCTCTTCGACCAGCAGTGCGGAGACGAGTTCGTCGCCCTCGCGCAACTTGATCGCGATGATGCCGCCGGTGCGGTTGGTGTCGTACTCGGACAGCGCCGTCTTCTTGATCAGACCGTCACGGGTAGCGAGCACCAGGTACTTCGCCACCTCGTAGTCGCGAATGTCGAGGATCTCGGCGATCTGCTCGTCCGGCTGCAGCGCGAGAAGGTTGGCGATGTGCTGTCCCTTGGTGTCGCGGCCGGCCTCCTGCACCTCGTAGGTCTTGGCGCGATAGACGCGTCCCTGGTTGGTGAAGAACAGCAGCCAGTGATGCGTGGTGGTCACGAAGAAGTGGTCGACCACATCCTCACCGCGCAGCTGGGCGCCCTTGACGCCCTTGCCGCCGCGGTGCTGACTGCGGTAGTTGTCGCTTCGGGTGCGCTTGATGTAGCCGCCGCGGGTGACGGTGACGACCATCTCCTCTTCGGGGATGAGGTCTTCGACGCTCATGTCGCCGTCGTAGCCGAACATGATCTCGGTGCGGCGGTCGTCGCCGAACCGGTCGACGATCTCGGTGAGCTCCTCGCTCACGATCGACCGCTGGCGCGCCGGGTCGTCGAGGATGGCGTGGAACTCCGCGATCAGCTTCTCGATCGCCTCGGCCTCTTCGATGATCTTCTGGCGCTCCAGAGCGGCCAGGCGGCGCAGCTGCATCGCGAGGATCGCATCCGCCTGCACGTCATCGACGTCGAGCAGACCCTTCAGGCCCACGCGTGCGTCGTCGACCGTGGCGGAACGGCGGATGAGCGCGATCACCTCGTCGAGCGCGTCGAGCGCCTTCAGGTAGCCGCGCAGGATGTGCGCTCGCTCCTCCGCCTTGCGCAGGCGGTAGCGGGTGCGTCGGACGATCACTTCGATCTGGTGGTCGACCCACGCGGTGATGAACCCGTCGAGCGACAGCGTGCGCGGCACGTTGTCGACGATCGCGAGCATGTTCGCGCCGAAGTTCTCCTGCAGCTGGGTGTGCTTGTACAGATTGTTCAGGACGACCTTGGCGACCGCATCCCTCTTGAGCACGATGACCAGTCGCTGACCGGTACGTCCGGAGGTTTCGTCGCGGATGTCGGCGATGCCGCCGATGCGCCCTTCCTTCACCAGGTCGGCGATCTTGATCGCCAGGTTGTCCGGGTTCACCTGGTACGGCAGCTCGGTGACCACCAGGCAGACGCGTCCCTGGATCTCCTCGATGGTGACCACGGCCCGCATCGTGATCGACCCGCGACCCGTGCGATAGGCATCGTGGATGCCCTTGACGCCCAGGATCTGCGCACCGGTCGGGAAGTCCGGGCCCTTGATCCGCTTCATCAGCTCTTCGAGCAGCTCTTCGCGGGGCGCGTCGGGGTTCTCCAGGTGCCAGAGTGCTCCGGAGGCGACCTCGCGCAGGTTGTGCGGCGGGATGTTGGTGGCCATGCCGACCGCGATGCCGACCGAGCCGTTGACCAGCAGGTTCGGGAAGCGGCTGGGCAGAACGGCCGGCTCCTGGGTGCGACCGTCGTAGTTGTCCTGGAAGTCGACGGTGTCCTCGTCGATGTCGCGGACCATCTCGAGGGCAAGCGGAGCCATCTTGGTCTCGGTGTACCGCGGGGCGGCAGCGCCGTCGTTTCCGGGCGAGCCGAAGTTGCCCTGGCCGAGGGCCAGCGGGTACCGGAGGCTCCACGGCTGGACGAGGCGTACCAACGCGTCGTAGATGGCGGTGTCGCCGTGCGGGTGGAACTGCCCCATCACGTCGCCGACGACGCGGGCGCACTTGGAGAACGCCTTGTCAGGTCGGTAGCCCCCGTCGAACATCGCGTAGATGACGCGTCGGTGCACCGGCTTCAGGCCGTCGCGCACCTCGGGCAGCGCGCGCCCGATGATGACCGACATGGCGTAGTCGAGGTACGACCGCTGCATCTCCGACTGGAGGTCGACCTGGTCGATCCTCCCGTGGATGCCGAAACCGGCCCCGTCGCCCGACACGTTCTCTTCGTCCGTCACAGTCTTCTCTTCCTCGTAGTCCGTCTGCAGTTCATCGGCGCCGAAGCGTCAGATGTCGAGGAACCGCACGTCCTTGGCGTTCTTCTGGATGAACGAGCGTCGGGATTCGACATCCTCGCCCATCAGGGTGGCGAAGACCTCGTCGGCCACCGCCGCGTCATCGAGCGTGACCTGGAGCAGGGTCCGCGTCTCCGGGTTCATCGTCGTCTCCCACAGCTCCGAGTAGTCCATCTCGCCGAGACCCTTGTAGCGCTGCACCCCGTTGTCCTTCGGGATGCGCTTGCCGGCGGCGAGTCCCTCGGCCATCAACGCGTCGCGCTCGCGGTCGGAGTACACGTACTCGTGCTCAGCGTTCGACCACTTGAGGCGGTAGAGCGGCGGCTGCGCGAGGTACACGTAGCCGAGCTCGATCATCGGGCGCATGTAGCGGAACAGCAGCGTCAGCAGCAGCGTCGTGATGTGCTGGCCGTCGACGTCGGCGTCGGCCATGAGCACGATCTTGTGGTACCGAGCCTTCTCGGGGTTGAAGTCCTCGCCGATGCCGGCACCGAACGCCGTGATCATCGCCTGGACCTCGTTGTTGCCCAGAGCGCGGTCGAGCCGCGCCTTCTCGACGTTCAGGATCTTGCCTCGTAGCGGCAGGATCGCCTGCGTCTCCGGATTGCGGCCCTGCACGGCGGAGCCGCCGGCCGAGTCGCCCTCCACGATGAAGATCTCGGAGAGTGTCGGGTCCTTCGACTGGCAGTCCTTGAGCTTTCCGGGCATGCCGCCGCTCTCCAGCAGCCCCTTGCGGCGAGCGGTCTCGCGCGCCTTACGAGCGGCGAGGCGAGCGGTCGCCGCCTGGAGCGCCTTACGGATGATGTCCCTGGCCTGGTTGGGATTGCGATCGAACCAGTCGCCGAGCTGGTCGCCGACCACCTTCTGCACGAAGGCCTTCGCCTCGGTGTTGCCGAGCTTGGTCTTGGTCTGTCCCTCGAACTGCGGCTCCGCGAGCTTGATCGAGATCACGGCGGTCAGTCCCTCGCGCACATCGTCGCCGGAGAGGTTCTCGTCCCTCTCCTTGAGGATGCCCTTCTCGCGTGCGTACCGGTTGACGAGTGTCGTCAGCGCCGCGCGGAAGCCCTCCTCGTGGGTGCCGCCCTCGTGCGTGTTGATCGTGTTCGCGTAGGTGAAGACGCTCTCGTTGTAGCTCGTCGTCCATTGCATGGCGACCTCGAGCGCGATCTTCCGGTCGGTGTCCTCCGACTCGAACGAGATGATCTCGTCGTGCACGACCTCCGCCTTCTTCACCGAGTTGAGGTAGTGGACGTAGTCCATCAAGCCTCGCTCGTAGAGGAACACGTCGCTCCGAGGAGCGAACTCGTCGTCGTCGACCTCACCCTCGACCGGTTCGATCGCCGGCGGACGCTCGTCGGTGAGGGCGATGCGCAGCCCTTTGTTGAGGAAGGCCATCTGCTGGAACCGGGTACGGAGGGTCTCGTAGTCGAATTCGACGGTCTCGAACGTCTCGGAACTCGGCCAGAAGGTGATCGTCGTGCCGGTCAGCTCCGTCGCCTCGCCCTTTTCGAGCGGCGCTTCCGGCACTCCGTTGCGGTAGCTCTGGCGGTACACGTTGCCCTGGCGGCGGACTTCGACGTCCAGCCGGGCGGAGAGCGCGTTGACGACAGAGCTGCCCACGCCGTGCAGACCACCGGACACCGCGTATCCACCGCCGCCGAACTTTCCGCCGGCATGCAGGATGGTGAGCACGACCTCGACCGTCGACTTCTTCTCTACCGGGTGGATGTCGACGGGGATGCCGCGACCGTTGTCCACGACCCGCACAGCGCCGTCGGACAGGATGGTCACCTCGATGTTGTCCGCCTCGCCCGCGAGAGCCTCGTCGACCGAGTTGTCGACGATCTCGTAGACCAAGTGATGCAGACCGCGGGGACCGGTCGAACCGATGTACATTCCGGGTCGCTTGCGGACGGCTTCCAGACCTTCGAGGACCTGGATCTCATTCGCGCCGTATTCGTGTTTTTCCCGGGCCGTGTTCGGTTCCATCGTCATATGAAATTAGGCTCCTGACCGCACTCAATCGTGACAGTTGAGTCTACCAAGGCCTGGCGGTCGAAATGCCGGAAAACGGCCGTCTGACGCATTTTCTGCGCCCTGTCGACCTCTTTTGTGCTCTCAGCCGTAAGTATCGCGCGGGCCACGCCCTGGAATCGACCTGGGGCCTCTTTTCCAGGAGGGGGCGTCCGGCCCTTGAAAACGGATTGACTCGATGCCCGCCTGTGGGAACTTCTCGGCGATCCGCACGAGGAGTTCCGAGCGCATCATCCTGAGCTGTGTCGCCCACGCTGTCGACTCGCACCGGATGACGAGAACGCCGTCGGTGATCTGGTCCGGGATGGCGTGTTTGGCGGTCTCCTCGCCGGCGAGTTCCCGCCAGCCCTCGAGCAGATCCGACTGCGCGAGGGCCGACGTCCAGCCGAGCTGAGCGGCCAGCGCATCCATCACGTCGCCGACCCCGTGCGGGTCACGTCCGCTACCGAATGGCCGGCTGGTGGACTCGCCCTCCGCCCGGCCGGACGTGCGCTTCCGTCGAGCCGGCGTCCCGGTGAAGAGCGACTTCAGCCGGAGATACACGGCCGAAGCCTCGCTGAGCTGATCAGGCATCCGGGGCCTCCACGATCGCACCCGCGTCGATCCGCACGGTGTGCGCCGTGAGTTCGTCGGGCACATCGTCGAAGACCGCCGCCGTGATGAGCACCTGCTCGTAACCGGCTACAGCGGTTGCAAGCATCCGCCTCCGCGCCTGGTCGAGCTCGGCGAACACGTCGTCGAGGATGAGAACCGGGTCACCGGTCGTGGACTCGAGACGCAACAACTCGGCCGATGCCAGCTTGAGCGCGAGCGCGAACGACCACGACTCACCATGACTCGCGTAACCTTTCGCGGGCAGACCATTCAGCTCGAACAGAACGTCGTCGCGGTGCGGACCGACGAGCGTGAGCCCCCGGTCCAGCTCTTTCCGGCGGACGGCGGTCAGGGCACGACGGAACGCCTCCGCCGTAGCGACACCGGCTGAGCCCGTTACATCGTCGCCTCCGCTTTCGTCATCGTCCTCGACATGGGCGCCGTAGATGGTCAGCTGCGGGACCAGTCGCGGGTGGTGATCGTCGCCAGCAACCGAGCGGTATGCCGCGACCAGCGGGTCGCTGAGCCGGGAGACCAGCTCGAGCCGCGCATCCATCAACTCGGAACCCAGCTGGATGAGCCGCTCATCCCAGATGTCGAGGGTACCGAGCTGGTCCTCGCGGACCCGCGACGCACGCGCCGACTTCAGCAGGGTATTTCGCTGTTTCACCACGCGCTCGTAGTCGGCGATTACGGCCGAGAATCGGGGGTTGCGCTGAATGAGCAGCTGATCCAGGAACCGCCGGCGGATCCCCGGCTCGCCGCGGACCAGCGCCAGGTCCTCCGGCGCGAACAGAACGCTCGAGAAGTACCGTGGGAGCTCGCGCGGCTTGATCGCTCCCCGATTCACCTGCGCCCGATTGGGTGAACTGCGGTTGAGCTGCATCTCGACCAGCAACTCACGGCCGTCGTGCTGGATGCGCGCCCGCACGATGGCGGCGTCCGCATCCTTTCGGATCATCGCCTGATCGCTTGACACCCGGTGCGACCCGAGGGTGCTCAGGTAGCCGAGCGACTCGACGAGGTTGGTCTTACCCTGGCCGTTGCGGCCGACGAAAAGATTCGCGCCGGCCGCGAACGGCACCTCCGCAGTGCGGTAGTTGCGGAAGTCGGTCAGGGAGAGATGTGTGACACGCACAGAGGTTTTCGGTCGCGGATTCTCAGTCCACAGCCTTGACCGCGTGGCCACCGAACTGGTTGCGCAGCGCGGCGACGGCCTTCATGGCCGGCGAGTCCTCCTGGCGGGAGACGAAGCGAGCGAAGATCGAGGCGCTGATCGTGGGGACCGGGACGGCGTTGTTGAGCGCCTCCTCCACGGTCCAGCGGCCCTCGCCGGAGTCCTGAACGTACCCCTCGATGTGCTCGAACTCGGGGTCCTGCTCGAGGGCACGGACCAGGAGGTCGAGCAGCCAGGAGCGCACAACGGTTCCCCGCTGCCACGCCTTGAAGGTCCCGGTGACGTCCTTGATGATGTCCTTGCGCGTGTCAAGGAGCTCATAGCCCTCGGCATACGCCTGCATGAGTGCGTACTCGATGCCGTTGTGCACCATCTTGGCGTAGTGCCCGGCGCCGACCTCGCCGACGTGGACGAATCCCTCGTCGCGGGGTCCCTCGGGGCGGAGCGCGTCGAAGACGGGCATCACCCGCTGCACCTGCTCGGCGGAGCCGCCCACCATCAGGCCGTAGCCGTTCTCGAGGCCCCAGATGCCGCCGGAGACGCCGACGTCCATGAAGTCGACGCCGCGCGGCGCGAGCAGCTCGGAGTGTGCGAAGTCCTCGGTGAACTTGGAGTTGCCACCGTCGATGACGAGGTCGCCCTTCTCGAGCACCGGCTCGAGCTCGCGGATGACCGAGTCGGTGACCTGGCCGGCGGGAACCATCACCCACACCGTGCGGGGCGCGGGGAGGGCTGCGACCAGGTCGGCCACAGTGGCGACGTCCGAGACATCCGGGTTGGTGTCGTAACCGGTGACGTCGATGCCGTTCTTCTCGAGCCGGGCACGCATGTTGTTGCCCATGCGTCCGAGACCGATGAGGCCGATGTGCATGATTGTCCTTCTCTTCTCTTGCTTCTACCGAGGCCGAGCGCTAGCGCAGGAGCAGGTTCGGCTGGAGCAGATACTTGTACGAATCCGCTCCTGCCTGATCCTTGGACGTCTGGCTCGTGATGAGCACAGGGCCCGGCTTGTTGGGGTTCTCGGTCTTCGTGAACGAGATGCGCACGAACTCCGAGTGCACCGCCCCGAGACCATCGAGCAGGAACTGCGGCTTCAATGAAACCACCGTCTCCTGGCCAGTGAGAAGAGCGTCGATGCTCTCGGATGCCTGCGCCTGCTCGGAACCGATCGCTTCCAGCGTCAATCCGTCGGCGGTGAAGGTGTAACGGAGCGCGGCCTCGCGCTCGAGGACGAGGGCGACGCGGCGAGTCGCCTCGATGAGCTCCGCGGTGTTCATCACCGCGTAGTTGTCCACCTGCTCCGGGAAGAGTCGCCGGACCGGCGGGAAGTTGCCCTTGATCAGCAGCGAGGTGACCGTCTTGCGGTCAGCGGTGAAAGCGATCAGCTCGCGGTCGTCGCGGTTGGTGATCGAGATCGAGACGTTGCCGCTGTGACCGAAGGTCTTGCCGATCTCGGTCAGCGTGCGCGCCGGGACGAGCGCCGTCACCGACTCACCGGACGTGGTGCCGTTGTCCCAGTCGATCTCCCGCACGGCCACCCGGTAGCGGTCTGTGGCGACCAGGCCGAGAGTGTTGTCTCCGACTTCGAGCTGCACACCGGTGATCACCGGAGTGACATCATCCCGGGAGGCGGCGACACCCACCTGCGCGACAGCCTGCGCGAACTCTTCGGCGGGTACGAGGCCGGCCGCTGCGTCGACCTGCGGGATGCTCGGGTATTCCTCGACCGGCATGGACAGCAGAGTGAAGTTGGCCGACCCTGCCCGGACGACGATCTTCGAGTCCTCGGTCGAGAAGCGCACCGGGGCATTCGGGAGCTTCGAGGCGATCTCCGCCAGAAGCCGGCCGGAGACGAGCACGCGACCCGGCTCTTCGACATCCGCGGCGATCTGGGTCTGCGCCGACACTTCGTAGTCGAACGACGAGAGTTGAAGTCCGTTCTCCGTCGTCTCGATGAGCACACCGCTCAGGATCGGCAGGGTCGTCCGCTGCGGAAGGAGCTTCACCGCGAAGGAGACGGCCTCGCTGAACACATCCCGATTGGCTTGGAACTTCACGAAGTCACCTCTGTCGGCTCACGGATAACGGACGTGACAAATCCTAGCCCCTGGCCTGTGACGCTGAAGAGGTGAGCGCCCGACCCCCTGAGGTTGTCGTCCGCCCCCATAGAGAAGAGTTAAGAAGTAATCGTGTTAACCGCTGTGGAAACTGTGGATAACTCTGTCGGGGCCGCACGATCACAGGGAACTACACCCTGGTGAGTTGTTGATGAGCTGAGGAATCCGCCTGTTCACAAGGGTGTGAGGGGGAGGCGCCGACCGATCGGTTTGCACAGGACGTTGGTCTCCGTCCCCATTAAAGGTGTAGTTCTCCGGAAGCTCTCCACAAGTTATCCACACGTGTTAATAACGCATTGTCCCCACTCTGGGGATGGATTTGTGGATAAGTTCTGCGTTATCGACGGCGTGGCTACTTGCCGTAGCGGTGGTTCTGTTTGATCCGACTCGTCAACTCGGTCACCTGGTTGTAGATCGAGCGACGCTCCTTCATGAGCTCGCTGATCTTCTTGTTCGCGTACATCACAGTGGTGTGATCGCGACCGCCGAACAGTTGCCCGATCTTCGGGAGTGACAGGTTGGTGAGCTCGCGGCAGAGATACATGGCGATCTGGCGCGCCGTGGCGACGGCCTGCGAACGGCTCGAGCCGTACAGGTCATCGACGCTCAGCTTGAAGTACTCGGCAGTGTTCGTGATGATGTCCGTCGGAGCGATCACATTGTCGTCGTCGAGGGTGATCAGGTCCTTGAGCACCGTCTGGACGAGCGGCATGTCGACCGGCGTGCGATTGAGGCTGGCGAACGCGGTAACGCGGATCAGCGTGCCTTCTAGCTCGCGGATGTTGCTCGACACCTTGGACGCCATGAACTCGAGAATGTCGTCGGGGACCTGGATCTTCTCGCTCTGCGCCTTCTTGCGCAGAATCGCTATGCGGGTCTCCAGGTCGGGCACCTGGACGTCAGTGATGAGGCCCCACTCGAAGCGCGACCGCATGCGGTCCTCGAAGCCGGTGAGATGCTTCGGCGGCAGGTCGGACGTGATGACCACCTGCTTGTTGTGGTCGTGCAGCGTATTGAAGGTGTGGAAGAACGCCTCCTGCGTCTCGACGGCCCTCTGCAGGAACTGGATGTCGTCGATCAGCAGGATGTCGATGTTGCGGTACCGGGCCTGGAAGGACGAGCCCCGGTTGTTCGCGATCGAGTTGATGAAGTCGTTCGTGAACTCCTCCGACGACACGTACCGCACCCGGATGCCGGGATACAGGCTCATCGCGTAGTGCCCGATGGCGTGGAGGAGGTGGGTCTTGCCCAGCCCTGAGTCTCCATAGATGAAGAGCGGGTTGTAGGCCTTCGCCGGCGCCTCGGCCACGGCGACCGCGGCCGCGTGGGCGAAACGGTTGGACTGACCGATGACGAAGTTGTCGAAGCTGTACTTGGAGTTGAGCCGGGTGTCGCCGCCGCGTGGGGGCGCCGTGATCTCGGCAGGCGCGTTGACCATGGGCGCCGCGGCCTGGTCGATGTAGGTCGGCGCGGTGTCGGACTCCCCGACCGGACCGGCCATCGTCTCCTGCTGGATCTCCGGGTTGACGACGATCGCGAAGGTGTTGACCGCGAGTGCCTCGTCGAGTCCGCCGATGGCGTTCAGGAGGGGGAGGCGGCTGCGCTGCTCGATCATCCCCCTGGTGAATTCGTTGGGCACCTCGAGGTAGAAGGTGCCGGCCATGATGCCCTTGGGCTCGACGAGACTGAGGAACCCGTATAGCTGGGGGGTGATGCGGTCGTCCGTCTCGAGCTTGCCGAGCACGTCCTGCCATGCCGCAGCTATCGGCTCTTCGCTGCCTGCCATCGTTCCCCGTTTTCGTCTGTGTCTGCGTCGGTGTTGCGGATGCCGTCAGCCCGACGAAGGGACGAGTCGACCCCCGGTGACTCTCGTCGGGTTGGCGGCTCTGATGCCGCCGGTGGGTATTCACAGAGTTATCCACCGCTGTGTGAGGAATACCGTAGCGATCTCCAGGCAGAATTGGGATGGCCTGGGGATAACTTTTGACCTCACGGTAACTTGTCCACAGAAGCTCGATCAAATCCGTTCGGCGGCATACGTCGGCGCGTCGGCCGCCGCTTCCCTGCCAATACCGTGCATAATCAGTGGATTTGAGTCGATCGGTTTGACCTCGTCCGTACCGAGGCCGTAGTTTTAATCAGTTGACTTGCAGCCGTTACGGCTGCCCTGAAACTTTCCCGGGCTCCCCGCTGACCTTCATTTCTCAGCACGGGCCTGTGAAGAGACCACCACGGAGATAGAGACATGAGCAAGAGAACGTTCCAGCCGAACAACCGCAAGCGCGCGAAGACCCACGGCTTCCGCCTTCGCATGCGCACCCGCGCCGGCCGCGCCATTCTTTCGGCGCGCCGCAGCAAGGGCCGCACCAAGCTCTCCGCCTGACCCTTCTTCGAAAGACGGCCGGCCGGTGCTTGCGAAGGCCAATCGCATCACGCGGGGGGCGGACTACCGGGCGACGGTACGACGAGGGACTCGTTTCTCCGGAACGAACACCCTGACGTACATTCGCTCGAACCCCGACTCCGACGTGGTGCGATTCGGCTTCATCGTCAGCAAAGCGGTGGGAAACGCGGTGACGCGAAACCTCGTGCGTCGTCGACTCAAAGCAGCGGCGTACGACCTTCTCCCCCGGTTCGCCGGCGATGAGGCGGCCACTGGGGCAGATGTCGTCGTGCGCGCATTACCAGCCTCCGTACAAGCGCCGTGGGCTAGCCTGCACGAAGAGCTGTCCCGGGCGTCGCTCCGGTACAGCAGCCATCGTCACACCAGCCGAAGCCACACCAGTAAGGGCATCCGTCCATGACCACCGCGATCGCAGCAGTGCTCCTCGCGCCGCGGAACGTCGCGGTGCTGGTGTTGCGCGCATATCGCGCTGTGATCTCACCGCTGTACGGCGACGTCTGCCGGTACTACCCGTCGTGTTCCGCGTACGCGCTCCAGGCGATTCAGCAGCACGGCGTGCTCGTGGGGTCGTACCTCGGGATCCGTCGCATCCTCCGCTGTCATCCGTGGGCAGCGGGCGGAGTCGACGACGTGCCGCCGGCGAGGAAGCCGCGGTACCGCGTGACGCCCTTCGGTTTCGTCGTCGCCGCAAGCCAGCACCGCTTCATCAGCCAGGACGGCTTCATCAGCCAGGGAAAGGCCTAGCCACAAGACATGCCTGACATCATCGGACTCGTCCTCTGGCCCATCAAATGGGTCGTGGAGCTGATCCTGGTCGCCTTCCACTGGTTGTTCACGCAGATGGGT
Organism: Leifsonia sp. 2MCAF36; assembly: GCF_052115525.1. NCBI lineage: Bacteria > Bacillati > Actinomycetota > Actinomycetes > Micrococcales > Microbacteriaceae > Leifsonia > Leifsonia sp. 2MCAF36. Next base: position 198,103 of record NZ_JBFRGV010000004.1, on the reverse strand, counting down.
CTGGACCCGGCGGCCGGCATCACGTGGGTGCTCGCCATCGTGGGTCTGACGGTCGTCGTGCGTGCCGCGCTCATCCCGATCTTCGTCCGGCAGATCAAGAATCAGCGACGGATGCTGGAGATCGCGCCGCAGCTGAAGAAGATCCAGGACAAGTACAAGGGCAAGAAGGACCAGTTCTCGCGTGAGGCGATGTCGCGCGAGACGATGGAGTTGTACAAGAAGACGGGCACCAACCCGCTGAGTTCATGCCTCCCCCTTCTTCTTCAGATGCCTGTGTTCTTTTCGCTGTTCCAGGTGCTGAACGGTGCGCAGAGCGGCAAGGCGGGCGTTGGTCCGTTGAACGAGACGCTGGCCCTGCAGTTCGGAAACGCGACGCTTTTCGGCGTCGCTCCCCTGCACCAGAGCTTCCAGGGTGCGATGAACTCTCATCCCCCGCAGGTGGCGGTCATGATCATCGCGGCTGTTATGGTTATTCTGATGACCGGCTCGCAGTTCCTTACGCAGCTGCAGATCGTCTCCAAGAACATGTCGCCGGAGACCAAGGCGAGCCCGCAGTTCAAGCAGCAGCGGATTCTGCTCTACCTGCTCCCCTTCGTCTTCCTCTTCTCCGGTTTCGCCTTCCCGCTCGGTGTCATGTTCTACTGGCTGACCTCGAACTTGTGGACCATGGGTCAGCAGTTCCTCGTCATCCGCAACATGCCGACGCCGGGCTCCGACGCCGCCAAGGCTCGGGAGGCGCGTCTCGCCAAGAAGGGCAAACTCGTCCAGGCGGACGGTTCCACCGTTCTGACGGTCGAAGAGCAGCCGAAGAAGCAGCAGCCGACGCAGCGAGTACAGCCGGTCAGCAAGACGCGGGCCAAGAAGCAAGCAGGAAAGTAGTGAGGGTTTCGAACCGATGACCGACGTGCAGACCTCCTCCCCCGAGCCGAGCGATATGCCCGAGGCCGAAGACGTCAGCCAGTCGGCTGACGTGCGGGCGACGGATGGGCAGTCGCCGAGCGTCCCCGGGACGGATGGCGTAGAGGCTGGTCCTGAGAGCCTCGCTCCGGCCGACGTCGATCGCGAAGGCGATATCGCGGCGGACTACATCGAGGAGCTGCTCGATATCGCCGACATCGACGGCGACATCGACATCGACACCCGCAACGGCCGGGCCTACATCTCGGTGAACGCCGAGGGTGGATCGAATCTGTCCCTTCTGGCCAAGGCGGACACCGTCGCAGCGCTTCAGGAGCTGACCCGCCTCGCCGTGCAGAACCAGACGGGCGGGTACTCGCGCTTGATCTTGGACATCGCCGGCTCCCGCGAAGCCCGGCAGGGTGAGCTGGGGCAGCTGGTCGATCGCGCCATTGCGCGACTGGACGAGGGCGCTGCTGAGGCGGCACTCCCCCCGATGTCATCGTACGAACGCAAGCTCGTTCACGACCTCGTGTCTGAGCGAGGCTACGTTTCCACGTCTCGCGGCGAGGGACGCGACCGCTACACGGTCATCACCGCCGCCTGAGTTTCACGTGAAACCCGTGAGCGACGTCGAAATCGAACCTTCAGCGGCAGCGGCTCTCTTCGGAGACCGCATCGAGCTGGCCCGTCGCTTCACGGCGAACCTCTCGGACCAAGGGGAAGAGCGAGGTCTGATCGGCCCGCTCGAGCTTCCGAGGCTGTGGTCTCGGCACATCTTGAACTCGGCGATCGTTGCGCCGCTGCTTCGTCCTGGACTGGTGGGAGACGTCGGGAGCGGAGCCGGTCTGCCCGGTCTCGTCCTGGCAATCGCACGTCCCGACGTGTCGTTCGTGCTGATCGAACCGATGGAACGACGCGTGGCTTGGCTGACGGAGCAGGTCGCTGCGCTGGAGCTGGACAACGTCGACGTCGTACGGGACCGCGCCGAGGATGTGCGCCTCGACGGCCCGCTCGACCAAGTGACAGCGCGAGCGGTCAGCGCGTTCCGCAAGCTTCTGCCGCTGACCGCTCCCCTGCTTCGTGACGGTGGCGAACTGGTTCTGATGAAGGGCGCCGGCGCCCCGGCAGAGGTCGAGGCGGCCGCGAAGCAGATCCGTACCTACAAGGTGCACGACATTGAGGTGCTGACCCTCGGCGAAGGTGTCTTGAGCGAGGTAACGCGCGTCATCAGGGCCACCGTCCGCTGATCCGAAAGCTCCTTTTCGCCAGGAGGATGGCTCCCACACACGCGAAGCGCTTGCTTCAGTTGTGTCAGAGGCATCCTTAGCGCGAAAAGTGACAGTTGCGATCCGAAGCGTGAGCGCTTCCCGGTGGCTCGATTTGGGTCGGTACTAACCCGCAGAGCTCGGCTTCGCCCTTGCACCTCCCAGCGCCCATTCGGAAGGTCGTGGCGCCGTCATGAGCAAGAAGTGCGGTGCCCTGGTTCTGCGCGCCGCGCGCTGCGAGCGTGTTGTTGAAGCGGCGCGGTCCACCGGGTGCCCAGGATGAATGAGGATGGCTGGCCTGCGGATATGAAGCGGTCGTGCGTCATCACTGGACCGCGAGTGAAGCGGCCCCTCCTCCGAAGGACGAGCGACCGTTATGCAGACGGTTGCTCATCGGAGGGCGGCGTGGTCGTGGGCCGCGAGTAACGAGGTGCAACCGTCGCCGTGTCGCCGGCGTGACCAGCCGCGACCGCAGCTTCACGACTTGGAATCGCGTCCATGGGACGTTTGGAGCGAGTGTTCACGATGGCCGGAGGTTCGAGCAGCTCGCCTCAGCTCGAATGATTGCGGTTTCACGTGAAACTGCGGAGGTCGCAGTTGCTTCTCTCATCGGTGTGAGACCGATCGAACCGGATCAGCCCCGTGCCTGAGCGAACCAATGCAGCTTAGTGAGGAGGACAGTCCTCCTCGCGGTCGTTGTGGAGTTGCCGTTTGCGCGAGTGAGCCCGCTATCATTCGCTGCTGAAAGGGGCGAGCAGCCAGGAGGATGCAGGGATCTACTGCACGATGCGCACCAAGCGCCCACGATCCGCAACATGAAGGTATCCCGATGTCCGGACTATCACCGGGACTCAAGTAGACGCTCTTGTCGGACTCCTGCGCGAGACCCCGGGGTCGGCTTAGACCGCGACGTCGCTAGGACAGGCAGGATGTTCAAGCGAGCGAGCGAGCGGTCGCAAGCAGTGACGTTTCACGTGAACGAGCGAACAGTTCGCACGCACGGACGTTTCACGTGAAACGAGCGAACGGTCGCACGCCAGAGCGCTTGGGACAGAGGGGAGCCCAGCGCACTCGGAGGACGGCATCTCGGTCTCTCCTGGTGAAAGGGCCTGGCTCACCGCGCACAACGCGCGGCGCCGCGTGGGGTGCCACGGAGCGTGCGCCACCGACCGAGTGCTCGGTGGGGCCGTTGAGCCGGATTGGCCCGGCGCCAACGGGCCGCTGGTTGGTGACCGTGTGACGCTGCAGTGTTCAACTGCGGCCGGTCGGTGAGCCGAACCATTCCCGGGGGCTCGAGGACTCCCCTACCCCTTGCGCTTCCGTGGCTGGCTATTCCCATGAGCGATGTTGCAAGAGTGATGTTGAATAGGACACGTAGTCGCGGGCAGCGCATACGTGGAAGTCGGCTAAAGCGAGCGGCCCGGGCGCACTCGCGCTGTTGACTGCACGAACAGTGGTCGCCCGGGGTGGCAGGAAGTCGCGTCAGTGGGACCCCTATCTGCGCCTTCGCTTGCCGCGACGCTCGGTGCTAAGCGGGGTGGGCATGTTCTTGTGTTCGGACCCGTGTAGTTGGTGGTTGGTTACTGCCCTCCCCCAGTGATTGCAACGGTGCCTGCAGGTCGTTGATTTCACGTGAAACGCCAGCCTCGGAAGCCAGGGCGTGGTGTCGCGTCAGGGTCAGAGCCGTTCGAAGTCGTTACGACCCACCTCCGACCGGACGAATTGACGCGCCTTGGTCATTCGACGATCAGGCACCCTTCCTCATGAGGGACCCCGGACGTCCATTCGGCTCCGTGTCCGCTAGGTCATCCCCCGAGGCGTGGCTGCAACCACGAGACGACCGTTGCGCCGCCTCCCATGGTCAGTCGCCGCCGCATCGTGCTGGGTACGTACATCTTGTGCGTTCCATCCCCACTGGGCACATCTTCACTGGGCACAAGCCCCATCAGGAGCGTTCATCCCCAGACTTCGGCTCTCGGTGGTCGGGCAGGCCAACGCCGTGCCACTGTCCCGCCGCCGATCAGTGCGTGTCCCGCAGTCACGGTGACGGGCCTTGTCGGCATGCGGGATAGTCGATGAAATCCGGGGCGAAGAGCCCGGGCAGAGCCAACGAACTCACCCGCTGCCGACCCGACTTGTACTACGGACGGCGGCGGCTACGCGCGCCGAAGGACGGCAGTGGATCAGCCGGAAGAGGCGAACGCCGATCGCTAGTTCCACCTGAGCCACGCACCAGGAGATCGCGTGACCTGCCTTAGCTCGGCCTCGCGATCCGCTGACCCGGTAACTCGCAATTCCCGAGACGATCCTGTCAGGGCGCGCGAGCGTTTCACGTGAAACGCTCGAGAGGACCTTCGGACTGGCACAAGTCCCATGGCCAGCCCCCGTCCACAAATTCTGTTCACCGACACCCTCCACGGCACGCGCGGCGCGACAGAATGCACCACACATCCGAGTTAGAGTTGAACAACCGGTGCGCTGCGGGTGTGCCAAACGACCGACCAAGAGCCGGTGCGAAGCACCAAGGAGCGACGAGGTTTCACGTGAAACAACCCCACGAGGACGAGCGCGGCGGAGTAGGTGAGATCGACAGCGAGATGGAGTCTGTGACACCGACTTCCGCCTTCGATGGGACCACTCCCCTTGCCCAGGAGCTTCAGGACCTTGCGCGGCGTCGGCAAGCAATCGCCGCGGCAACGCTCCCCCTCCCGTCGAGGACGCGGATCTTCACGATCTCCAACCAGAAGGGTGGAGTCGGCAAGACCACGACTGTTGTGAACCTCAGCGCGGCGCTCGCGAAGTCCGGGGCGCGTGTCCTCGTGATCGACCTCGATCCGCAGGGCAACGCCTCGACCGCGCTCAGCGTTGAGCACCGTGAAGGCACCCCGAGTGTCTACGACGTCGTCGTCAACGATCGGGAACTTGAGGATGTAATCCAGAAGAGCCCCGAATTCGACGGCCTTTTCGTGATCCCGGCGACAATCGACCTGGCCGGCGCAGAGATCGAGCTCGTATCGATGGTGGCGCGCGAACAGCGCCTGTCGCGGGCGCTTGACCGATTTCTGGCCGAATATGACATCGACTACGTGCTGATCGACTGCCCGCCGTCGCTGGGGCTCCTCACCATCAACGCGTTCGTGGCCGCCACGGAGGTTCTGATCCCGATTCAGTGCGAGTACTACGCACTCGAGGGCTTGAGCCAGTTGCTCAAGAACATTCAGATGATCGAACGTCACCTCAATCCGAAGCTTCGCGTCTCGACCATCCTGCTGACGATGTACGACTCCCGGACCAACCTGGCGCACCAGGTCGCTGCCGATGTGCGTGAACACTTCCCCAATGAGGTGCTGGAAACGATCATTCCCCGTTCGGTCCGCATCTCCGAAGCGCCCAGCTACGGACAGAGCGTTATCAGCTACGACACCAACTCGAGCGGTTCCCTCTCCTACATGGAGGCGGCCGCCGAAATCGCACGCAGAGGAGTACCCCGCTAATGGCAGCGAAGCGCACCGGACTGGGCCGAGGCATCGGCGCCCTCATCCCCACCAGCGACCTGACCAGTCGACCGGTGGATGTGTTCTTCCCCGACAGCTTCGGAGCACGCTCCGATACGGCGGTCGCGGTCGCGGAACGCGAAGACGACCTGATCGCGGTGCCGGGAGCCCGGCTCGCGAGCCTCTCCCCCGACGACATCGTCCCCAACCGGGCCCAGCCGCGCACGGAGTTCGACCGGGATGCGCTCGACGAGCTGGTGGCCAGCATCCGCGAGGTCGGTGTCCTGCAGCCCGTCGTCGTCCGTCCACTCGCGGATGAGCCTGGTCGCTACGAGCTGATCATGGGCGAGCGACGGTTGCGCGCGACGAAGGAGCTGGGACTCGACTCGATCCCAGCGGTCGTCAAGGACACCGCGGACGAAGACATGCTGCGGGACGCGCTGCTCGAGAACCTGCACCGCAGCCAGCTGAACCCGCTCGAAGAAGCATCCGCTTACCAGCAGCTGCTCGCCGACTTCGGCATCACCCAGGAGGAGCTCGCCAACCGCATCGGCCGTTCACGTCCGCAGATCACCAACACGATCCGCTTGCTGAAGCTGCCGGCGGTCGTGCAGTCCCGCGTCGCGGCCGGCGTTCTGAGCGCAGGACATGCCCGCGCCATCCTCTCGCTCGGCGACGACCAGGAGGCGATGATCCGCCTCGCGGACAAGATCGTCAACGAGGACCTCTCGGTGCGCCAGGCCGAGGCCGCAGCGAGCAAGACACCGAAACCGCAGCGGACCAAGGCCACCGCTGGACGGCACCGCGGTCACCTCGACGAGATCGCCGGCACTCTCGGCGACCGGCTGAACACACGCGTCAAGATCACTCTCGGTGCAAGAAAAGGCCAGATCGTGGTGGATTTTGCCACAATTCAAGACCTGAACCGGATCCTCGACGAGCTGGGCCAGCCGAGCTACAGCTGAGCCGCAGGCGAGCGGCCATCACTGACCGGCCGGAGGAACCGGTCAGGCGTCGGCGATCGCCGCCTGCGCGAGGGCGGCATACACGTCGCCTGTTTCACGACCGGATGCGGCGATCGCCTGCGGCATGATCGACGTCTCGGTGAGTCCCGGCAGCACGTTGGCCTCCAGGAACCACGGAGTACCGGCGGAGTCGACGATGAGGTCGATTCGGGAGAGATGCCGCAGGCCCAGCGCGATGTGGGCGGTCACAGCGGCCTCGGCGACGGCCGCGGTCACCTGCTCGTCCAAGCGAGCGGGCACGTAGAACCGGGTCTCCCCCGCGTTGTATCGCGCGTCGAACGTGTACGCGCCCTCGACGGGCTCGATCTCCACGGCGGGGAGGGCGGACGGACCATCGCCGGTGTCGACGACGGCGACGGACACCTCGACTCCGTCGACCTTCTGCTCGATGAGAGCCACGTCCGAGTAGGTGTACGCGTCCACCATCGCCCGTGGCAACTCGTCAGCGGTGGCGACGATCGTCACACCCTGCGCAGAACCACCCTGTGCGGGCTTCACGACGACGGGCAACGAGAACCCGCTCAGCACGGTCTCGAGGACGCTCCCCGCGCCGAGCTCGCGGAAAGTCTCCTGCGGCAGCGTCACCGATCGCGGCGTCGAGACGCCGGCGCGCTCCACGACGGTCTTCGCGGTGGGTTTCGACCAGGCCAGGCGGGACGCGTCCGCGCGGGACCCGACGAAGGGCACCCCGGTCAGCTCGAGCAGCCCGCGCAGCGCGCCGTCCTCCCCGCTCGCACCGTGTAGCGCCGGCCAGACGACGTCCGGTCGGGTGTCGTTGAGGAACCCGAGCAGGGAGGAGTCAGGATCCCGCACCGCGACACGGTGACCCAGGGCGTTGAGCCCGTCGGCGACGCGTCGCCCGCTCCGCAACGAGACATCGCGCTCGTGCGAGATCCCCCCAGCGAGAACGACGATGTCCAGTGCTTCTTTTTGCGCCATGATCAGGTCTTTCTCGTCTAGCGGAGGTCGGTGGGAGGGTTTGCGCTCGTCCGGTTCCTGCGGGGTGCGTCGAGCAGGCCGGTTCCGGCGAACGTCTCCAGAAGGTCCTGCTCGCCACCGATCACGTTGGCCAGGCGACGGACGCCGACCCGGATGTTCTCGGGCGTCGGGTAGCAGAACGAGAGGCGGATGTTCTGGGCGCCGGAGCCGTCCGCGTAGAAGGCGGTCCCCGGCGTGTAGGCGACCAACTCCGTAACCGCGCGGGGCAGCATGGCCTTGGAATCCAGGTGCGGTGGGAGCGTCACCCAGACATAGAACCCGCCGGTCGGATCGGTCCAGGTCAATTCGGGCAGGTGCTCGGAGAGCGCGGACACCATCGCCTCCTTACGTTCCCGGTACACGCCGCGGAACGTGTCGATCTGCGCCTTCCAGTCGGCGTCGCGAAGGTACTCGGAGATCACGAGCTGGCTGAACGAGCTCGGGCTCAGCACCGCCGCCTCGTTGGCGAGGATGAGCTTCTCGCGAATGGCGTGCGGCGCGAGCGCCCAGCCCACCCGGAAGCCGGGCGCCAGGGTCTTGGAGAAGGTCCCGAGGTAGACCACGCCGTCCTTCTCGACCGAACGCATGGCAGCCGGGGGCTTCTCGTCGAAGTACAGGAGCCCGTACGGGTTGTCCTCCAGCACCAGGATGTCGTTCTGCCGCGCGATCTCGAGGATCTCGAGTCGCCGCTCCCAGGTGAGGGTCACACCCGCCGGATTGTGGAACGTGGGGACCGTGTAGAGGAACTTCACCCGCCGGCCCGCTGCCTTCAGACGGGCGATGTGCTCGCGCAGCGCCTGCGGGATGAGGCCGTGCTCGTCCATCGGGACGTGATTCACCTCGGCCTGGTACGACTTGAAGATCACCATGGCGGTGACGTAGCTCGGGCCCTCGGCGAGGACCACATCCCCCGGATCGATGAACAACTTGCTGAACAGCTCCAGCGCGTGCTGCGAGCCGGTGGTGATGACCACATCGTCCGCGCTTCCGCTGATGCCCTCGAGCGCCATCACTTCGAGGATCTGCTCGCGAAGAGCAGGGACGCCCTGCCCTGACCCGTACTGCAGCGCGACGGCGCCCTGCTCGCGCATGACCCGATCCATCGCCCCCACGACGAGATCCTGCGGGAGGGCGGACACGAACGGCATGCCGCCGGCCAGGGAGACCACCTCGGGGCGGCTGGCGACGGCGAACAGGGCTCGGACCTCACTGGCGGCCAGGCCGCTCGTGCGCTGCGCGTAGTGGTGATACCACGGGTCCAGATTGTTGCCCCGCTGTTGCGGGGTTCCCTGTTCGATCACGTGTGAGTTCCGTTTCTGTGCCGTTGAGCAATGCTATGGGGGCGGCGCACCGCCGTGAAAATCGGTGACGCATCCCGGGTACGAAAAAGACCCGCCCGGCGGGTGAGCGCCGGACGGGTCTGAAGAGGACGGGTCGCGCTACGCCAGGTAGGCGGCCAGGTCGGCCTCGAGGGCGGGCTTCGGCTTCGCGCCGATGACGGTCTTGACGACCTCGCCACCCTGGTAGACCTTCATCGCGGGGATGGAGGTGATCTGGTACTTCGCAGCGGTCTGCGGGTTCTCGTCGACGTTGAGCTTGACGATCTCGATCTTGTCGGCGTGCTCGGAGGCGATCTGGTCGAGGATCGGGCCGACGGCGCGACACGGACCGCACCACTCAGCCCAGAAGTCCACGAGGATGGTCTTCTCGCTGTTGAGGACGTCCTGCTCGAAGCTGGAGTCCGTGACCGAACGTGCTGCTGACATTTTCTTGTTTCTCCTTATGCGGTGGTCGTGAGTTCGAGATCGCTCGGCGCGCCATCCGCTGCGCTGTCGAGCAAGTTCTTAGGGAGTGTGGCGAGGTAGTGCTCCGCGTCGAGGGCGGCGACCGTTCCGGACGCCGCAGCGGTGACCGCCTGGCGGTAGGTCGGGTCGATGACGTCACCGGCGGCGAACACGCCCGGGAGGTTGGTCTTCGAGCTGCGACCCTCGACGGCGATGGTGCCCTCCGTCGTCAGGTCGAGCTGCCGGTGGACGAGGTGGACGCGCGGGTCGTTGCCGATCGCGACGAAGAGGCCGTGCAACTGCAGCTCGCTCTCCTCGCCGGTGACCAGGTTGCGGAGCCGGACGTTCTGCACCTGCTCGTCCCCGCCGATCCCGACGACCTCCGAGTTCCAGATGAACTCGATCTTCTCGTTCGCGAAGGCGCGCTCCTGCATGATCTTGGATGCGCGGAGCGAGTCGCGGCGGTGGATGACGTACACCTTGTCCGCGAAGCGCGTGAGGAAGGTGGCCTCCTCCATCGCGGAGTCGCCGCCGCCGACGACGGCGATCGTGCGCTGGCGGAAGAAGAATCCATCACAGGTGGCGCACCAGGAGACGCCGTGGCCGGAGAGTCGCTCTTCGTCGGCCAGACCGAGCTTGCGGTAGGCGGAGCCGGTCGCGAAGATGACGGCCAGCGCCTCGTGCACCGCGCCGGAGCCGAGCGTGACCTTCTTGACCTCGCCGGTCAGGTCGACCGACACGACGTCGTCGAGGACGATCTCGGTACCGAACCTCTCGGCCTGCGCCTGCATCTTGAACATGAGGTCCGGTCCCATGACCGCCTCGGGGAATCCCGGGAAGTTCTCGACCTCGGTCGTGTTCATCAGCTCGCCGCCGGCCTCGACGGAGGAGGCGATCAGGAGCGGCTTGAGGTTGGCGCGAGCCGCATAGACGGCCGCGGTGTAACCGGCTGGGCCGGAACCGATGATGATGATCTGCCGCACGGCGGAACTCCTTGACCTGTCACGACACCTTCGTCTGGAGGCGTCGACCTGTAGAACACATCCTAGGCGGATGCTATTCCGTGTCACCTGGGTGCGCGAGAACGCCCTCCGGCGCGGTTCAGAATGGGCGCGAGACCGTTCTCCAGGTCGGGCGACCGGAGGACGACGAGGAAGCCGGTGTAGACGATCAGCATCACGACGCCGATGATCGCCGTGGCGACCACGGCGGCGATCGGGCCGCTCACCGGGAACGCGCCGGAACCGACTCCGCCGAGGATCACCAGGAACCCTGCGCCTGCGGCGATCGAGGCGAGCCCGGCGACGACGAAGCGCCACAGCGAGCCGAGGATGCGGCCGCCGTCCACTCCCCCGGTCCGTCGCCGCAGCAGGGCGAACGCCAGGACGGCCTGCACCACGCTCGCGAGCGAGACGACGAGTGCGACCGAGGCGGCCCGGACCTCCGGCGGAGCCAGGAAGCAGAGCAGCACACCGACGACCACGACGGCGACCTGCGCGAGAGTGAACAGGAAGGGCGTCCGGGTGTCTCCGAGCGAGTAGAAGGCGCGCTGGGCCATGAACACCAGCGAGAACGGAACGAGTCCGACCAGATACGCGATCAGGACGAGGCCCAGCGCCTGGTAGTCGGGCGTGAACACACGCGCGATCGGGTACGCCGTGACGATGAGCGCAGCGGACGAGAAGACGATGAGCAGCATGATCGAGCGCGCCGCCGCCGAGAAGTCTTGGCGGAACCCGGTGATCGAGCCTCGGTGGGCATGCTCCGCCATCCGCGTGTAGAACGCGGTGACGATGGACACCGCGATGATGCCGTGGGGCAGCATGAAGATCAGCCACGCGTTCTGCATCGCGAACAGGCCGGCGTAGTCGGCGCCCGCCGAGTTGGAGACGTTGGTCTCGATCAGGCCGGCGAGCTGGGTGGCGACGAGCATGGCGAAGGTCCATCCCGCCGCTTTGCCCGCGCTCCCGAGGTCGACCCCTCGCCAGCCGAAGTCGAAACGGAAGCGCAGGCCGACGCGGCGCCAGAACACGAAGAGCACGAGCGCCTGGATGGCGATGCCCAGCGTTGCTCCACCGGCCAGCAGCGCGATCATCCCGAAGGACCAGTGCGTGTGCTGGCTGCCTCTCGACGAGGCGCCGAAGGCCGCGATGAACACCACCAGCATGACGATCGCGACGATGTTGTTGACGACCGGCGCCCAGGTGAATGGGCCGAAGGACTTGCGCGCGTTGAGCACTTCACCCAGCAGCGTGTAGAGGCCGAGGAAGAAGATCTGAGGGAGTGACCAGTATGCGAAGGCCGTCGCCAGTTCCCGCTGTGCCTCAGGCACACCGAACAGGACGACGAGCAGCGGCGCCAGGAAGGTCGCGACCAGGGCAACGCCGGCGAAGACGACGATTCCGAGCGTCACCAGCTTGTTGATGTAGGCCCGGCCGCCGTCGGGATTGACGGACGCGCGGACGATCTGCGGCACCAGGATGGCGTTCAGGATGCCCTGCGCGATGAGCGCGTAGAGGGTGTTCGGCAGGAAGGTCGCCGTTCCGTAGGCGTTCGCCGCGAACGAGACGACACCGATCGCCTGGACGAGGAGCCACGCCTTCGCAAAACCGAGGAGCCGGGAGACCAGGGTGCCCGAGGCGAGCAGGGCGCTGGCGCGGCCGACGCTAGCCACCGGAGCGCTCCACGGGCGGAGTGGAACCTGTTGACTCGGTTACGTCGGTGTCGGTGTGGACGTCAGTGCGTGGGCCGGCCTCGGTGTCGGTGCTCGCGTCCGCCTCGGTCTCCGCCTCCGCCGCACCCTTCGACCGGCGGCGCAGGATGTTGCGGACGATGCCGAACCCGAACAGCAGCACGAGCAGGATGCCGAAGATCAGCGCACCGATGCCCTCCCAGTCGGCGTGCACATCCACTGTCACGGAGGTCGGGTCGCCGATCGGCACCCCCGTCGGGCTGTAGAGGTGCAAGGACAGCACCACCTGGCCGTTGCCGACCTTCGCCTTGACGGGAACGAGGACGGTCGCTCGCGAGTCCTGCAGGATGCGTTTGGTGGTCGCCTGGTCGATCTCGAGGCGACTGTTGGATGGCGATGCGGTGAGCACGATGGTCGCCGCGTCATCCGGAAGGTCGTTGCTCACGGTGAACGGGATCGAGCCTTGCGCGCTCACGAGGTTCACGTTCTCGGTCGGCAGGATCCGGATGGAGTGCAGCGTCTTGACGGTCGTCGCGCGCACCTTCGAGACGGCCGCCGTCCAATCCGTTCGCGGGTTGAGCCAGGAGACGGCGAGCAGCGCGAGCAGGTCCGCGCGCGCGCGTCCCGTCAGTCGCGTCGGGTCGTCCAGGACGGTGGCGAACTGCCCCAGCGACCCCTCGTCCTGGACCAGGCCGCGGATGTCCGCGGTCCGCTGGCCGGGTTCCGGTGCGTCGACGAGGTCGAGGCCGGCGGACGGCGCGGCGGCCTTCACCGTCGAGAACGATGCCGGCGCGGACCAGGGGGACGACAACAGGGAGTTGAGAGTGCGCTCCAACTGGGTTCCGCTCGAGGGCCAGGACCGGTCCAGTCCGATCAGCAGTCTGCGCGCGTCACCCGACTCCTGACTGATCAGTTCCAGCTGCGCGTTGACCTTCGACATGGCTGCGTTCCAGGCGACGTCGCTCGGTGCGGTGACCGCTTGCCGGAGGGCGTCGCTGAGTCGCTGGTCGGTGGAGACGAGCCGGTCGTTGCCGGAGACGATGGGCGCGTTGGGTGTCGTGCTCAGGTCGGCGGCGTTGGTGTTGCTTCCCGACACGATCGTGGTGGTGAGTCCCGCAGTCGCGAGCGGGGCGAGGTCGGCTCGGCGAACCGTCTTGTCTCCGGGCCAGCTGATGCCGGTCAGTGTGTAGTCCCACGCGAGAAGGGTCTTGAGGTCGGGGAGGACGGGCCCGGGCGCCGCCGTGGGAGTCGGGCTCGGCGTGGCGCTCGATTTCGGCGTGGGCGCAGGCGTCGCCGTGAACGGTTCGCCCACCGGGGTGGGTGTCGGGGTGAAGTTCTTCGGGTCGATCGCGTAGGCGAGGGAGGTGGGCGGCAGCGGAGCGGGCAGGCCGGCCTGGAGCTGTCCGACGGCATCCGCATCCCCGTAACCGAGTGAGAAGGTTTCGTTTGGGAGCTCGGAGAGCCGGGTCAGCCAGTCCACGGCGCTCGACGGAGCAGCATTCCCCAGCACGCGGATGGACGCGATGATCATCGGGTCGATCCCCACCGTCACCGTCGTGTGGCCGGTCAGGCCGTCGAGCTCGCGGGTCAGGATGCCGTTCGGCGCCGTGTAGGTCGCCAGGTCATCGGCGGCGATCACACCGTCCGACCCGGGAGGGGTGACGATGGGCAGCACCACATTGACGCTCGCCTGCTGGGCGGCGCTGACCGGGCTCCACACCACCGACCCGCGGGCCTCGGCTGTGCCCGAGCCGGCGTGAACGCTGGCGCCCATCCCGAACACGGCCGACGTCGTGCGACCGGCGAACGGCAGGGATGCGGCCGGAACGGTTACCCTCACCACCGTGCTGGTGCCCGGTTCGAGCGTGTTCAACTGCGCTTGGCCCAGGGCGACCGCATCCGACGGCTTGCCGGTCGACGTCAGCCAGGTTGCGAGTGCGGCGCGTCCACTGAGCGGTGACGGGTCCAGCCACAGGCCGACCGAACCCGAGGAGTAGGCGGTGTCCGTCGGGTTGGAGACCGTGACCGAGACACCGAGGTCGACGCCCGGGGTGACGACCCCGCCGTTGTCCGCGGCGATCGACGCGGTCAGCGCGGACGCATCGGCGGACGGGGCGGGTGAGGGGGTCGGTGTAACGGCCAGGGCGGGCGCGGGGGCACCAGCTACGGCGGTCACCGTGGCGAGGGCGCCGACTGCCAGAGCGGCCGCCATGAGCCGGACGCGGGCACGGAATGTCGCACCCCGACGGAGGGTGGGGGAGGCTGCGCTCATGCGTCGACGCGCGATCCCGACTCGGCCTCCATGTCGACGATTCTAGAGGCCGCCCGCTGGGAGGCCGGCGAGCGGGGCCGTTAAACTGGGGCACCATGCAGAGCGTCGCCGAATCCCTCGAACGCCTCGGCGACCTCGCACGCACCCCGTCGGTCGCCCGCCTCGCCGACGCCTTCCAGGCGTCCGGACACGAACTGGCGCTGGTCGGCGGCCCGGTGCGGGACGCCCTCCTGGGTCGCCCGGTGCACGATCTCGACTTCACCACCGACGCCCGTCCGGACGACATCCTGAGCGTCGTCGCGCCCATCGCCGACGCGGTGTGGGATGTCGGGCGCCAGTACGGCACCATCGGCGCGCGACTCGGCGACGACACCGTCGAGATCACCACCTACCGCAGCGACAGCTACGACGGGACCACCCGCAAACCGGAGGTCGAGTTCGGCGACAGCCTCGAAGGCGACCTCCTGCGCCGGGACTTCACCGTGAACGCTCTCGCACTTCGCCTGCCGGAGGTGCGGTTGGTCGACCCGTCCGGCGGGGTGGAGGACCTCATAGCGGGTGTGCTCCGTACGCCGAGCACTCCGCAGATCTCGTTCGGGGACGACCCCCTCCGCATGATGCGCGCCGCTCGGTTCACGGCCCAGCTCGGCTTCACGGTCGACGAGGAGACGCGTGACGCGATGGCTGACATGGCCGACCGCATCGAGATCATCAGCGCCGAGCGGGTGCGGGACGAACTGAGCAAGCTGCTCCAGGCGGACGAGCCACGGCCCGGGCTGGAGCTGCTCGTCGCCAGCGGGCTGGCCGACCTCGTCGTCCCCGAGATCCCGGCGCTCCAGCTGGAGGCCGACGAGCACCACCACCACAAGGACGTCTACCAGCACAGCCTCACCGTGCTGGACCAGGCGATCGGCTACGAGAAGGAGCGGCACCCGGGGGAGGCACCGGATCTGGTGCTGCGACTCGCCGCGATCCTCCACGACATCGGCAAGCCGGCGACCAGGCGGTTCGAGCCGGGCGGGGCTGTGAGCTTCTACCACCACGATCTCGTCGGGGCGAAGCTGGCCAAGAAGCGCCTGACGGCACTCCGCTTCGACAAGGCGACCATCGACTCCGTCGCGCGCCTCATCGAGCTGCATCTGCGGTTCTTCGGCTACGCCGACGCGCAGTGGACCGACTCCGCCGTCCGCCGGTACGTCCGCGACGCCGGCCCGGAGCTGGAGCGCCTGCACATGCTGACGCGCGCCGACGTCACGACACGCAACCGGCGCAAGGCCGACCGCCTGGGTTTCGCGTACGACGACCTGGAGGCGCGGATCCGCGTGCTCCAGGAGCAGGAGGAGCTGGACTCGGTCCGTCCCGACCTGAACGGCGAACAGGTCATGAGCATCCTGGGCATCCGACCCGGGCGCGAGGTCGGTCAGGCGATGAGGTTCCTCCTCGAGCTGCGTCTCGACGAAGGTCCGCTCGGCGAGGAGGAGGCGTCGCGCCGCCTCCTCGCCTGGTGGGGAGACCGCTGAGGGGCTTCGTCCACAGGGTCGGGCGGCGCGCGACTTTCCACAGATCTGGCAGCTCGGCCGAATGGATGCGGCGCCTCCGCGACAGTTGAGCCATGACCCAGATCACCGCCGGCTGGCGCCCCGCACCCGCATCCGTTACCCTAGATAAGTTGCCCGGGCGCAGTTCTGCGCTGGGCACGTCTATGACACCCTCCTGCTGCAGAACGTCTGCAGCCGCTGAGACCAGAGGAGGTGGGTTAGTCATGCATCAGTACGAGTTGATGGTCATCCTCGATCCAGAGATCGATGAGCGCACCGTGGCTCCGAGCCTTGACAAGTTCCTCAACGTCGTCCGTAACGACGGTGGAACGGTCGACAACGTCGACATCTGGGGACGTCGTCGCCTGGCTTACGAGATCAACAAGAAGACCGAGGGCATCTACGCCGTCGTCCAGCTCACCGCTGAGGGCGACACCACGAAGGAGCTCGACCGCCAGCTGAAGCTCAGCGAGGCCGTCATGCGCACCAAGGTCCTCCGCGCCGAGGAAGCGATCGCTCAGGTCGCCGCCGCTCAGAAGCGCGCCGACGAGAAGGCCGCCCGCAAGGCTGCCACCTCCGAGAAGGCCGGCGCCTAGTCCCATGGCCGGCGAGACCGTCATCACCGTGGTGGGAAACCTCACGGCCGACCCCGAACTGCGGTACACGCAGAACGGGCTGGCAGTCGCCAACTTCACCATCGCGTCCACTCCCCGCACGTTCGACCGTCAGGCGAACGAGTGGAAGGACGGTGAGGCTCTGTTCCTCCGCGCCAGCGTCTGGCGCGAGTTCGCGGAGCACGTCGCCGGTTCGCTGACGAAGGGGTCCCGCGTCATCGCGCAGGGCCGCCTCAAGCAGCGTTCCTACGAGACGAAGGAAGGCGAGAAGCGCACCAGCATGGAGCTCGAGATCGATGAGATCGGCCCCTCGCTGCGCTACGCCACCGCTCAGGTCACGCGTGCCCAGTCCTCCGGTGGGGGACGCGCTCAGGGTGGCTTCGGCGGCGGTGCTCCTGCTGTCGAGGAGCCGTGGGCCGCTTCCGCCCCCGCGGATCCGTCCGCCGGTGCGGATGTCTGGAACACTCCGGGCTCCTACAACGACGAGACCCCCTTCTAACGAGACTCGCCTCTCGATGGAGGGGCACACATCATCAGCCCGCCGGCCGTAGCCGGTAGGGCGGAAAGCAAAGGAAACCATGGCTGGAAAGTCGAGCGGCGACCGCCGCAAGCCGATCCGCAAGGGTAAGGACGGCAAGAACGCCGCTCCCGCGAAGTCCGTTCGCGTGGGCGTCATCGATTACAAGGACGTCGCCACCCTGCGGAAGTTCATCTCGGAGCGTGGAAAGATCCGCGCCCGCCGTATCACCGGTGTCTCCGTTCAGGAGCAGCGCCTCATCGCACGCGCGGTCAAGAACGCGCGCGAGATGGCGCTTCTCCCCTACGCCGGCTCTGGCCGCTAAGGAGCAACGACATGTCGAAGGTTATTCTCACGCACGAGGTCACCGGCCTCGGCTCGGCCGGTGACGTCGTCGACGTCAAGAACGGCTACGCCCGTAACTACCTCGTCCCCCAGGGCTTCGCGATCTCGTGGAGCCGTGGCGGCGAGAAGCAGGTCGAGCAGATCAAGGCGGCACGCGCCGCTCGCGAGCTGCACACCGTCGAGCAGGCCCAGGACCTCAAGGCCAAGCTCGAGGCGACCAAGGTCAAGCTGACCGTCAAGGCGGGCCGCGAGGGCCGCCTGTTCGGTTCGGTCAAGACCGGCGATGTCGCGGACGCCGTCAAGGCGGCCGGCATCGGCGAGCTCGACAAGCGCAAGATCGAGCTCCCCAACCCCATCAAGGTCGTCGGCGACCACGAGGCGACCGTGCGTCTGCACGACGACCTCTCGGCCGTCATCTCGCTCCAGGTGGTTGCTGCCAAGTAGGCGAATACGCGGGAAGTGTAGCGGTGGGCCGGGGCCCACCGCTACCTCTCGTTAAGGGGATTGTCCCCGGTCTTGTACACAGGCGTCGTCGCCAGCCGAACAAGGTTGAACACAGGGTTCAAAGATCTTTTTGCACACAGGGTGTGGACAGAGTAATCCCTGGTCAGGCCATATAAGACCGTCAAAGCTCATTTGTTGTCCACAGGTTTCCACACATCTTCTACACACACTTCACGGCGTTTCGCGCAGATTATCCCCACTTTTATCCACAGGCTGAGTTGTGCCAGGGATCGGGGGTTCATAGTGTTGACCGACGTCGACGGACGACGGCCGCGGAACAGCGGCGATGTCAGAGGTCGTCCCGACAATCGAGCAGAGGGAAACACCCGCGCGACGAGCGCGAGCGCACGCCCGACGACGATCCCGTCGTGCCCGAGCGCCTGCGTGTAGTGAAGGAGTGAACGTGTCGATCGCCCATATCGGTCTCGCCGACGGACGTGACACCGGCGACGCCCGCTCCCCCGAGCGCACTCCCCCGCACGACCTCCTCGCCGAGCAGAGCGCGCTCGGCGGCATGCTGCTCAGCAAGGATGCGGTGGCCGACGTCGTCGAGGTGATCCGCGGGACCGACTTCTACATCCCCAAGCACGAGATCATCTACGACGCGATCCTGTCGCTCTACTCGCACGGCGAGCCGACGGACGTCATCACCGTCACCGACGAGCTGACGAAGATCGGCGAGCTCTCGCGTGCCGGGGGCGCGGAGTACCTGCACACGCTCACCAGCCTGGTTCCCACCGCCGCGAACGCCGGCTACTACGCCAACATCGTCGGTGAGAAGGCGCTGCTCCGGCGGCTGGTCGAGGCGGGCACACGCATCACACAGATGGGCTACAAGGCCGAGGGTGAAGTGCTCGACCTGGTCAACAACGCTCAGGCCGAGATCTACTCCGTCACCGGTACGCAGGAGGTCGAGGACTACGTCCCGCTCACCGAGGCCGTGACGGTCGCGATCGATGAGATCGAGGCCGCGAAGCACAAGGACGGCTCGATGACGGGCGTCCCCACCGGCTTCGCCGAACTGGACGAGCTGACCAACGGCCTCCACCCGGGCCAGATGGTCATCGTCGCGGCGCGTCCGGCGCTCGGTAAGTCGACCCTCGCGCTCGACTTCGCGCGAGCTGCCGCGATCAAGCACGACATGCCGACCATCTTCTTCTCCCTCGAGATGGGCCGAAGCGAGATCGCGATGCGTCTGCTCTCGGCCGAGGCGTCCGTCCCGCTGCAGAACATGCGCAAGGGAACGGTCGACAACCGCGACTGGACGACCATCGCATCCACCCGCGGCCGCATCAACGACGCACCGCTCTACATCGACGACAGCCCCAACATGACCCTGGTCGAGATCCGTGCCAAGTGCCGCCGCCTCAAGCAGCGGGTCGGCCTCAAGATGGTCATCATCGACTACCTGCAGCTGATGACGAGCGGCAAGCGCGTCGAGAGCCGCCAGCAGGAGGTCAGCGAGTTCTCGCGTGCCCTCAAGCTGCTCGCGAAGGAGCTCCAGGTGCCGGTCATCGCCCTGTCGCAGCTGAACCGTGGTCCCGAGCAGCGCGCCGACAAGCTCCCCGCCCTCAGCGACCTGCGCGAGTCCGGGTCGATCGAGCAGGACGCCGACGTCGTCATCCTGCTGCACCGAGAGTCCGCCTACGAGAAGGACAACCCGCGCGCCGGCGAGGCCGACCTCATCGTCGCCAAGCACCGAAACGGCCCGACCCGGACTGTGACGGTCGCCTTCCAGGGCCACTACTCGCGCTTCACGGACATGGCGCCGGTCTAGGTCGGCATAGGTTCTCGCGAGAGACGTCCATTTTTCGGGCACCGTCGCGGGCGCTACCCAGACCCCACCCAACCCCGGTAGCCTCTTCGGATGACCTTCGATGCGAACGACGCGGGTTCCGGCGGCGACGGGACCTGCCGCGGGCTCCTTGGGAGCCAGCTCGGCAATGCGGCACGATCGCTTGCCGTCGCAGCAGGGGATGACGCCGCGTGAGCCTGCACCTCATCGGCGGAGGCGCCACCACGGGTGCGGATGCCCCGCTCTACGCGCCGTTCGTCGCCGAAGCGGCGCTGCGAGCGGGCAACGCGGGCCGCGCGCGGCCGCGCGTAGCCGTGATCTCACTGCACCCCGAGGCCGAGGAGAAGGCGGCGGCGCTAGGCGACCTCCTGACCGAGGCCGGAACGGGACCCGCGATTGAAGTGCACCTGACCGCGGGGCGGCCCGGCGAGCCGATCGGGCTCGGGGCGATCGCCGACGTCGACGGCATCGCGGTGGGGGGCGGCGTCGTCGAGGACGTTCGCGCCGAGCTTGAGCCGGTGTTCGGCGAGTTGCGCCGGCTGGTCGCCGCCGGTGTGCCCTATCTCGGCGTCTCGGCCGGCGCGATGATCGCGGCGGAGGGCTCGCTCGGAGGCGGCGCGCGCATCGGCGGCGTGGTCGTCTCACCTGAGGACGCTGGCGAAGCGGGCGACGAGCTGCTGATCGAGGCCGGCATCGGCCTCATGGACGTGGCCGTCGAGGTGCACGTGGCCCAGCGCGGCATGCTGTCCCGACTGGTCGCCGCCGTCGAATCCGGGCTTATCACGGGCGGGCTCGGCATCGACGAGCGCACCGCCCTGATCGTGAGCGACGGCGAGCTCCGGGTCGTGGGCAAGGGCAGCGTCTGGCGGGTGCTGCCGACCGAGGGCGGCGTGCTGGTCTCCACGATCGGCACTTAGGACCCCAACTCATTGGACATCTTCGCTGAGAATCGCGGTCCGTGCGAGTGCGACCGCTTGTAGGACTTCATCGGGGCTGCGTCGCCAGCTGCCGCACGAACCTACCTCTCACGCCGAAGCGTGCGCAGGGGACCTCAGGACGCGTGCGCGAGCAACCCGAGGTCGCGAAGGCTCTCCGCCGTCTCCACGATCGTCTCGACGGCCGGTCGCGGCCGGAAACCGAGTTCTTCCTTCGCCCGGTCGTTGTGGATGACGAGCGGTGTCGGATCGTCGCCCGGCAACTCCTGCGTCGTCACCCGCGCCGCGAGCTCGCCGAGCTCCGCGCGCAAGACGTTCGCGACGTCGAGGAACGTCATGGTCGGGCCGTCGGTGAGCAGCAGGTACCGCTTCCCGTCGGCCGACGGCGTCGACATGGCGGCGATGTGCGCCAACGACACGTCCCGCACATCCGCGATGCCGAAGCGTTGGCGCGGGACAGCCGCCATGGTGCCTTCCAGCAGGCCGGTGAAGAACTGCAGCGACGATCGGGCTGCCGCGGTGAGAGTGGGCCCGGCGATCCAGGTCGGGTTGAGGGTGACGAGTTCGAGGTCGCCGCCCTCGCGCTCGACGAAGTCCCAGGCCGCGCGCTCGGCGACCGCCTTGGACAGCGGGTACGCAGGCAGTCCGGGGGTGGCCGGGTCGGTCCAGTCCGATTCGTCGTAGTCGCGCACCGGCTTCGGCGAGTAGCCCACCGCAGCGAATGACGACGTCAGGACGACACGGCGGGCGCCGCTGTCGCGGGCGGCCCGCAGCACGCGCAGCGCGCCGTCCCGCGCGGGCAAGACGACCTCGTCCGGGTTCGCCGTCTGGATCATGGGTGAGGCGACGTGGTACACGTCCGTGATGCCGGACAGCGCAGCATCCCACCCCTCGTCGTCGGTGAGGGAGGCGGCGACGAACGACAGGCCGGCGTCGTCCACACCGGCACGACGGACGGCTGTGCGAACCTCCGGCGCGCGGTCCAGCGAACGGACCGTCGTACGGACGGCACTGCCCGACGCGAGGACGTCGGCGATGAGGCGGGTGCCGAGGTAGCCGGTTCCGCCCGTGATGAGAGTGGTGGTCTGAGAGTTCATCGGAAGGTCTCCTCGAGTCGGGGAACGATGGATTCGAGCTCGACGCGCGCCTGCGCTTCCGCAGCAGCGTCGTCGCGATCACGCGCATCCCAGAGAGCCGCCTTCACGCGCAGGTAGTCGAGATGCACTCGGAGGGTCGCCAGCTGCTCCTCGACCCGCTCGGCATGCCGGAGCAGGATGTCCCGCTGCTCCCCCGCCCTCTCGTGACCGCGCCGCCGATTGGCCTGGTAGGTGCGCATGTCGTCGATGCCCACACCCATCGCCCGCAGGCAGGCGAGCACCTGCGCCTCGTCGAGGTCGCCGGAGCTGTACCGCCGATGTCTGCTGCGCTCGTCGCGCGCGATGGGTCCGAGCAGGCCGACGTCTTCGTAGTACCGCAGGGTCGGCTCGCTGAGCCCGCTCTGCCGGGACACGTCCTGGATGGTCAACGTGATCATGTCCCCATCAGAACAGACCTCAAGCGCTTGAAGTCAAGCGCGGGACGCACGTGTCGCTGACCGAACAGGGAGCGTTGACGGCCAGAGCTTAACCGGTTAAGGTTTCGACGTTCCCTCCTCAGGTGGCCGATGACGCCCACCCGGGAGCGCATCCGCTCCCGGCACGGACCCACGGCTACCGCTTCGAATGGAAGCAGGTCAACGGTGCCTTCACTCTCATCAGCGCCCAACCGCGTGATGCGTCCGGTTCAACGCCCCCTCGGGATCGCCCTCGCAGTGAGTGCCGCTCTGCTCGGCGTCGTCGCCTCCGGCCAGGCGGGTGCCGGGCAGGCTGCCGCCGCGCAGCCAGCCGCCACGCCGGACCTCGGGCCGAACGTGATCGTCTTCACGCCCGACATGCCCCAGGCCGACATCCAGGCGAAAGTGGATTCCATCTACAACCAGCAGGCGGACAACGAGATGGGCACACAGCGGTACGCCCTCCTGTTCGCGCCCGGCACCTACGGCTCGGCCGCCAACCCATTGGACGTCAGGGTCGGCTACTACACCGAGGTCGACGGCCTGGGCCAGGACCCGTCGGCTGTCACCATCAACGGCGGGGTCACGGCCATCGGCCGCAACGGCAGCGGGGCACTCGACACCTTCTGGCGCTCCGTGTCGAACCTGACCATCCATGTCGTCCCGACGGCCGACGGCTGCCACACAGCCAACGAGATGTGGGCCGTGTCGCAGGCCGCGCCGATGCGCCGGGTGGATGTGAAGGACACCACGACCTTCATGCCGTACTGCGAGACCCCGAACTACGCCAGCGGCGGGTTCGTCGCCGACTCGCGGCTGGAAGGCGGCGCGATCAACGGGTCGCAGCAGCAGTTCTACGTCCGCAACAGTGACCTGGGCACGGGCTGGTCCAACGCGGTGTGGAACCAGGTGTTCTCGGGCGACGTCAACGCCCCCGCACAGTCCTTCCCGAACCCGCCGTACACGACGCTGGCGGCGACGCCGGTGTCGCGCGAGAAGCCGTACCTCTACCTGGACGCGAGCGGCTCCTACAACGTCTTCCTGCCCAGCGCGCAGACCGCCTCAACCGGCACCACCTGGGCGAGCGGACACACCGCCGGTCGTTCGCTGCCCCTGAGCAGCTTCTTCATCGCGCATCCGGGTGACTCCACCGCGAAGATCAATTCGGCGCTGGCGCAGGGCAGGAACCTGCTGGTCACCCCAGGCGTCTACGACGTCGCGCAGAGCATCGCGGTGAAGCGTGCCGACACGGTCGTCCTCGGGCTCGGGATGGCCACGCTGACCGCCCAGGACGGCGCCATCCCGATGACAGTGGCCGACGTCCAAGGCGTCGACATCTCGGGTCTGACCTTCGACGCCGGTCCAGTGAACTCGCCGGCGCTCCTCGTCGTCGGCAGCGGACACGACAAGGGCGGCAAGCACCAGGGCACCGCGGAGGACCCGACCGCCCTGCAGGATGTGTTCTTCCGGATCGGCGGACCGCACGTCGGCAAGGCGACCACCAGCCTCGTCGTCAACAGCGACCACACCATCCTCGACGACATCTGGGCGTGGCGGGCCGACCACGGGGTGCCCGGTTCGGTGGGCTGGACCGTGAACACCGCAGACACCGGAGTCGTGGTCAACGGCGACGACGTGACGGCGACCGGTCTGTTCGTGGAGCACTACCAGAAGTACAACGTCATCTGGAATGGCGAGCGCGGGCGGACGGTGTTCTTCCAGAACGAGCTCCCCTACGACGCTCCCGACCAAGCGGCGTGGCAGCATGACGGCATCAACGGCTACGCCGCGTACAAGGTGGCGGACAAGGTACAGACTCACGAGGCGTGGGGCCTGGGCAGCTACATCTACACCAACGTGAACCCGACTCTCCACGCGACGCAGTCGTTCGAGGTGCCGAACACACCGGGCGTGGTGATGCATGACCTGACCACGGTCGCGCTGAACACGAACGCCGGGACCATCGACCACGTCATCGACGGGCAGGGTTCGGCGGCCACGGGCGCGAACAGCGGCCAACCGCAGACCGTGACCACCTACACAGACGGGACGGCCTTCTAGACGAGCGACCGACGCCGATTCATCCTCGCGGAGGACGCGGAGCCGACCGGGCGCCGCTTCACTGGAGACATGACGGGAATCCTCCTCCCCATGTTGCAGGGCGCAGGCAGCGTGGCGCTCGCTCTGGTCGCGTTCGCGCTGGCGTTCACCTGGCCGACCCTCCTGAACCCGATCACAGGCCTGCGGAGTGACCGCGCCAGGGCCATCGCGTTCGCCGGACTGGGGCTCGTCCTGCTGCTCGCGGCCGGGCTCGTCTATGCGACCCCGGGCGTACTGCTGCGCGGGCCGCTCGGGATGCTGCTGGCGGTTCCGGTCGGCGCCCTGTGGATGGTCGGCGCGGTCGCTCTGGCGGTGCGTGGCCTCGTCGTCCGGGGCGCTCCGCGGGCCATCTCGTACGCGTTCGCCGTTGTTGCTGTCGGCGGAGCCGCCGCCGGGATGGTCTCGGCGGTCCTGACGCAACATGGCGCGGTGGACACGGTGACGCCGACGGGTGGGTTCCTGTTGGCGGTGGGTGCGGTGGCCGCCGTCATCCTGTGGGCGCGCGCCGACGAGCCGGAGCAGCAGCCCCGTCGCGCGCGGCGGGCGACGACCGTCTGACGGTCAACGCGCAGGAACCCGCCGACTAGACTGGAGGGCGAATCCGTACGAAAGAGGTCGCCTCGTGGCTACCGCCGTCCCCGCCCAGAATCCCAGCATCCACGCGCACACCCGCTATTGGGTCGTCCCCGCCGTGCGCGCCGTCGTGGCCCTCGCCGCAGGCGCGATCATCACGTTCACGCGGGACGCGCACACGGCGACGTTCGGATTGGTCGTCTTCGGCATCTTCGCCCTGGTCGACGGTCTCGCCACCGGGGTGCTCAGCTGGTTGCTCGCGGGCCGCAGGCTGACGCGCGGCCTCTTCGCCGCGCAGGGCGCCATCGGCGTGATCGCCGGAATTCTCGCGCTCGCGTTGACGGGCGCTGGACTCGGGCTCTTCCTCTACCTCGTGACCGTGTGGGCTGCGCTGACCGGAATCCTCGAGCTCTACAGCGGCATGCGGGAGCGCAGCCGTGACGCGGCCGCCCGCGACTGGCTCATCACCGGAGCGATCACGGCCGTCCTCGCACTCGTGCTGCTCTTCGCCCCCGCCGACGCCATCCTCGCGATCGGGCTCTTCGGCGCCTGGGCCGTCATCGTGGGCGTCTTCCAGGGCATCGGTGCTGTCACCCTGCGGACCGCCTCACGCAGCGGCACGGCGACCCGCGGAGCGGAGAGCGGATCGTGACCTCGCGCAACAAGAAAGACCCCCGAGTGACCCAGAACCTCCAGCCCAGCCGTCGTGACCGCTTCCTCCCCGTCGAGCTCCTCGGAATCTCGGCCGGACTGGCTGTCTTCGTCGGCCTGATCGTCCTCATCGCGACACGCGAGTTCGTGCTCGCGGGCATCGCCCTGGGCATCACGTTCATCGTCTCGCTGGTGCTGCTTGCCCTCTTCGCGCTCGCCTTCAAACCGACCGAGGCCGAGGTGGAAGACATCCACGAGCAGGATGCCGAAGCCCGCGCAAAGGCCGCTCGTACCCGTGCCGAGGGCGACGACCGCCCGCACGGGCACTGACGGCGGGCACTGACGGCGGCACTACGCCGGCCGCCCCGCGACCCGTCCTTACAGGTAGTCGACCAGCTCGGACGCCAGCCCCACGTATCCGGCGGGCGTCAGCGCGAGCAGGCGGTTCTTCGCCGCCTGGCCGATCTCCAGTCCGTTGACGAACTCCGTCAGCGCAGCGTGGTCCACCCGCTTGCCCCTGGTCAGCTCTTTGAGCAGCGCGTACGGGTCCGAGATCGTCGAGCGACCGGCCGTGACCTCAGCGCGGATGACCGTCTGGATGGCCTCCGCGAGCACCTCCCAGTTGGCGTCGAGGTCCTCCGCGAGCAGCCGGCGGTCCAGGGTGATCTGGCCGAGCCCGCGCTCGATGTTGTCCAGCGCCAGGAGCGAGTGGCCGAGGCCGACGCCGATGTTGCGCTGCGTGGTCGAGTCGGTGAGGTCACGTTGCAGGCGGCTGGTGACGAGCGTCGCGGCCAGCGAGTCGAGCACCGCGCTGGAGAGTTCCAGGTTGGCCTCCGCATTCTCGAAGCGGATGGGGTTGACCTTGTGCGGCATCGTCGACGACCCGGTCGCCCCCGGCTCGGGAACCTGGCGGAAGTAGCCGAGAGAGATGTACGTCCAGATGTCGGTGCAGAGGTTGTGGAGGATGCGGTTCGCGTGCGAGATGCGCGCATACAGCTCCGCCTGCCAGTCGTGCGACTCGATCTGCGTGGTCAGCGGGTTCCAGTCGAGGCCCAGACTCTCGACGAACCCCCGCGAGATCCGGGGCCAGTCGGCGTCCGGATCGGCGATCAGGTGGGCGGCGAACGTGCCGGTCGCACCGCTGAACTTGCCCAGGTGGACACCCGACTCGATCTGGGTGCGCACCCGCTCCAAGCGGTGCACGAAGACGGCCAGCTCCTTGCCCATGGTCGTCGGCGTGGCTGGCTGGCCGTGCGTGCGGGCGAGCATCGCGTCGTCGCGGTACTGCTTGGCCTGTGCACGAAGCTCAGCGACGACGGCACGGAACTTCGGCAGCCAGGACTCGCGCACGGCCGCGCTCACTGTCAGCGCGTAGGCGAGGTTGTTGATGTCTTCGCTGGTGGCCGCGAAGTGCGTCAGTTCGGCGATGTTGTCGAGTCCGAGCGCATGAAGCCGCTCGCGCACCAGGTACTCGACGGCCTTCACGTCGTGCTTCGTCGTCGCTTCGAGCTCGGCCAGCCGGTCGATCTCCGGCTGCCCGAAGTCGTCGGCCAGAGCCCGCAGCGCCCGCTTCTGGTCGTCCGTCAGCGGCGACGAGCCGAACATCCGGTGCTCGGTCAGGTAGATCAGCCACTCGACCTCGACCTGCACACGCGCGCGATTCAGACCGGCCTCGGAGAGGTGGTCGCCGAGTCCCACGACAGCGGACCGGTAGCGACCGTCCAGGGGGCTGAGCGGCTGGGGAGGCAGGGCGGTCATGGGGCTCCTCGCGGGATCAGGCGGCGGGTACCCCACTATTCTCCCGCACGCGCGCGCGGGCTGCCGACGCCGGCTGCGCCCGCGACGGGCTGGTGGCTGTCAGTCGCGGCGGGCCGGCCGGAAGATGAGCCCGAACAACCAGGCGATGATGCCGAGCACCAGGGCGCCCCACACACCGGACCAGAAGCCGTCGATGTGCAGCCCGAAGCCCATCGCGTCGCTGATCCAGGACACGATGAAGAGGAGGAACGCGTTGACGATCAGCGAGATGAGCCCGAGCGTGAGGATGTAGAGCGGGAACGCGACGATCCGGATCACCGTGCCGACGATGGCGTTCACGACGCCGAAGATCAGCGCGATGAGCAGGTAGGTCAGGACCAGAGCGGTCGTGTCCGGTGCGTACGGGTGCACGGTCACGCCGCTCACGATCAGCGTCGTGAGCCAGAGGGCGAAGGCGTTGATGATCAGCCTGAGCAGGAATCGCATGGGCACATCCTCTCAGTGAGAGGGTGCGGGGTACAGGGGCCGCGCCTGTCGGGGATGACTTATCCACAGGTCGAGGTAATTCCTCACGGGGTATGCGGGCGCGACTAAGTTGGGTCTGTGAGTTCGGAAGACACCTTCGGCGTAAGACTGCGCCCCGAGATCGTCGCTGTCCCCGCCTACCGGCAGGGCCGGCCCGCGCCGGCGGACGGCTTCAAGCTGTCGAGCAACGAGAACCCCTTCCCGCCCCTCCCCTCGGTGGTGGATGCGGTGGCCGCGACGCTTCGCGACCTGAACCGCTACCCCAACGCCGGCGGCGGCGACTTGCGTGCGCGCCTGGCGGAGCGGCACGGTGTGAGCATCGACGAGGTGCACCTGGGCAGCGGATCCGTCGCGCTGCTGTCGCAGCTGATCACGGCCGCGGCCGGTGTCGGCGACGAGGTCGTGTACTCCTGGCGCTCGTTCGAGGCGTATCCGGGGCTCGTGACGGTGACCGGCGCGACGAGCGTCCAGGTGCCGAACCGCGCCGACGGCAGCCACGATCTGGATGCGATGGCCGACGCGATCACCGAGCGCACGCGGGTCGTGATCGTGTGCACGCCCAACAACCCGACGGGCACCATCGTCACGGCCGCCGACTTCGACGCGTTCATGGCCCGGGTTCCCTCCGACCTCCTCGTCCTTCTCGACGAGGCGTACTTCGAGTTCGTCACCGACGACTCGGCCGTCGACGGCATCCCACTGCTGAACCGCTACCCCAATCTCGTGGTGCTGCGCACGTTCTCCAAGGCCTACGGGCTGGCGGCGCTCCGCATCGGCTACGCCGTGGGGCCCACTGCCGTGCTGAACGCGGCCCGCTCCGCCGCCATCCCGCTCTCGGTCACCGACGCCTCCCGAGTCGCCGCACTCGCCTCCATCGAGGCCGAAGACGAGCTCATGGAGCGGGTGGCGCGCGTCGCGATGCGGCGCGATCGGCTCCGTGACGCGCTCCTCGAGCAGGGCTGGGCGGTCCCGCAGGCGCAGGGCAACTTCGTCTGGCTGGCGACCGGTGAGCAGACGGTCGAGGCGAACGACGCATTCTTCGATGCCGGGTTGACAGTGCGGGCCTTCCCGCCGGAAGGTATCCGCATCAGTGTGGGCGAGGAGGAGTCTGTGGAAAAACTCCTGCAGGTCGCCAGTGATATTGTGCAGAACCTACCAAATGGGCACTCCGGCAAGCGGTTAGGTTAGAACGGTGGTTGCGACGAACGAGATCCCGCGCCCGGCGAACACGGTCCAGCTGCTCACCGCAGACGGCCGTTTCCAGCCGAGCGAGACATCCGCTGAGTACCTCCCCTATCTGGAGCGCCTCGACGAGAACGACTACCGCCGCTTCTACCGCGACATGGTGCGCGTCCGCGCGTTCGACAACGAGGCGGCCAACCTCCAGAAGCAGGGCCAGCTCGGACTGTGGGTTCCGAGCCAGGGCCAGGAGGGTGCCCAGGTCGGCTCGGCGCACGCCGCCAAGCCGCAGGATCACCTCTTCCCGACCTATCGGGAGCATGTCGTCGGCATGATCCGCGGGATCGACCCGATCGGCATCATCGGCCTGCTGCGCGGCACGACTCATGGCGGATGGGACCCGACCGACCCCGCCGTCGGCAACTTCCACCTCTACACGCTGGTCATCGGGTCGCAGACACTGCACGCGACCGGGTACGCGATGGGCATGATGTTCGACGGCAAGGTGGGCACCGGCGACCCCAGCCAGGACGAGGCGGCCATCGTCTACTTCGGTGACGGGGCGACCAGCCAGGGCGACGTCAGCGAGGCATACGTCTTCGCCGCGAGCTACCAGACCCCGCAGGTGTTCTTCCTCCAGAACAACCACTGGGCGATCTCCGTGCCGGTGAGCACCCAGTCCCGCACCCCGCTCTATCTGCGTTCGAGCGGTTTCGGCATTCCGGGCGTGCAGATCGACGGCAACGACGTTCTGGCCGCCTACGCGGTCACGGCGAAGCACCTGGACGACGCGCGCAGCGGCGAGGGTCCCAGCATGATCGAGGCACTCACCTACCGAATGGGGGCTCACACCTCCAGCGACGACCCGACCAAGTACCGCAGCGACGACGAAGTGACGTACTGGGCAGAGCGCGACCCGATCCTTCGCTTCCGCGTGTTCCTGGAGCAGCAGGGAGTGGGCCAGGCGTTCTTCGACAGTGCGGACGAAGAGGGCGCCGATCTCGCAGCCGACATTCGCCGCCGCACGCTCGAGCTCACCTCGCCGACCGCGGCCTCGATGTTCGACAACGTCTACAGCGAGCCGCATCCACTGACCTCGGAGCAACGGAGCTGGCTGCTGGACTACGAGGCGTCGTTCGGAGGGGACGTATGAGCGACGTGAGAAGCGAGGCCGAGTACGTGGAGGCCGAATTGATCGAGGAACAGCCAGACGTCGAGAGCCCAGGCGGTGACGAGAGCGCCGACAGTGTCTCGCTCGACACACAGGCCATCGACGTCGTCGAGATCATCGAGAGCGACCCCGATTCACGAGTGCTCGAAGAACACGTGGCCGAGCAGGAGTGGACGCGCGAATTCGTCATCGACGACGAGCAGAGTGACACCCTGATCGACACCGCGCACTCTGACGCCCAGTCCTCCGCCGAGGTCGGTCCGGAGGCTGCGGCCGCGGACCGCGCGGAGGTGGCACCTGAGGCCGCTGAGGCGGCTGCCGCAACCGCTCCTGAGCCGCGCATCCAGTCGCTCCCGATGGTGAAGGCGCTGAACGCGGGCCTCCGTCGCGCGCTCGCCGACGACCCCAAGGTGCTGCTCCTGGGTGAGGACATCGGCCCGCTCGGCGGCGTCTTCCGCGTGACGGAGGGGCTGCAGAAGGAATTCGGTCCGCAGCGGGTCGTCGACACCCCTCTCGCCGAGGCCGGCATCATCGGCACGGCGATCGGCCTGGCGATGCGCGGCTATCGCCCGGTCGTCGAGATCCAGTTCAACGGCTTCGTCTTCCCCGGCTTCGACCAAATCACCACGCAGCTGGCCAAGATGACCAACCGGCACAACGGCCGGCTGCCGTTCCCCGTGGTCATCCGCATCCCGCACGGCGGCCACATCGGTGCCGTCGAGCACCACCAGGAGGCTCCGGAGGCGTACTTCGCGCACACTGCCGGCCTGCGCGTCGTGGCCCCCTCGACCCCGCACGATGCGTACTGGATGATCCAGGAGGCGATCCGGTCCGACGACCCGGTGGTCTTCTTCGAGCCGATGAGCCGCTACTGGCCCAAGGGCGAGGTCGACCTGCTCGAGAACCAGACGCCGCTGCACTCCAGCCGCGTCGTCCGCACCGGCACCGACGTGACGATCGTCGCGTGGGCCGGGATGGTCAGCGTCGCTCTGCGCGCCGCGGAGCTCGCCGCGGAGGAGGGCCGCAGCCTCGAGGTCATCGATCTCCGGTCGCTCTCCCCGATCGACTACGGCCCCGTCGTGGCGTCGGTGCAGAAGACCGGACGACTGATCGTCGCTCAGGAGGCGCCGGGCAACGTGTCCGTCGGGTCGGAGGTGGCCGCGACGGTCGCCGAGAAGGCGTTCTACTCGCTGGAGGCGCCCGTGATGCGTGTCGCCGGCTTCGACGTCCCTTTCCCCCCGGCGAAGCTCGAGGAGCTCTACCTCCCCGACGCAGACCGCATCCTCGAAGCCGTCGACCGGGCGCTGGCGTACTGATCGCCCCCGGCACCGCCGCGCGCCCACTGGGCGCGCCGTACTGACAGAGAGAAGTCGCACATGACCGAGTCCCAGTTCCTCCTGCCCGACGTAGGCGAGGGCCTGACCGAGGCGGAGATCGTCTCCTGGAAGGTCGCGCCCGGCGAGCAGGTCGCGGTCAATCAGGTCATCGTCGAGATCGAGACGGCCAAGTCCCTGGTCGAGCTGCCGTCGCCGTTCGAGGGCACCGTCGGCGAGCTCCTGGTGACGGAGGGCCAGACCGTCGAGGTCGGCACGCCGATCTTCACGGTCACCTCGGGCGCTCAGGCCGCTCCGGCACCCGAGCGGGAGCCGGAGCCCGCGGAGGAGATCGCCGCCGACGCGGCCTCCACTGTCTCGCACGAGGAGGAGCCGAAGCCCGGCGCTGTGCTCGTCGGCTACGGTTCGGCCGGTCACGGCAGCAGCCGCCGGCGTCGGGTGTCGCACCCCGGCACCGCGTCGCTTCCGATCACGTTCACGGGGAGCATCGCCCCGGCCGCACCCGCCTCTCCTGTCGCCACCGCGGCACCCGGCGCGCCCGCCGGTGCCCCCACTCGGCAGTCGGCAGGTGTCTCGCAGGCGCGAACGGCGCCGCCGACGCGGCCCGCCGGGCCCGTTGTCGCCAAGCCTCCGGTCCGCAAGCTCGCCAAGGACCTCGGTGTCGACCTCGCCCTGGTCACGCCGACCGGACCGATCGGCGACGTCACACGGGATGACGTCCTCCGTGACGCGACACAGGTGAGCGTCTTCCGCAACATCGAGACGCCGCAGTGGCCGGACGACCGCGAGGACCGCATCCCGGTCAAGGGCGTTCGCAAGGCGATCGCCAACGCGATGACGTCGAGCGCGTTCAGCGCTCCGCACGTCAGCCTCTTCGTCGACGTCGACGCGACGCGCACCATGGAGTTCGTCAAGCGCCTCAAGAACTCCCCCGACTTCGCGGGCATCAAGGTGTCGCCGCTGCTGATCATGGCCAAGGCGATGATCTGGGCCGTCCGCCGCAACCCGACGGTGAACTCGTCGTGGACCGATGAGGAGATCATCGTCCGCCACTACGTCAACCTCGGGATCGCCGCGGCCACGCCGCGCGGCCTGATCGTCCCCAACATCAAGGAAGCGCAGGGCATGACCCTGCTCGAGCTGGCGAGGGCGCTCGAGCAGCTCACCCTGACGGCGCGCGACGGCAAGACGCCCCCGGCCGACATGAACGGCGGCACCATCACCATCACGAACATCGGCGTCTTCGGGATGGACACCGGAACGCCCATCCTGAACCCCGGTGAGGTCGGCATCGTCGCCCTGGGCACGATCAAGCAGAAGCCGTGGGTCGTCGACGGCGAGGTCCGGCCGCGCTTCGTCACGACCCTGGGAGCCTCTTTCGACCACCGCGTGGTCGACGGGGACGTCGCGTCCCGCTTCCTCGCGGACGTCGCCTCCATCATCGAGGAGCCGGCGCTGCTGCTCGATTGAGCACTGAGGGTACATAGAATACAAACATTTACACCCGGTATTCCAGTCCAGTACTGTTCTGGACGATGAAACACTCCCGGTCCGCGATTTGGATCTTCCTGGCACTGTCCGGTGTCGGCGTCGGCTGCTTCTCGGTCGTCGACAATCTCTACTTCCACGGGAAGGGCTACTCGACCGCTGTCATCGGTGGGCTGGTTGCCGTCTTCAACATATCCGTCGCCGTTGCGGAGATTCCGGCGGCGATCGTCTTCGACCGGCGCTCGCACTGGATGGCCATCCAGGTTGGGAATCTGGTACGTACGGCGGCACTCATCCTGTTCTTCCTTTCGCTCGGGGTGGCTGGCGACATACTGGCGGAGGCCCTCGCGGGAGTTGGCGCGGCCGCCATGAGCGGAACGTCGACCGCGTACGTCCTCAATCGCTTGCGGTCGGGAGGGCAGGCAGAACAACGGCGGGCGATGGCGCGGATCGTGTGGCTCGGGTCGGCATCGTCCCTCATGGGCGGACTGCTGGGAGCGCTCCTATTCACCGTAGCCCCGCGCACCATCTGGCTCGGTGGGGCCCTCTGCATGGCCGCGGCGGGGGCAGTGTTCCTCATCGGTCGCCCCCGATCCGAGCAACGCCACGATGTGGCGACCGAACCGCTGCGGACGTACGTGCGGGGGCTGGGTGCTCTTGCCACTCATCCGCGAGCCTGGATGTCCATTTTTGCCAATGCGGCCCTGGTTGGGCCACTGATTCTCTGGCAGCTCAGGTTGGGGGCGGGCTCCCTCGGAGCAGTCATCCTGGGCTTCGCCGTGATGAAGGCCGCGGGAGTGCTCGGCGGCCGGCTCATCGCCGGGCGACGTATCCCTCGCGCTACGCTCTTCATCCTTGCCGGGGTGAATGCGGCCGCGATGTGCGCCTTCGCCGCAAGTGACACGTGGGCCGTCATCATCGCCGGGTTCGGGGTCCATGTCGTCTCGCATGTCGCGATCAGCGTCTACTGCTCGGCACAGTTCCAGCATGTCGTGCCGGATAACCGTCGCGCCGGTGCCTCATCCGTGGTGTCCCTCCTCGGGTCGGGCCTGACCGCGATGGCCGCCATCGCTGTGGGCACATTGGCGGATCGGTACTCTGCCCTGGCGGCAATCACCCCCAGCCTCCTGCTGTACGGCCTGGTCGTCGGCATAGCATTGGCCAGCGGGATCCGATCGCGCCATGGAGCAACTCCCCCGACGTCGGTCCGAAACGAGGCGCGAGACGAACTGCTGCTTGATTGAATTTGACAATCATTATCAACAAGACGTAATGTGAGCCGGTGCCCGCGACTGCGGGCGCACCCTTCGTGTCGTTCGCGACTTAGACAGGCTCACCCATGAAGACGCGCTCCCTCGTCTCCACACTCGCGCTCGGCGCCGGCATCGCACTGGCTGTGGCCGGCTGCTCCGCCTCCTCCGCGGCGTCCGACGACGGCACACTCCGCGTCGTCGCCAGCACCAATGTGTACGGCGACATCGCGGCCACCATCGGCGGCGACGCCGTCCACGTCACCTCGCTGATGTCCGAGCCGGCCCAGGATCCCCACTCGTTCGAGGCCAGCGCACAGAACCAGCTGGCCGTGTCGAAGGCTGACGTGGTCATCGAGAACGGCGGCGGCTACGACGAGTTCATGCGGGCCCTGGAGAAGGGCGCGAAGAACGACGGAGCGACCGTCCTGAACGTCGTCGACCTGTCGGGCAAGAAGCCGGTCGACGGCCAGCTCAACGAGCACGTCTGGTACGACATCCCGACGGTGCAGAACCTCACCGAGGCGCTGGTGCGCGCTCTCTCCGCGGCCGACCCCTCGAAGAAGGCCGTCTTCGAGGCGAACGGCGCTGCATTCCGCCAGGAGCTGACCGCCCTGGAGAGCACCGAGGCGAGGCTGAAGTCCTCGTATGCCGGTCAGGGCGTCGCCATCACGGAGCCCGTCCCGCTCTATCTGCTCGACGCGATCGGCCTCGTGAATAAGACCCCCGCGCGGTTCAGCGCGGCGATCGAGGAGGAGAACGACGTCTCACCGGTGGTGCTCAGAGACACGCTGGCCCTGTTCAGCGGGCACCAAGTGAAGCTGCTCGCCTACAACGCCCAGACCACCGGCGCCGAGACCGAACGTGTTCTGGCCGCAGCCAAGCACAACGGCATCCCCGTCGTGCCGGTGACCGAGACCCTGCCGGCCGGCAGCCACTATGTCGCCTGGATGCAGTCCAACCTGGACGCCGTGGGAAAGGCCCTGGCCGAATGAGTGAGCCGCTGACCCGGGTCACACCCCCCGCTGACCGCGACGTGGTCTTGCGACTCAGGGACGCGTCCCTCGGCTTCGGGGACAGGACGCTGTGGGGTGGCCTCGACCTGGACGTGCACGCCGGCGAGTTCGTCGCCGTGCTCGGCCCGAACGGGTCGGGCAAGACCAGCCTGCTGCGCACCATCCTCGGCCAGCAGCAACTCGACTCCGGTGATATCTCGTTCGAGGGGCACATCGTGCGTCGCGGCGACCGGCGGATCGGCTACATCCCGCAGCAGAAGCTCATCCCGGGCGGCACGCCGATGCGTGCACGCGACCTGGTCGCGCTCGGCGTCAACGGCCATCGCTGGGGCCTTCCCCTCCCGCGCCGCTCCGACCGGGAGCAGGTCGAGGGGCTCATCGACGCCGTCGGCGCACGGCGCTACGCGGACACTGCGGTCGGTTCGCTCTCCGGGGGCGAGCAGCAGCGGCTGCGGGTGGCGCAGGCGCTCGCCGGAGACCCGGCGCTCCTGCTGTGCGACGAACCGCTGCTCTCGCTCGACCTGCAGCACCAGCGCGGTGTCAGCGAACTGATCGACCGACGGAGGCGCGAGCACGACAGTGCCGTCGTGTTCGTCACGCACGACGTGAACCCCGTGCTCGGGATGGTGGACCGGGTCCTGTACCTCGCCGGCGGTCGCTTCCGCACAGGAACGCCCGACGAGGTGCTCCGCAGCGACGTGCTGACCGACCTCTACGGAACGCCGGTCGACGTCATCCGGAGCCGCGGCCGCATCGTCGTCGTCGGTATCCCCGACGCCGAAACCCACGACCACCACGCGCACACCCGCGAGACGCACCCGGAGCCGGCCGTATGACGCACATGGACCTCTGGTCGCAGCTGTTCGACTTCACCGACTACGGCGAGTTGCTGATGCTGGTCAAGAACTCGATCTTCGCCGGCGCGGTGCTGGGCATCGTCGGTGGTCTGATCGGCGTGTTCGTGATGCAGCGCGACATGGCGTTCGCGGTGCACGGCATCAGCGAGTTGTCCTTCGCGGGCGCGGCGATCGCTCTGCTTCTGGGGGTGGATGTGGTGGCCGGCTCGCTCATCGGCTCGCTGATCGCCGCCATCCTGATCGGCCTGCTGGGCGCGAGGGCCCGGGATCGCAACTCGATCATCGCTGTGCTGATGCCGTTCGGACTGGGGCTCGGCATCCTGGCGCTCGCGTTGTATCCCGGGCGAAGCGCGAACAAGTTCGGCCTGCTGACCGGGCAGATCGTCTCGGTCGACGACCCTCAGCTGGGTTCACTGCTGGTCATCGGCGCGATCGTGCTGGTCGCGCTGCTGCTGATGTGGCGCCCGCTGACCTTCGACAGTCTGGATGCGGATGTCGCCGCAGCGCGCGGCATCCCGACCCGGTTCGTCGCGCTGGCGTTCATGGTGCTGCTCGGGCTGGCGGTCGCCGTGTCGGTGCAGATCGTGGGCGCGCTGCTCGTGCTGTCACTGCTGGTGACGCCCGCCGCGGCGGCGATGCGCATTTCCTCATCCCCGCTCGGGGTGCCGGTGATCAGCGTCCTCTTCGCTCTGGTCTCGGTGGTCGGCGGCATCCTGCTGGCGCTGGGCAGCGCACTGCCGATCAGCCCGTACGTCACCACGATCTCGTTCCTCATCTACGTGGTCTGTCGCATCGTCGGTGGGCGTCGTGACCGCCGCATCACGGCCACAAGTTCTCGGCGTCTCGTGAGCCAGGCGGGCTAGCCTGGGATGGTGAAGCGCAACACCTGGCAGCGGGAGGCTGTCCGCGAGGCCCTGGCCTCCCGGGAGGGCTTCATCAGCGCGCAGGGACTCCACCTGAGCCTGCACGAAGCGGGCTCCCCGATCGGGCTCGCGACCGTGTACCGCGCGCTGGCCGACCTGGCCGCCGAGGGGGACGCGGACTCTCTTCAGTCGCCGGAGGGCGAAAGCCTCTACCGCGCGTGCACGACCGGCCACCATCACCACCTGATCTGCCGCAACTGCGGTCTGACGGTGGAGATCGAGGCGGACGCGGTCGAGCTCTGGGCGCGGCAGGCCGCCGCGGTGCACGGGTTCACCCAGGCGCAGCACGTGGTCGACGTCTTCGGCCTCTGCGCCGCATGCACGGCCCTGAATGATTTGGCCGGCACTGCATCCATGCCGTAGCATGGATGATTGGCCGAGTGGGCTCCTCCCATTCGGATCGTGCACGAGCCCCCAACCCTCACGAGTCGGGGACGACGTGTGCCGACAAGTGACCTTGGGTGGTGCCGTCCGGCGCCACGGTATTGGAGAAGAAAGCAATGGCAGCAGTGTGCCAGGTGACAGGAGCCGTTCCCGGCTTTGGTCACAACATCTCGCACTCGCACCGTCGCACGAAGCGCCGGTTCGACCCGAACATCCAGAAGAAGACGTACTACGTGCCGTCTCTTCGTCGTAACGTCACCCTGACGCTGAGTGCCAAGGGCATCAAGGTCATCGACGCCCGCGGCATCGAGTCCGTGGTCAAGGACCTCCTGGCCCGTGGGGAGAAGATCTGATGGCGAAGCAGCAGGACGTACGTCCGATCATCAAGCTCCGTTCGACGGCGGGCACCGGTTACACCTACGTGACCAAGAAGAACCGTCGCAACAACCCCGACCGCCTCGTGCTCAAGAAGTACGACCCCGTAGTGCGCAAGCACGTCGACTTCCGAGAGGAGCGCTAAACATGGCCAAGAAGTCAAAGATCGCCAAGAACGAGCAGCGGAAGGTCATCGTCGAGCGCTGGGCCGCGAAGCGTGCCGAGCTCAAGAAGGCCCTCGTCGACCCGAACGGCTCCGACGAGTCCCGCGAGGCTGCGCGCCTCGGCCTCCAGAAGCTTCCCCGTGACGCCTCGCCGATCCGCGTCCGCAACCGCGACGCCGTCGACGGCCGTCCCCGCGGAAACCTCAGCAAGTTCGGTATCTCCCGTGTCCGTTTCCGCGACATGGCGCACCGCGGCGAGCTGCCCGGCATCACCAAGTCGAGCTGGTAAGACAGCGCGACGACGCACTCGAGGGGCGTCCGGCTTCGGCCGGGCGCCCCTTTGTGGTGCCATTGGCGGAAAAAAGCCCGGAAATCCGCGTGTTTCCGCGGGTTTCTGATACATTCGAGGCGGTCGACCGACCAAACGTAATGGCCCACCGTGGCCTCAACCGTTCCACAAACAGCTGTAACCCAGCACAAGGTCCGAGGAGGACACTTAATGGCTGACAACCTGAACAAGACTGAGCTCGTTGCTGCCGTCGCTGCGGCGTCGGGTCAGAGCCAGGCCACCGTCTCGAGCGTCGTCGACGCGTTCTTCAGCACCATCAGCGACACCGTCGCCAAGGGCGGAAAGGTCACCATCCCGGGCTGGCTCGCCGCCGAGCGCAGCGAGACCGCTGCCCGCACCGGCCGCAACCCGCAGACCGGCGCCGAGATCTCCATCCCGGCCGGCCACCGCGTCAAGCTGACCGCGGGCTCGAAGCTCAAGGCTGCCGTCAAGTAGTCCTTCCCAGCTTGCCCGAGGGCGGTGCCGCATCATGCGGCACCGCCCTCGTCGTCTCTGTGGGCGGCCGCCCAGCGGGGTGGACGTAGGCTTAACAGGTGCCACGAATACTCCGCGTGATCGGCCCTGCCACGCTGCTGCTCGCAGCCGCGGCGGCCATGATCCTCGCGCTCGCGTTCGGTGGTGGCGCCTCCGCTCCGCTGCTCGCCGATCCGGGCGCGCTGGTGCGCTGGGGACTGCCCGCCGCGACGCTCGTGGCCAACCTCAGCCTTGCGGGAACCGTCGGCGCCCTCGTGCTCGCCTGCTTCGCGTTCGCACCGGACCGCGACGAGTACGGCAAGGCGCTCGATTTCGCCGCCGGTAGTGCAGGAGTGCTGACCGTCGCCTCCGCGGCGACCGGCCTGTTCACCTTCGTCAGCGTCTCGAACGTCCCCTGGTCGTTCGACGCGACCTTCAGCAACGGCCTCAGCTCGTTCGTGACCAGCGTCTCCCTGGGACAGGCCTGGCTCGGGATCACGCTGATCGCCGCCGCCGTCACAGTTCTTTGCTTCGCGATGCGCAACCAGACCGCGGTCGCCTTCGTCGCGATTCTGGCGATGGCCACGGTGGTTCCCATGGCGCAGCAGGGCCACAGTGCGGAAGCGGCTGGGCACGACGCCGCGGTGACGTCGTTCGGGCTGCACGTGCTGTTCGCCGCGATCTGGCTCGGTGGGCTGATCACCCTGATCGTCGTCAAGCAGACCTTCGGCACGGGGCGACTCGTCACGGTACTGGAGCGCTACTCGACCGTCGCGCTCATCTGCTTCGTGGTCGTTGCAGCGTCCGGATATGTGAACGCCGAACTGCGCGTCGGGACGCTGGCGGAGTTGGCCACGCCCTACGGCATCCTGGTGCTGGTCAAGGTGGCCGCGCTTGTCGTGCTCGGTCTGTTCGGTCTCACCCAGCGGCGCTACCTGATCGGACGATTGAAGAGCTCGGGAGAGCCGCGGAGCTTCTGGTGGATCGTCGTGGCCGAGCTCGCGTTCATGGGCATCGCGTCCGGCGTCGCTGCGGCCCTCGCCCGGACGGTCACGCCGGTCCCGGAGACGCGTGCGGCAACGCCGACCCCGGCCGAGATCCTGACCGGCGAGAAGCTGCCGCCCGCGCTCGACCTGGAGCGGCTGTTCGCGTCGTGGAACTTCGACTTGCTCTGGGTGCTCGCGTGCGCCTTCGCGCTGTTCTTCTACCTCGCCGGGGTGTGGCGCCTCCGTCGCCGCGGCGACGCGTGGCCGATCTACCGCACGGTGCTGTGGGTGCTGGGCCTGGCACTCCTGTTCTACATCACCAACGGCGGTGTGAACGTCTACGAGAAGTACCTGTTCTCGGCCCACATGTCGGCGCACATGGTGCTCACCATGGCCGTCCCTCTGCTCCTGGTCCCCGGCGCGCCGGTGACGCTGGCGGCGCGCGCGATCCGCAAGCGGCGCGACGGCTCACGCGGCGGCCGCGAGTGGATGCTGCTGGCGGTGCACTCGCGTTTCGCCGCGATCATCTCCAACCCCATCGTCGCGGCGATCCTGTTCGCCGGCTCGCTGTGGGCGTTCTACTACACTCCCCTTTTCCGCTGGGCGACCACCGACCACATCGGGCACGAGTGGATGATCGTGCACTTCCTCATCACCGGGTACCTCTTCGTCCAGTCGCTGATCGGCATCGATCCGGTCAAGTACCGGTTGCCGTACCCGTTCCGCCTCCTGCTGCTCCTGCTCACCATGGCGTTCCACGCCTTCTTCGGTCTGTCGATCATGCAGATGCATGGCCTCATGCTGGCCGACTGGTTCGGCGCGATGGGCCGCACCTGGGGCGACTCCCCGCTGATCGACCAGCAGGCGGCTGGAGGGATCGCGTGGAGCATCGGCGAGATCCCGACGGTCGTCCTCGCCATCGTGGTGGCCATCCAGTGGAGCCGCAGCGACGAGCGGGAGACGAAGCGGAGCGACCGGAACGCCGACCGCACCGGCGACGCCGAGTTGCAGGCATACAACGAGCGGCTGGCCCGGATGGCCGACCGCGACCGGGCAGTCCGCTAGGACCCCTGCGCGACGACGATCGCGAGTGAGCCGTCGGCTCGCACGGTGACGCTGCTGAGAGCCATGGAGAACGGCTCGTCGTCGCTTCGCGCGCTCACCGTGCCGTCGAAGAGCGATTGCACGGTGACGTCGATGTGGGCGACACCGACCATCCTTTCCGCCACCCAGCCGGCGTCGCCGGCCGTCAACCGGACGATCGGGTAGGTCACCATCGACCAGGTCGGATCACCCTGCACGCGGTCGTCGATCTCGACGCCGAACGGGCACCCGGCGGGCTGGAGAACCTTCTGCTGCGCGCAGCGGTCGAGGAAGCCGTCGACCTGTTTCTGCACCTCGGTCGTGAAGTCAGCGGTCGGCTGGGCATCCACCACGGTCTCCGCCACGTGCCCAGGTGGCGCGAGAGCGGTCACCGGCGCCGCGCGCACATACCGGGAACTGTGCGAGAGGCCGAGCGGTGCCAGCGGGACGACCAGGTAGTCGGCCGAGACGTTGAACGCGGCTGCCGGCTGATCCGGTGAGGTCGCACGTGGGCTGACCGTGTGCGAGCCGACGCGGAAGTCGTTCGCGTGAGCGACGGTGATGCGTGCCACACCGAGCGGCGTGGAGGCGAACGTCCAGGTCGGCAGGATGCCGAGCACCGAACCCGACTGCCGCACGTGGAACGCCGCCGAGACGGGCTGCCCGTCGGCGAGGGCGTGGATGACGACGGTGTGGATGCCGTCGGCCCCGGTGGTGTCGGAGGCGACCGCCACATCCCGGATCGTCGGGAGGATGTCGGACCGCAGCAGCTCGCGGGATGCGCCTGCCGGCAATTTCGCGGCCCGGAGCGCGGCCGAGCTGGGCGCGGCCCCCGGCATGGCGAGGGCGTCAGGGACGTGGTGGGCGGCGATCGACGTTGCGAACGCCTCCACGAAGCCGCTCGGGCTGTAGTACGCACGCTGCACGGCACCGAAGGCCGCGACCACCGCGGCGAGCAGAAGGATTCCGATCCCCGACCAGAGCAGGACGACGCGCCTCACCGAGTGCGCGTCCCCCACAGCCATGAGGCCATCCTAGGGTCCTGTGGATAGACGGCTGCCCGACGTCGTCCAGCGTTAGAGTAGTCCGGCAGGCCGGGCGAGACGGAAGGGGAGGTCATGGGTCGTCCTTCCCTCTCGCCGGAGCAGCAGGCGGTGTTCGATCTCATCGAGAACACGCGCGAGCACGTCTTCGTCACCGGTCGCGCGGGCACCGGCAAGTCCACCCTCCTGAACCACCTCTCGTGGAGCACCGAGAAGTCGCTCGTCGTCTCGGCGCCCACGGGGGTGGCCGCGCTGAACGTGGGCGGTCAGACCATCCACTCGCTGTTCCGGCTGCCGATCGGTGTCATCGCCGACCACGCGATCGACCAGAGCGCCGAGCTCCGCAAGCTTCTCAACAGCATCGACACGCTGGTCATCGACGAAGTCTCCATGGTGAACGCCGACCTGATGGATGCGGTCGACCGCAGCCTCCGGCAGGCCCGGCAGCGCGCCGGCGAGCCGTTCGGCGGAGTGCAGGTCGTGCTGTTCGGCGATCCGTATCAGCTCGCGCCGGTGCCGGGAGACCGGGAGGAGCGCGCCTACTTCGCCGACACCTACCGGTCGATGTGGTTCTTCGACGCCAAGGTCTGGCAGGAGGTCGACCTGCGCATCGTCGAGCTGCTGCAGGTGCACCGCCAGCACGAGTCCGACTTCCGGTTCATGCTCAACGCGGTGCGCCACGGGCAGGTGACGAAGGAGATCGCCGACCGGCTGAACGAGGTGGGTTCGCGTCCGGCACCCGACGACGGCACCATCACTCTGGCGACACGGAACGACACCGTCAATCGCATCAACGCGCAGGCGCTCGGCCGCCTTCCCGGGCGGGTGCTGACCGCCAAGGCGGAGGTCAGCGGAGACTTCGGCGGGCGCAACTTCCCCGCCGACGAGACGCTCGAGCTCAAGGTGGGCGCGCAGGTCATGTTCCTCCGCAACGACGTCGGGCAGGGTGACGGCCCCCGTTGGGTCAATGGCACGATCGGCACCGTGACGAAGATCGACTCGAACGTGTACGTCGACGTCGATGGCGAGGTGCACGAGGTGGAGCCGGCGATCTGGGAGAAGTTCCGGTACAACTGGTCGCCGGAGACCAAGAAGCTGACCAAGGATGTCGTTGCCGAGTTCACGCAGTTCCCGCTGCGGTTGGCGTGGGCGGTCACCATCCACAAGTCTCAGGGGAAGACCTACGACGCGGCGATCGTCGACCTGGGAACGCGCGCGTTCACATCCGGCCAGACCTACGTTGCGCTGAGCCGCATCACCACCCTCGACGGCCTCTACCTGACGCGTCCGCTCCGCCCGAGCGACATCATGGTGGACGCGGACGTGGAGCGTTTCATGAGGGACGCGCGTCCCGTTACGATGCCGGTCGCCGGGGCGGCGGCCGGGTGAGCGGGACCATGGAGAGGGGACGGACGTGGCGGTGACCTTCGTGATGGAGTTCAGCGACGGGCAGCGGGTGGAGACGAGCGGCAACGGCGTGATCGGCCGCAACCCCGCGGTGCACACGCCGGGAACCGAGCTGGATGACCCGGGACACGTCGAGCTGATCACCGTTCAGGACGACGCCAAGTCGGTCTCCCGCGCCCACCTCGCCTTCGGCCAGTACGACGGCGTGTTCTGGGTGATGGACCTGGGCTCGGCGAACGGGACGACGATCACCTACCCGGGCGAGGGGACCTTCGCCTGCGACCCGAACACGCGGCACGAGGTGGATCCGGGGTCGATGGTGCGGTTCGGGAGCGAGTCGTTCGCCCTGACCCGGCGCTGACCGCCGCGCCGGTCGACCTGGAGCGGTCCTGGGGCTCAGTGGTGGTGATGCACCGTCACGGCGGCGACGCCGGCATCGGTGTACCCGAGGGCGGGGATGGTGATGGCGCTGACCAGGCACGCGCTCAGCAGGAGCGAGAGCACGAAACGCAGGGCGCTGGTCTGCCCGGGAACCGGACGGCCGCGCCGGAGTACGACGGCGGCGGAGGCCGCGACCGCCA
This sequence comes from Leifsonia sp. 2MCAF36, assembly GCF_052115525.1. Classification (NCBI taxonomy): domain Bacteria; kingdom Bacillati; phylum Actinomycetota; class Actinomycetes; order Micrococcales; family Microbacteriaceae; genus Leifsonia; species Leifsonia sp. 2MCAF36. The sequence goes on along the minus strand of NZ_JBFRGV010000004.1, from coordinate 154,243 downwards.
CATCCAGCAGCGATGCGGCCCCCATCGGCATGAGCGGCAGTGCGATGGCCGTGCCACCCGACGCCGTGGCGCCTGCGACGGCAAGCGCCGCCCACATCCCGACCGGCAGGAGCGCGAGAGCAGGCATCAGCCGGAACGCTGGCGGGCAGTCGCGCGCCAGCGTCGCGGCAGCCCACACGAGCTCCGCCAGCGCCAGCAGCAGGAAGGCGGCGAGGAGCGGAGGGGGTGCGCTGGGAGCGAGCGCCGCGTGAAGCAGCCCCGCCCCCAGCGCGGCCACGGCGAGGAACGCGCGAGTCGCCGGGCCCACCGCGACGGCCGCACCGGCCGAGGCGGCGGGGGCGACCCGCAGCATCCCCGTCATCCTGCTCATGGGAGCCGTGGCCCCGCCGATCAGGCGGCGGCCGTCGCGGCGCGCGTCCCGCGGTCGGCGCCGAGGCCGGTGCCGAGGAGGACGATCGCGCTCACGAGGTGGAGGAAGTGGTCGGGCGTGTTGAGGGCGAGGATGTTGGCGTCCGTGCCGACCAGGAAGAAGCCGACGATGCCGAGCAGCAGGTAGACGGCTCCGACCGTGGTGTTCACGGCCTTCGCGGCCGCGACCCTGGTCAGGCCGGCGATCAGCAGCGCTGCACCGATGAGGAGGTGGGCGATGTTGTGCAGCGGGTTCACCTCGAAGATGCCGAGCAGCAGGCCGCCCTTGGTGGCGACGAAGCCGACGCCTGCGGTGACTGCGAAGCCGAGGAGGCCGACCAGCAGGTAGACCGCTCCGAAGATGGTGGCCACCAGGCGGTTCGGTGATGTGCGCATTGTCTCGTTCCTTCCGTGGGACGGCGCACCGATGCGCGCCTCACACTCCCATTCGGAGCGTCGTCCGTATCGGATTGCGGCCACAGCCCCTTGCGCGACGGCGCGCTTTCTGCCGCGGGTTACAATCGCTGGACACGCAGGGTGACCGCCGGGGGAGAATCGATGCGACGAGACACGAAGTTCGGGCGTCTCGCGCTTGCCGCGACCGCGGGACTCGTGGCACTCGTCCTGACCGGCTGCACCCCGGCCGCCGGAAGCGCGGGGCAGCCGCAGCAGCAGGCGGGCGGCTTCCCGGCAGACGTCGAGAAGCACCTCACCTCCGCGGTCACCGATGCCATGACGCTGGCCGACGCGTCCGCCGGGTTCGCGGGCGTCTGGGCCCCGTGGTCCGGCAGCTGGACGACGGCGCAGGGGACCACGACCCGGGGCGGCTCGACGCCGGTGACCGAGGACATGCCCTTCCGCATCGGGCAGAACACCACTCCGATGACGTGCACGGTCCTCCTCGAACTCGTGGACGAGGGCCGTGTCGGCCTTGACGACGCGCTCACCAAGTGGGTTCCGGGCCTGGTCGGGGTCGAGGGCGTCACGCTACGCGAACTATGCCAGAACACCTCCGGCATCAACGACTACCGCGGCCCGCTGAACGACAGAATGCTGATGAACCCGACCCGTCAGTGGCCGCCGCTCGAGATCGCCAGCGACGGAATCGCGATGCAGCGCTACGGCACTCCGGGCGAGAAGTTCGGCTGGTCGGCGACGAACGCGGTGCTGGTCGGGATGGCGCTCCAGAACGCGACCAACCGCAGCTGGCAGCAGCTCTACAAGGACTACGTCTTCGACAAGCTGGGCATGACGGCGAGCGCGCTGCCCGAGAACGGCGAGTACACGTTGCCGGCACCGCACGCTACCGGATACTCGGTGGGGCTGGATGCGACCGGCGCGATCGTGTGCAAGCCGGTGCGCGACGTGAGCCGGATGTCCCCATCGCAGGCGTGGACGTCGGGCGGCGTGGTGTCGAACCTGGCCGACCTGAAGGCGTTCGGCCAGGCGCTCGGCAGTGGCAGCCTCCTGAGCGAGAAGTCGCGAAAGGCGCAGCTCGACGCTGTCGTCAACGGCCAGACCTGGCAGCGCTACGGCCTCGGAGTGCAGCTCCTCGGCCCGCTGCGCGGCAGCAGCGGCTCGGTCCCCGGCTACCTGTCGGCGGTGTTCTCCGACCCGTCCTCCGGCCTGACCATCGTCGTCGCTCTGAACAACTCCACCCCGGGGCCGGCCTTCGCCCAGTCGCTCGCCCAGCGTCTCGCCTCGATCGTGTCCAAACTCCCGGCGGAGCAGAAGGGCGCGAAGAGGGTCGCATCCCTCCCCTGGTCCGAGCAGCAGGCGGTCGACGCCATGACGGCGTCGGCGCCCTGCCCGGCGAAGAAGGCGGGCTGACGCTCCACTGCATCTGCACCCACCGCTGAGACGGGTTCTGCGGATTCGCGTCACGATCCTGCCGTCCACTCGTCCTACAGGGTGTGACGGGAACCACAAAACGCTTCACCCTCGCGACCATGGTCGCTTCCGCAATCGTTGCCGTGGGCCTTGCGCTGATGCCGACGGCGGCGGCCTCCGCCGCGCCGGCCCACCAGCCGTGTCCTGCACAGCAGGAGGTGTCGTCGTGCGACGCGGACGGTGACGCGGGCGTGTCACTCTCGAGCTACAGATCAGCCACCCCGGTGCGCCGGACGTGAAGGTCCGGTACTAATGCGGCAGATAACTTCGCGCTCCTCCGCAATGCGTGCCGTTGCGGCCGCCCGATGGGTCGCCGATGGGCCCTACACAATGTCTGAAGCTTGGGTAGCCAACCACGGATGTCGCGTCGTCGCGCAAGAATCGGCGCGCCTCATCGATGAAGATGATGCCGTGCGGCTGGAGCGGGCGGCCAAGGAGTGTGGAGTTTCGCGATTGCTGGCCGTGGTCAACGATGACCATTTCATTGACCCAACAGAACTGGTGTTTTCCGTGAAACCGACTGTCGCTGAGCTCATGGAGTGCAACGTCGCCTTGGTCGGACTCAACGCTGTGCTTTTCAGTGAGCGAGCGAGCGTGGGCCTGGTGGCAACGGTAGACGACTTCTCCGTGTTAGCGGCACCGCCACAGTTTGCGCGGATCTTCGAGCCGGACCCGTCGAATGCATTGAGCGAATTCAGGGCGTTCGCGATGACGCAGCCGCGCGAACTGCGGCCTGCGGCAGTGCGGGCCCTCCGGCTATTCGAAAAGTACGCGTGAAGGGTGGCGTGCATGCCCGGCCGGCCGATGACGATGTCATTCGATTGTGAAGGATAGGCGACAGTTTCGGGCCGCTAGGAGTGCCGTGCATGGATTGACGGACCGGGGATCGTCCTCTGTTGGCCGGAGGAAGCGGAACCGCCGAGGACTGATCCACGTCACGTTTGGCGCGTTCGTCCGTCCTTAGGGTGTGCGACTCTTCATGCGACGCTACGCTCGCGCTCTGCGCTTTTGCTTGCGGTGGCCGCTTCTGTTTCCGGATGTGCCGCCGCTCAGTCGCCTCCAGCTGGAGCCGTGCCAGCTGTCAGCTTGGCGTCAGATGCCTGCTATTCGATCCCGAGCGGACGTAGTAGCGCGATGGAGGTGCACGAATTGGTCCAGCAAATAGCGATGATCGTGAGCGGGGTGGTGCTCGGAATCAGCGGCGTCCTCGTTGTGATCTTCCGCGCGCGAGTCGCCCGATGGAACCGTCGAAACCTCGAGGCGAGATTCGGGGTCCATGACGGGGGCGCGGGAAAGCACTCCACCCCTTGGATGATGGGTGTAGTTGGCTGTCTCTTCGTCGTTGGGGCGATTCTCCTGATCGCTCGCGCGCACTGATGGACGCATCGCGCCCATGCGGGTTTCCCAGCTTTCGGATGCGGTCGCGGGGTCTTTGTCGGCACAACCCCTCGACGGACGTCGCAACGCTTATCCATGAGGCGTCGTCCGCCCACGTCAAAAACGTAAAGAATCGCCAGAAGAAAGCGGAACGGAGCTCCAATGCCTCAGATGGTTGTCGACACCAGCGTTGACGCGGCTTATCTGTACCTCTCTACGAAGCGCGAAGGTCGACAAGTGGCAACAACTCAATTGCTCGTTCCTGACGCGAATGGCGGGATGGTCAACCTCGATTTTGATAGCGAGGGGCACTTGGTGGGAATCGAACTTATCCCCGCGAGCCAGTTTCTGCGAGGGCAGGACATTGCGAGCGCGCTGGCGGAGCAATCAGTATCCTGATGGATCTCGAATCCATTGCGATGCTGCTTTCAGGCGCTCTTGCGTTCCTCGGGGGCGTTGCGATCATCCTGTTTCGCGATCAAGTCGCGCGCAAGAACAAGGAGAACATCGAAGCCAAACTCGGGAAGCTTTTCCCGGGTTTCGCAGACCACTCGACCCCCGGCAGAATGGTCCCGGTCGGGGCGGCCGCGATCCTCATTGGGATCGCGCTCATGGTCAATGGGACAACTCGTTAATACATCCAACCGCCCAGCGCGTCGTGACAGCCTCGTTAGGCTGATTCCGTGAACTCAGAATGGGCCCTTCACAAGCTCGATGATCTGCAAGCAAAGGTGGACGAGCTTCGCGTGGTGCGGAAGCTCGGCGCACCTTTCGCTGATCGACGCAGAGAGGTCGAACGCGAACTTGATCTCCGCAAGGTGCCTGTTAGGGCCATCGCTGAGGAACTATTCGTGGACTGGAGAGGGTTTCATGGCGGCTCCTACCTGACGAGCCAGATACAGATGATTCGCGGCGAAATTCTATTCCGTGCGGAGATCGACGAGAACCTTCAGCCTGAGGCGCCTCGGCTGCGGGCGGATCGCCTGCATCCTTGGATATGGTCGGCGGCGCAGTCCTTGTGGGAAAGCGGTCACCATGCAGACGCGGTTGAGACAGCAGCGAAGAAGTTGAATGCGGAGATACAGAACAAGGTTCAGCGCCGAGATGTCAGCGATGCCAGTCTGTGCACTGAAGTTTTCAACGCAGCGCCGCCAGCAGCGGGTCGGAGCCGTCTTCGTTTTCCAGGGGCGCGTGACTCAGAAAGCTGGAGATCCAGGCAGGAAGGGGCAATGTCCTTCTCGCGCGGGGCGTTTATGGCCATCCGCAACCCGCTGGCGCATGATGGAGAGGTCGATCTTGGGGAGCACGAGGCTCTCGAGCTGCTCTCCGCATTCTCCGTTGTAGCTCGCTGGGTCGACCAATGCGAGGTCGAATGCCTGGATAGCGACCAGGCGAGCGGCGAAACCCCTGCTTAGGAATCTTGCTTAGCTGCAGCGCCAGACCAGTTCTCCCCCAGCATTTCGGAGAAGAGGCGTTCGATTCGATCTGCGATGTTGCGTCGCATGGGATACGCGTACGGCCCGGTTGTAAGGGAATCTATTAGTTGCCCAAGTGCGGAGTTAATCTGCTCGAATGCTTCTGCAATCAGGACGACGTCAGGGACGGACCAGGTTTCTCCCCGGACCGTCTGGGCGCTCTCTGGCCCCGTTGTTGCGCGCCTACTTTGAACTCCGTAATGCAGCCCCGGCTTGTTCAACTTCACCCATCGGGAGTGCACTATGTAGTTTCGCGTGCTGCCGACCTCCTTTAGAGATTGAAAGATCACAATGATTTGATCGAGCTGCTTGCGAGACAGAGATGCGTTGTATCGCGCGGCCCCCAGGCAAGCGGTCATGCTCGCGTTTAGAGACTCACCAGCGAGGATGACGTGACCACAGGGCGAGTCGATCAGGTGGCAGTAAAGGTCGCGTAATGTCTCCTCGACGTTTGAGCATTCATTCGCGACCTGCCCGATTGCTGCGAGCATCGCTCTTGATGGAACGTCCTTGTTCGGCATCCGCTCATGCTAACGAGTGGCGCGCGGAGCGCGCCGCTCTACTTGAATAAGCAACATAACTCGGGAACTTCGCAGAGCGCCGGTGGCATGGGATCGGTCGCCAGAGGCGGACGATTCCGCGGCAGCTTTCTCTAGTCGGCGTCGCGCTTCGCGATCTGGTGGTTCTCCTGGTGCTGGTAGTTGTGTTTCGGCCCTCGCGCTGGGGGGACCGCCGATGACGGTGACTCGGTACCTTGTATTTATGTCCCGGGAATCATGGCGTGGGGTGCGCATCCCAGCAATTGCAGCTGTCGCCATGGTGGTTGCCCTGACATTGACCGGCTGTTTCGGCGGGCCAGGCCCGCATGAGTACGAGCTCGTCGACGCGGCCGCTAAGCGACTTCATATCGCTCAGGTCGGCACAGTGCTGTATGAGAATCACTACGGCAAGTTGCAGCGCATGGATGGGCCCGGCCCCGGAGTCGAATTCTTTGTCGCGACCGACGACGCGTCTGCTGGTCAGGCCATCGTGGATGCTGCCGTCCGGAACGGATGGGACGGGCAGGGCGACTTCGGAGCGTCCGTCACCGCGGACGGCCACTTTCTTCAACTTGGGATAAGACCGTGGGAGGCGGGAGTGCCCGCCCAAATGGGAGATGGCAAAACCCATACCTGGGATCGCCCGGGCTTCCTTGTCGGCATCGATGAGTCCTGACCGCTTCGATTGGGGCATCGGCAGAAGTGGCGCTTGACTATGTGGCGGTTGTTGTAGTCGGCGGTATCCCGTGTGACGGGTCACAAAGCCTTTGCCAGACGCGCTCAAGCTGCAGAGTTGCTGGGAACGAATGACAGGCGTGTGAGTCGCCTGCTGGATATGGATTGCTGCTCCACTCGCCTCGCGTGGAAACAGCCTGGAAACTAAAGAAAACACACAAGAGACATTGCGCCTGGCCCGCGCTGAGAAAAGGCCATTACGAAACCAAAGAACACTCAAATAGGTAGAGGCAAGCCCGGTGAATCCGGGAGTTGGGCGCGCGTGATTCGCTCCGCCGCTCAGCGCTACCTGTAGCTGCCTTTGGTGGAGTGTCTCTTGTCCGAGCTATCCGTTCGTAAGCTTGCCCGGCCCGATGCTGGCTGGCGTTTCAATCTGTACCCGGACGCGGGCGAGGGCTCCGGTGTCTTCGTCTCGTCCTCTCGGCGCGTGCCTGACTATGTGATCGCGGATGCTGCGCGTGATCCGGAGCGTGCAGCGCAGGAGGCTGGGCGTCGTGCGCGGGCGACGTTGCGCCGGTATTGCGCCGCGAATCGGCTGAACCGACTGGGGACGCTGACCTACGCCAACGCGAACCATGATCCGCTACTCGTGCGTGAGCATCTGGGGAGTTCTTCCGCGCGCTGCGGGACTCGCTTGGTGTTGAGGCGCTTCCCTATGCGTGGGTGCCTGAGTGGCACAAGTCCGGGCACGGCTTGCATGCACATTTCGCGGTCGATCGGTACGTCAAGCGGTCCTTGATCGTTGAGGCGTGGGGCCGCGGCTTCGTGCATATCAAACTGATCGGCTCGCCGGTCGGTTCCGGCGCTCTCGGGGAATCGCGGATCGCTGCCTCGTACCTCTCTAAATACGTGGCGAAATCGTTCCTGGAGACCCAAGGGCGCGCGTTGGGGCTTCACCGCTATGACGTGGCGCAGGGTTTCCGCCCCCGAGTGGTCGCACTCGATGGGCGCAGCTCTGGGGATGTGCTCGAACAGGCCTCCGGCCTGTTAGTCGGGGAGTTGCCGTCCGTTGAGTGGTCCTCGTCGCAGTCAACGGACTGGGCTGATCCTCCGGCTGTGTGGGCGCAGTGGGGGCGGTGATGATCGACCGGGATGCGGTGCGCGCGTGGGTGGAATCGTCCTGTGCGGCGCAGGGGGTGCCGGTTCATGTGACTGATCCGGCTCTCGTTGCTCAACTGGGGGTCTTACTAGGTGGGGCGGGGCAGCGGGCAGGGCGCCCGGAGGGTGCCCGACGCTGCGCCGGACCCGGCCTAGGAGGCCCAAGTGGGAACGACGCGGGAGGAGTCAAACGGGCGGGGGCCTGGGCGGCCAGGCAGAATGCTCACGTGATCCAGCACCGCGCGTACGATCGCATGTTGCCGGCCAAGATTCAGCTGATCCCAGGACGCTGCCAGAGCGGCACCGTTGCCCACTAGGCCGTCTAGAGCGTGCGTTCCGGTGATCTGGTCCAACTGCCGCTGCGCTGTCGCGCGTCGCTTGTCCGCGGACGCTCGGGCAGCCACTAACTCGGTTCGGGACAGTTCTCCCGCTCCGAACATCTCCGCCAGTTCCCTCATCGCGTTCTGAGCGCTCGTGACTTCCCCGACCAGCACGGCGTGTCGTTCGTCCGCCGCGGCTCGACCGGCGAGCACGTCAGCAATATCCGGGGTATCAAGCCGCAGGAGCACAGCGGCGGTCACCCATTCCTCGAGCGCGCGCGCGTTGATTGTGCGCTTGCCGCACCCGCTGCGTCCCGGGCCGAAGAACACGTGTACCGGCGCACCTCCTGCTTTGCGTGACTGAGCATCACTGTGCCGCAACTGCTGCAGCGCACCAATCCGCTGAGTACGTAGCGGCGGGGTGGCCTGCGCCCGGTGCGCTGCTTCGAGTTGAACGTCGCCACAAGCTGCTCATGCTGCTGCGGGGTGATGATCGCCGGCCACGCCGCCGGCCCCGCCGGCTCGCCGTGATGATCGCGGATACCGGCAATACGCCACCCATAAGGCCCCAGCGCAGGGACTGCACAGTCCATCCCGCGGCCTTGCCAGCAGTCGGGACTTCCTCGTGATTCATCCACGTGGCCAGTGAGACAAGCGACTCGCCCGCAATGTACCGGGCGGCAACCTGGCGAATGATCGCAGCCTCCGACTCCCGGACTGTCACCTTGTCCGGCTCGAAACCAAACGGACGTTGCGCGCCACCGTTCGGCTTGCCCATCTCCACGTTCTGCTGGGTCTTGCGCTTAATGCGCTCAGACTTCCGCCGGGACTCGTTTGCCGCCACCGCACTCATGATCCTCGCTACAAACAGCCCGCTCTCGTTTCCGAGCCCCACATCGCCGGTGACTGTCGTCACGTCCACACCGGCTACCGTGCACGCCTCCACGAAGTGCTCAAGCTCGACCGGGCGACGAGTCAGCCGATAAAAATGGTAGACGAGCACGGCGTCAACGCGGCCCTCGGCGATATCGGCAACCATGCGCTCGTAACCCGGACGGTGCTTGGTGGCGAACGCCGAAATGTCGTTGTCTACGTATTCAGCGGCGATGGGCCAACCGCGCTCGGCGGCGAGTTTTCGACAGTCCTCAATATGGCGTTGAACTCCGAGCCGCTCGCCCAGCTGATCGGAAGAAATGCGGGCGTAGATCGCCGCGGCGGCGACCTGTTTCATGTTGGTCACAGCGCTACGCGCCTAAGGCGGCGTCCGGGGGATAAACCTCGCAAAGCCCAAGACGACGAGAGCTACGCCCCCGCCAGCGCCGCCAGCTCGGCCCGCACCGGGAACGCGTCGTCCTCCAGCACCAGCTGCAGCGCCGCGCCGGTCGCGCGGTTGACGATGACGGGCGCGAGCAGGTTCACGGTGCTGCCCGCGTGCGAGGGCGTCACCACCACGAGCAGCAGCGCGTCCGACTCCGACGCGATGCCGAGTTCGGTGGCACGGTCGTCGGGCAGCTCGGGAGAGTAGCCGGGGAGGTGGCGGGAGGCGTCGATAGTGAACAGGCGGATCTCCGGTCGTTCTGTCGCCGCCAGCGTGTACAGGCCGTCGGCGCCGGCGACCGGCTCCAGTGTGAAGTCGTCCAGCGGCTCCAGGCCGGGAGGCGGGGTGAGGAAGTGGAGCGCGCTCAACGGAGGAAGTCCATCAGAGTCGGCTGGAGAACGCGGGCCGTGACGGCGATCGCGGTCTGGTAGTTCACGTCCTGCGTCTTCAGGTCGAGGATCACCTTGCTGAGGTCCACATCCTCGAGCGAGGAGCGCTGGCCCTCCAGCGCGTTCGCGCCGACGGCGAGGGCGTCCTTCGCCTTGTCGACGCGGGTCTGGCGGCCGCCCACCTCCGCGTGCTCTCCCACGATCGCCTTCATCCTGTCGTCGATCTCCGCCAGGCGCGGGGTCACGTTCACGCCGGTGCGGAGGTCGTTCGCAACGTTGTCGATCAGCGCGAACACCGACGAAGCGCCGGTTCCGAAAGCCGCCGCACCGTCCGCATCCACCCGCACAGTGGTGTCGGGGCCGATCCTGCGCTCCACTGTACTTCCCGCCGTGCCGGTGAACGAGTAGTCCGGCTGGAAGGCCACACCGGCGTCCGAGTTGCCGGCGAAGACCGTGCGGCCCAGGTACGTGGTGTTCGCCAGCGACAGAAGGCTCTTCTTGAGGCCGTCCAGCTCTGTCGCGATCGACTGCTTCGCCTCGGCCGACATGGCGCCGTCGTTCGCGCCCTGCACGGTGAGGTCGCGGACGCGGTGCATCAGCGTCTCCACGGACGTGAGGGCCGAGTCGGCCGTGGTCAGCCACGCGTCGCCGTTGCCGACGTTCCGCTGGTACTGCGACGTCGCCGCCTGGTCGGAGCGCACGCCCATGGCGCTCGCCGTGGCGGTCGGGTCGTCCGAGGGCTTGTTCAGCAGGCGGCGGCTGGTCGCCTGGTCGTACAGCTGTGCCTGGCGCTGCAGGCTCAGCTGCAGGTTGCGCTGGGCGTTGAGGGTCTGGGTGGAGTTGGTCACGCGGCTGATCATGGCTATCTCCCGACGAGTCCGGTGTGGTTGATGAGCACGTCGAGGGCTTCGTCCACGGCGGTCATCACGCGCGCGGCACCCTGGTAGGCGTGCTGGAAGGACAGCATGTTCATGTTCTCCTCGTCGAGGTCGACGGAAGCTCCGGAGAGCTGTGCGGTGGTCGCCGAGCTGGTGGCCATGTCCGCCAGGTCGGACTGCTGCTGCTCGGTGCGGCTGGCGACGCCGATGCGGACCACGACGGCCGCCCACTGCTTGTCGACGGCGCTCGTGCCGGTGCCCAGCTGGCTGATCGCGTCGGCGACGCTGCCGTCTGCTCCCCCGGCGCCCGAGGTGCCGGTGGCGATCTGGCCGACGGCGGTCGGGACGACGGAGAGTCCGAGCGCGGCCGGCTTGGCCAGGTCGATGGCGAAGAAGTCGAGGCCGGTGGCGCCGGTCGGCGTCGTCCCGGTCGAGTGGATGGTGTTCACGCGCTGAGCGAGCGTGACGGCGAACGCGTTGTAGCTTGCGGCGGCCTCCGCCAGCACCCCACCGGTGCCGTTGGCGTCGGCGGGGGCCAGTGTGGAGACGGCGCCCGCGATCGAGCCGCCCTCCATCGCGATGGGCGCTCCCGGGCGGTATGCCCACTCCAGCCGAGGCGGGTCCGCCGCGGCGTCGGCCAGGCGTGACGCGCCGGCCGCCTTCACCACGTTGGCGGTCGTGCCCGAGACGAGCGCGTTCCCGCCGACCAGCACATCCACCGTGCCGTCGTCGTTCGGCCGAACCACTCCCCCGGCCAGCTTGGCGATGGAGGTGGTCAGCAGGTCGCGGCGGTCCATCAGCTCGTTCGCCGACTGGCCGCCCGCGAGCGCCGACCGGATGCGGCCGTTCAGGTCGGCGACCTCGGTAGCGGCCGTGTTCAGGTCGGAGACCATACCGTCGACCGAGGTGCGGAGCTGGCTCCACTGGTCATCGACGGCCCGGTAGCCGGCCTGCAGCTGGGTGACCAGGCTGCCGGCCTGCCCGAGCAGCACGCCGGCCGGCGCCTGCTCCCCCGCCTGGTTGGCGACGTCGCCCCAGGCGGACCAGAACTTCTGCAGCTGCGTGGACAGGCCGTTCGTCCCGGGCTCGTTCAGCGACGACTCCAGCTTCGACAGAGCGTCGGCGCGTGTGTTCGTGTAGCCGGAGAGGGCGGTCGAGCTGCGGACGCGCGCGTCGATCGCGGCGTCATCGAGGCGCTGGATGCCGTCAACACTGACGCCCTGTCCGGGTCGGACTCCCCCGCTGAAGAGCCCGGTCGCGTTGAGCGCGGGCACGCCGGAGGTGCTCACGCGCTGCCGCGTGTAGCCCGGAGTGTTGGCGTTGACGAGGTTCTGGCCGACCACATCCAGTCCCGCCTTTGCGGCGACCAGCCCCGTGTACGCGGTATTGAGGCCGCTGAAGGTGCTCACCGGATCACGCCTCCGTGTCGAAGAAGCGCGCGGTGTCACCCAGGCTGCCCGTGCCGCCTGCCCCGTACACGCCCGGGTCGTCGCCGGCGCCGGACAGGGAACTGAGCGTCTCCTGAGTGGACCGTGCCGCCTCGCGCAGCAGGCGCTCGTTGGTGTCGCGCACCTCGGAGATCTGCGACGTCAATTCGGTGAGGGCGGCCAGGTGCGAGCCGAAGATGTCCGACCAGATGCCGTTCGGCGCCGCGGTGGCGAGCTCCCGAAGGGTCACGTCCGGCCCGAGCCCCCACTCGTCCGCCAGCGCCGCGACCTCGACGGTGCGGGCGAGCCCGACCGCGCGCATCCGCTCGATGACCTGCTCGACTTCACGGGTCGCGTGGGAGATCCAGCGGGACTTGCCGGCGATCAGGAGCAGCTGCTCCTCCTCCAGCTTGAACAGCAGGAACTCCAGCAGCTCGCGCTCCTTCCACAGCTGCGCTGAAAGCTCGCTCGCGGCCATGTCGCTACCAACTTCCTCGTGAGTCGATGTGCGCACCTGGTCTCCTCGGGTCTGAAGGGCGGTGGATGCTGTCCCCCGCTTCTCCACACAATCGGCACGCCTGCGCCCGATGTTAGGCGTCGCTGCGGTCCGCAGGTGGATTCGACGTACCGCTTCCGAGGGAGATGTCAGTATTCCCCCTACTGGGGGTACGGCCTGCCCCGTAGTGGGGGCAGAGAGCATGCAATCTGAGCACTCTCGAATTGTTACGGTGAACAACGAAAGACCCCTAGCACCCGCCCGGCACCCGAGTAAGTCCGAGCGTTCACCGCACCGCCCGAGTACTGAGAGTCGTCCTCCCCGAACGAGGCCGCCGAACGTATCCGTCCGATGAAGAGGGGTCACCCAGCGTGAACCGCAACGAACGCAACGCGCTCGTCGTCGAGAACCTGCCGCTTGTCGGCTACCTGGTTTCCGACCTGTGCTCGCGCGCTACGCACCTGTCACGCGATGACCTGGCCTCCGCCGGGTCGGTCGCGCTGGTTCAGGCTGCTGACGCCTACGACGCCAGCACGGGTGTCCCGTTCGGCGCCTACGCCCGCACGCGTATCGTCGGTGCGCTCGCGGACGAACTGCGCGCCTCGGACTGGGCCACGCGCGGCGCCCGCAAGCGCATCAAGGAGACGCTGGCGGTGCAGGAGAGCCTGAGCTCGTCCCTCGGCCGGGCACCCAGCGTCGACGAGATCGCGAACGCGCTGGGCGTCGACCGCGAGACGGCCGCCGCCGGCCTCGCCGACGCAGCCAGGACCGTCTCCGCGCTCGATGAGACCATCGAGCCGCTGCTGGTGTCGGACACGACCGGCCCCGAGGAGTCGCTGCTTGCGGACGAGCAGACCGCGTACATCCGCGCCGCCGTCGCCGCTCTGCCCGACCGGATGCGGTCCATCGTCGAGGCCATCTACTTCGACGACCGCACCGTGACGGAGATCGCCGAGGAACTGGGGATCACGCACTCCGCCGTCTCCCAGCAGCGCTCGGAGGCCATCCGCCTCATGCGCGAGGGGATGGCGACGCACTACACCGACGACGGCGACCCCGTCATCATCGAGGCGAAGACCTCCCAGGCCCGGCGCAGCGCCTACCTGGCGCGTCTCGCGCAGCACGCGGTCGCGGGAGTCTCGCGCCTCTCCCCCACGTCGCCGAGCTCGGCGCGGGCGTCCTGACGACGCAGCGCTAACGGGACGGCAGCGGCAGCCGATAGAGGCTGATGCGGACCACGGAAGGGCCGCGGACCATCACCCGATCATGGAGGAAACATCATGGGTATGCAGATCAACACCAACATCGCGGCGAACAACGCCTACCGCAACCTGAACAACACGCAGGGCGACCTCTCGAAGTCGCTCGAGAAGCTGTCCAGCGGCCTCCGCATCAACCGTGCGGCGGACGACGCGGCGGGCCTCGCCATCTCCGAGGGCCTGAAGTCGCAGGTCGGCGGCCTCACCGTCGCCGCCCGCAACGCTCAGGACGGCATCAGCGTCGTGCAGACCGCGGAAGGTTCGCTGACCGAGGTCCACTCCATCCTGCAGCGCATGCGCGACCTCGCGGTGCAGGGCGGTAACGACTCGAACAACACCACCTCGCGCGCGGCCATCAAGACGGAGGCCGACGAGCTGGGCAAGGAGCTGGACCGGATCACGCAGGGCACCAACTTCAACGGGATCGACCTGCTGAAGGGCGGCAACCTGAACTTCCAGGTCGGCGCCGGTGCGACGGCCAACGACACCATCCAGGTCGGTCTCGCCGACGTCGCCACTGCGGTCGGCACCCTCTCGGGCGCGGCCGGAGCGACCGGCTTCGATGTCACCACCAACGCCGCGGCCAACACCACGATCACGGCGATCGACGGCGCGATCACCCAGATCTCGACCGCGCGTTCGGAGCTGGGCGCCTCGCAGAACCGTTTCGAGTCGGCCATCCGCAGCCTGAACGTCTCCAAGGAGAACCTGTCGGCCGCGTCCAGCCGCATCACCGACACGGACATGGCGGAGGAGATGGTGAAGTACACCCGCTCCAACATCCTGTCGCAGGCCGGTACGGCGATGCTCGCTCAGGCGAACCAGTCCAACCAGGGCGTGCTGCAGCTGCTCCGCTAGTAAGCCCGGCGGCCGGGGCGCTGTCCCCAAAGCGCGCCCCGGCCGCCGCAGCACCTGCTTCACCCCACGTCCGCGCACCACCGTCGCATCGTCGCCAGGAGGGAGACCACCGCATGAGCATGGCCATCGATGGGCTGATCAGCGGCCTGAAGACGACGGACCTGATCAACAGCCTGATGCAGGCGGAGGCGATTCCGCAGACCCTGCTGAAGAACAAGCTCGCCGACTCCACCACCTACATCACGGCGATGCAGGCCCTCAACTCGAAGGTCGCCGCTCTGGCGGACTCCGCCGGCAAGCTGGCGAAGCCCGCTGGCACCGACCTGCACACCGCGTCCACCAACTCGACCGCCGTCACCGCCACTGCGGCCACCGGGGCCGTGGACGGCACCATCGACTTCTCGGTGGACAAGCTGGCGCAGTCCCAGGTCACGGTCACCGGACCGCTGACCCAGTGGCCCGACCAGCCGCCGACGCTCACGTTCGTCGCTGCCGACGGGACCGTGAAGCAGGTCACCGCTGGCAGCTCCTCCCTCGCCGATGTCGCCGCCGCCATCAATCAGGCCGGCGTCGGGGTGAGTGCCACCCAGGTCGCGGCCGGTCTCGACCCGGCGACGGGCCAGCCGCTGTACCGCCTGCAACTGAGCTCGACGACGTCCGGCGCCGCCGGCGCGTTCACCGCGTACCGCGGGACGCCCGCCGATGTCACGGCAGGCACGGCGACGAATCTCCTGTCCGATCCGGGCGCTGCGCAGGTGCGGGCCGCCCAGGATGCGCAACTGACGCTCTGGGCGGGCACTGGTGCCGCACAGACCGTCACCAGCTCCACCAACACCTTCGCCGGCGTGCTGCCCGGCGTCTCCGTATCCGTGACCGCGGCATCCGCCACGCCGGTCACGCTCACCGTCGCGCGCGACGACGCGAGCATCACCGCCGCGGCGGGCTCGCTCGTGTCGAGTGTCAACGACATCCTGACCTTCATCGGCCAGAAGCAGGCCGTCGCCACCTCGACCGACTCCGCCGGCGGCACCGTGGTCACCGGCGGGGCGTTCACCGGCGACTCGAGCGCCCGCGACGTGAACCAGCAACTGGTGGATGCGATCAGCTCCCCCGTCAACGGCGTCTCCCCCTCGACCTACGGCATCAGCATCCAGCGCGACGGCACGGTCACCTTCGACCAGAAGGTGTTCGGCGCGGCCATGGCCGCCGACCCGGACACGGTGAAGGGCGCGCTGACGACCATCGCGCAGCGGGTCGCCGACGCTGCGACCGGCGCCAGCGACACGTACACCGGCTCGCTCTCCCTTCGGATCAAGGGCGAGCAGTCGACCGTCACCGACCTCAACGACCAGATCACCGACTGGGACACCCGCCTCACCGACCGTCGGTCCACGCTCGAGAAGACGTACGCGAACCTCGAGGTGCAGCTGCAGCAGCTGCAATCCCAGTCCTCCTGGCTGACCGGCCAGCTGTCCTCCCTCCCCACTGCGAGCGCCTGATGAACGTCCTCTCCTCCGCGGCTGCCAAGCTCTCCGCGTACAACCGCGACAGCGTCCTCTCGGCCAGCCCGGCTCGCCTGCTCACCATGCTCTACGACCGCCTGCTGCTCGACCTGACGCGGGGCGAGTCGGCGCTCGAAGCGGCGCAGTGGCCCACCGCGTGGGAGAACCTGCGTCACGCCGACCAGATCGTCGCCGAGCTGGCGGGCACGCTGCGGGTCGAACTGTGGGACGGCGCCGAGGGGCTGCTGCAGCTGTACGGCTACCTCGCCGACCTGATCGTGGGCGGGATGATCGAGCGCGATCCCGCGAAGGTGCGCGAAGCCATCGAACTCGCCGAACCGCTGCGCCAGACCTGGCACGAGGCGGCACGCCTGCTGCCCGCGATCGCCGACGGCATGGATGCGGATCGGGGCCTCGGTGTCGCCTGAGGCTGTGCCGGTCGGCGCCGTGCGCGACGAGACCCTCGCGTGGTCGGACGCCTTGACCCGGATGGAGCACGAACTGCACGGAGCGCTCGCCGCAGTGGACCCTGTCCCCTGGCGTCCGCCGATCGCACTGGGCCCGATCCCGCCGGAGCTGCAGGAGCGCGCGACGCGACTGCTGGAGGCGCAGATGCACACCATCCGGTACCTGGAGGACGTGCGTCAGACGACGGCGCGGCACCTCGCGGCGGTGCGGGCTGTACCCCGGTCGGAGGTCGGGCCGCACCCCGTCTACTTCGACCTGATCGGCTGACTCCCTAGCAGGTTGTCCACCTGTGGATAACCCTGTTGAGAATACGTGGATGAATGCATTATTGGTGTGGAGGACACGCGCGGGATGTGTGGGCTCTCAGATTCTCAGGTTTTGAAAAGTGCAGCTGACCAGCAGTTTCGCTGCGCGACACGGTCATTCGAAGGTCTCTTCGAAAACACACGGTTGTAATTCACACCGGGGTACAAGCTGTGGATGACCTTGTGGGAATCGTCCACCGAACGTCCCCCCAACGCGGTGCCTAACGGTTGCGGGGGAGCGGCCGATAGCTCTTCCTGAGCACGGATCGCTCATCGACTGGCCACGGACGGGCCGCCCCTCGACCCTGGAGTGCAGCTGTGCTCGAATCCGTGACCAGTGCCGCCCTCGCGAGCGCCCTCGACGGCCTCGCCGCGCGGCAGCGCGCCATCGCGAACAACATCGCCAACGTGAACACGCCGGGCTACACCGCGGAACGCGTGTCGTTCGAGGACGCCCTCGCCGCCTCGGTGGCCGGCCACGACGGGCACGCCAGCGCGACGACCGCTCGGTCGCTCGAACCCACGCGGCTCGACGGCAACAACGTGAACCTCGACACCGAGACCCTCTCCAACGTGGACACGGTGCTGCGCTTCCAGTTCGCCTCGCAGGCCGCCGGCAATCAGTTCTCCGCCATCCGCGCCGCCCTGAAGACCAGCTGAGTCCGGGATTCGACCTCAAGGAGCATGACGTGACCTTCGACGCCATCGGGATCGCCGGAACCGGCCTGACCCTGCACCGCAAGTGGCTGGACGCCATTTCGGACAACCTCGCCAACGTCAACACCGCGAAGCCGACCGACGGCGCCGCCTTCCAAGCCCGCTACATCGTGGCGCAAGAGGGGGAGGGCACCTCGGGCGTCTACGTCGGTGGGGCGGCCTACGGCAGCGCCGAGGGCCGGCTGGTGTACGAGCCGGACAACCCGATCGCCGACGCGAAGGGCTACGTCCGCTACCCGGACATCGACCTGGCGTCGCAGATGGGTGCGCTCATCATGGCGCAGCGCGGCTACCAGGCCAACGCCGGGGTCGTCGACCGTGCGAAGGAAACCTACCAGGCCGCCCTTCAGATCGGGAGGAACTGATGCCCATCCCCGCCATCGGCGCCCTCTCCGGGGTCACCGCGAGCATCGGCGCGGCCGCGACGCCTGCGACGAACGGAACCGGGGGAGCGGACTTCGGCAACGCTCTCACCGGCGCCGTCGACAACCTGCAGCAGCTGCAGGGCACCAGCGACAAGCTGGCCATCCAGGCCGTCACCGGCAACCTGGACGACATCCATAACGCCACCCTCGCCTCCACCCGCGCCCAGGTGACGATGGAGCTCGTCGCCGGCGTCCGGAACAAGGCGGTCGACGCCTTCAATGAGATCATGCGGATGCAGGCCTGATGCCCCAGCAGGTGACGAGCTTCTTCCGCCGGATCGGTGACGCGATCCGCGGCTTCAGCGTGGCCCAGCGGGTCATCGCTCTCATCGGCGTTGCGGTGGTCGTCCTCGGTGCGACCGGGATCGCGATGTGGGCATCCCAGCCGTCGTACACGCCGCTGTTCTCGGGGATCGCCGCCTCCGACGCCTCCTCGATCGTCGACCAGCTGCGCACCGATGGGGTGCCGTACCAGCTGACGGACGGAGGCGCCACCATCCTGGTCCCTCAGGAGAAGGTGTACGACGAGCGCCTGAAGGCGGCGTCGGCCGGGCTGCCCGCCACCTCCACGGGTGGGTATTCGCTCCTCGACAAGATGGGCGTCACGTCATCCGAGTTCCAGCAGAACGTCACATACAAGCGGGCGATGGAGGGGGAGCTCGGCAACACCATCGCCGCCATGAAGGGCGTCAAGACGGCGTCCGTGCGCCTGGCGATCCCGGAGGACACCGTGTTCGCGGCCGAGAAGAAGGACCCGACGGCCTCGGTCTTCGTCGAGACGCAGAACGGCGTCACGCTCAACGGCGACCAGGTGCAGGCCATCGTCCACCTGACCAGCGCGGCTGTTGCCGGCATGAAGCCGACCGATGTCGCGGTGGTGGATGCCGACGGCACTGTACTGAGCACGGTCGGCGGCGGCGCGACCGGGGGAGCGGACAAGCAGGCGGGCGACTACGAGACCCGTGTGAAGGCGGCCGTGCAGGAGATGCTCGACAAGGTGGTCGGCGTCGGCAACGCGACGGTCGCCGTGGCGGCGGACGTCAGCACCGAGAGCGCCCAGCGCACCGAGGAGTCGTACGCGGCCCCCACCGCGGCCCCGTCGCTGAGTGAGACCACGCAGAAGGAGACCTACACCGGCTCAGGCAGCGGTGCGAGCGCGGGCGTGCTCGGGCCGGACAACATCGCCGTCCCGAACGGCGGCACCGGCAACGGAACCTTCAACTCGGAGTCGAGCACCAAGGACAACGCGGTCGACAAGGTTACCGAGCAGCGCACCATCCCGGCCGGTGCGATCAACCGGCAGACCGTCTCGGTCGCGCTCAACTCGGACGCCGTCAACGGGGTCAGCGCGAACGAGGTGCGCAACCTGGTCAACGCGGCCGCCGGCATCGACCTGAAGCGCGGCGACTCGGTGAGCGTCGAGATGGTGCCGTTCAGCAAGGCGGGTGCGACCGAAGCGGCGAAGGCGCTGCAGGAGACGAAGGATGCGGCCGCCGCCGACCAGCTGACGAGCCTCATCCGCACCTCCGTCATCGCGGCCGCCATCGTCGCCGCGGCGATCATCGCGTTCCTCCTGTTCCGCCGGAGCCGCCGGCGTGCGACCGAGCTGGCCGACCTCGCCGTGGACGCCGACACGCTCGCGCTGGGTGCGGGGACGTTCCCGATCGCGCTCGAACAGGCGGCGCCCACGGTCCCCATGCAGCTGGACCCGCTGCCCGACCTGACGCCCGACCCGGCCGAACTTGAGGCGGACCGCCGCAAGGCTGACATCGAGGCGCTCGCCGAGCGCGATCCACAGCGCACGGCGGAGTTCCTCCGCAGCCTCATGGATGACAGGGCGGGCGTATGAGCACGGCTCTGAGCGGCGCGCAGAAGGTCGCCGTGGTGCTGATGAACATGGATCAGCAGCGCGCGGCCCAGGTGATGAAGCAGTTCTCCGACGAGGAGGCCGACGAGATCACCGCGGAGATCCTGCGCCTGCGGCGGGTGGATCCCGGCGTCGCCGAGAAGGCCCTGAGCGAGTTCCACGACCTCGCGACCCGCGGAACGGTGACCGCGCGTGGCGGCCGGGACATCGCGGTCGGGCTGTTGGAGGCGTCGTTCGGCGCCGAGCGCGCGACGGGCGTGCTCAACCGGGTGGCGTCGAACCTGGCGGGCAAGCAGTTCGAGTTCCTGGACTCGGTGGAGCCGGCCCACGTGCAGATGCTGCTGGCCGGCGAGCTGCCGCAGACCAGCGCACTGGTGCTCGCGCACCTGCGCGCGGACCACGCGTCCCGCATCCTGACCGGGCTCGACGACGCCGCGCGCACCGAGGTGGCGCACGCCATCGCAACGATGGGCTCGCCCAGCCCGGACGCCGTCCGCGTGGTCGCCGAGACGCTGAAGCAGCGCGCCAGCGCCGTCGTGTCGTCGCGCGCGTCGTCCGACGCCGTCGGGGGGGTGCAGCCGCTCGTCGACATCATCAACCGCGCCGACGCGGCCACCGAGAAGGCGCTGCTGGAGGCGCTGGAGCAGCGCGACCCGCAGCTTGCCGAAGAGGTGCGGTCGCGCATGCTGACGTTCGACGACATCGTCCGGCTGGAAGCGCGCGACGTGCAGCAGGTGCTCCGCGGGGTGGATGCCGCGGTGCTGGCGGTCGCGATGAAGGGCGCGACGCCGGGGGTCACCGAGATCATCACGACGAACCTGTCGGAGCGCAACCGCGAGATCCTCGAGGACGAGGTGCGCATCCTGGGCCCGGTCCGCGTCTCGCAGGTCGAGGACGCGCGCGCCGAGATCGTGCGGGCCATCCGCGACCTGGAGGCGACGGGCGCGATCACCGTGCAGCGTGGGGACGAGGACGCGTATGTCGAGTGACGCTGCGCCGGCCTTCGAGCCGTACGCCGTCCCGGTGCTGGCCGAGACGGAGCACGAGCGTGCCGCGATGGCGGCCGCCCGTTCGCGTGGCTACGCGGCGGGCTTCGCCGAGGGCGGGCGCGCGGCCGCCGAGGAACAGAGGCGCTGGCTCGCGGCCGCGGAGGACGCGCGCGCCGCGGAGAGCGCGGAGGCGGCCGACCGGGTCGCGGTGCTGGCGTCGGCCCTGCGCGGTGCCGCGATCGAGCTGCGCGAGGCGACCGTGCCCGTGCTGGCCGAGGCGGAGTCGGCGCTCGTGACGGCGGCCTTCGAGCTGGCGACCGCGGTGGTCGGTGTCGCGCTGGAGGACCGACTGAGTGCGGCGCGCGCTGCCGTTCAGCGCGTGGTGTCGGCGGTCGACGCCGGCGCTGTCCCGGCCGTGCGCCTGCACCCCGACGACGTGGAGGCGCTCCGCCAGGCGGGTCTCGTCGACGGGGACGTGCGCCTGATCGCCGACCC
Source organism: Leifsonia sp. 2MCAF36 (assembly GCF_052115525.1). Classification (NCBI taxonomy): domain Bacteria; kingdom Bacillati; phylum Actinomycetota; class Actinomycetes; order Micrococcales; family Microbacteriaceae; genus Leifsonia; species Leifsonia sp. 2MCAF36. Next base: position 133,008 of record NZ_JBFRGV010000004.1, on the reverse strand, counting down.
GACGCTGTCTCGCGGGGATGCGATCGGCGAGCTGCCGACCGGGTGGCTGGATGCGCGCATCCAAGAGGCTCTCGCGCGGGCGAAGGGGGCGCTCTCGTGAGCTCCGTCCTGAGCCGTTGGGGGACCGCCGTCGAAGCGGCGGGCGTCGAGCGCGTCGGCCGGGTCAGCGGAGTCGTCGGCCTGGGCGCCGAGCTGGAAGGTGTGCCTGCAGCCATCGGCGACGTGGTCGTCATCGGCGAGAACCCGGGCGTCCACGCCGAGGTCGTGGCCACCACCGCCGAGCGCGTGCGCGTCATGCCGTACGGGCCGCTGACGGGCGTCGCGGCAGGCGCGCCCGCGCGGGCGGTGCGTGCACCGCTGCTCGTGCCGACCGGGCGCGGGATACTCGGCCGCGTCGTCGACGCCCTCGGCCGGCCGGTCGACGGCAAGGGACCGATCGCGCCCGACGGCTTCGTCACCCTCGGCAACCGCGCGCCGGACGCGATGCGCCGCGCGCGCATCCTGCAGCCCCTCGGCCTCGGTGTGCGCGTGCTGGACACGATGGTGACCGCCGGGCGGGGGCAGCGCCTCGGGCTGTTCGCCGGATCAGGGGTCGGCAAGTCATCGCTGCTGTCGATGATCGCCCGTGGGACCGACGCCCAGGTCTCCGTCATCGCGCTGGTGGGGGAGCGCGGCCGCGAGGTGCGCGAGTTCCTCGAGGACGACCTCGGCCCGGCAGGCCTCGCGCGGTCGGTGGTCGTCGTGGCCACCTCCGACGAGCCCGCCGTGATGCGACTCCGTGCGGCGTTCGCCGCGACCAGGATCGCCGAGGCCTTCCGCGACGAGGGTGCCGACGTCGTCCTCATGATGGACTCGCTCACCCGCGTCGCCATGGCGCAGCGCGAGATCGGCCTCTCGGCGGGCGAACCGCCGGCCACCCGAGGCTACCCGCCGTCGACGTTCTCGCTGCTGGCGCAGCTGCTGGAGCGCGCGGGGACCGGCGAGGTCGGTTCGATCACCGGCCTGTACACGGTGCTGGTCGACGGCGACGACCACAACGAGCCGATCGCCGACGCCGCCCGCTCCATCCTCGACGGGCACGTCGTGCTCGACCGGCGGCTTTCGGTGGTCGGACACTTCCCGTCCGTGGACGTGCTCGGCTCGGTCTCCCGGCTGGCGACCCGGGTGACCACGCAGCAGCAGCGGGCTGCAGCCGTGGCGTTGCGCAGCATCCTCGCCGCCAAGGTGGCCGCGCAGGACCTGCTGGACGTCGGCGCCTACAAGCCGGGCACGAACCCCAAGGTGGATGCCGCCGTCGCCCACGCAGACGCGATCGACGCGTTCCTGCAGCAGGGCATCGCCGAGCCGGCCGACGCAGGCGAATCGTGGGCACGCCTCGAGGCGCTCATCGGAATGCTGGGAGGCGCGTGATGGCACGAGCGTTCGCACTGGCCGGGCTGCTCCGGCTGCGGCAGATCGAGAAGGAGCACGCGGCGAGCGACCTCGCCGCGGCCAATGCACTGCGGCGGGATGCGGGGGAGCGGCAGGCGCGTGCCATCGCCGCGCTGCACGCGGTGCCGGCCGACGCCACCGACTCGGGCACACTGTTCGCGATGGCGGCGGCGCGGGCCTCCAGCCGCAGCATGCTCGCCGACCTGAATGCCCTCACCGCGCAGACCGAAGCACAGGCCGAGGCGGCGCAGCAGGCGTTCACGGAGGCGAAGAAGCGCGCGGTCGGGCTGGAGAAGCTCGAGACGCGCCACCGCGATGGCGTCGTCGCGGGCGACCTCCGCACCGAGCAGGCCGCCATCGACGAGGTCGCGACCGGCGCGTGGCAGCGCGCCCGGGAGGGCGGAGAAGCATGACTGTGACGGATGCGATCGGCCGGATCGCGCAGATCCAGGCGACCCTGGTCCAGCTGGACACCGGGCTGAAGTCGCCGACCACCTCGGCGGCCGGGGCGTCGGCGGGTTCGGGGAGCGCGTCGACCTCGGCCACCTCGGCCACCGACTTCGCCTCGGCCCTCTCCGGCGCGCTTGGCGCGACCGACGGCACCCCGGCAGGCGGAGTGACGGGCGCCGACGTGGTCGCCGACGCCAAGAAGTACCTCGGCGTCCCCTACGTGTTCGGCGGCACCAGCGCCTCCGGACTCGACTGCTCGGGCCTCGTGCAGCGCGTGTTCAAGGACCTCGGCATCGACGTTCCACGCCTGGTCTCCGGCCAGTCGAAGGTCGGAACGGAGGTGCCGTCGCTGGCGCAGGCGAAACCGGGCGACATCATCGTGACCAATGGGGGCGAGCACATCGTCATCTACGCGGGCGACGGCAAGGTGATCCACGCCCCGAGCGAAGGACGGAACGTCAGCCTGGTGGACAACTGGATGAGCGACTCCGACATCGTGACCATCCGCCGGCTGGTGCCGCAGGCGGCGCCGGCGGCTCCCGCGGCGAGCGCGGCGGCCGCGGCGGCCGCCTCGGCGTACGGCTCGGGGTCATCCGCCCAGGCCGACATGCTGCGCTCGCTGTTCGCGTCGCTGGCGCAGGGGGGATCGCAGTGAACCCGGCAGCAGTGACCGCGGGGCCGCCGGCGGTTGCACCGGCCGGCCGGCCGGCGACGGCAGGCGCCGGGAAGGCCTCGTCCGACGCGTTCGGCGCGTTCCTGCGCGGAGCGGTGGACGCGAGCCCGCGGAGCGGCGGCCACAACGACGAGCGAGCGGATGCGGCGCATCGTCACGCGGACCGGCCCGGGGTGCGCAACGGCCACACGACGCGCTCACAGCGTGCCGATGCCGGCGCCGACGCGGGGCAGAACGTCGGGACGACGCCGAGCGATACAGCGACGGAGACGAAGGGGGAGGCAGCGGCAGCCGCGACGGCAACGGCAAGCGATACGACTCCCGCAAGCCCCGCGGTGATCCCGGTCCCGGATGCCGTCGCGAGTCCGCCGGCCGTCGTCCCTTGCACACCCGCTGCGGTGATGGCCGCTGTAGCGCTCCCTGCCGGCGTTGCCACCGCCGCCTCGTCGCAGTCCACCGCTGCAGGCGGTTTGCCCCATGTCCAAGCGGCCGCGGCGGACACTTCCGCGCCGACCGCACTCGCCGCCGTGTCTCCGGCCCCCGCGGCGGCTTCCTCGCTGGCGACGGAGGTCGCCGCAGACGTTCCGACCGTGGTGCCCGGTACCGCTCGGCCGAAGCCGACCTCGACTCAGGCGAGTCGCGTCCCGGCAGGAGTGGCGGCGACACCGCCCGCCACCGACGCTTCGGCCCGCGGCTCGTCACCCGCGCTCGTCGTGGCCGCAGCGGCCGCCTCCGCTACCGACGCCGCACCTGCTGGTCCCGGCGCGGCGACCCGGCTCATCCGAACGGACTCTCGACCCGCCAACGCTGCTGCGCCGGCGGCGGTGCCGGCCTCGGCGACAGCGCCCTCGGCGACAGTGCCGGCGGCGACCGGTCCGTCGGCAGCGGTCGCACCCACCGCATCCCTTCGCCCTAAGGCGCCGACCGCAGAGCCCCCCGGTCCGACCGCTGCGCCCGCCACGCCTGGCCCTGTCGCGACGGCTCCCGCTGACCGCGCCCTCGCCGCACCGGCCGCCCAACCGCCCGCACCGGCCGCATCCACCGCCCCGCCGCTCACCACTCAGCTCGCGCGCCCGGTGTTCACCCTGGCGGCGGCAGGAGCCGGCGAACACGTCATGACCGTGCACGTCACCCCGGACACCCTGGGCCCGGTGACCGTGCGGGCGCACGTCGGTGGCGAGGGCGTCCGGGTCGAGTTGTTCGCACCGACCGACGCGGGGCGGGATGCGCTGCGCGCGATCCTGCCCGACCTCCGGCGCGACCTGACCGGGGCGGGATTGACCGCCTCGCTGGACCTCTCATCGCAGAACCAGCCCTCGCCGCAGCACGACGCGCCCGCGGGCGGCCGCGAGGCACTCGGCCAGCGACGCGACGAGCCCCGACCGGACACGGCGCCCGCCGGATCCACCCGCTCCACCCCGGCCGCGACCGCGGACGGGTCCACGCACACCATCGACCTGATCGTCTAGAAGGGAGCCACCGTGGCCGTCGACCCCATCACCGGAGCAGACACCGCCTCCACCGGGGGCATCTACTCCAGCACCCCCACGCGCGCGCCGAAGCAGTCGCTCGACAGCGAGGCGTTCATGCAGCTGCTGGTCACCCAGCTCCGCAACCAGGACCCCAGCTCGCCGATGGACACCAACCAGATGATCTCGCAGACCACCCAGCTGGCCACCATGGAGAAACTGACCAGCATGGACACCACCTCCCAGGAGGGCTTCGCCCTGCAGATGCGGCAGGCGGCGGCAGCGCTGATCGGTCACACGGTCAGCTACCTCGACAAGAGCGGGACGGCGCAGACCGGCACCGCGTCGTCCGTCTCGTACGCCGGGTCCGTCCCGATCGTCACCATCGGCGACCAGAAGATCGCCCTGGACTCCATCCTCGGCGTGGTCAGCCCGGCCGGCACCGGCTCGGGCGCATCGGGCCCCACGACCGCGCCGACCGCCTGACCTCCCCTTCGACCTTCCTCACGAAAGGAACCACCATGCTCCGCTCGCTCTACTCCGGAATCTCCGGCCTCCGCTCCCACCAGGCCATGCTCGACGTCACGGGCAACAACATCGCCAACGTCAACACCACAGCGTTCAAGTCGTCCGCCGTGCAGTTCCAGGACACCCTCTCGCAGCTCGTGAAGGGCGCCGGCGGCGCTCAGGCCGAGACCGGCGGCACCAACCCGGCGCAGATCGGCCTCGGCGTGCTGGTCGCCGGAATCTCCACCAACTTCACCCAGGGCGCAGCCCAGGCCACCGGCCGCTCCACCGACATGATGATCAACGGCGACGGATTCTTCGTCATGAAGGTCGGCGGCCAGACCGTGTACACGCGCGCCGGCTCACTCGACCCGGACGCGCTCGGGCGCCTCGTCGGACCCGGCGGGGCCATCCTGCAGGGCTGGAACGCCGTGAACGGCGTGGTGCAGCAGGGCGGGGCGCTCAGCGACATCACCATCCCGCTGAAGGCGGTCACCCCGGCCGCCGCATCCACCAGCGCGAACGTCACCGGCAACCTGCCGTCCGATGCGACGAACGGTGACCAGTTGGTTCGCGACATCAACGTCTTCGACGCCAACGGGACCGCGCGCAAGCTGACGCTGACCTTCACCAAAAACGCGACCGGCTGGGATGTGGCGGGCGCGGATGCCGCCGGCGCCACCGGCACCGGAACGCTCACGTTCACCAACGGCGTGCTCACCGGCGGTGGTGCCCTGACGGTCGGCGGGGTCGCGGTGAACCTCGCAGCGGTGACCGGCTACTCCGGCATCACCACGGTCGCGTTCAAGGACCAGGACGGCCGCGCCGCCGGCACCTTGGAGTCCTTCACCCTGGACAAGGACGGCACCATCACCGGCCTCTTCTCGAACGGCGACAAGCAGGCGGTCGGCCGCATCGCGCTCGCCACGTTCGTCAACCCGGGCGGCCTCGAGAAGGCGGGCGGCTCGACGTACCGCGGGACGGTCAACTCCGGCGCGGCCCAGCTGGGCGGTCCCGGCGAGGACGGCCTGGGCCAGCTGCAGGGCGGCTCGCTCGAGATGTCGAACGTGGACCTGTCGCAGGAGTTCACCAACCTGATCGTCGCGCAGCGCGGCTTCCAGGCGAACGCCCGCATCATCACCACGTCCGACGAGGTGCTCCAGGAGCTGACCAACCTGAAGCGCTGAGCGCACGCCCCCGCAGGGTCGTCGAGTAGCGACATCTCGTCACCACTCGCGCCGGATTCCGACATCCACTCACGGCTCGGCGGGGGACGGCCGGGGCGGCGTCCACGTCGTAGGCTCGGTCCGTGCCCATCCTCCAGGAGCTGGCGCCGACCGTGCTCGGCGTCGCGGTGCTCGCGCTGCTCGCCGTGGCGGTGCTCGCCGCCTACCGGGTGCCGCACCGCTGGGCTCCCGCCCTGGCGATTCTGCGGGGAGCGGCCCAGCTGGCGGTCATCAGCGTCGTCCTCTCCGGCGTCATCACCAACCCGGTCTGGGTGGCACTGGCCCTCCTGGTGATGTTCTCGGTGGCTGCGGCCACCGCCACGCACCGGATCGGCTGGTCCGGGCAGCACGCGCTGATGATGGCCACCGCAATGGCGACCGGTGTCATCGTGTCGTTCTCGGTCGTGTTCCTCACCGGCGCCATCCAGTTCAGCGCACGGTATGCGCTGGCGATCGGCGGCATCGTGATCGGCAACTCGATGAGCATCGCCACGCTCGCCGGGCGCCGGTTCGCCGAGGCGGTGGGCGACCACTGGGATGAGGTGGAGGGCTGGCTCGCGCTCGGCGCCACTCCGCGGCAGTCCACGCTCGACCAGGCGCGGGGAGCGGTCTACTCGGCGCTCATCCCCTCCGTCGACCAGACGAAGACGACCGGGCTGGTCACGCTGCCCGGAGCGTTCGTCGGCGCGATCTTCGGCGGAGTGTCACCGCTCGAAGCCGGCCGCTTCCAGGTCGTGGTGCTCGCCGCGATCATGGCGGCCGGCGCGATCACGGCGGTGATCGTCTCGACGTGGCTCGCGCCCGTCCGGGTGCGCCCTGCTGCGCTGCGCTGAACCGCGAAGGGTCAGCCGGCGCCGACGGCGGTCGGCGCGGCCTGGGCCGCCTGCGGGATGAGCTTGCGGACGTCCTCCGCCTGCGCTGACAGCACCACCACATCCACTCGGCGGTTCTGCGCGAGGTCGGCATCCGTCGTTCCCGTGAAGCCGTCGACCGGGCGCGCCGAGCCGAAGCTGACGGCCGCGATCCGCCCCTGCGGGAAGCCGTTCGCCTCGACGAGGTGACGCAGCACGCTGGTCGCGCGCCCGGAGGAGAGCTCCCAGTTGGTGGGGTAGGGGGCGCCCGGCTGGCGCAGGTCGGCGTGTCCCTCGACCGAGACGGAGTAGGGGGTGGGTGCGAGCACCGGGCCGATGTCGTTCAGGACGGCGACGGCGCGCGCGCTCAACTCGGCACGGTTCGAGTCGAAGAAGGTGGAGTTGCCCACCAGCCCGATGGTGAGTCCGCGTTCGTCGATCTTCAGCTCCACCGCATCCTGAAGCCCGTCGCGGGTCAGCGCCGCCTGGATCTGGTCCTTCAGGTGCTGCAGGTTCTGCGCCTCCTGCTGGGCCAGCGCGAACTCGGTCGACGTGCCCGACTCGTCCACGTGCTTGGGCGGGACCACGATGCCGGATGCGGTGTCCACCTTCTGCGTCTTCACCTGGCCGAAGCCGGTCGCCAGCGAGTCCTTCAGCTGCTCGAACTTCTTCGCATCCACCGTCGACATCGCGAACAGCACGATGAACATGCACATGAGCACGGTGACCATGTCCATGTAGGAGGCCATCCAGCGCTCCTCGTTCTCGTGCTCCTCGGGCTCCTCGTGCTTCTTGCGACGGCGGGCGGACATGTCAGGCGGCTTCCTCGACGGGATCCTTCGCGCCGCGGGCCGCCCTGGCGCTCTTCGCTGCCGGCTTCTCGGCGTCGCCGTCCGGCACCATTGCGCGCAGGCGCTCGCCGAGGAGGCGCGGCTGGCTGCCGGACTGCACGGCCAGCACGCCCTCCATCAGCAGCGTCATCCGTTCGACGTCCAGCTCGGACAGCCGGCGCAGGCGGGCGCCGAGCGGCAGCCACAGGAAGTTTGCGGAGAGCAGACCCCAGAGGGTGGCCACGAAGGCGCTGGCGATCAGCGGCCCGAGCTCGCCCGGCGTCGCGAGGTTCTCCAGAACATGCGTGAGTGAGACGACCGTGCCGATGATGCCGATCGTGGGCGCGTAGCCGCCCATCGCGCTGAAGAACTTCGCCGCGACGCGGTCCTTCTTGGACCGGGTGGCGATCTCGTCCTCCAGCAGCACCCGCAGCTCGTCGCCGTCCGTGCCGTCGGCGATGTTCTGCAGGGCGCGCTTCAGGAACGGGTCCTCGACGCCCTCCGCCTCCTGCTCCATGGCGAGCAGCCCGTTGGCGCGCGCCTTCTCGGCCAGCCCGACCACCTGGTCGATCACCTGCTGCGGTGGCTCGACCTTGCCGCGGAGCGCGCGGGGGAGCGCCTTCACCGCCACCACGGAGTCCCTGACCGTGCCGCTCGCGATGGCGACCGCGATGGTGGCCCCGAAGACCAGCACCATCGGGGCCGGGAGAAGCAAGGCACTCAGCTGCGCGCCCTCCATCGTCACCATCGCGACGACGGCGCCGAACGCGAGGACGATGCCGATGATCGTTGCCGGGTCCATTACTTCTTCCTTGCTCGGAGGGGGACGGCGCGGGCCTCGGGGTGAGCCACCGCCGCTTCGTCGTCTTCCAGGCCGGTCAGCGCCACGAGTCCGCGCTGGGGCGCGGGCACGGGGCGCGGGCCGGCGGCGGGGAGGTCGTGGGCGAGGGCGATCACGCGCGCCCGGTACGCGGCGATCTTCTCGATCACCTCGTTGATGGACTCGGTGATGATGAACTTCGCCCCATCGACCATGACGAGTGTGGTGTCCGGACTGGCGTGGATGCGCTCGATCAGGTCGGGATTGACCGCAAACTGGGTGTCGTTCAGTCGGGTGACGACGATCATGGGCGCGAATCCTGGTCTCGGCTCCGGGTGAGCCGTCACCAGTGCACTATCGGCCCGGGCCGGTCGGTCGTTAGGGGGACCGCGGGTTCCCGACGGGCCGCTAACGCGAGCGGCGCACCGGCCGATAGTCCCTTTCGTGACGACTCTGCAGGCCCCGGCGCCGGATGCGCCCGAGGCGCCGGTCTACGACTTCCGGAGGCCGACGACGCTCGCGCGCGAGCATTCGCGTGTGCTCGAGCTGGCGTTCGAGACGTTCGCCCGGCAGTGGGGCACCCAGCTCACCGCGAAGGTCCGCGTGCTCAGCCAGGTGGAGTGCGACTACGTCCAGATGCAGACGTACGACGAGTATGCGGCGTCGCTGCCCGCCACGACCGCCATGGTGTTGTGCGAGCTGGAGCACGTCGCGCCGAAGGCCGTCATCCAGTTCCCGACCGTGGCCGCGCTGTCCTGGGTGAACGCGATGCTCGGCGGTCAGGGCACCCCGGTGGATCACGAGCGCACCTTCACGCAGATCGAGCACGCGCTGGTCCGCCGGCTGATGGACGACGCGTTGGAGGACCTCCGCTACTCGCTCGGCTCGCTGCTGGTGACGTCGATCGCGGTGGACGCCATCCAGTACAACTCGCAGTTCGCCCAGGCGGCGGCGACCTCGGAGCTGATGATCGTCGCCGGGTTCGAGCTGCGGGTCGGGGAGAACACCGCGCGGGCCACCGTTGCGCTTCCGGCCGTCACTCTGCTCCCTCAGCTCGGCGAGACCAACCCCACCCACAGCACCGACAACGCACGCGAACTCATCGACGCGCAGCTCGCCCAGGTCCCGGTGGAGGTTGCGCTGCGGCTCACCCCCGCCTCCGTCCGTCCGAGCGTGGTGCTGGGACTGGCGGTCGGCGACCTGCTCCCGCTGCCGCATCCGCAGCACCGACCCTTCGACCTCACCGTCGGCGGACACACCGTCGCCTCGGCCGGCCTCGGCTCAAGCGGCTCCCGTCTCGCCTGCGTGGTCATCAACACAGAGGACTGAACTATGAGCATGACCAGCACCGCGAACGCCTCCGGGCTCTCCCTCGGCCAGGCGCAGGCTGCCGCCGACGCACTCGCCCGGGTCCTGCCGACCGGCGCGCCGCTCACCCCGTTGCTGACGAACGGGTCGGATGTGCGGGCCGGCGTGGAAGCCGTCGTCGCGACGTTCGTCGGCGCCGTCTCGGCCGACTTCGCCGTCGTGCTGCTGGAGGCGCCGCGGCTGGTGGACGAGGGGGCGGACGGCTCGCCGGTCGTCGCGCTTCAGGATGTGCTGCAGCCGGCCCTCGAGGCGGCCAGCGACACGCTCGGCGCCGGTGTGCTGGATGACGCCCGGGCGGAGGATGCCGCGGAACTCTTCGCGGACCCGGCGACCACGGTTTTCGCGCTGTCCGGTCCCGCGGGCGTCGCCGGGTGGTTTGCGGTGCGCGGGCGCGCATCCATCGCCGAACGTTCCGGCGGGGGCGCGCTGGGCGGCAAGCTGGCTCGCATCAGCAATGTCGAGATGGCGCTCACGGTCGAGATCGGCCGCACGCGGATGGCCGTCCGCGACATCCTCGGCATGGAGCCCGGCGCCGTCATCGAGCTGGACCGGTCGGCCGGATCACCCGCCGACGTGCTCCTCAACGGCCGGCTCATCGCCCACGGCGAGATCGTGGTCGTCGACCAGGACTACGCGGTGCGGATCACCAAAATCCTGGACACCGCAGAAGACCTCGACTGACCTGGCGCTACCGCCCCCGCATCCGCCGCCGCACATTTGTGCCAAATCGTGCGGCGCCTCAGCGGCACTGAGCGGCGACGGCGATCTGAGCGTCCGAGGGACGCCCGTACGCCTCGATCCCAGAGCCTCCGACGTCGAACCCCATCGAGATGGCCCAGGCGGTCGCCCACATCTCGTCATTGCTCTGGAAGGTCGGCCCCTCGAACAGCGGCTTGCACTGGGGGCGGACCACCTGCGCATGACCGACCTCGTGGGTGACCAAGGCCTTCGCGTCGACGTCGCCGTCCGTCCAACCCTCCTGAAGGGTGAAGTTCAGGTCGATGGTCGCCCAGCCGCCGTCGTCGTCATGGTACTGGGTCGTGCCCGAGTACCAGCCGTCGCCGAGACCGCTGACTTCCTTGTGCCACTCGAAGTCGAGCGTGACCCCGTGCGCGATCGAGCGGGCGTAGTCCTCGATCTGGGCGCGCACGGGATAGGCCGGGTCCTGTTTCGCGGCCTCACCCGCGCTCTCCGCGGCGTTCACCCCGTCGATCGTCGACATGATCTGCAGCAGCCCGGAGCCGCCGAACTGCGACGACATCACGCCCGCTTTGCCGTCGTCGATCGCGTGCCGGAGCTCGATCTTGCTCGCGTAGGTGGCGGACGTATCCGCGGTCAGCACCTGTTCGCCGTGGGCGGCGAGCTCCGTGTACACCGTGCTGGCGGCCTGCGTGATCGCCTTCTGCGCCGTCTCGAGCGCCCGGAGGTCGGCCGCCCGCGCCTTGCTGACCGCCTGCTCCTGCCGGGCCAGCTGCTCCGCCCGCTGCACGTGCTGGAGGACCGTCCACGGCAGGAGGTCCGCCCCTACCGGCGCCACGCGGGGCGGATCGAAGGCCGCATGCGTGAGGCCCTTGCTCTTGGCCTGCAGGGCAGCGTGTGCGTCGACGAGTGCTTTCTCGGCCGCCTCGGACAGGTAGTCCGGGCGATTGTGCTCGGTGAACGCGTCCAGTGACGTGATCGAAGCGCGTGCTTTGTCGATCGCCTCGCCGCGCTGATCGCTCACGTCGGACAGGGACCGGGATGCGGTGGCCAGCTGTCGGTCCGCTGTCGTGGCGGCGTCGGCGGCGAGAGCACGCCAGCCCCAGCCCGCGCCGATCCCGGCGCCCGTTGCCAGCACGACGAACGCCGTAATCGTCACCCAGAGTCGCCACGTCCGCTTCCGCGTATCGCTCACCGCTCGTCCCCTATCGGTCCCGCACGCCGGTCACGACCGCAGAGCGGTCGCATACGTCGGCGCGAACCGATCCTATAGATAAGAGGCGTGCAACCAGAGCAACCGGATGCGTCGGTCAGCCGAGCGGAGTCCAGCCCGGCGGGAGCGGTCCGTCGAGGCCCGCGCGTTCCGCATCCTGGGCCGCGGACCAGCCCTGAGCAGCGGCCGCCGCGTCGAAGCCACCGCGTGCGAACCGGAACCCGACGTCCTCGTGCTGCGTGCGCGGCGGACCGCCACGGCGCACCGACGCCCGTACGCTCCAGGCGTCGTCGGCGAAGCCGCCTCCCCGGAACACCCGGTAGTCCCGGTAGCGTCCGGGGTCGAGCAGATCCCAGCACCACTCCCACACGTTGCCGAGCGTGTCGAACACGCCGTCGAGGTTGGGGAGGCGTAGGCCGGCGTCGGCGGGCGCGGACAACCCGTCGGCGCTCGTCCAGGCCACCTCGTGCAGTGGACCGTAGTGCGGTGCGGCGGAGCCGGCACGGCAGGCGAACTCCCACTCGGCTTCGGTGGGGAGGCGGTAGCCGTCCGCATCCACGTGCCAGGTGACGTCTTCACCGTCGAACGTGTACGCGGGGTCGAGGCCCTCCCACTCCTCCGTCACGGCGAAGACGCCGAGTTCGAAGCCCGGTCGACGAGGTGCTCGTAGTTGCACCTCGGAACAGCGTGTTGGCCGCAACTGCGAGCACCTCACCGTCTCGACCTAACGGGGAGCGCCCGACGGCCGATAGTGCGCACCGTGGAGACCCTGTTCATCGCCCTGCGCGTGCTCGTCGTGCTGGGCGTGATCGTGACGCTGCTGTGGTTCGTCCAGCGCCGCGTGACGAAGGGTCGCAGCTCCGCCCGCCGGCGTCGCGGCAACGCGGTCACGGTCGTCGGGCGGCAGGGCATCGGGCCGAAGGCGTCGGTCGTCGTCGTGGATGTGGACGGCAACCGTTTCGTGCTCGGTGTGACCGAGCGTCAGGTGTCCGTGCTCCACACCGCCGACCGTCCGCAGGATGCGGACGTCACGCCCCTGAAACCCGTCCGCGAGGCGCAGGCCGCGACCGGCACCACCGACAGAAGCGGCACCACCACTAGCACCACCTCTAGCACCACCAGGCAGGATGCCGACTTCCTCACGGCGCAGGGACGCGCCTCGCTCTTCGACGAGGCACTCAAAGGCTCGATCCTGTCCCCGGCAACGTGGCGTCAGGCGAGTTCGGCGGTGCGGCCTAGGAAGTGACGGCGCGCGCCGGGCGACTCCCTCGCCTCGCCCTGGCCGGCGTCCTGGTCGCGCTGGTCGCCGTCGCCATCGTGCTGCTCACCGCCAACGCGGCGCACGCCGTCCCCACGCCCGTCCCCACGCCGACCGGCCCGGGTGGACCCGCTGGCTCCGGCGGCACGGGTGGCATCACCCTCGACATCAACGGACCGAACGGCACACCGAACGCGGCCATCCTGACCCTCGTCGGCATCACCGTGCTCTCGGTGGCTCCCGCCCTGCTGCTGATGATGTCGTCGTTCACCAAGATCTTCGTGGTGCTGGCGATCACCCGGAACGCTCTCGCGCTGCCGTCCATCCCGCCGAACCAGGTGCTGGCCGGACTGGCACTCTTCCTGAGCCTGTTCATCATGAGCCCGGTGCTGGTCGACATCAACAACTCCGCCGTTCAGCCCTACCTCGCCGGGCACATCGACTTCACGGCCGCCGCGCACGCCGCCGAGGCGCCCCTGCGCGGCTTCATGGCGGCGCACACCCGCGAGGAGGACATCGCGCTGATGACGCGCGCTGCCGGACGCCCGAACCCCGAGCACATCGGTTCGGTCCCGCTGCTCACGCTGATCCCGGCCTTCATGATCTCCGAGCTGCGGGCCGCGTTCATCATCGGCTTCGTCATCTTCGTGCCGTTCCTGGTCATCGACATGGTCGTCTCGGCCGCGCTCATGTCGATGGGCATGATGATGCTTCCGCCGGTGATGATCTCGCTGCCGTTCAAGATCCTGCTGTTCGTCCTGGTCGACGGCTGGGGGCTCGTCATCTCGAGCCTCATCACGAGCTACGGAGGCGGCGGATGAACCCGAGCGCCGTTCTGGACATCGCCATGCAGGGCCTCCTGGTGACGGCGAAGCTGGCAGCCCCGATCGTCATCACGGCGCTCGTCGTCGGCTTCGCGATCTCGCTGGTGCAGTCGATCACCCAGATCCAGGAGGTCACCCTCTCGTTCGTGCCGAAGGCGGCGGCGGTCGCGATCGCGCTGATCATCTGCGGGCAGTGGATGATCGCCGAGCTGGTGTCGTTCACCCACGTGCTGTTCGACAAGATTCCCCAGCTGCTGGGCGGCGGCTGATGAACATCCCTATCGACCTGGCCTCCATCGAGGCGATCGCACTGGCCTCGCTGCGCATGGTCGCGTTCCTGGTGATCGCCCCGCCCTTCTCGTACAACGGCTTCCCGGCCCAGGTGAAGGGGATGCTCGCGATCGGGCTCGCCGTTGCCGTGGCGCCGCGCGCGGGCGCCGGCTACAGCTCGGGTGACACCGGTGCCTTCCTGCTCGACATGGTCCGCGAGCTGGCCGTCGGGGCCACGCTCGGGTTCCTGGTCTTCCTGGTCTTCTCGGCCATCCAGTCGGCGGGCAGCCTGATCGACCTGTTCGGCGGTTTCCAGTTGGCCCAGGCGTTCGACCCGCAGGCGATGATCAACGGAGCGCAGTTCACCCGGATGTTCCAGCTGACCGCGCTGGCGCTGCTGTTCGCTTCGGGCGGCTACCAGCTCATCATCGGGGGCCTGGTGCGTTCGTTCGACGCCATCCCGCTCGCCGGCGGGCTGAACATGGCGGACCCGGCGAAGGAGATGGTCAACGGCGTCACCCAGATGTTCCTCGCGGCCCTCCAGATCGCCGGTCCGCTGATCGTCGTGCTGTTCCTGGCCGACGTCGGCCTGGGGCTGCTCACCCGCGTCGCGCCCGCGCTCAACGCCTTCTCGCTCGGTTTCCCGCTGAAGATCATGCTGACCGTCGTGCTGTCGGCCATCGTCTTCGTCGCGCTGCCCGGCGTCGTCTCCGGCCTCACCGACACGGCGGTCAAGACCATGCTGGGGGTGGCCCGGTGAGCGACGCGCAGGAACGCACCGAGAAGGCGACCGACAAGCGGATGAAGGAGGCGCGCTCCAAGGGCCGCCTCAGCAAGTCCACGGACCTGACCGCGTGGGTCGGTGTCGGCGCCGCAGCGGTGATGCTGCCGTTCACGCTGCAGACCGGGACGACCGCCGCCATCGACCAGCTGTTCTCCGTCCGCTCGGTGATCGAGAGCCCCGATCCGGCCAGGGCCGTCGCGGCCCTGGGCGCCGGGCTCGGCAGCATCATGGCGACCATCGGTCCGCTGCTGACCGTCGGGGCGCTCGCCGTGGTGGGCGCCGCGGCGGTACAGGGCGGCATCCACTTCAAGAAGCTCCAGGGCAAGTACGAGCAGTTCAACGTGGTGCAGGGCCTCGGCCGGGTGTTCGGGATGCGCGCCCTCTGGGAGGGCGCGAAGACCCTGCTGAAGTCGGCGGTGGTCGCCATCGGGCTGTTCCTCGTCGTGCAGGGGCTGATGCCGGTGCTGCTCGGCTCCGGGTCCATGCCGCTCGCCTCCCTGCTGTCCGCGGCGTCCGGCGGCACGGCCGGGCTTCTCCAGGCGGCCGTCGGCGCCGGTCTCGTCCTCGCCGGGCTGGACGTGCTCGTGGTGATGCGCCGCAACCGCAAGCACACGCGCATGAGCAAGCAGGAAGTCCGCGACGAGAACAAGAACAGCGAAGGCGACCCGCTTGTGCGCTCGCAGCGGCGCTCCCGTCAGCTGGCGATGAGCCGCAACCGCATGATCGCGGCGATCGGAGGGGCGGATGTGGTGCTCGTGAACCCGACGCACATCGCCGTCGCCGTGAAGTACGAGCCGGGCAGATCCGCCCCCCGCATCGTGGCCAAAGGCGCGGGAGAGATCGCGCTGCGCATCCGCGAGAAGGCCGAGGAGGAGCGCGTGCCCATCGTCAAGGACATCCCGCTCGCCCGGGCGCTGCACGCGGGCTGCCAGGTCGGCGACGAGATCCCCGTCGAGCTGTACAACGCGGTCGCCCGCGTCCTCGCCTTCGTCATGTCGCTGAAGCAGCGCGGCTCGGCGTCCGGAATCCACACGATGCGACCCCAACTGCAGGGAGGGCTGTCATGAAGCCGAACAAGGGACTCGCCGCGAAGGTGGCCGTGCCGATCGGCGTGGTCGGCATCATCATGCTGCTGGTCGTGCCGGTGCCGTCGTGGCTGCTCGACCTGCTCATCATCGTCAACATCATGCTGGCGCTGGTGGTGCTGCTCACCACGATGTTCGTCAAGAAGCCGCTCGACTTCTCCGTCTTCCCGTCACTGCTGCTCGTCGCGACGCTGTTCCGGCTGGGGCTCAATGTGGCCTCCACCCGCCTGGTGCTGGGCGACGGGTTCGCCGGGCAGGTCATCCAGGCCTTCGGGCATGTGGCGGTCGGCGGGTCGATCATCATCGGGGCGGTGGTGTTCCTCATCCTCGTCGTCATCCAGTTCATCGTCGTCACGAAGGGTGCAGAGCGCGTGGCCGAGGTCGGGGCGCGCTTCACCCTCGACGCGATGCCGGGCAAGCAGATGGCGATCGACGCCGACCTGAACGCCGGACTGATCACCGAGGAGCAGGCCCGCGCCAGGCGTGCGGAGGTCTCGGCCGAGGCGGACTTCTACGGCGCGATGGACGGCGCCTCGAAGTTCGTGAAGGGCGACGCGATCGCGGGCATCCTGATCATCATCATCAATGTGGTCGGCGGCATCGCCATCGGCATGGTCCAGCGCGGCATGCAGCTGGGTGACGCGGTCAACTCGTACACGCTGCTGACCATCGGGGACGGGCTGGTCTCGCAGATCCCCGCGCTGCTGATGGCCGTGTCCACCGGCATGATCGTGACCCGGTCGAACGCCGAGTCCGACATGGGCACGACCGCCAGCAACCAGCTCAGCCAGTCGCGGAACGCCCTGATGATCGCCGGATGCGCCGCCATCGTGATGGCCCTGATCCCCGGGATGCCGCCGATCCCCTTCGTGCTGGTCGGGGCGTTCCTGATCTTCGCGTCGCAGCGGATCAAGACGTCGCAGGCCGCCCAGAAGAAGGCGCAGGCGGCGCAGAACGCGGTGGCCACGGCGACGAAGACCGAGACGACCGAAGACCTGATCGAGCAGATGCGGGTGCACGCGCTGGAGATCACCCTTGCGCCCGACCTGGTCGACATCGTCAGTGGAGCATCCGACGACCTCCTCGCCAGGGTCCGTGCCCTGCGGCGCAAGATCGCGCTCGAACTCGGGGTGATCGTGCCGCCGGTGCGGACGCGCGACAGCGCCGAGCTGCCGCCATCGACGTACGTCATCAAGATCGCCGGCGTGGAGGCAGGGCGCGGGCAGGCGCCGTCCGGCCGCGTGCTCGCGCTGGGCGACGCCCTCGACAACCTGCCGGGCACCCCGACGGTGGAGCCGGTGTTCGGCCTGCCGGCGAAGTGGATTCCGTCCGAGATGCGGCACAGCGCCGAACTCGGCGGCGCGACCGTGATCGACCGTGTGTCGGTGCTCATCACGCACCTGTCCTCCATCATCACGGCGAACGCGGGGCGGCTGCTCACCCGGGAGGACGTCCGCCTGCTCACCGAGGGCGTCAAGCAGGTGAACCCGCCGGCGGTGGAGGAGCTCATCCCGGCGCTGCTGTCCCTCGCCGAGGTGCAGCGGGTGCTGCAGGGGTTGCTGGCGGAGCAGGTCCCGATCAACGACCTGCCCCGCATCCTGGAGGCGCTCACGCTGCGCGCCAAGCTGTCGAACGACCCGGAAGGGCTGGTGGAGGCGGCCCGCGCGGCGCTCGGACCGGCGGTCGTCGCCCCGCACATCGACGGCGGGACCTTGCGCGTCATCATGATCGACCCAGGGCTCGAGCAGTCGATGCTGGAGGGTCTGCGTCCGTCCGAATCCGGGATGCAGATCGTGCTCGACCCGGTGCGGCTGGAGGCGGTGCTCGCTTCTCTCCGGGACACGGCCGGCCGGCTGGACGACGCCGGTATCTCGGCGGTGCTGGTGTGCTCGCCAGCGCTGCGACCGGCGATCCGGCGGCTGGTCGCCGGGCAGATCTCGGGGCTGGCCGTGCTGTCGTACCAGGAAGTGACGGCCGTCCAGGCCGCCATCGAGACGGTGGGGGTGGTCCGCGGTGCGGAGTCGATCGCGGCCTGAGTGGGTCGGCGGCGAGGAGGACGTGCTGCCCGCCGTGTCCACCTCGTCGCTCGCGTTCCAGGCGGTGCTCGACGACCTCGTCCGCGCCGTCGACGCCCCCGAGCTCGCCGTCCCCACCCCCGCGCATGCCTCTGCGCCGACTCGTGAGTCGTTGCTCGAATCCGTCGCGAGTGGCGACATGACGTCGCAACTCGACGGCCCCTCCCCGCCCAGCGCCGGGTCCAGCGCCGGGTCCAGCGCCGGGTCCAGTGCGGCGGCGAGGGGTGAGTCGTTGCTCGAATTCGGGGCGAGTGGCGACGTCTTGTCGCGACTCGCGGGGGTCGGGCCGCCGCCTGCGCGGCTCCGCGGCCGCGGCGACCTCACCCTGGTGGTCGGCTTGGGCGACCAGCCGCAGGAGGCCGCTCGCGTGCTCGCCGCCTCCGCCGACGCGGCCGCGGAGGTGCAGCGCATCGCGGACCGCCGCGACGCACTGGCGGCCCGCGCCGACGGCGTCCGCCGCGAGATCCCGCTCGTCGCGGCCTTCGCGCTGGACGGCCCCTGCGCCGTCCCGGCGGTCGCAGCGGAGCTGGCGGGCATCGCGCCCGATCAGGTGTGGGTGGCCGTCGACGTCACGCGCAAGCACGATGACACCGAGGAGTGGGTGCGGGCCGTGGATGCGGTGCTCGCGGTGGACGCGGTGGTCGCGACCGGCGCATCCCTCACCGCCTCGCCGGAGTCCGTCCACCGGCTCGGGCTGCCCGTGCTGTGGCTGGACGCACCACCCGGCGGATAGGCTGGGGCGATGCTGGTATTGACGCGCAAGGCGGGGGAGCGGGTGCTCATCGGCGACGACATCGTCGTGACGATCCTCGACGCGCGCGGCGACGGCGTCCGGATCGGCATCGATGCGCCGCGCGGTATCCGCATCCAGCGCGACGAGGTGGTCAAGGCCGTCACCGAGGCCAACCAGGAGGCCACAGAGCGCGCCGCCGGCACGGAGGACGCTGAGGCGCTCATCAAGAAGTCGCTCGGTCTCTGAGCCGGCTCTCGGCAAGGGCCGATACTTTACGTATGTGAACGATCTGAGCCTCGACCCCGCTCGCACCGCTCTGCTGATCATGGATGTGCAGCAGGGCATCCTCGCCCGGCACCCGGACGGGGATGCGTTCGTCGCCGGACTGGTCGGCGCCCGCGCCGCCGCCCGCGCTGCGGGCCTGACCGTCGGCTACGTCCGCGTCGCCCTCACCGCGGAGGAGGCCGAGCGCATCCCGCCGACCTCCCGCTTCGCCGGCTCGGCCGCGCGCCTCGACGCCGACGGTCCGGCAACGCAGTTCGACGAGCGCCTGACGGCCGACCTGGGCGAGATCGTCGTCCGCAAGCAGCGGGTCGGCGCCTTCAGCACCACCGACCTCGGAGCCCGGCTGGACCAGCGCGGGATCGACACCCTCGTCCTCACCGGCATCGCCACCGCGGGCGTCGTCCTCTCCACGATCCGTGACGCGGCCGACCGCGACTACCGGCTCGTGGTGCTCGAGGACGGCTGCTGGGACTCCGACGCCGAGGTGCACCGCGTCCTGACCGAGAAGGTCTTTCCGCGCAGCGGCGCGACGGTCGCGACGATCGACGAGTTCATCGCGTCGCTGGTGTGACGGTGGGTCGGGTGTGACCCGTCCGCGTCCGAACCGCACGCATTCAGCCCCGCGTCCACCGATCGGCGGACACGGATGACAGCCGCACGCCGGTGCCGCGGGCTGCGGCCGTCCGCCAGGCTGTGGGTATGAAGTCGTCCAACCTGGCCCTGAGCGGCCTCATCCTCGCCGTTTCGATGACGACCATCGACCAGACGATCGTCGCTCTGTCCGCGCCGAGCATCCAGCAGAACCTCGGCCTCTCGCACGATGGGATGCAGTGGGCGGTCAACGTCTACCTGCTCACCACCGCCGCGTTCTTCCTGCTCGGCGGCCGCGTCGCCGACGTCATCGGCCACAAGCCCATGGCGCTGGTCGGCATCGCGGGCTTCGGCCTCACCTCGCTGCTGTGCGGGCTCGCGCCCACCGGTGACCTCGCCGAGCCGTGGCTGGTCGCGGCCCGCGCGTTGCAGGGGGTCAGCGGCGCGATCATGTTCCCCGCTGCCATCGGCATCGTGGTGGAGGGCTTCGCCCGCGAGAGCCGCGGCCGCGCGATGGCGATCTTCTTCGCTATCACCGGTGCGATGACGGCCATTGGCCCGATCGCCGGGGGCTATCTCACGATCTGGACCTGGCGGGCCATCTTCTGGGTCAACGTGCCGATCGCGGTCGCGGCGTTCCTCATCGTCCTGTTCGCCGCGAGGCCCTCGAAGCGCCGCCACGAGCGCATCGACTGGCTCGGCGCGGCCGTGGTGGCGGCCGGGATGGGCCTGGTCGTCTTCGGTCTGCAGCAGGCGAGCCCGTGGGGATGGGGCAGCCCGGCGGTCATCGCATCCCTCGTCGTCGGCGCAGGCCTTCTGGTGGTCTTCGTCATGCTGCAGCGTCGTTCCCGTCAGCCGCTGATCCGCATCGCCGCCTTCCGTGACCGCGGATTCACCCTGTCCACCCTGGCGACCCTGTTCGCATCGATCGCGTTCATCAGCATGTTCTTCTTCCTGAGCGTCTACGGGCAGGTATCGCTGCAATTGTCGGCGGCCGAGACCGGGCTGCTGTTCCTGAAGTTCTTCATCGGTTTCGTCGTCGCCAGCCGGATCGGATCCGTGCGCTTCGACAAGCACGGAGCGCGGACGGTCGTGCTGTTCGGCGGCGTCATCGGGGCGGTCGGCTTCGGCTGGCTCGCGAGCACGGCGACCGACCTGTCCATTCACGCCGATGCGTTCTTCAACCCGCAGACGTGGCCCATCGTCGTCGCCGGCGCAGGCATCGGGCTCATGTTCAGCCCGGTCTCGACCGACGCCGTCAACCGCGCGATCGGCGCCAGCTACGGCGAGGTGAGCGCCATCTCGCAGACTATGAAGAACTTTGGCGGCGCCCTCGGCCTGGCGGTGTTCACCACGATCGTCACGTCGCGCCTGACCGACCTGCTCACGGACTCGTTCGCGAAGTTCGGGGGCTCGGCCGCGGATGCGCAGGGCGCGGTGGACCGCATCAGCGGCGCTTCCGGCAGTGGCAGCGGGCTGTCCGCCCTCCCGACGGCGATCCAGGAGCAGATCATGCACGCGGTCCGCGCCGACTACGCCGGCGCTGTGCAGTGGGCCTTCTGGGGCATGGCCGCGGCGATGGCGATCGTCGCGGTGGTCGGCGTCTTCTACCCGGCCGGCCGCACGTCGCTCCCCGAGCGCGATGAGCCGACCACCGGGGCGACCGCCGAACCGACCACCGACCCCGCTACAGTCTGACCGTGGCAGAGCGCGTGGACGACCGCTGGTTCGGGGACTGGATCGGGTACTCCGCCGCCGCGACCTTCGCGTCGGTGGTGCTCATCCTCGCCAACCCGATCAGCGGGTACCCGCGGACCCTCACGTCCGCCGGCCTCGTCCTCGCGCTCTTCCCGATCTACTGGTTCCTCGCCCGTCCCAGCCGGGCAGGCATCCGCGGCAACAGCTGGCGCGCGTGGCTGTACGTCGGGATCGCGACCGGCGTCTACTTCGTGGCGTACGGGCTGAACAACTGGGCGAACATCGCGCTGTTCATCCTGTCGCCGCAGTTCTTCCTGGTGCTGTCCGCCGTCCCGGCCGCTCTGGCGATCGTCGTGATCAATTTCGGCGGCCTGACGGTGCGTTGGGCGGTCGGCGACCTCGATCAGGGGGATGTCGCCGGGACCCTCGGGCTGACCGTCCTGGTCATCGCCGTCTCCATCTACTTCAGCAACCGCATCACCGCTGTGACCAAGCAGAGCCGGGAGCGCGGACTGCTGATCGACCGGCTGCGCGAGCAGCAGCGCGAGATCGCTGAGCTGTCGGAGCAGCAGGGCGCAGCGGCCGAGCGCGAACGGATCGCCCGCGAGATGCACGACACGCTGGCGCAGGGGTTCACGAGCATCGTCACGCTCGGTCACGCGGTGCAGGGCGAGCTGGAGACCGACCCGGTGACCGCCCGCCGTCACGTCGAACTGATGACCGAGACCGCGCAGGAGAACCTCCAGGAGTCGCGGCGCATCATCGCGGCGCTGACCCCGGGCCGGCTGGCCGAGTCGACGCTGGAGCAGGCGCTGGGCCGGGTCGCCGGGCGCTTCGAGGAGGAGACTCGGGTCCCGGTGGCATTCGCCGTCACCGGAGAGCCGCGTCCCGCAGCGCCTGCCGTGGAAGTCGTGGCGTTGCGGGTGTTCCAGGAGGCGCTGGCCAACGTTCGGAAGCATGCCGAAGCGGCGACGGTGGAGGCGGTGCTCGACTACCGGCCGGACGCGGTCGCGCTCACGGTGCGCGACGACGGGCACGGCTTCGACCCCACCGCACCGCGCGACGGATTCGGACTCGACGGCATGCAGGCGCGCGTGCGGGAAGCGGGCGGCACCTTCGATCTGGCGACCTCGCCGGGCGACGGGACGCGGCTCAGCGTCATCCTGCCGGCGGCGGCGCCCGACCTCCCAAGCGAGGTGACCGCGTGATCCGCATCCTGTTGGCCGACGACCACCCGGTGGTGCGTGAGGGCATCCGCGGCATGCTGCAGGGCTACGACGACATCGAAGTCGTCGGGCAGGCGGGAAGCGGACCCGAGGCGGTCGCGCTGGTCGCGGAGCTGCACCCGGACCTGGTACTGATGGATCTACGCATGCCCGGCGGTGACGGCGTGGAGGCGACGCGGACGATCTCCGCCGCGCATCCCGCCACCCGGGTGGTCGTGCTGACGACCTACGAGACCGACCAGGACATCCTGCGTGCGATCGAGGCCGGCGCGAGCGGCTACCTGCTGAAGGACATCGCTCCGGCGGAACTGGCTCGCTCCGTGCGTTCGGCGGCGGCCGGCGAGACGGTGCTGGCGACGTCGGCCGCGACCGCGCTGCTCGGTCGGGTGCAGGGAAAGCAGGCGGCTCCTGCGCTCTCCGCGCAGGAGGTCAAAGTGCTCCGGCTGGCCTCCGACGGACTGACGAACGCGGCGATCGGATCGCAGCTGTTCATCGGCGAGGCGACCGTGAAGACGTATCTGAGCCGGGCGTACGAGAAGCTCGGCGTCTCCGACCGCACCTCCGCCGTCCGCCGCGCCCTGGAGCTCGGCCTGTTGGACTGATCGGTACGGCAGAATGACCGCATGGCGCCGATCAGGACGGAGCGCGGGCTCGACCGGCTCGTGAACTTCTCCGACGCGACGGTCGCGATCGCGATCACACTGCTGATCCTGCCGCTGGTCGACGCCGCCTCGCACATCGGCCACGAATCGTTCGGCGAGTTCCTCGATGCGAACTTCTGGGAGCTGTTCGCGTTTCTCATCTCGTTCGCCGTGATCGCCCGGTTCTGGGTGGTGCACCACGCCATCTTCGAGACCGTCCGCGATTACAACCAGTGGGTCGTGTGGTTCAACTTCCTCTGGCTGCTCGCCATCGTCGTCATCCCGTTCACCGCGAACCTGCTGTCGACCGGTGCCGGACAGCGCCCGGAGGTCTACGCGCTGTACATCGGCGACATGTTGGTCGCCAGCCTCGCGACCCGACTGATCGGCGAGGTGCTGTACCGCAATCCCGAACTGACGACGGTCGAGTCGCGTCGGGACGTCGACCGTACCCGCGGCCTGGCCGAGGTCATGCTCATGGCGCTGGCACTCGTGCTCGCGATCGTCTTCCCCGACATCAACCTGTGGTGGCTGTTCCTGCTGTTCCTCGCCGCCCCGCTGCACGGGCTGCTGCGCCGCCTGGTGTACGGCGCTTCACAGAAGGCGGCCTGAGGGCTAGCGTCGGGGCATGCGCCCAAAGACTCTTCTCATCCTGGTCGTCCTCGCCGCCGCGTACCTCCTCGGCGCTCGCGCAGGTCGCGAGCGCTACGAGCAGCTCACGAGCTCTTTCACGTCGTTCTGGAACGCGCCGGACGTGAAGAAGGCGCGCAAGAAGGCCAAGGCGCAGGCCGAGAAGGCGCGTAAGCGCTACGCCTGACGCCCGCTCTCCGCGGGTGCGCTGGGCCTACGGCTCGTTGTAGTCGCCTTCGGTGTACTCGCCCTCCGGCGCGTCGACCGGCTCCTCGGCGTCGGTGTACGTGCCCTCGGTGACGGCCTCCGGGCCGACGCCGTCGGTCTCGGTGTACTGACCGTGCACGGTGCGCTCGTGCGGCGCCTCGCCGTCGACCTCGGTGTAGCTGCCCTCGACGTTCTCGTGTGCGTCGCCGGTCGGCTGTTCTGCATTGAACGGCTGCTCTGGGTTGCTCATACGAGGGACATTACGCCGTGCGGCCCCCCACTGCTACAGGTGGGAGCGCTGTAGCCGCACGCCCACCCGTCACGGTAGTCTGCGTCCGTCGAACGGACGATCGGCGGACCGATGAGCGATGACGCAGCGGGGGGCGACTGGCCCCATCGCGTCCTCGAGTTGCGCATCCACGGCATCAAAAACACGCCGCCGACGGAGATCCTCGGCCGCGAGCAGGCCGAGTTGCGGCAGACCCAGGGCGACGAGAACGGCGGATTCTGGTGGGCGCCGAGGCAGGACGACCCTGACCGCGACCCGGATGACGTCCTCGGTACCGTCGACCCCGCGGTGCCGCCGACGGGCGTCCGCACCGAGGCCTACTCCTGGGGCAAGCTCGCCCGATTCGGCTCCGGTCCGCTGCTCTTCGTCGGGCAGCTCTTCGTGCAACTCGCGTGGCTGCTGCTCGCCCCCTTCGGACTGGCGAACGCGGCGTACTGGACGCGCCGCATCCCGACCCAGCGCCCGGGCGGCGAGTGGGAGTCGGGGGTGGGCGGCGCCTCCCTTCGCATCTTCGCGCTCGGCCTGACCCTGCTCTACGTGTGCGCGCTGGGGTCGGTGAGCCTGGACCTCGGCGTCCAGTGCGTCAGCGGAACCGCCTGCACCGCACTGCCGAGCGGGTTCACCGGGTTCTTCAGCACGGCGCCGCTCAGCTGGCGCGGGCCGCAGCTGGCCATCTTGTCGCTGGTCCCGATCGCCGGTGTGCTGTTGCTGTTCCTGGTCTCGCGGCGGGCTCGCGTCCGGTACGAGGCCGCCATCTTCGACGCAGCCGACCGGATGGGCGGACGCGGCGTCCTGCGCACCGGCAGGCTTCGCCCGCTCGCCTCGGAGGGGTTCTGGCGGACCGCGCGCGTGGGCTCGCCGACCGAGCGCCTGCACCTGGCGGCCGCGTTCCTGCTGGTCGCGCTGCTGCTGGCCTGGGACCGGATGTTCTCGGCCGCCGAGGCGTGCGCGAAGCTGCAGACGTTCGTCTCGGGCGAATGCCTCGGCGCCGCCGCGCGCGGTGGCGATGTGCCCATCCTGATCGGCGGGATCGTCGCCGCGGCGGGCCTGGTGGTCGCGATCGCGCTGGTGGGCGTGCTCGCGGAGACGACGAACCCCGGCCGGGTGGCGGTCGACGAGTTCCTGCGCGACCGGCTCCGCCGCACCGGCACAGTCACGGCGTGGGTGCTGGTCGGCGCCGTGGTCGTCTACGTCTTCGTCGGCGCCTCGCTCTGGTTCGGCGGTCAGTACGAAGCGCCGGGGACCGGCGCGTTCCTGGGTCTGGCGACCGCGCCATCCATCGTACTGGGTGTGCTGCTCGCGATCTGCGTCTCCGCACTGGGGTGGCGGCGGGGCGTGCCGCACGTGCTCTCGATCGTGCTCATGACGGGAGCGGGGCTCGCGTTCCTGGCCGGCGTCGCGCAGAACCCTCCGACGCAGGACGGCGACCCCGGGCCGCTGCGGCTGCCCCTCTTCGCTGTCGCCGCCGTCCTTACCGTCGTGCAGCTGTTCTTCGTCTGGTGGTGGCCCCGATCCCGGAGCGGCCGCCGTGCCGGACCGCCGGAACGCTTCCGCGCGGAAGGCTGGGCCGGGATGGGGCCGGGCGTGATGATGCTGCTCGCGCTCGGCGCCGCGATGATCCTCTCGACCCTGCTCGTGCTCGGAGTCCAGGGTTGGCTGGTGAGCGGCTCGGCCCCGTGCGGCTGCGCCGCCCCTCCCCACGGCGTCCTCCGGGCACCGATCGTCTACCACAACTTCGGCGACGTCCTCCCGTTCGTCGCCCTCATCCTCGGGGTCGTCGTCGCCGGCATCGCGCTGTCCCTCCTCCGGTGGATGCCGATGCTCACCACTCCCCGGACCCGCGACGGCCGCCGCCCGCTGCTGGAGGAGGTGGATGCGTACCGCGACGGGCGCATCGCCGCCAGCACGACGGCCGACCGGCTGGCGCTCAAGATCCTCCGTGCGAGGCGGCTTGCCGCCCTCGTCCACCGCGGGGAACCGATCTTCGGCATCCTGGCCGCACTGCTCGCCGTGGGCTTCGTCGTGGCCCTCGCGGTCTCGTACTCGGCGGCGTTCCGGGCGATCGACGCCCTCATCGGCCCTGCGCTCGCCGTCATCGCCGCGGCGATCCTCGTCGTGATCGCCGAGAACGCCCTCACGGCGACGGAGCGGCCCATCAGCATGCTGTGGGACCTGATGTGCTTCCTCCCCCGCGCGGGCCACCCCTTCGGTCCGCCGTGCTACGCGGAGCGCGTCGTCCCCGAGCTGCGCGACCGCGTCACCGACTGGCTCACCCACGACCTGCAACCGCCGGAGGGGCTCGACCTCGCCGCACGACTGCGCTGGCACGACCAGCAGGAGGAGGTGGCGCTCACCGAGGATCGCCCCTTCAGCGTGGTGCTGTCAGCCCACAGTCTCGGCGCCATGCTGGCGGTCTCGACGCTGTTCACCCTCCGCCCGGGCGACACCGACCGGCTCCGCAACGTCGGCCTGCTCACCTACGGCGCACAGCTGCGCGTCTACTTCGGGCGGTTCTTCCCCGAACTGTTCGGTCCGGACGCGCTGGGCACCCTCGGCGCGCGGCGTCCCCTGCTCGTCAAGGGCGACCCCTGGTTCACCCAGGTGGAGCAGGACCAGGACGGCGACCCGGTCGTCGTCGCCCGCTCGGATGCCGACGACCCGTCCCTGGTGCAACTGCTCACGCAGCCGGACGGCTCCGTGGCCTGGGTCAACCTCTGGCGCCGTACCGACTACCTGGGCTTCCCGATCAACAGCTACCGGCTCGACGACCGACGCCCCGACGACCTCGACCGCGGGGCCGACGAATTCGGGCCGCCACGCTACCTGGTGAAAGTGGCGACGCATCCCGACTACCAATCGGCGCCGCAATACCGAGTGGCACTGCTCGACGTGATCGAGCGCATCCGGGCCGGTCAGGCGGACGGCGGGAGCAGTCGGCGCTGACGCCCGTACCGCGTCTCCTGGTAGGCGCCGTGCAGCAGGACGAACACGACGGCCGCCGCCACCCCGCCCGCGATGGAGAGGGGGAGGCTGTGACTGGCGAGATAGAGAAGCAACGAGACCCCCACGCCCGCCACCATCGAGTTCACGATCGCGATGGCGGACGAGATGGTGAAGAACACGCCCCGCCGGTAGCCGCGCTGCCCGATCTCCAGCAGCTCGTTTGGCGCCTTGCCTCCCGGGACCGGGAAGAACGACTCGGCACCCGGCAGCAGAGTGCCGTAGTAGCGGCGGATGCGCTGGATGGACGCGAGCGCGGCCACATCCTCGAGCGAGGTCTGCACCAGCCGCTCGTAGGTGAAGACGCCCAGGATGACGACGACCGGGATGATGACACCGAGGAAGCCGAAGGCGAACGGGGTGGACGCGAGGAAGCCGAACGCGACCAGCGCGCTGGAGAGGGTCATCAGATAGAGGGATGCGCGGCTGCTCGACTCGCTGACAGTGATGCCGCGAGCCGACTCCAGCACGAAGTGCTCGGTCAGCAGCGCGTTGTAGAACGCCATCGGGCGGTCGCCCAGCGCGGACGCCGAGTCTGCGGCATCCGGCAGGACTGCGGGGTCGCCAGCTGCGGGGTCGCCTGCCGCGGGGTCGCCGACTCCCGGGTCCGGGCTGGTCACCGCGCAGCTTCCGTGTCCGGTGCCGCCAGCAACCCGGGCCAGCCCCCGAGATCCGCCGCCGCCCGGTACGTCGCCTGGAGGAACTCCTGCACGAGGGCGTCGGGGTCCGCGGAGCGGCGGACCGTCTCGTAGGGCAGGAGGAACTCGCCGAGCTCCTCGCTGAAGAAAGCTCCTTCCGGCACCGCCGCCGCTGCGAAACCCTCCGGCGCGGGGTAGGCGTACGAGTAGTACGCCCCCTCAGCGCCCCCGCCCGGCCAGAAGCCCGCACTGCTCAGCTCGTGCGAGTACCCCTCCAGCATCACGCTGTCCGGGCAGTTCGGCGCTCCGCCCGGATGCCGCGGAGCCGTGCGCCCCGAGAACCGGGTGACCGCCAGATCCATCGCGCCCCAGAAGTAGTGCACCGGGCTGGCCTTGCCGACGAAGCCGGACCGGAACTCCCGGAGCTGCCGATCGGCGTCGATCAGCTGGCGCCAGAAGGCCTCGGCCTGCTCGGGATCGTACGTGCAGTGCGTGGTGTCGTCGGCGAACGGGATCGCGACGGCGACCTCATTCGGAACGGGATGGATCTCGACAGCGATACCGAGCTCTCCCAGGGCGCGGAACGTCTGCTCGTAGAACGACGCGACCGACTGACCTGCCAGCGGGAAGGCGCGCCGCCCGCCGTCGCTGGTCCGAACTACGAGTTGGTGCTCGACGAAGTCGAACTCGATGTCGAGGACACCCATCGGGATGGGGATCGGCCCGGTGGCGAGCCCGCGGGCGCTCAGCGAGAGCGTCACGTGCCACCAATGGTTGATCGGAGGAGTGAGGGCCATCCGGATCTTGCCCACGATCTGCGTCCACATGTGGACGGTGTCACGCGTGGGCTGCCAGGAGTCGACGAGGAGCTCAGGCCGCATGAGGGTCCTTCCGGTCAGGGTGGGGGGGCGACTTCAGGCTACCGCCGGCCGTGCGCTACCCCGCTCCCTCCACAGAATCGACCCCCTTGGGCTGCCCGGCCAGGTGGCGTTACGTGGTCATCATGACCGATTCGCGTGACGAACAAGAGCCGGTCACCGGCAACGACCCGACCAACGGGCTGGCCGGCGACCTCGAGGGCGACGACGGCGGTGCCGCACAGCCCACAGCGGGCGAGAACGTGATCCAGGATGTGATCCCGGACCTCGACGATGCCCGCGACAGGAACGAGGATGCGGACTCCGCGACCTCCTACAGCGAAGAGGGCAAGCCGTGAGGCGCCCGGGAAGGAGCGAAGCATGAGCGACACCAGCGGACTGCCGAACACGGACTCCGAGGGCGTGCCCGCGGAGGACGAGCCGGAGCGTTTCGAGGACCGGGACGCCCAGTCAGCCGAGCCGGCCGTGACGGAGAAAGGCCAACAGGGAAGCGTCTCGGAGCCGCACGAGACGGGCGTCGCGCCGGAGGGTGCAGAGGATGTGACGGAGGCCGAGAACGGCGGCGACCAGGCGGCCCCGCCCCCCGCGGACTTCGACCCGGCCGACCAGCCGTCGAACCCCGACCTCGTCGGCCACAGCGAGCCTCCGGACTGATCGGTTCTCACCGACCACCGGCCGCGCGCCGGTACCGGACGGCCCCGCTCTCCTCATCCCAGGGCGGGGCCGTTCTCCGTCCGCAAACGGTTAGCGCGGGCGCCCGGCGAGCCACCCCGCGCCGGCCGCCAGGCCGACCAGGCACACGCCGGCGCCGACGCCCAGCACAGGGACATCGCCACCGGAACGGGGGAGGAGCAGCCCCACCACCACGAGGAATGCGCCGACGTTCAGCAGCACGGCGGCGACCCAGCCGAGCGCCGTGCGGAGCGTCGAGTTCATCCCGGGTATCGTAGCCCCGCGGCTACTCACCGTCGATCAGTTCGAGCAGGCGCTTCGTCTCGCGGGCGATGTCGTCGTGGTCATTCTGGGAGGCGCGGCTCTCCAGCGAGATGACCGCACAGCGGTGCACCTTCGCGAAGTCGCCGAACGGGAAGCTGAAGCGGCCCTTGGTCTGCTCGCTCTTGTCCGGATCCTCACCGAGGTGCCAGAGCGCGTAGTCGTCCCAGCCGTTCTGCTCGATGAAGTCATTCTCGTCGTCGGCGGTCGGAGCGTGCTCGCTCCAGTCGTCACGCTGGTCGCGCACGACCTTGCCCTGCTCGACCAGCTTCCTCGCGTGCTCGAGCGCCTTCTTGTTCAGGTGGATGCTCATGCCTCGCCCTGGTTGCCGGTCGCGGCAGTCTCCGCGTCCAGCGACTCGTTGATCAGCGAAGCGACCAGCATCCGCCAGTCCGAACCCTCGTGCAGGGTCTCCGAGTATCCGGGCGGAACCGCGCCGAACACCGGCTCGTGCTCCTCGCCCTCCACCGCGATGCGGACCAGCGTCCCGAGCTCGGCGTGCGACGCGTCCAGCACCACCCACACCCCCGGTGACTTCTTCTCCACGTGGAAGATGCGGTCGCGGTACGGGTACCGCACGCTGGACATCTCGAGTTCGCTCGCCGACATGGCGACTCCTCTCCTGGGCCGTCGTCCCCTATGGAACGCTGCGCGCGTCCGCTTGGCAAGAGGCTTCTTGGCTGCGGGCGGCTCAGGCCGATCGACGGCCGCTCAGCACGCCCTCGATCCGGGCGAGCAGATCGGCCGGATCGTCGAACACCGAGACGGCGCCCGCCTCCAGCAGTTCGGACGGACCGACGCCACCGGACAGCACAGCGGCGGCGCGGACGTGGGCGCGCGCGGCCGCCATCATGTCCCACACCGAGTCGCCGACGAAGAGCGCGTCCGACGGGTCGGCTCCCGCACGCTCCAGGGCGACCTCGATGAGGCCGGGCTCCGGCTTGGCGGTCTCCACGTCGTCGGCGTTCGTCGTCGCATGGATGGCATCCCCGGCATCCAGGGTCTCCATGAGCAGCTTCAGCTCGTCCTCGGGTGCAGAGGTGGCCAGCACGACCCGGATGCCGCGAGACGACAGCTCCCGCAGCAGGTCCGCCGCCTGATCGAACGCGCGCAACCGGTGGGACTGCTCGCGGTAGTACTGCGAGTGCAGGTCCTTTGCGCGCTGGATCCAGTCCTCCTCCCGGTCGCCCACGAGCTCCTCCAGGAGGCGCGCCGAGTCCTGACCGATCGAGCGGTGGATGCGCCAGGAGTCCACCGGCGACCCCAGCTCGGCGAAGGAGCGGCTCCACGCGTCGACGTGCAGGAAGTTGGAGTCGACGAGGGTCCCGTCGACGTCGAAGAGCACAGCGGAAATGGTCATGGCTCCACGACTACCACCCCTTGCGTCGGTCCGGGATGGGGTGCACCGTGCCGGGCATGGCCGATCACCCCTACCCGGAACTCCGGAACCCGCGCACCGCCATCGTCACCGGATCCGACTCCGGCATCGGGCGCGCCACCGCCGTCGCGCTCGCGCGGGCCGGCATGGACGTCGGCATCACCTGGCACTCCGACGAGGAGGGTGCGGAGGAGACCGCCCGTCTCGTCCGCGAGGCCGGTCGCCGTGCCGTGGTCGCGCAACTCGACACGACGGACGCACCCGCCTGCGGCGACGTCGTCGACCGCATCGCCGACGAGCTCGGCGGCTGCGACGTCTTCGTCAACAACGCCGGACTGAACGGCGGCACGCCCTTCTTCGAGACGGATTGGGAGACGTGGCGCGCGACGGTGTGTGCCGACCTCGACGGCGCCTTCCTGTGCATCCAGCGCATGGCGCGGAGGATGGTGGATGCGGGACGCGGCGGCCGAATCATCGGCGTCACCAGCGTCCACGAGCACCAGCCGCGGGTCGGCTCCGCCGCCTATGACGCCGCCAAGCACGGGCTCGGCGGCCTCCTTAAGACCCTCGCTCTGGAGCTCGGCGAGTACGGGATCACGGCGAACGCGGTCGCGCCCGGCGAGATCTCGACGCCGATGAACAATGCCGAGGATGAGGACCCGCGCGAGGTGCACCGCCCAGGGGTTCCGCTCGGGCGGCCGGGCGACGCCCGCGAGATCGCTGCGGTCATCGCGTTCCTCGCCTCACCCGCGGCCTCGTACGTCACCGGTGCCTCCTGGGCGGTCGACGGCGGGATGCTGCAGATGGGGCCGCAGGCCGGGTCGCACTTGACGTCGGACGCCTGGCGCCGGCTCTAGGAGCAGTCGTTCCCGCGCTTGCCGCAGCCTTGCCATGCCGTCATTGCATGCGTAGAGGTCATACCGTCCCGGTAAAGAGCAAACGTCCAACACCTTTCCTCAACCGTTCCGTCTCTATCTATGAGACCTCGCATCGCACCACGCGGTGGAACGGAAAGGAAAACCATCGTAATGACGAAGAACACACGGCAGCGCGGGCGCACTGCCCTCGCTGTCGGAACCATGCTGTCGCTGGGTGTGCTGGGAACTCTGGCGACCAATACGGCAGCGAACGCCGCCTCGATCGACACCGCACAGCAGGGTTCGATCATCATCCACAAGTACACGAACCCCGGCAACGGCGACCAGAACGCGTCGGGCACGGGAACGGAGCCGAACACGGCCCCGATCGCGGGCGTCGTCTTCGAGTACTGCGCCATCGCCGGCATCGACCTGCTCGACAACACCAATACGGGCTGGGACGCGGTCAACGCGATCACGCCCACGGCGAAGCAGGCCGCCGCGGCACAGGGCACGACCCAGCTCGGCAGCCACACCCTGACCGGGTGCACCAGCATGCCGGCGACGGACGCTGCCGGCACGTCAACCACGGCGAAGCTTCCATTGGGCGCCTACTTCGTCCGTGAGATCTCCGCTCCGGCCAACGTGGCGACCCTCGCCGCTCCGTTCATCGTCACCCTGCCGACCCCACAGGATGCCAAGAGCCTCACCGGCGACTGGGTCTACGACGTGAACGTCTACCCGAAGAACACCACGGCTCAGGGCCCTGTCAAGAACGTCGTCAAGCAAGAGGCGAACGGCGGCCTGCTCGGCGCCCCTGTCCAGTACGAGGTCACGCAGCTCGTCCCGGCCCTCGCGACAGGTCAGCCCTATACGAAATTCATCATGACGGAGACGCTCGACGCGAAGCTCACGCCGGGTACCGCTCCCGTGACGGTGAAGGCCGGTTCGACCACTCTCACCTCGGGCGCCGAGTATACCGCCACGTGGTCCGGACAGTCCCTCACGGTCACACTCACGCCGGCCGGTCTCGGCAAGCTCCAGGGGGGCGAGAACGTCGTGATCGGCTTCCAGGCCACGGCGAACGCGCCGGGATCGATCGACAACCAGGTTTTCGTGAACCTCAACGACCTCACTCTCACGCCGGGCACGCCGAACGGCACGGACGGCTCGCCGTCCACCACCGCCACGACGCGATGGGGCGACCTGACCGTGCAGAAGGTCAACGCCGCCAACATGGCCGACGGGCTCTCCGGCGCCACGTTCGAGGTCTACATGGGCACCACCGATCAGAGCCCCGGTTGCACGGCCGACATCACGGGGCTGCAGCAGATCACCGTGCCCGGCTCAGGGGCCCCGTTCGTCGCCACCTCCAGCGCGACCGGCACCATCACAATCGCCGGCCTCTGGATCGGTGACACCGAGAAGACGGTCGCCGCAGACGGTACGGTCTCCAACACGACGGTGGCCGGCCACGACCTGGTGCAGCGCTGCTACGTCCTCAAGGAGATCGCCGCCCCGAACGGCTTCGTCCTCCCGACCGGTGTTGCGGCCCTGACCGCAGTCATGGTCAAAGCCGGCACCAACGGCGTCGTGCCGCTCGTCACGATCAACAACACCCAACAAGGTGTTCCCCAGCTGCCGTTCACGGGATCGAGCGTTCAGCTTGCGCTGACCATCGGCGGCATCGCGCTGCTGATCATCGCCCTCGGCGGTGTGCTGGTCGTCCGTCGCCGGGCGGCTCGCCGGGAGAACTCCTGACAAGCGACTCCTCGCACGACGCTCGGAGGAGGGCCGGCACTCCGGTTCTCCTCCGAGCGTTCCTCCCACCCGAAACCTGGACACCATGCCACGAGAGACCTCTCGGCACGCTCGGCCACGACGCCGGTGGCGGCCTAGCTTCCTGCTGATCCTCATTGCGATGCTGGCCGTGCTCGGCTCGTCCACGCTCACCTACTCGTCGGCGGCGAGCTGGCTCTCGGCGTACAACCAATCCTTGGTGATCAGTCGATACAGCGAAGCCATCAAGAAGGTCGAACCCTCCGCGTCCGAGCAACTCGCCGAGGCCCACCGCTACAACAAGGACCTCTCCGCCGGTGCCGTCCTGGAAGCCAACAGCCACGTCCCCACCGGCAGCGGCACGAGCGACCACAAGACCTACGACTACTGGAAACTGCTCGACACGCCCAACCGCGCGATGTCCCGGATCCAGATCCCGGCAATCGGCGTCGACCTCCCCATCTACCACGGCACCAGTGACGCGGCACTGCTCGAGGGCGCCGGGCACCTGCAAGGGACCTCCCTCCCCGTCGGCGGCCACAGCACCCACTCCGTCATCACAGCGCATCGCGGCCTGGCCGACGCGACCATGTTCACCGACCTCGACAAGGTCACACAGGGCGACACGTTCATCCTGACCACATTCGGCCAGGTGTTCACGTACCGGATCTTCGACACACGCGTCGTCGAGCCGGGAGACACCGCCACTCTCAGGCAGGAGGCCGGGCGCGACCTGGTCACTCTCGTGACATGCACGCCGCTCGGGATCAACACGCACCGCATCCTGGTCACCGGCCGACGCATCCTGCCCACCCCGCCCGAAGACCTCGACGCGGCCAAGAACGCCACGGCGACCCTGCAGTTCCCGTGGTGGGCGGTGCTCTACGGCAGCGCGCTCGTCGCTGTCATCGTCTACGTGTGGCGGGCCGGGCTCACCTACCCGACCAGGGCCGCTCACGTCGCCGCAAGACGGAGAACGCGAAGGAAGTTCTGAAATCGCGTCACGATCCGCCCACCCACCCGTCTAAGTACATGTACCCCTATGCGCGTCGCACGAGGAAGGCAGGCGAGATGACCGTGATGCCACGCATCCCGTCCCGGAAGCCCAAGCCGCGCCGATCGTCTTTCGTGGCTCCCGTAACGCGGACCCACGCTGTTCCCGACGCCCTCTCCTGGCGGCAGCAGCTCGACAACGCATCAGCGCCCAAGGGCCCGGCCGCCTGGAGCGCTGCAAGCCGCACTCAGCTCGACCGGATGGTCATCGATGCCGGCCCCTACGGACTCATCGACCTCGCGACCGCCGAACCGCTCGGTGGCGTGGCCGCCCGGAATCAGCACCTCGGGGTCGTCTGGTGGGACAGACGTTCCTTCCGCGAAGAAGACGACGACGACGGCACGATCCAGACGAGCTTCGTGCCGGCGTCCATCTCCGACCACGTCTCGCTCGCGCCGTCGTGGCCGTCGTCGCCGTCGGCGCCGCTCGACCAGCCGACAGTGTGGACACTCGGCGGGTCGGCTCCTGAGGTCCTCGCACCACCCGTGCAGGCGCGGCGTCCTGGGGAGCCCGACGAGTCCGAGCACAAACGGCATGCACGGCGATCCCGCCACGTCGCCCTGGTCCCAACCCGCAGCGCCCGCGCACGGCCGACCATTTCGAGCCATCCGCGGCGGGCGATGCTACGCCGACGGCGCACCCGGCGACGCGTCATCCTCGGAGCGATCCTGGTCATCGTCGCGTTCGGGGCAACGGTCCTCATCCAGGGCGCGATCTTCACGCCGTTCAACGTCCCCTCCGCCTCCATGGAGAACACGCTCCATTCCGGGGACCGCATCCTGGTGAACAAGTTCGCGTACGGGGCGTCGCCGATTCATCGCGGTGACGTCGTCGTCTTCACCGACCCCGGCGGCTGGCTGGACAGGCAGAGCGGTCAGGCAGCGGGTAACGATCACTACCTCGTCAAGCGCGTCATCGGCATACCGGGCGACCACGTCTCATGCTGCAGCACAGCGGGCCGCGTCACGGTGAACGGAACAGAGCTCGACGAGCAGTTCGCGGTGATCCCGGTCGGCAGTCCGTCGACCGCAACGCCGTTCGATGTGACGGTGCCGGCAGGAGATCTCTGGGTCCTCGGTGACAATCGGTACAACTCCCGTGACTCGAGCCAGACCCAGGTGATGGCCGGGCGGGGCTTCGTCCCGATCGCGAACGTCGTCGGGCAGGCCGTCTTCAAGCTCTGGCCGCTGACCGAGGCCGCACCGATCGGGACCGCGCGGGAAACGTTCGCCTCGATCCGCGATGAAACATGCCCGATCTGAGTGCCCGGGATCAGGAGGAGGACGAAGTCGACGGGCTGGATGAGCCCGCCGTCGGGGTTCCCGCGCCGAACACGGCCGTCGAGTTCACGTCCGACTACGCACTCCCCACGGTCCTACCGAAACGCGTTCACCCGCTTGCGGTCGTCGCTGCGCTCCTCGCATTCCTCATGCCCTTCCTCGCGATCCCCTTGGCGCACAGGGTCACGCGCACGCTCCAGCACGAGGGCGGCCGAGGCGGGGCGCTTGCGCACGCCGCCATCGTGATGGGCTACCTCAACATCCTGTTGCTCGCACTCATCGGTTTGAACGTCGCCGCCGCGGCCTTCCTTCACGCGAGATGAGCACAACCGCAGTCACCCGATCAGGGACACCGCGCGCGCGATGACGAGGGCGAGCAGCGCGAAACCGGCGAACGACTCCAGCGACATCAGGAGCTTCGCCCGGTGGCTCAGCGGCATGGTGTCGGTGGGGCTGAACGCCATGGAGTTCGACAGGGAGAAGTAGAAGTAGTCGATGTAGTTCGGGACCCAGTCCGCCTGCCGGCTGGAACCGCGGGCGACCTCATCAACGGCATCGTGGTCCTCATCCTGCGGGAACCGGAAGTCAGCCAGTTCGAGCTTCGGCCGCGGGACCAGGGCCCGCGCGACCGGGCCGCCCCGGTCCAGCACCCAGAACACCAGCGCGAAGGCGATGACGTTCGTCAGCCACACCTGGAGCGACGCCAGCAGCAGCTCCGACCCGTTGCCGTGCTTGTTCAGCAGCCGGACGATCGTCTCGGCGAACGCGATCTGGTTCGCCACCAGGATGATCAGGGCGAGCGCGATCTCGGCACGCCGCGACCAGGCGGACTCCCGTGTCAGGTGGTGCGGGTTGTAGGCGACCAGGGCCACCACCATCAGCAGGCAGACACCCACCACGGCGTACCGCACGAACGCCGG
The DNA here is from genome assembly GCF_052115525.1 of Leifsonia sp. 2MCAF36. Lineage (NCBI taxonomy): Bacteria > Bacillati > Actinomycetota > Actinomycetes > Micrococcales > Microbacteriaceae > Leifsonia > Leifsonia sp. 2MCAF36. The sequence goes on along the minus strand of NZ_JBFRGV010000004.1, from coordinate 96,098 downwards.
AACCACGCTCGGCAGGAACGCGTACGCGCCGAGCGCGATCAGGGTGGCGATGACGGCGGGCCAGCGGTGCTCAGCCCGAGCGCGGCGTGCATCCTTCGAGGTGTCGGTCACACCGGGCACAGTACCCGCGGTGGAGCTTGGGGGCAGCGCGGAGCGGTGCCGCGACCCCAGCGCCGAAGGAGCCTGCGACTGAGGTCCCGGCCCGCATCCCTCAGTTGAAGATCGCCCACTCCGAGCGGTCGAGGCAGGCGCGATTCCCGTTGATCACGAGATACCACGACGTTTCGTCGCGATGAAGATACTCCGCGAGGATCGTCGTGTACTTCCACTCACCGGCGACCAGCGACCAGCGGATCAGCGAAACGAGCTGACCCTGGCGCAGGTACGGGACGGCGACGAAATCATCCTGACGATGGGGCTCCGGAACGGTGTGGCGGGCCCCCGTCCGCTGCGTGCTCATGCTGCACTGTAACTCCGCCGCCGGTCCGCTGGATATACCCCGAATAACACCGGGAGGGAAGTCACCCCAGGGTGTTAATCCCGGGGTGTCGTCGCGGTCAGCTCCCCGATCGGCTGGACCGGTGCGATCGTCCGGTGCGCCGCCGACTCGTACGCGGCCAGGATGATGCCGAGGACCTCGATCCCCTCCTTCTGCGTGTGGAGCGGGCGTGTCCCGTCCAGGACGCTGCGCGCGAAGTGGCCGATTTCCGCGCCGAACTCGTCGACCGGCTCGAGCTCGTACACCGTCGCCTCGGCGTCCCCGCGGCCGCGGAAGGTGAGGGAGGTTCCGTCGCTGGTCAGGCTGCCGAGCTCGCCGACGGCGGAGAACTTCTCGGTCCCGTCTGCGGGCTGGTACGCCCAGCTGGTGACGAGGCTGCCGATGACCCCGTTGTCGAAGCGGACCAGCAGCTGCGCCGAGTCCTCGCCCTCCATGAAGGACAGCCGGTGGGTGGCCAGCATCGCGGTCACCTCGACCGGTGAGCCGCCCGCCAGGTGCAGCAGCAGGTAGGTGGGGTGGTAACCCGTGTCGATGAGTTCGCCGCCGCCGCTCGTTGCGGCGTGAGCCCGCCATCCCATGTTCGACGGGTCGAAGTCGTTGTAGAAACTGTCGGTGGTCCGCACCTCGTACACGCGTCCCAGGGCGCCCGACTCGATGAGCTTCTTCGCCTGGGCGACCGCGGGCAGGAACAGCTGGTTGTGCGCGCACATCAGCGTCACCCCGGCCTCGGCGACCGCGGCATCCACCTCGGCGGCTTCTTCGCGCGTGAGGCACAGCGGCTTCTCGCAGAGGATGTGCTTGCCGGCGCGGGCGGCCGCGATGATCGCGTCCTTGTGCAGGTGGTGGGGGAGGCAGATGTCGACCGCGTCGATGTCGGCCTCGGCGAGCATGCTCGCATAGTCGCTGTAGATGGCCGCGCCGGTGTCGGCTGCCCGGCGCTCGGCCGACTCGCGGACCGGGTCGGCGACGGCCGCGAAGGTGACCGTTTCGGGGTTGCGCAGGTAGCCGGCGACGTGAGCGCCGGCGATGTCGCCGGCTCCGATGAGGCCGATGCGAACGGTGGTGCTGGGCATGAGGAAGTGCTCCTTCAGAAGTGGATGCGGTGCTCGCGCACCGAGAAGTCGGTGAGAAGTAGGTGAGAAGCGGGTCAGCCGACGGGCGCCGTTGCCAGTGCGACAGTGCGCCCGGTGGCGGCGGACTCATTGGCAGCGATGACCATCCGGGTCAGCTCGACGGCGTGACGCAGGTTGTCGTCGGCCGTCGTCCCGTCGTGGATGTGCTGCACCCACTGGGCGAAGGCGCCGGGTCGGCGTTCGGGCAGCGGCAGCTCCTGCCACTCGTCGCCGAATGCGCCGCCCTTGGCAAGGAGTCGTTCCCCACCGAAGCCGAACATCAGTGATGCGTCGGTGCCGCGCAGCTCGATGGTGAAGGCTCCGGGCGTCGTGACGACGCTGGCCTCGAAAACGCCGACGCGTCCGCCGGGGAACGCGGCCGTGACGACCGCGTTGTCCTCGACCGCGCGTCCGGTGACGCTTCCGTAGGTCGCCGAGATCGCCAGAGGCTCCGAGCGCTGGAAGAGGCGGGTGAGGTAGGCGGGGTGGCATCCCAGGTCGGTGAGGGCGCCGCCGATCGCCGCGGCGGGGTCCGCGAACTGCTCCGGCAGCCAGCCGGCCACCCAGCCGTCATGCGCCAGGCGCACGCGAGAGTAGGTGAGTTCACCCAGCATCCCGTCGTCGAGGATGCGCTCGATCGCACCGGTGTAGTCGTCGTACAGCCGGGGAAGCGAGACGACGAGTGCGACGTGTGCCTCGCGGGCGAGTTCGACCAGCTCTTCTGCTTCGGCGACGGTGGGGGCCAGGATCTTCTCCGTGAAGACGTGCTTGCCGGCCGTGATGGCGCGGCCGATCACGTCGCGGTGCTGGTCGGTCGCCGTGGTGATGGTGACGGCGTCGAGTCCGGGGCGGGCGAGCAGTTCGTCCAGGTCGGCGACGAACTCCACGCCGAATTCGTCGGCGGCCGCGCGGCCGCGCTCGGCGTCGTCGTCCCAGACGGCAACGAGGGTGGTGTCGGGATGCTGCTGGACGTTGCGCGCGTAATCGCCCGCGTGCACGTGCCAGAAGCCGATCGCTGCAACGGTGAGGGGGTGGGACATGCCTGTGAAGGCCTCCTTGCCAGTGGATTCGGTGCGCGCGAACCACGAAAGCGTACCTTCTGCTCCGGGGCCGTCGATACCCTTTCGGCGAAGATTTCTGGAATCGTTCCCATGTTCGGCATGATCGGAGGATGAGCACCGCGACGACGATCAGCCTCGATGGCGACGACTGGACCATCCGCGAGGCCCTCGGCGACACGACCGAGTGGTACCTCGGCGCTCCGCTGCCCGAGGCCGGCAACAACGTGGCCGAGGCGTCAGCGGCGATCGCGGCGGCCCCCGGGTGGCTCCCGGCGCGGGTCCCGGGGGCGATGATCGACGATCTGCGCCGGTCCGGGGAGGTGCCCGACCCGCGTGTCGGGCGCAACAGCCGCGCCGCCGAGTGGGTCGCGGAGCGGTCGTGGGTGTACCGGCGCGGCGTCGACCTCGACGCGTCGGCGGCGGACGGACCTGCGGTGCTCGAACTCGACGGCGTGGACCCGGGTGCGGACGTGTACTGGGACGGCGAACTGCTGGGCTCGGTCCGCGGCCTCTACTACCGGGCGCGGTTGACGCTCAGCGCCGCTCAGCGGTCGGCCGGACGGCACAAGCTCGCGCTGCGCGTGCATCCGGCGCCCGCCTCGGAACCGCAGGTCGGCCGCACGGAGCGGGTGCGGGTCCACACGCCCCGGCTGGGTTACGGCTGGGACTTCTCCCCGCGCCTCCGCCACCAGGGGGTGTGGAAGGGGGTGCGCATCCGGTACGGCCGGGCCCTCCTCGGCGACGTGGTCGTGCGCGCCCAACTCGCGCCGGCCCTCGTGCCGGCCCTCGTGCCAGCCCTCGCGTCGGCGCCGAGCCGTGAGTCGATGCGTGAATCCGCGCCGAATGGTGACATCACGTCGCAACTCGCGGAGGCCGTCGGAGTGGTGGCGGTGGCGTGGGATGCGCCGGCGCGGGAGGGCGACGCTGCGCTCACCGTCACGGTCAGCGTCGCGCGTGGGGGACATCCACTCGCCATGGTCACCGTCGCCGCGTCGGACGGTGCGGCCGAGGTGCGCCTCCCGGAGCCCGAGCTGTGGTGGCCGAACACGGTCGGGCTGCAGCCGCTGTACGACGTGACCGTCGTTCTCGCCGATGCGACCGGCGAAGCCGACCGCGTGGCACGCGAGGTCGGCTTCCGCACCGCTCAGCTGGTCCCCAACGTCGGCGCGCCCGACGGAGCACTCTCCTATACCGCCCTGGTGAACGGCGTGACCGTACCGCTGCTCGGCTGGAACTGGACCCCGGCCGACTCCCTCTTCGGTTCCATCGAGGAGGCGCGGGTCGAGCACCTGCTCGGCCTGGCCGCGGATTCCGGCGCGCGACTCGTCCGCGTGTGGGGTGGCGGCCTGATCGAGACCGAGCACTTCTACGCGACGTGTGACCGCCTCGGCCTGCTGGTGTGGCAGGAGTTCTCCCAGTCGAGTTCGGGGATGCAGAGCGCGCCGAGCACCGACCCGGAGTTCGTGGCGCTGATGCGGGCGGAGGCGGAGGCGCTGGTGCCGACGCGCGTCCACCATCCGTCGCTGCTGCTGTGGGGTGGCGGCAACGAGCTCGACGAGGGCGGTGTGCCCCTCTCGGATGATCGGTCGCCGGTGCTGGCCGCGCTCTCCGAGACGGTCGCCCGCCTGGACCCCGACCGCGGATGGCTGCCGACCTCGCCGACCGGGCCGGAGTTCCACAACCGGCTCGACCGCATCCAGGCCGACCCGGACGGGCAGCACGACGTCCACGGCCCGTGGGAGCACCAGGGCCTGGTCGCTCACTACACGCTGGCCAACGCCGGTACGAACCTCGCGCACACCGAATTCGGCGTCGAGGGGATGACGAACCTGCGCTCGCTGGAGGCGCTCATCCCCGAGGCCGAGCGGTGGCCCGCCGACCGGACCAACCCGGTGTACCGGCACCTCGGCGAGTGGTGGAACAACGCCGACCAGGTCGTCGAGCTGTTCGGCGGCCGGCCGGACGCGCTGGAGACCCTGAACCGCGCATCCCAGCTGCTCCAGGCAACCGGGCTGCAGTACGCGGTGGAGGCGGACCGGCGGCGGTTCCCGCGGTGCAGCATGGTGCTGCCGTGGCAGCTGAACGAGAGCTTCCCGAATGCCTGGTGCACCGCCGCCGTCGACTTCCGCGGCGACCCGAAGCCGGCGTACTTCGCGGTGGCACGCGCGTTCGAGCGGCGTCGGGCGACGCTGCGGGTGGATCGCGCGGTGTGGGGCGGCCAGGCGACAGCATCCGTCGAGGCGTGGCTCTGGGCAGAGGATCCGGTCGCGGACGGGTCCACCGTCACGCTGCGCGCGCTGGCGCTCGACGGCTCCGTTCTGGCCGAGCGCGGGTTCGTCGCCCCGGAGGTCGGGCATCCCGAGCCGATCGGGTCGCTGACCTTCCCGGTCGCAGGCCTGCCGGGCGTATTCCTCTGGGAGGCGGAGTGGCGGGACGCGGGCGGCGTCATCGATCGTGAGCGGATGCTCGCGACGAGCACCGCCGACTTCGCCGCGCTCTTCGACGTGCCCGCACCGGGCCTCGAGGTGTCGCGCGCGGACGACGGCTCCGTCCGATTGCGCAACACCGGCGACGTCGCGGCGGTGACCGTGCGACTGGTGGACCGGCGACCGGTCGGCGATCCCGGCGTCCTCTCCGTCGGCGGCGACCCGCGCCTCCTCCTGCCCGGGGAGGAGCGAACCCTCGCGTCGACGCCCGGCCTGCCGGTGCGGGTCGAGGTGTGGAACGGCGCAGCCGTCGACCTCCCGTGACCGCAGTACCGCCGCCTCCGCCGCTCTCCGCCGCTTTCCGCTGGTGCCAGGAGCAGTGCGGCGGGTCGATCATGACGCCATGCGAAGGCGAACGGATGCAGGCGGCGCACCGCGCACGTTCACGGCGTGTTCAGTTCGGGGTGGTGTGATAGCCCCGTGAAGACGCGAATCGCGGAGTATCCGCGGCCGGACCACTTCCTCCTCCACATCAGCGACACGCACCTGCTGGCCGGAGGTGAGCGGCTGTACGGCTCCGTCGACAGCGAGCAGCACCTCCGCGCCCTGCTGCAGGAGGTGGAGGCGTCCGGCGGTCGGCCGGACGCCATCGTCTTCACCGGCGACCTCGCCGACCGCGGCCAGCCCGACGCCTACGCCCGGCTGCGTGCCCTCGTCGACCCGGCGGCCGAGCGGATGGGCGCGAAGGTCATCTGGGTCATGGGCAACCACGACGACCGGGCGTCGTTCCGTCAGGGACTCCGAGACGAGCTGGGCGACATCTCGCCGATCGACGACGTCTACTGGATCGGCGGCCTGCGGGTGATCGTGCTCGACTCGACGGTTCCCGGCCACCACTACGGCGACGTGAGCGAGTCGCAGCTGGACTGGCTGGCGGCGGAGCTGGCGACCGCGGCGCCGGAGGGCACCGTGCTCGCGATGCACCACCCGCCCATCCCGAGCGTGCTCGACCTGGCCGTGTCGGTCGAGCTGCGAGATCAGTCGCAGCTGCGCGAGGTGCTCGACGGGAGCGACGTCCGCAGCATCCTCGCGGGGCATCTGCACTACTCGTCGACCGCGACGTTCGCCGGCATCCCCGTCTCGGTGGCGTCGGCGAGCTGCTACACGCAGGACCTCAACGTGCCCGTCGGCGGGACGCGCGGCCGTGACGGCGCACTGTCGTTCAACATGGTGCACGTCTACCCGAACACGGTGCTGCACTCCGTCGTGCCGCTCGGTCACTACCCCACCCTCGACTACGTGGACGCCGAGGAGTCGGCGCGCCGCCTCGCCGCGGACGGCATCCGCATCCCTCCGGCCCCCCGCCGCGAGCTCCCCACCGAGCCCATCCGCACCCTCGCCTGACCCCCCACCGTCGAGTCCACACTTCCTACACGCGACACGCCGCGCGGGCGTGCAAAAAGTGTGGACTCGACTGTGGGGCGTGGGCGTGGGGCGACGCGGGGTCAGGCGGTGGGAGGGAGCGGGCGCTCCCAGGGGGCGGGGAAGGGGAAGTAGCGCTCGAGGAAGTCGGTCACGATGCGCGTGCGCGTGGCCGGGTCGATCTCGGGCTTCGAGCCGTCGTTGAGGCAGAACATGTCCTGGTCGCGCTTCTTCAGCAGGCGCCGCATCATGTCGGGCGCCTGGCGGAGCGTCGTCTCGACGTAGAGCACCTTCGCCTGGGTCTGGGCGACCGCGCGCCCGGTCATCAGCGCGTAGTAGTGGTACAGCGAATTGGTCACGGAGATGTCGGTCGCCGACCGGAACGGGCTGGCCGCGGTGCGACGGAAGTCCTCCGCGAACTCGCGCTCCATCTCCCGCAGCACGCTGACGCGCAGCGGCGCAGCGCAGTGCTCCAGGTGCCGGGTGGTGACGGTGCCGAACCGCTCCCAGAGCAGCCGACGGTTCACGCGCGCTGCGTTCTCGAAGCCACTGCGGGCAGCGTTGGTCTCGCCGAGGCCGATGCGCGTGCCGGCCTCGACGAACTTCGTGACGCCTCCCGGCGAGAAGAAGATGTCGGGCGACAGCGGTCGGCCGATGAACATGTCGTCGTTCGAGTAGAGGAAGTGCTCCGACAGCCCAGGGATGTGGTGCAGCTGGCTCTCGACAGCGTGCGAGTTGTGGGTGGGCAGCCCCGAGGTGTCGGGGAAGAAGCCCTCGCTCCGCATGACGTGGATGCGCGGATGCTCGGCATCCAGCCACGACGGCACCGGCGAGTCGGTCGCGATGTAGATGTTGCGGATCCACGGCGCGAACATGTGGATGCTGCGCATCGCGTACTTGAGTTCGTCGATCTGCCGGTAGCGCGCTTCGTTGTCGTCCCCCTCACCGACCACGTACGTCGACATCCGCGCGGCCCGCTGCCGCTGGTATTCGGCGTCGGAGCCGTCGACCCACGAGAAGACGATGTCGACGTCGAACGCGACGTCGCTGGCCAGCGGGTCGAACATGTGCTGCAGCGTCCGCCAGCGCCGCCCGTACAGCTCCACCTCGGCCTCGACGGCCTCGCTGCGCGGGAGGCGCGGTCGCATCAGCGCATTCTCGCGCGGCGCTGTGATCTCGTCGTCGCCGAACCTCCAGAACTCGAGCTGGAAGGCGGTGTCGGCGCCGTACCGGAGCCGTCCGATCGGTTCGAGGCGTGGGCGGTACACGCGCAGGATGTCGGCCTTGCGGCGGGAAAGTCCGGCGTCGGCGATGAGCAGGTCGTTGCCGTACGCGTCCCCGCCGGGGTCGATGCTGCGGGCGTAGAACGGCTCGTCGGCGAACGCGGCGGCCAGCGCCGTACGGACCTCTTGGCGCTTGCGGCGGTCGAGCGCCACGACTAGGCGGTTGTCGTCGTCGCGGACGAGCAGGTATTCCAGTCCGGCGTCGTCGAGCGCGTCGCGCACCGCAAGGAGGTCTTCGATCATCGACTCCCGGGGTGTGAACGGGCCGGAGACCAGGGTGTACAGGCCTTTGCGCTGCACGATGTCGTCGCGGATGAACCGGCGCACGCCGAGGCCGGTGTCGCTGGTGACGACGACGGGCTCAGGCTGGTCGGAGAGGGATGCGGGTGGAAGCTCAGCCATACCCTCATTACTCTATGCCGCTCCTGTGACCGCGGTTCCCGCGCCGACTCCTCCCTGCGGGGCGGCGAGGAGTTCCCGGACGGTTGCCAGCAGCACGGCGCGCGCATCCGGCGTCACCAGCCACGGCGCGAACCCGTCGGTCGACAAGAAGAACGTGGCCCGCGCCGCCGGTGCGATGCTGCCGTCGGCAAGGCGCGAGCCCGCGGGCGTCACGCCGATGACCGCCCGGCCGGACTCCGCGTCGTGCGCCACGACCGTCGCCTGCGCCGGCAGGTCGGCCACGGTGAGCTTTGACCGGCCGCGATAGACCACCACTTCGCCCTCCCGGCCCGCCGCGGCCGGGTGGCCAGGGGCGGAGATGTGGATGCGGTCAAGCGACAGCGGGACGGCCGAAGCCGACGCCATCCCGAGCGGCACGAGGTGGCCCCACGCCAGCAGCGGGACCGGACGGGCCGCGGCCGTCCGCGCGGTCTCCTCGGGAGCGGTGCGTGTGACGATGAGCAGGTCGGCGTCGGCAGTGTCGCCGAGTCGCGCGCGCATCCCGGCGCCGCCCAGGAACTCGACGAGCTCGCGGTCGCCGGGCGCCGGGTTGCCGCCGCTGAGGACCGCGACCACAGCGCCGTCGCCGTGGCTGCGGGCGGGGGTTACTCCCAGTCGTTCGAGGGCTGCGTCGACCACGGCGAGCACAGCGGTGCGGGCGACGTCGGCGAACTCGGCTTCCAGGGCGCGGCGCGCGTCGAGGAGGGCGTCGAGCCCGGTGCGGCTGTCGTCACCCTGCAGCACGCGGCTGGCGAGCACACCGGCGGTCCCCGCCGCCCGGGCGGCGGCGATCCAGGGCCGCAGCTGCTCGGCGAGGTCGGCCGGCGTGGAGGGCGCGGTCGCGGTGTCGGCGAGGCGGGCGAGCAGCGCCTCCACCGCATCCCATCGGCCGGCTTCGACCAGCGAATCGAGCTGCGGCCAGCGCGGCGCCGCGGGCGGCCACGCGCTGCACGCCTCCACGAGGGCCCGCAGGCCGTCGTCGGCACCGGCGACCGCGACGTATGCCCGTTCGGCGGCCGCCTCGGCGTCGTACCCGGAGGGGTCGGCGGCCCACTCCGCGACGGTGGTCAGCGCGAACCGCGACGGCGCGGCCTCGACCATGGGATTGGCTGCGATGCCGACGAGTCCCGGCGCCGCCGAGCGACCGCTGAGCGGCCCCAGGAACACGCGCGAGCGGTCGAAGTCGTTGACCGGGAAGTTGTCCCAGAGCACCAGATCCCGCCCGAAGGCGCGCGTCGCCTGGGCGATGTCGTCGGCAGTGACCTCCCCGACCACGATGTCGGCGCCGGTCCACAGCACGCACGCTTCCGCGGGCAGTGTCTGGTCGAGGCCGACGCGGTACGGCGTCCGCTCGAGCCCGGCGTAGTCGGTCGGGCACAGCAGGAGCGGTTCGTCGATGCCGGCGGGCAGCAGGAACGACCGCTGGAACCGCGCCGCGACCTCCCCGTGCGCCCGCCCCAGCGGCTCGGGGTCGTCCATCGGGACGTCGTCGAACAGCAGCGCGAACGAGCGGATGCCCGCCTCCAGCAGCTGGCGGCACTTCGCCGCGAGCGCCTCGTGCTCCGCATCCTCGTCGTAGCGCATCGAGAGTCCCGGCGCGATCGCGTAGACGAAGCGCACCCCTCGTTCGGCGGCTGCGGCGTTCAGGCCCGCGAGTTCGGCGAGGCGCTGCTCGGGATAGGGCTCCCGCCAGCTGTCTCGGTGCCACGGGTCGTCCTTCGGCGCGTACAGATAGCGGTCGAGGCCGAGCGCGCCGCCGCGCTCGAACCAGGCCAGCCGGTCGTTGTGCGACCACGGTTCGCCGTAGAAGCCCTCGACGACGCCGCGCCATGCGAGGCCCTTCATCCTCACCGCCCGGGCTGCGTCAGCGCAGCGACAGCTGCGGCGTCGAGCGCGACCGCCGGAGCCTGCTTCAGCAGGAGGGTCAGCTGCGCCGCCGTCTCCAGCTCTTCGACGAGATCGATGGCGGCATCGAGGCTCGCGGCGGCGACGATCGGCCCGTGGTTGGCCAGCAGCAGCACGGGATGCCCGGGTGCAGCTGACGCGACGCCGGCCGCCAGCTCTTCGCTGCCTGGCGAGGCATACGGGACCACCGGCACGTCACCCAGTCGCATCACCCGGTAGGGCGTGAGGGGCGGAAGCCGCGCGTACCCGCTGTCGCCGGGCGGCAGGCAGGCGATCGCTGTCGCGTACGGCGAGTGCAGGTGCACGACGGCGGTGGCGTCGGGATGCGCGGCGTACATCGCCGCGTGCAGCGGGAGCTCTTTGGTGGGCCGGGAGGCGCCCTCCTGGTCGGCGGGGGTGGCCGCCAGCTCCTCCTCCGTGACGGCTCGCAGCGACGATCCCGTGGGTGTGGCGATGATGCGTGCGCCGACGCGGATGCTCACGTTTCCGGAGCTTCCGGGCGAGAGTCCTGCCGCCGAGAGGTGCCGGCAGGCGCCGACGATGGCACTGCGGGCCCTCGCCTCCGCCTCGGCGTCGATCCGGATGCGCGTCATGGCGCCACCTCCCACGCGTCGGTGAACAGGCCCGGGCCGCCGAAGTTGCCCGACTTCAGAAGCACGGCGATCCTGCTCAGCGAGCCCGTGTCGTCACGGCTGTCGGCGACGGCCCACGGCACGCCCGGGGCGGCCTGCGCGCCGACCTGCAACCGCCTGATGCCCAGCCGGCGGGTGACCGCGCCGGAGGTCTCCCCGCCGGCGACCAGCAGGTGGCTGTAGCCGAGCTCGTGGACGGCGAACGCGGCGAGGTCGCCGAAGGCCTCGTCGAGCAGGGCCGCTGCCCGGTCGGCCCCGAGTTCGCGCTGGGCCGCCGCGACGTCGGCCGAGGCGTGCACCACGACCGGCGCCCGGGGGTCCTCGCGGACCGTGAGCGCATCCCGGATCCGGTCGAGGGCGCGAGGGTCGCGACCGAGTGAGCGGGGGTCGAGGATGTGGCGCTCACCGCCGAACGCCGCCAGCTGACCGCGCGTGGCGGCGGAGGCGCTGCCCGCGAGGATGAGCCGACCGGTCACCGGGACCGGCGGCAGGGCCGTGTCGTCGGTCCGGACCGCGCCGGACTCGCGCACCTCCGCGCGAGCCAGTGCCGTCGCGACGCCCGCCCCGCCACCGGCGAGGACGGGCCCTTCGGCCGCCAGGCGGAGGATGGCGCCGGCGATGACGTCGAGGTCGTCCTCGCTGAGCGCATCCACGAGCGTGTGGCCGTCGCGGACGCGGGCAGCGACGGCATCCGGTCCCAAGCGCACGTCCTCCCAGCGGACCAGCCCGACAGGTGCGGGAGTCTGCGGTGCGAGCACGCGCGCCAGGTTCGAGTCCCGCATCGGGGTGAGCGGGTGGTCGCGCATCGGGGACTCGGCGAGCGGGACGCCGTCGACGAAGAGCACGCCCTGGTACTGCGCCCGCCCTGCAGCCGGGGTCGCCGGGGTGCCGACGGTCGCGGCCGCGCCGATGACGGACGCCAGCGCGTCGGCGATCGGGCCGATGTTGCCGGACGCTGTCGAGTCGAAGGTCGAGCAGTACTTCTGGTAGAGCTGGGTCGCACCGGCGGCGACGAGGAAGCGGGCGGCCGCGGTGGACTCTGCGACGGCCTGGGCGACCGGGGCGGTGCGCACGGTGAGGGCGACGACCGCGCATCCCGAACCGTTTGCGGGGAACGCGTCGACGGCTGCCGACTCCGCCGCGTCGGCAGCCGGGGTCCCGAGCAGCACGCTCGCGGGGAGTCCCGCCTCGGCGACCCGGCCCGCCAGGTCGCACGCGCCGGTGACGTCGTCGGCGACGGCGCCGAGTCGCATCACGAGACGCCGACACCCGGATCGCGGGCGATCGACTCGTCCACAGCCGCGGGAGCGGCGCCACGAGTGGGCAGAGCCTTCGCATGCTCCCCGGCGACGACGACCGTCGCTCCCGCCTCGCGCAGTGCACGCAGGTCTTCCGGGTCGGCGCCGGTGTCGGTGAGGATGACATCCACCAGGTCGAGGCCGCCCACCCGGATCGGGGCGCGCGCGCCCAGCTTGGAGTGGTCCACCAGCAGGACCGTCACGCGGGCGGCGCGGGCGAGCTCCTGCTTCAGTTCGGCGTCGAGCGCATTGGCGCAGAGGATGCCCCGGGTGTCGACGGCGGTCGCCGAGAGCACGGCGACATCCACGGAGTAGTCGGCGATCGTCCGCCGGGCGGTCGCCCCCGCGAAGCTGCGCGTCTCGCTCTGGTAGACGCCGCCGACGGCGACCAGTTCGACGTCGTCGCGCTCGATGGCGGCCTGGATGACCGGAGCGGAGTGGCTGATGATCGTGCTGCCCGGGTGCAGCATCCCGGCCAGCGGCGCGACCGTGGTTCCGGCGTCGAGGGCGACGGTGACGGCGCCGTCGAGCAGGTCGAGGCACGCCTCCGCGATGGACCGCTTCTCGCCGCTGCCGGTGACGGCACGCTCGTCGAACGGGCGCCCGTGCCCCAGGTTCGGCAGGCTCGCGCCGCCGACCACCCGTCGGGCGAGGCCGTCCGCCTCGAGCTGCCGGAGGTCGCGCCGGATGGTCATCTCCGAGACGCCGAGCTCCTCCGCGACGCGCGACGACGACACGTAGCCCTCGGCGGAGAGCCGGCGGAGCAGTTCCTCGCGGCGGGCGGGGGCGTCGGTGTAGCGCACGGCGTCCATCCAACCGGCATCTCAGCGCGCTTGTCAACAACCGGACAAATCTTGACGTGAATGTTCAGAAGTGAACAGAATGGGGGATGTGACCTCCGCTCCTCTCGCCGCCCTCGGCGTGGACGTCGGCACCACCAACACCAAGGTGGTCCTGGCCGTGCTCGGCGACGCCGTACGCGAGGAGCGCACGCTGACCGTGCCGACTCCGGCCGGCGCTTCTTCATTGCAGGCGGTCGTGCTCGGTGCCATGCGGGAGGTCGCCGCCGACAGCCCGCACCCGATCGCCGCCATCGGCGTGGCTTCCATGGGGGAAACCGGAGCGCTCGCCAGCCCGGACGGCGAGCCCCGCGGTGACTTGCTGCGCTGGGCGGACGGCGACGCCGCGGTCGCGGACCGCCTGGTCGCGGCGGCGGGCGCCGAAGCCCTCTACGAGGCGACCGGCGTGCCCGTGCCCCGCAAGTCGCCGCTCGCGCACTGGCTCCGGCTGGCCGATGAGGGGGATGCGCGCCTCGCCGACTCGCGTTGGCTCGGCGTCGACGCGCTCCTGATCGCCTGCCTCACCGACGAGGCGGTCACCGACCACACGCTCGCGGCTCGCACAATGGCGTACCGCCTGCCCGCGCCGGACGAACAGCTCGCCGACCGCTTCGACGCGGAACTGCTCGGGCTGATCGGCCTCACCCCGGACCGCTTCCCGCGGGTCGCCCTCCCGGGAGCGACCGCCGGAACGCTGACCCCGGCTGTCGGGGCTGCCGTCGGACTTCCGGCGGGCCTCCCGATCGTCGCGGCCGGCCACGACCATGCCGTCGGTGCCTGGGCGGCCGGCGTGCGCGAGCCGGGCGACGCGGCCGACTCGGTCGGCACCGCCGAGGCGCTGCTGCGCATCGCCGAGCACGTCCCCCGTGACGGCGCGCGGCGGCAGGGCATGAGCCTCGGCCGCAGCATCGACGGCCGCTACGAGACGCTGCTGGCCGGCAACCCGACCGCCGGCGCACTCGTCGAGTGGGCGTTCGCCGAACTGCTCCCCGGAGCCGACCCGCGCGACGCTCTCGAGCAAGCGCGGGCGTTGGCAGACGGCCCGGTCGAGGCGTTCCTCCTGCCGTACCTGCGCGGGCGGCAGTGCCCGGACCCCGATCCGGAGCAGGCCCTGCGTCTCATCCACGGAGACGACCGGAGCGGAGCGCGCTCCGCCGCGTCGGCTGCCACCGCCGGCCTGGCCGACCCCGCCGCGACGCTCACCGCCGTCCTGGTCGGTCTCACCCTCCACCTCGCCTGGATGGACGCCGCCCAGACCGCCCTGGTCGGCCCGCGCCGCGACGAACTCGCCGTCCTCGGCGGCCCCGGAGCCGCCAACGGCGCCTGGTGGCGACTCAAGCAGCGCCTGATGCCGGGCGCCCTCCGCCGTGTCGACGCCGCGGAACCGGTCGCGACCGGCGCCGCCATGCTGGCCGCACAGCGGGTGGCCGGCCTGACGACCTCGCTGCCGCTGCGCAGCGCCGACCGCGTCGCCTCCGTGGGCGATCCAGCGCTGCTGGACGCCTTCGTGCGGGCGGCGACCCTCCAGAGCAAGGAATCCGCATGACCGACACGTCCTCCCGCCCCGTGCTGGACCTCGACGCTATCGCCCGCCCTTTGGGCGGTCTGGCGATGGTCGCGATGGACCAGCGCGAGAGCCTCCGCCACATGTTCGACCTGGCCGGCGCCGGCCGCCCCGCAGACGACGTCCTGATCCGGTTCAAGGTCGACGTCGCGCAGGCGCTCGGCCCGCTGGCGTCCGGCTTCCTGATCGATCGGCACTTCGGCTTCGAGGCGGTCCGCGACATGCTGCCCGCACGAACGGGGCTCATCCTCGCCGCCGACGACCTGACACAGGAGGCGGGCGGTCCGGTCGAGGAGACGGCGCTGGACGAGGTCGTGCTGACGCAGACCGACCTCGCCGGCGTCTCGGCCCTCAAGCTGCTCATCATCTGGCGCCGCGACGCCAAGCGCGAGCAGCGCGTCCGACTCGTCGAACGGTTCGTCGCCGAGTGCCGCGCCCGCGGCGTCCTCTCGGTGCTGGAGCCGGTGGTTCGCGCGACGCCTCAGGAGCTGGACGCGGGAACGTGGGACCTCGACGTCGCCATCCGGGAGGCCGCGGCCGAGCTGTCCCCCTCCGGCCAGAGCCTCTACAAGGTGCAGGTGCCGATGTCCGGCACCGGCGACGCTGCCGAGCAGCGGGAGGCGAGCGAGCGGCTGAACGCGTCCATCACGGGCCCGTGGGTGGTGCTGTCGCAGGGCGTCGACCGCGCGGCGTTCCTCCCCGCCGTCGAGGCGGCCTGCCGGGCGGGAGCGAGCGGGTTCCTCGCCGGACGCGCCCTGTGGAGCGACGTGGTCGGCCGCGACGACGTCGCCTCGGCGCTGCGCCAGCTCTCGGTGCCACGGCTGCGGGCCCTGATCGAGGTTGTCGACCGCGAGGCGCGGCCCTGGCGGGACGCCCGATGATCGCCGGGCTGCTGCACACCGTCCCGGCCCTCGCGCCGACCTTCGACGCGTTGGTCGCCGAGGCCGTCCCGAGTGCCCAGCGCGAGCACGTCGTGGATGCCTGGATGCTGGAGACGGCCATCGCCGAAGGTGTCACCTCCGCGGTGCGCGAGCGGGTCGCATCCCATCTCCGCCACCTCGCCGAGTCGGGCGCCGACGCCGTGCTGGTGACGTGCTCGTCCATCGGGGAGGCCGCCGAGGACGCCGCCGCCGATCTCGACATCCCGGTCATCCGCGTGGATGCGCCGATGGCCGCCGAGGCCGCACGGGCGGCCGGCCGCGCGGGGACGGACCGTGCCCGCATCGCGGTTCTGGCCACGAACACGGCGACCCTCGGGCCGACCACGCGACTGATTCAGCGTGAGGCCGCCGCACAGGGCGTCGACGCCGTGGTGACAGCCACCGTCGTCGAGGGGGCGGCACGCGCACGGGCCGTAGGCGACCAGGACACGCACGACCGGCTCATCGCGGAGGCGGTGCGCAAGGCCGCGGTAGCTTCCGGCGGTGAAGAGCCCGCCGTCGTCCTCGTCCTGGCGCAGGCCTCGATGGCCCACGCGGCCGAGTCGGCCGGCGTCGACATCCCCGTGCTCACCTCTCCGGCCGGCGGCGTCGCCCGCCTCGTGGAGGCCCTGACCCCGTCGGACCCGGGAACCCCTGCCGCCAGCGCGGACCGGCGGGCGTCTCCCGGGTCCGACGGAACCTCCCGCGGGAAGGCCCCGACCTCGTGACCGGCGTCGACCTCCTGGCCTACGCGGACCGCCTCGGCGGGGACCTGCCGGGGCTCCGTGCGCTGCTCGACGGCCCGCTCCGCGACTTCGCCGGGGTGCACATCCTGCCGTTCTTCGTGCCCTTCGACGGCGCCGACGCCGGCTTCGACCCCGTCGACCACGGAACGGTGGACCCGCGCCTCGGCACCTGGGACGACGTCCGCGCGATCGCGGAACGGCGCGAGGTGACCGCCGACCTCATCGTCAACCACGTCTCCAGCGACTCCGCCGAGTTCGCGGACTGGCTGGCGCGCGGTGAGGAGTCCGTCCACGACGGCATGTTCCTCACCTTCGACACCGTGTTCCCCGACGGCGCATCGGAAGCCGACATCACGGCCTTCTACCGCCCGCGCCCCGGCCTGCCGTTCACGGCCTACCGGATGGCCGACGGCCGTCGCCGCCTGGTCTGGACCACCTTCCTGCCCAGTCAGATCGACCTCGACGTGGCCGACGAGCGTGCCCGCGCGTACCTCCGCCGCATCCTCGCGACGCTGCGCTCGGGCGGCATGACCACCGTCCGCCTGGATGCGGTCGGCTACGCCGTCAAGACGCCGGGCTCCGACAGCTTCATGACGCCGGAGACGCTCGAGTTCGTCCGCGAGATCGTCGCCATCGCCCGCGACGAGGGCCTGCGGGTGCTCGTCGAGGTGCACGCGCACTACACGCAGCAGCTCGCCATCGCTCCACTGGTCGACTGCGTCTACGACTTCGCGCTGGCGCCGCTCCTTCTGCACAGCCTGGGCACCGGGACCTCCGACCGCCTCGCCGAGTGGCTGCGCATCCGTCCCCAAAACGCCATCACGGTGCTCGACACGCACGACGGTATCGGCATCATCGACGCGGGCCCCTCCGGTGACCGGCCCGGGCTCATCGATCAGGAGGAGATGGCCGCCATCTTCGCGCGCGCGGCGGAGGCCACGCACGGTCATTCCACCCGGGCGTCCGTCATCCCGGCCTGGATGAGCCTGCCGCACCAGATCAACGCGACCTTCTTGTCCGCCCTCGGCGCGGACGCCCGGCGGTACCTGCTGGCCCGCGCCGTGCAGCTGTGGCTGCCCGGCCGACCGCAGCTCTACTACGTCGGGCTGTTCGGCGGCCTGGACGACGTGGCCCTGTTCGAGCGCACCGGCCAGGGCCGCGACGTCAACCGGCACGTCTACACGCCCGACGAGGTGGAGGCGGCGCTCGCGAGCGACGTGACGCGGGCGCAGCTCGCCCTGGTCCGCTTGCGGTCACAGCACCCGGCCTTCGCGGGCGAGTTCCGCTACCGTGTGGAGGCAGACGGCACGCTCGAGCTGGAATGGGCGCTCGGAGAGGAGCGCGCCGCACTCGCCGTGTCGTTCGTGTCCGAACCCGTCTTCCGCATCCGCACCGCCGGCGCCGGTGGTTCCCTCACCGCCGACTCCGTCGAAGCGCTCGCCGCGCGCTGATCATCAGCGCCTCCACTCCCCGAAACCTCCCGACCCCGAGGATCATGCAGACCACCCAGGACATCACCGTCACCCGCCGTGCGACCGAGGTCGTGCTCGTCGCCCCCGCCTACACGCTCGGCGTCGCGCTCGCCCGGCCGCGCGCGACCCTCGCCGGCCCGGACGGCGAGATCTGGAGCGACCTCTCCCTCCTGGCGTCGGTCGACCGCCTCGGCGTTCCCGACGAGTCCTGCGGGCCGACCGCCGTCACGGTCGAGGAGGAGCCGGACGGCACGGTGACGATCACCGTGCTCACCGACTCCAGCGCCTGGGCGACCAAGGCCGTCGTGTTGCGCTGCACACCGGGTGAAGTCCGCGCGCGGGTCGAAGTGACCACCGAGGAGGACGATGCCCGGATCACCGACCTGACCATGTTCGGCGGTCAGGCCGCCCTGCCGACCGGCGCGGCAGGAACGTTCCGCTCGGGCATCCGCTTCCCGACCGTCTTCGTGCCGACGCCGACCGAGCCCATCCAGGTCGTCCGGCCCTCCAACACCCAGGCGCAGCTCGGAGTGGTCGGGGACGCGGAGCGCGGGCGACTGCACGGCATCTTCTCTCCGCCACCGCTCGTCTTCGCGCTCGGCCGCCCCTCCATCGCCCCCGCCGCGCCGCACGGCCCGACCGACATGCCGGTCGGCGACTGGCTCGCCGTCTCGGTCGTCGCCCCGATCGCCCAGCTCGGCTTCACCACCTTCCGCTACGACGCGATCGACGGCGGCTTCCTGTTCCGGCTCACCTACGAGGGCCACACGCGGGTTCAGCCGGGTGGATGGGTGTCCCCCGAGTTCGTCCTTCGGCCCGCCGGCGCGCCGCTCACGGCCATCCGGGACTACCGCGACGACCTCGCCGCCCGCGGCTGGGCCGCGCCAGCACCCGAGGCCGCCGCGTGGTGGCAGGAGCCCATCTTCTGCGGCTGGGGAGCACAGTGCGCGCTCGCCGTGCGGATGAGCCACGAGGGGGAGGCGCTCGCCACCGACAACGCGGAGGGCTTCGTCCTCCCGGCCGGTGCCGCCTTCGCGCCGGACCTCGCGCGCCAGTACCTCTACGACCGGTGGCTGCGCCGCCTGGCCGAGCGCGACATCCACCCGGGCACCGTCGTCATCGACGACCGCTGGCAGGGGGACTACGGCACGAACACCGTCGACACCGAGAAGTGGCCGGACCTGCGCGGCTGGATCGCCGAGCGCCACGCCGCCGGCCAGCGCGTCCTGCTCTGGTTCAAGGCGTGGGACCCGGCCGGGCTGCCGCCGGAGCTGACGGTGCGCGACGCGGGCGGGCGTCCCGTCGCCGTCGACCCGTCCAACCCCGCGTACCTGACCGCCCTCGCCGAGCAAGTGACGCGGATGATCTCGCCCGACGGACTGGACGCCGACGGCTTCAAGGTCGACTTCACCCAGCGTGCACCGTCCGGCGTGACGCTCCGGACGCACGGCGACGACGTGTGGGGGCTCAGCGCCCTGCACGCGATCGTGCGCACCATCCACGACGCGGCCAAGGCTGCGAAGCCGGATGCGCTGGTCGTCACGCACACCGTGCATCCCTCGTTCTCGGACGCCACCGACATGGTCCGCCTCAACGACGTGCTGGAGGACTCGGTCCACGGTGAACCGGTGCCCGTCGGCGACCAGCTGCGATTCCGGCACGACATCGCCGCGGCCGCGCTGCCCGGCCACCCCATCGACACCGACCAGTGGCCGATGCCGAACCGTGAGGAATGGCTCGCCTACTCGCGCCTCCAGCCGGAACTCGGCGTGCCGGCGCTCTACTACGTCGAGTCCATCGACAACAGCCGCGAGGAGGTGACCGACGCGGACCTCGACGAGATCGCCGGCCTGTGGCGGGCGTACCGTGCGGCGCGCGCCGAACGGACCGAGAAGGAGCCGACCGCGGTATGAGCGCGTTCACCGAGGTCGCCCCGGGCGTCCACCGGTTCTCGGACACGTGCAACGTCTACGTCGTGACAGCTGCGGACGAGGCTGGCGACGGCCGCACCGGCACCGGCCGCGGCGCCATCGCGATCGACTTCGGATCGGGCGACGTGCTCGACCACCTCGCCGAGCTCGGCCTCGAGACGCTGGACGCGATCCTGATGACCCACCACCACCGCGACCAGGGGCAGGGCCTCCCCCGCGCTGTCGCCGCGGGCATCCC
This sequence comes from Leifsonia sp. 2MCAF36, assembly GCF_052115525.1. Taxonomy (NCBI): domain Bacteria; kingdom Bacillati; phylum Actinomycetota; class Actinomycetes; order Micrococcales; family Microbacteriaceae; genus Leifsonia; species Leifsonia sp. 2MCAF36. The sequence goes on along the minus strand of NZ_JBFRGV010000004.1, from coordinate 76,309 downwards.
GATCTTCGTGCCGCCGGTGGAGCAGGACCTCTTCACACGGGTCGACGAGATGTGGTCGGCGCGTGTGCTGTACAACGACTACAACCTCCGCCAGGACCGCTTCTCCCTGCTCGACCCCGTGCCCGTCGCCGGAACCGTGCCGGAGTACCGCACTGCGCGCTTCGGCCGGATCGAGGTGAAGACGATCCCGACGCCCGGACACACGATGGGCTCGGTCAGCTACCTCGTCGACCGCGGGGGTGCGCGGGTCGCATTCACCGGCGACCTCATCTACGCGCCCGGCAAGGTGTGGTCGCTCGCCGCCACCCAGTGGTCCTACACCGAGAACGAGGGCCCGGCGATGAACGTGCTCTCCTGCCTGATGCTGCAGGAGGAGGAGCCGAGCATCCTGCTGCCGTCGCACGGTGAGCCGATGCCGGATGCGGTCGGCGCGCTCGAACAGCTGGCCGACCGGATGAGCGGCTACGTTGACTCGCGGCGCACCCACCCGTGGGACCTGCGCGACTGGCTGGAGCGTCCCTTCGTCCGGCTCACCGACCACCTGCTGCTCAACCGCAGCGCCAACTCGTGCGTGTACGTGCTGCTCAGCGACTCCGGTGCCGCGCTCTTCATCGACTACGGCTACGACATGTCGACCGGCTGGCCGGCCGGTACCGACCGGGCCGCGCGCCGGCCCTGGCTCGCCTCGCTGCCCGCGCTGAAGCGCGACTTCGGCGTCACCTCGGTCGAGGTCGTTCTCGGCACGCATTACCACGACGACCACATCGCCGGCTTCAACCTGTTGCGCGACGTCGAGGGCACCGAGGTGTGGCTGCCCGAGAACGTCGCGCCGATCATGGCCGACCCGATGCGCACCGACCTTCCGTGCCAGTGGTTCGAGCCCATCCCGGCCGACCGGGTGCTGCCGCTCGGTTCGACGGTGCGCTGGCAGGAGTACGACATCGTGACCCACGAACTGCCGGGGCACACCCTGTATGCGGCGGCCTTCGAGTTCGAGGTGGACGGTGTGCGCGTGCTCGCGACGGGCGACCAGCAGACCGCCGAAGGCCGGCTCGGCGTGCAGCGGGAGATCCTCAACTACCAGTACCGCAACCGGTTCCGGCGCGACGACTTCATCCAGAGCGCGGCGCTCTACCGCCGGGTCGCCCCTGGTCTGATGATCACCGGCCACTGGCAGGGCCGCGAAGTCGACGAGGACTACCTGCAGCTGCTCACCGAACAGGGCGACGAGCTGGCGGCCATCCACGACGGACTGCTGCCGGATGACGGGATGCTGCCGCCGGCCGACGGAAACCTGGTGCTCATCGAGCCGTTCTACCAGCGCGTTGCGACCGGCGAAGCTCTCGACTACGAGGTCGTCGTCGTCAACCCGTACGACGAGCCGCGGGAGGTGGTCGCCCGCCTGGTGACTCCGGACGGCTGGACCGATCCCGAGCCGTCGTCGGTGGTTGCAGCCGCGGGCGAGACCGTGCGCCTGCCGTTCGCGGTCCGCGCCTCCGCCACGCCCGCCAAGCGGCAGCGCCTGGCCGCCGACGTGACCCTCGGCCCGACCCGCCTCGGCCAGGCCGGCGACGCCGTCGCCGACACCCACTGACCCCATCCCCTCCATCGCGTCCTCACTTAATCCGGGGTCGGTCGGCGTGTCAGCGGATTAATCGGGGAAGCGTTGGAGGGGTCGAGTCGGGTAGCCTGCGGGCGTGGACCGCATCCCGCTTCACCGAGAATGGCACGGCGACCCGGACTCGCCGCGCCCGCCGCTGCTGCTCATCCACGGCGGCGGGTCGACGATCGAGACGAACTGGGGGCTGCTGCTCCCGCTCGTCGCGCCGACCCGTTCCGTGCTCGCCGTCGAATTGCAGGGGCACGGACGGACCGTGCCGGGAGATCGTCCGGCGAGCTTCGAGGGCTCCGCTGACGACGTCGCCGCGGTGCTGGCCGCTCTCGGTGTCGGGCCGGTGGATGTGCTCGGCTTCAGCAACGGCGGCCAGGTCGCGTTGCAGTTGGCGGCACGACATCCCTCCGCCGTCCGCCGTCTGATCGCCGCATCCGCCCCGGTGCACCGCTCGGCGATGATCGACGGCTTCTGGGACGGCCTGGCCGCCGGGACGTTCGGCGACCTGCCCGAGCCGTACCGCGCCGCAGACCTCGCCGTCAGCCGCGACCCGGAGCACGCGCGGCGGATGTTCGACCTCGACCGCGAACTCATGCTCGGCTTCGAGGACTTCCCGGACGCACTCCTCGCGTCGATCGCCGCGCCCACGCTCGTCGTGGGCGCCGACCGCGACGTGGTGCGCGCCTCGCACTTCGTGGAGCTCGCTGCGCTCCTCCCCGACGCGCGCCTTCTCATCGTCCCCGGCACCCACGGCGACTACCTGGGCGAGCGCCTCGCCGCCGCCGGAGACCCCGCCGCTCTCCGCCGCACCCTCCCTCACCTCCTGGCCTTCCTCGACGCCCCCTGACCCGCGCCCCGCCCCCCACCGTCGAGTACACACAAACTGCACGTTTTCGGCCGCTCGAGCGTGCAGTTTTTGTGTACTCGACGGTGGGGCGCGATGGATGAGCGAGGAAAGAGTCAGCGGGCGACGTCCGCCGAGAGGATGCCTTCGATCTGGCTGAGGGCCTCGATCATGCCCTGCTCCTGGCCCATGGCGAGCAGCTCCTCGAGCTGACCGATGCTCGCGAAGCGGCTGAGCTGCGTCATGCGCGTGCGGCCGTCGTGCTCCTCGAGCGTCGTGATGAAACGTCCGGGCTCGCCCGGTGCCGGTGCTCCGCCCTCCTCGGCGAAGCCGTCGTCGAGGGCGAGCCTGACCGGAGGCTCGATCTCGACGAACCGCCACCAGCCCCAGGCCTTCGTGCCCTCGGGCGTAGTCATGTAGTACGTCGCCCGTCCGCCCGGCTCGAACTCGAACACCTCGAACGTCGCCGGGTATCCGGGAGGCCCCCACCAGCGCTCCAGCTGCCGCGGGTCGGACAACAGCTGCCAGATCCGCTCAAGCGGCGCGTCGTACTCGCTGACGATGGTGAGCGTCAGCGCGTCCACATCCTTGCTCGACTCGATGAAGGTCATCGATCGTTCCTCTCTCCGTCGGTGCTCTCGGCCTCCTCGGCGAGGAGTCCGTCGATGGCGGCCACGCGGAGCCGCCAGATCTGCTCGTACTCGTCGAGCAGCCGGGATGCGCGGCGGATGGTCTCGGGATCGCCGGACACGACCCGCTCGCGTCCACGCGCCCGCTTGCGGACCAGCCCCGCGCGCTCCAGCACGGCCACGTGCTTCTGTACTGCGGCGAAGCTCATCTCGTACCGCTGCGCGAGCTCGCTCACCGAGTGCTCAGCGCGGAGCGAGCGCGCCACGATGTCTCGCCGCGTCGGATCGGCCAGCGCCTGAAACACGCGGTCGACCTCTGCCTGTGTCATCTCATCTACAACCATTAGGTTGTACGTTACTGCCGCGCGCGCTCCCGTACAACCCCCTCGTCGAGGTGCTCGTAGTTGCACCCAACACGCCGTCGTCCCCTGCCGCTACGAGCACCCCACGGGCGACCGGAGACGCGCTCAGCGCACCCTCCGATGTTGACCCGCCCGCCCAGAGGGCTTTAGGATTTGTGGGAACGATTCCACATGATCCCGTCGAGTGAGGCGCGATCGTGTTCACCGGAAGGACATGATGGCAAACGGTCCCCGCGCCGTCCTCTCTCTCGACATCGGCGGCACCAAGCTCGCCGTCGGTGTTGTGACCGAGGATGGCCGAACCCACGCGCTCAGCGTCGAGCCGACCCGCCGCGAGGAGGGTCCGGGTGTAATCGTTCCCAGACTGTTCGGGATGGGTCAGCGCGCGATCGCCGAATCGGGTCTCGCCGTCGAGGCGGTCGGTATCTCCTGCGGCGGCCCCCTGGACGCGACCACCGGCGTGCTCACCGGCCCGCTCCACCTCCCGGGCTGGGTCGACCTGCCGATCGTCGACCTCGCCGAGCGCGCGTTCGGCGTCCCCGCCGTGCTCGCGAACGACGCGACCGCTGGCGCGCTGGGCGAGTTCCGCTACGGCGCCGCCCGCGACGCCGCCACCATGGTCTACCTGACCATCTCGACGGGCATCGGCGGCGGCGCCGTCATCGACGGCCGGCTGCATCGCGGCGCGGCGGGCAACGGCGGCGAGTTCGGCCACGTCATGGTCCGCACCGGCGGACGCCCCTGCCTCTGCGGACGTCGGGGCTGCCTGGAGGGTTACGCGTCGGGCACATCGATCGCGCTGCGCGCCCGCGAGGCCGTGGCCGAGCGCGGCGAGGGGTCGTCGCTCGCGCAGCTTCCGACGGTCCGCGCCGAGGATGTGGTGGCCGCGGCCGCCGCCGGCGACGCGCTCGCCGCCGACCTCTGGGACGAGACGCTCGACGTCCTGTCCACCGCCCTGACCGACCTCGTCAACGTCTTCGAGCCCGACCTGGTCGTACTCGGCGGCGGCGTCACCCGGTCCGGGGACGCCCTCCTGGTGCCTGTCCGCGAGCGTGTGGCCGCCGACGCACTGCCCCCCGCGGCCGCCGCGTCCACCGTCGTGCTGGCCGGCCTCGGCGACGCCGTCTGCGTCGTGGGCGCGGGCGCCGTCGCGTTCGACCGTCTCGACCAGCTCGCCGCGACGGGCGCAGCGACCGCAGCGCCCGCACCGACTGCACCGACCGCACCGCCCGCGAAGGGAGCTCACCGTGTCTGAGTGGATGCGCGAGCAGCTGGAGGCCCACATCCAGGTCGCCGAGCAGGGCGAGAAGCTGCTGCCGGCGCTTCGGGAGGTCGGGAAGGTGCTGTGCGACGCGTTCGCCGAGCGGGGCATCCTGTACACCTTCGGCAACGGGGGCAGCGCCGCAGACGCGCAGCACTTCACGGGCGAGATCATCGGCCATTACAAGCGCGACCGGCGGCCGCTGGGAGCGGTGACGCTGAGCACCGACCCGACGACGATGACCTGCATCGCCAACGACTACTCGTACGACGACGTCTTCTCGCGCCAGGTGCTCGGCCTCGTCCGTCCCGGCGACGTGGTCGCCGCCTTCACGACGAGCGGGCGGAGTGCGAACATCGTCTCAGCGCTCGAGGCCGCGAAGTCGGCCGGCGCGACGACGGTGCTGTTCGGCGGTGGTGACGGCGGCCCGGCGCGCGCCTTCGCGGACTACGCGCTGCTCAGCCCGTCGACGTCCACCCCGAGAATCCAGGAGTTCCATACCTTCATGCTTCACGTCCTTTCTGAGATCGTGGATGCGTGGGCCGACGGCGACGAGGAGTACGCACTGTGACCAGGCCAGACCCGACCGGCACCGCCCCCGTCGCGAACGCCCCCGCAGGAACCCAGCCGCGGGACCTCGCGCCCGCGAAGCGCCCGGCAGCGACGCCGCAGCGCACCCTCCACATGATCGGCAACGCCCACCTCGACCCGGTGTGGCTGTGGCCGTGGCAGGAGGGCTACCAGGAGGCGCGCGCGACCTTCTGGTCGGCCATCCACCGGATGGAGGAGTACCCCGACTTCGTCTTCACCTGCGACCAGATCGTGCTGCTGAGCTGGGTCGAGGAGTCCGACCCCGAGCTGTTCGAGCAGATCAGGGGCCGCGTCGCCGAGGGCCGCTGGGTGAACGTCGGCGGCTGGTGGGTGGAGCCGGACAACAACATGCCGATGGGCGAGAGCTTCGTCCGGCAGGGTCTGTACGGTCAGCGCTACCTCGAGTCCCGCTTCGGCATCCCTGCGACGGTGGGGATGAACGTGGACCCGTTCGGCCACAACGCGATGCTTCCGCAGATCCTGAAGGGGCAGGGTCTCGACTCGTACACCTTCCTGCGTCCCGGCCCGCACGAGTCCGACATCGGGCAGTCCCTGTTCTGGTGGGAGGCGCCCGACGGCTCCCGCGTGCTCGCCTACCGCATCCCGTTCGAGTACGGGAGCCCGCCCGGCGCGGTCGACGGCCAGACCGAGAAGTCGCTTGCCGCACTCGACCGCAGCGTCGGTTCGAGCGAGAACCCCGCTGCCATGGTCTTCTACGGCGTCGGCAACCACGGCGGCGGCCCGACCATCGCGAACATCGAGTCGATCCACCGCTACGACCGGATGGGTTCCTTCGGAAGGATGACGATGTCCTCACCGCGCACGTACTTCGACGAGGTGCTCGGCCGCGGGGAGGCGTTCCTCGACGGCCTCGCGGTGCGCCGCGACGACCTGCAGCACCATGCACCGGGATGCTACTCGGCGCATTCGGGCATCAAGTCCTGGCAGCGCCGTGCGCAGTTCGCCGTGCTGAACGCCGAGCGCTGGGCCGCCGTCGTCGCGGCGACTGACGGCGTGGCCTACCCGCGGGAGCAGCTGGAGACGGCCTGGAAGCAGGTGCTGTTCAACCAGTTCCACGACATCCTGCCCGGCTCCGCCATCGAGCCGTCGTACGACGACGCGCGCGACCAGCTCGGCGAGGCGGTCTCCATCTCGAAGCGGATCATCACCCGCTCCCACAACGTGATCGCCCGTCAGGTGCAGATCGACCGCGAGGACGGCACGCAACCCGTCCTGGTCTTCAACCCGCACCCGTGGCCGGTGGCGGTGGATGTGGACTTCCAGTACGGCGCGCAGCGCGCCGGCGTGCATGTGGTCGACGAGAACGGCGAGCCGGTCGTCTTCCAGAACTCGCAGTCCACCGCGACGACGGACGACGTCTCGCGGGGCGCGGTCGTCTTCCGCGCCGAGGTCCCCGCGCTGGGCTACCGCCTGTACCGGCTGCGGCCGGGAGCGGGCCCCGGAGCCGCGTCCCAGGCGCTGACCGTCACCGCCGACACTCTCGAGAACGAGCACGTCCGCATCCGCATCGACCCGCAGACCGGCTGGATCTCGTCCTACCTGGTCAAAGCGACCGGGGTGGATGTGATGGCCGGCGTCGACGGAACCCAGCACACCCAGATCAACGACGACCCGACCGACACCTGGGGTCACCGCGTCATCTCCTACGCGTGGCCCGGTGCGACGATGGCGGTCACGCGGATCGTCGTCCGCGAGGCCGGTCCGCTGCGCTCGCGGGTGCGGGTGGAGCGCGAGTGGGGCGCATCCACTCTGGTGGAGGAGCTCATCCTGGACCACGACTCGCCCATCCTGCGCGTCAACGTCACGCTCGACTGGCGCGAGCAGGCGCACCTGCTCAAGCTGCGCTTCCCGACCGTGCTGGAGGACCCGACGGCGACCTACGAGATCCCGTTCGGGCATCTGGAGCGGCCGGTCGACGGCGCAGAGGAGCCCGCGCAGTCGTGGGTGGATCTGACCGGAACGGTCGACGGCGAGGCCGCCGGTCTGACCGTCATCACCACGAACAAGCACGGCTACGACGTCTCGCCTGCATCCGAGGAGAACGGCGAGCAGCCGAGCATCGGCGTCACGGCGGTCCGCAGCCCGGTCTATTCGTGGCACGATCCGCGCCTGCTCGACCCTGAGGGCATCTACTCGTTCCAGGATCAGGGCATCCAGCGGTTCAGCTTCGAGCTCGTCCCGCATGCCGGTGACTGGCGCAGTGCCGACCCGATCCGCCGCGCACTCGTGCTGGGCAACCCGGTGCGGGCGATGCAGGAGTCGTTCCACGACGGCCCGCTCCCTCCCGTCAACTCGTTCGCCGGCGACGGCGGCGACGCCGTCATGGTGACGGCGCTCAAGGGGACCGAGGATGCGACGGATGCGGCCGGTGGAGCGGACGTGGTGGTGCGGGCGGTGGAGACGCGTGGCGAGTTCGGTCGGTCGCGCATCGAACTCCCGCTGCTCGGACGAACGATCGCAGAGGACTTCGGCCCGTCGCAACTGCGCACTTTCGTGGTGCCGGCCGACCCGGCGCAGCCCGTGCGCGAGGTCGACCTGATCGAGCGCCCGCTGCCGTGAGCGCGCGGCCCGAAGTCCGCGTCAGCGTCGTCGGCGCGGCCGCCGCTGCGGTCGAGGTGCGGGAGGAGTGGAGCGAAGCCGAACCCGGCTGGCGCCTCGCGCTCCACGTGACGTTCACCGGCGAGGAAGCGGCCGACGGCTCCGTGCTGGTGGAGGCGCACGTCCGCGGCGCCGACGACCCGTGGTGGCTCATCCCCGGCGCCTTCTACGGCGAGAACCGTCCCGCCGGGAACGCGCGCGCCTTCCCGCGGTTCGAGATCGGCGCCGGCACGCCGGAGCAGCACGCCGCCCTGGTCAGCGACGCGTGGGAGTTCCGCGCCGACCGGGCGGCGACGCCGGCGGTCTTCGCGTGGGCAGGCCCCCGGCGGGGCGGGGTGGCGCTTGCCGCGGGCGAGACGTCTGCGCTCGGACTCACCGGCCTCGGGCTCGCGCACGATGCGGAGTGGGGTGATGCGACGGTCAGCCTCCGCTTCCCGTATCGCGAGTTCCCTGTCACGTACTACGGCGACGCGCGTCCGCGGCCCGCCGACGTCGCGACGTACCGCTTCACCCCCGGTGAGACGGTCGTCGTGGACCTGCGGGTGTTCTCACTCGACCCCTCCCGCCACGCCTATGCCCCCATCCTGCGGGCCCTGCGCGCCGAGGCCGCTCCGCGTGCGCCGCAGAACCCGTGGGTGGATGTGGCCACGGCCGCCGATCTGACGGCCGACGGCCTCCTGACCTGGCACTACGACCCGGACCCCGGCGTGCTGCTCGAGACCGTCGGCTTCGACCGCGAGCTGACCGGCCGGGACGGCCTCACCGTCGACCGCCAGGCGATGCATGTGGGCTGGGTGAGCGGCATCCCGTGGGCGTACGCCCTGCTCGCGCACGGCCTGCGGACCGACCGGCCGGACCAGGTGGAGGCGGCACGCCGCGTCGTGGACTTCATCACCGCGTCCCTCTCACCGTCGGGAACGTTCTGGGGAGTCTGGTACCGCGACCACGGCTGGACGCAGAGCTGGACCGAGCTGAAGCGGGGCCTCCACTCCCGGACGCTCGCGGAGGCCACGCTGTTCCTGGTGCGCGCCCAGGCGCTCGACCCGCATGGCCAGTGGGAGCACGCCATCCGCTCCAACCTGGACGTGGTGACCGGCCGGCAGCGGGCAGACGGCAACCTCGGCTCCGTGCACCATGCGGATACCGGCGAGGTGCTGTCCTGGTCCGGCGCGTCCGGGCTGACGTGGATCGCCGCACTCGTCGAGGCCGCCGACCGGGACGAGCGGTACCTGCCGGCAGCTCTCGCGGCGGGACGCTACTACGAGCGGTTCGTCGACCGCGAGTTCATCCACGGCGCCCCGGAAGACGTCGACCTCGCTCCGACCTCGGAGGACGGCTACGCGGCAGTGATGGCCTACGTCGCCCTGCACCGGGCGACGGGCGACGCCCACTGGCTCGACGTGGCACGGCGCGCGGCCGACTGGATGCTGACCTTCCGGTACAGCTACGACGTCTCGTTCCCCGCGCGCACGCTGCTGGGCGCGTACGACTTCCGCACCCGGGGCGCGGACAACGCATCCCCCTCGAACCAGCACCTGCACGCCTACGGCCTGGTCTGCACGGCGGAGCTCCGCGAGCTCTCCGCCGCGCTCGGCGACCCGCACTACGCGGAGCGCGCCGACGAGACGCTCGCCTGCTTCCGGCAGTTCATCGCCCGAGAGGACGGCGACTTCAACGCGTACCGGGGGATGGTCAGCGAGCGCTACTACCAGACGGCCTGCTTCCAGCCGAAGGGGATGCTGCTGACGCTGTCGCACGCCTGGAGCGTCGGCGTGACGCTGCTCGCGTGCGAGCAGACGCTCGCCGACTGACGGCGGTGTGCCGGGCGCATCCATAGCTCCAACACGCCGTACCGGACCCGCACGTGACGGCACGTCGGGACCACTAGTCCGCGTCGGCGAGTCCGTACTCGGATCCGGAGCGCGTGCGGAGGACCAGCCCCGCATCCACCAGATACCGCCGCAACGCGACAGGGTCGTCGCCGAAGCGCGCCAGCCGCTCGGTGAGGTCCCGCTCGGCGACGGTCTCGCCCGGTTCCAGGATGGACGCGGCCACGTGCGCGAGCAGCTCCCGCCGATCGTCGGCGCCCGCCGGATAGCGGTCGATCCGGCCGTCGACGCGCAGGAAGCGCTGCACGCCCTGTCGCCGCGGTTGTTCAGCGGACGCCGCTGCGAGGAGGCGGCGGAACACCGCCTCCTCCGGTTGGTCCGAGCCGTCGACGGATCGGACCAGTCCCGCGCTCTCGAGCAGCGCCAGCGCCCGAGCCTTCCGCGCCGGGGCGAGCCCTGCTCCGGCGGGTGTCCCGCCCACGACGAGCTGCGCCCAGACGCTGCGTGCGTCCGCGTTCGCGAGCGCAGCGACGACGGGCCGCCAGTCACCGCCGGCCGAGTCGTCCGCTGGGCCGGACGCGTCCGCTGCCTCACTCATGCTCCCAGTCTGCGCCGACCGCCGCCGAGACGCCGCGCGCTACCTGACCCGACACGCCGTCTCACCGGCGGCAGCGGCGGCGTGTCTCGTCAACTGCATCGCAGGCGAGCGGACGCGGCGGGTCAGCCGTCCTTGCGCAACTGAAGCAGCAGCTCCGGCGCACGGGAGTCGAGCACCCGGCCGCCGATCCGCACCCCGACGACGACGAGGATCGCGCCGAGGACGACCGCGGCCAGCAGTCCAAGCCAACCCCACACCGCCTCCCGGGTCACCAGCGAGACGACGAGCAGCAGGATCTCGGGCAGGCACAGCACCGCGATGACACCCCAAGCGGCGAAGGTCGGACCGAGCAGCGAGATGTTGGAACCAGGGCGCGAACGGAACGGGTTGTCGCCCGGCTCCGGCACCGGGAAGACGAACCGCGCCGAGGTCACCGAGCACACCGCGACGCCGCTCAGCAGCATCCCGAGCGACAGTCCGAGGATGCCCGGAGCGGGCAGCCAGTCGCCTTCCAGTGCCGCGGTGCCCACCGAGATGATCACCACGGCGGGGAGGGCGAAGCACAGCAATGCGGCGGCGCGCCCCCAGCGATCGGCGCGGCCGGGAACGGCTTTGGACACGTGCAGCGCGAACGCAGTGGAGTCGTACGAGACGTCGGCGATCATCCCGATGCCGAGAGAGAACGCGACGACCGGTGCAGCCGCGAAGAGGTAGCCGATCGAGTCGTTGATGCTCGCGTAGAACCACATGACGGCCGGCAGCAGCGGGATGACGAGCAGCTGCCGCAGGTAGCGCGGGTCGCGGAACCAATAGGTCAGGCACCGTGCCGCGATCGCGCCGGCGGCCGTTCCCGGGAACACTCCGAAGAGGCCCGATTTGCCCGGGGCGCGCACGCGCGAGGCGGCGCGAACCGGTGTGACGAGGGACCGCGCCAGCCCCCAGCGCCACACCGCCCACAGCACCGCGAACGTCGCAACCGCGATCAGCAGCCGGAGCAGACCGCCGCCCACGTCCCCTGCGGCGAAGGCGCCCGGCACGGCCCACACCGCTCCGAGCGGCGACCAGCCGAGGCCGGACGCCACGGACGGGAGGGCATCCGCCGAGCGGCGCAGACCGGAGGTGATGCCGATGACGATGGGCCCGGCCAGGATGAGCGGGATCAGAATCAGCAGACCGCTCGCCTCGCGGAACCGTCGCCCCGACGCCAGCCCGCTGGCGATCGACGTCACCGCCCGCGAGATCACGATGCACGTTGCCGCGCCGAGCGCTCCGGTCACCAGGCCGATCGCAGCGATGCCCGGAGAGCGGAGCCACGGCAGGGCCGTCCCGAGCGACGCGATGGTGGTCGCGGCACCCGCGACTCCGACGGCGCCGCTGAGCAGCATCCCCATCATCAGTGGGCGCAGGGCGATCGGATAGACGGCCAGATGTCCCGGGTCGAGGGTCTGCTCGACGCCCGACAGCAGCAGCGGGAAGACGGCCCAGCCGAGCACCGCGGCGGATCCGGCCAGTACGACCGCGGTCGTCGCCACCTCCGCGGGCGCGAACGACAGGCCGACGAGGGCGCCCAGCACGACCAGCAGGCCAACGGTGCCGTAGAGGGCGCCGATGATCACGGCGACGAGCTGGCTGGTGCTGCGACGGAACGAGTTGCGCAGAACCAGCAGCCGCAGCCTTACGAGTGTCGCAACCACTCCGGCCCCTCCCCGACACGACGGCCGCCGACGAGCTCGACGAACCGGTCCTCCAGTGTGGAGCCCGCGCGGACGTCGTCCACCGAGCCGGCGGCCACGACGCGGCCGGCGGTGATGACGGCGACGTGGTCGCACATCCGTTCGACCAGGTCCATGACGTGCGACGACACGATGACCGTCCCGCCGCCATCGACGTAGGTGCGCAGGATGTCGCGGATATTCGCCGCCGACACCGGGTCGACCGACTCGAACGGCTCGTCCAGCACCAGCACGCGCGGCGCGTGCACCATGGCGGCGGCCAGGGCGATCTTCTTCGTCATGCCGGCCGAGTAGTCGACGACGAGCGTGCCGCCGGCGGACTCCAGGTCGAGGAGCTGAAGGAGGTCGGCCGTACGCTGCTGCGCCGTCGGGCGGTCCATCCCGCTGAGCAGACCCGCGTACTCGACCAACTGCTGGCCGGTCAGCCGGTCGAACAGGCGGACGCCGTCGGAGAGGACGCCGACCATGGCCTTTGCGACCAGCGGCTGCTGCCACAGGTCGACGCCGTGGATGAAAACCTGACCGGCGTCGGGACGCAGCAGGCCGGTCGCCATGCTGAGCGTCGTCGTCTTGCCCGCTCCGTTGGGACCGACGAGCCCGTAGAAGCTGCCGGACGGCACGTCCAGGTCGATCCCATCGACCGCGATCTTCTCGCCGAACCGCTTACGCAGTCCACGGATCCTGATCGCAAGTCCGTCGTCCTCGGCCACGCGCACCCCCTCACGTCTCGGGGCGCTCGTCCTTCGGGCGGCCCCTGGCATCCACCCTATCGGCGGCCTCGGACGCTGGGCCGTGGTGTCGCGCGGCAGCGGGTCCCCGGTCGGATGCGGCACGCCGGACGCCCCTGTCGCCGTCAGCGTGCCGCATCTTCGGTCGGCGGGGGAGGGAAGCCCGCCACAGAGGTCATTCGGAGGCGGAGGCGAACCGGATTGGGGAGAGAGCTCCGACTTCGCATTTCCTTGACGTATGGCATCGTTACCATAGCGCGAGAGGGCTTGAGAAGCGTCGGGATCGAGCGTAAGAAACGATCAAGTAACGAAAATCGGCTCCATAGACGCGGTCCCCTTGTGAAGAGTCAACCGCTGCATTAGCGTTCGATGTGGGAAGGATTCCATACTGTCGCCCTCAACCCCGGCAGTAGTGGGCCTGCACCTCTTTCGCTCGGGCGAGGACGCCCGCTGCGACACCACTGAAGGGAAATCAGATGAACAAGAGGCACACCGCCCTCGCCGCGCTGGCAGTCACCGCGTCGGTGGCGCTCCTCGCCGGTTGCAGCTCCAGCGGCGGCAGCTCGTCCGGCGGCAACTTCACGAAAGACGCCAAGGGCAGCCTGAGCGCCTGGGGCTTCGACAACGCCGACGACGTCGGCACCTCCCGCCTTGCATACGCGAAGGACCAGCTCAAGGGCGTCACGATCAAGATCGACCAGACGCCGTTCGACGCGCAGAAGTTCACCACCCGCGTCGCCGGCGGCAACGTGCCCGATGTCGTGCAGATGGACCGCCAGTTCGTGGGTACCTACGCGGCGCAGGGTCTCATTCAGCCGCTCGACCAGTGCTACTCGGTGCACAACGTCGACCCGAAGAAGCAGTACTACTCCTCGGTCGTCGACGACATCACCTACAAGAGCAAGATCTACGCGGTTCCGCAGTTCTATCAGCCGCCGGCGATCATCACCAACGAGCGCGTGATGAAGGCGGCCGGCGTGACCGACGCGGAGATCGACACCTCCAAGCCCGACACGCTCGTCGCCGCGATCAAGAAGATGTACAAGGCATCCGGCAGCAACCCGTCCGTCCTCGGCTTCGACCCGCAGGCGAGCGGTCAGGCGGGCCTCTGGCTCCTCGCCAACGGTGGCCAGATCATCGGCTCCGACGGCAAGCCCACGCTCGACGATCCCAAGAACGAGAAGGGTCTGGAGGTCCTCAAGCAGATCGCCGACGCCCAGGGCGGCTACGCCAAGATGAAGAGCTTCACCGACTCCTTCGACTTCTTCGGCGAGAACAACCAGTTCGTCAAGGACCAGGTCGGTGCCCAGGTCGACGCCCAGTGGTACGTGAACGTGCTGACCCCGTTCGTCGACAAGGTCGACATCGGAGCCGTCCCGTTCAAGAACGCTCAGGGCCAGCCGTTCGCCGTCGCCTCTGGTACGTCGTTCGTCATCCCCGCCGGCGCCAAGAACAAGGACGCCGCGTGTGCGTGGGCCCTCGACCTGACCAGCGAGCAGGCGTGGGAGGCTGCGGGCGCGGCACGTGCGAAGACGCTGGCGAAGACGCCGGGCGCCATCAACACCGGTCTCTTCACCGGGTCCCCGGAAGCGGACAAGACGCTGCGCGCGAAGTACATCAAGCCGTCGGGCAACGCCGGCTTCGACAAGGCCATCTCGACCTACTACGACGTGGTCGGAAGCGGCAAGTCGTTCGGTGCGTCCCCTGCCGGTCAGCAGATCCAGACCGAACTGCAGAACGCGGTCCAGAAGTTCCTGCTGGGCAATGCGTCGGCCAGCGAGGCCCTGAAGGCTGCGCAGGCCTCGGCCATGAAGGCCTACGACCAGTCCACCAAGAGCAGCAAGTAACGCGGCTCGCAGGCAGGGGCGGTCTCCTCCGGGAGACCGCCCCTTCTGCGTTCAATGTGGCTCCAAGGCATGCCCCGAGTGGTGACTTCATGTCGCCACTCGAGCGAAATAGGCGCGTGTACTCACGAGTCGGGCGACAGCCGGCCGGCGGCGCGCCGGTCAGGCAGGCGCCGGAGGGGTCACCGCGGCCGCCTCGGGGAGGTCGGACACCTCCCGCACCCCACGCAGCGCCGTCCACAGCACCGCCGGGCACACCAGCAGCAGCCCTCCCGCGACGATGAGCGTCCAGCGTGCGCCGATCGCATCGCCCAACACTCCGCCGATCAGGGCGCCGAGCGGGAACAGCCCCATCACGATCACCTGCATGGTGGCGTTGACGCGGCCCAGGATGCGGTCCGGGCAGACCTGCTGCCGCACGCTCACCTGGGTGATCGCGTACACGATCTGGCCGAACTCGCCTGCGGCGATCCCGACGACGATGAGCAACGTCCACCATCCCGGCTGGGCGAACGCGCCCAGCAGCGACAGCGGCGCGGTCACTGCGAGAGACAGCCACACGATCCGCACGGAGCCGACAGCGCGTGACAGGCGGGTGGTGAAGGCCGCGCCGATCATCACCGTGATCGAGCCGGCGGCGATGGCGAGCCCGATCAACGCGGGTGGCAGTCCAAGCGTCCGCGACAGGAACACCATGTTGACCGCCGATGCGATCGCGAACGAGAAGTTGCCGAGCGCGCTCGCCAGCGCGGTCGCGCGCAGCACGCGGGAACCGAAGACGAAGGCGAGGCCCTCGGCGACCTCGGTGCGCATCCGGCGGGGGCGCGTCGAGGTGTCGTGAGGCGCCGCCTCGGGCGCCCGGATGCCCAGGAGGCACAGCGCCGACACCGCGAACGACCCGGCCTGCACGAGGATGACGGACGCAGCGCCGATCAGCGACACCAGGATGCCCCCGAGCGCCGGACCCGCCACCTGCCCGGAGGCACGGACGAACTCGAGCGACGAGTTTCCGGCGAGCACCCGATCCCTCCCGATCACGGACGGGAGGTAGCTGCGATAGCCGACATCGAAGAACACGCGGGCGACACCCGCCAGCAGTGAGACCAGCAGCAGCTGCCACATCGTCAGGGCTCCGAGCAGTGCCGCGGCCGGGATCGTCGCCAGCAGGAGCGCACGCACCAGGTCGCTCGCGATGAGCACCGGCCGCCGCCGTACCCGGTCGACCCAGGCGCCGGCGGGCAGCCCCAGCACGGCGAAAGCGATGGTGGATGCCGCGCCCAGCATCCCAACCTCGAACGGGGTCGCCTGCAGCGTCACGACGGCGAGCAGGGGGAGAGCGACGCCGGAGATCTGCGCGCCGAGCTGGCTGGTGGTCTGGCCGGCGAGGAGCAGACGGAAGTCGCGCGAGGCGAACAGAGAGGGGGAAGAGGGTGTCACGACGGCCTTTCGAATCCGGAACAGGTGGACCTCCCACCCGCCGGCTCGATCCGGAAATCGTCGCTAGGGGGGTTAAACTTTACCGGGCGCGGTGGACGGTGTCCAACCGCGCCCGGAATCCGGGGTGAGGATCAGCCCTTGCGACCCTGCGTCGCTACGCCTTCGATGAAGTACCGCTGGCCGAAGCCGAACAGCAGCAGCATGGGCAGCGTCACGATCAGCGCAGCGACCATCACGAACTGGTAGTCCCCGTGCCCGCCGTTGGTCGGGCTGAACGTCGTCATCGCATACGAGATGCCGAGCGGGACCGTGAAGCCGTCGACGCCTCCCGCATTCAGGTAGATCAGCGCCGCCTGCAGGTTGTTCCAGCTGGCCTGGAACTCGAACAGGAAGATGATGATGAACGAGGGGATGCTGAGCGGCATCGCGATCTTGGTGAACAGCTTCCAGTAGCTGGCGCCGTCGAGGCGTGCGGCCTCGAAGAGCTCGCGCGGGAGAGCCATGAAGAACTGCCGTTGCAGGAAGATGTAGAACGCCGACCCGAACAGGTTCATGCCGAACATCGGGATCCACGTGCCGACCAGGCCGAGGTTCTTCCAGATCAGGTACTGCGGCACCATCGTCACTGCACCCGGCAGCATCATCGTGGCCAGCACGAGGCCGAACAGCAGCGTGCGGCCCGGGAACTTGAAGTAGGCGAAACCGAAAGCGACGACCGAGCTCGAGATCGCGACCAGGCCGGCGGCGAGGATCGCGATGACGACGCTGTTCCCGATCCACGACAGCAGCGGCAGCTGATGCCAGACCTCGACATAGTTCTGCGGCGTGAACGTCTTGGGCCACAGGGAGTTGTCGAAGACTTCCTCGCGCGGCTTCAGACTCGCCGCCAGCAGCCAGGCGAACGGGTAGAGGAAGAGCAGCGCGAAGGCGATGGAGACGATCCACATCACGGTCTTGCCGATGACCGTCTTGGGCTTGTACCAGCGGTTCCCGACGGGCCGGTCGCCTCGCCCCTTGGGGGCCCTGCCGGTGTCGATCTGAGCGCCCTCCAGCTCGGAGGCGAGCGGGGCGAGGGCCGCGGCAGCAGTGGACTGGGTCGCGGACGACATCACTTGTCTCCTTCGTAGTAGACGAGGCGGTTGCTGACCTTCACCTGCACGAGGGTGATCGCGAGGATGATCACGAACAGCAGCCAGGCCATGGCCGCGGCAAAGCCGAAGTTGAACTGGCGGAACGCCTGCTGGAAGAGGTAGACCCCGTAGAACAGGGACGAGTCGGGCGACGCGTTCGTCTGATCTCGCCAGAACAGCAGGTACGCCTGGTCGAAGACCTGCAGGGCGGCGATCGTGAGCACGACCACGTTGAAGAAGATCGCCGGCGAGATCATCGGGACGGTGATCTGGAAGAACTTCCGGACAGGTCCGGCGCCATCCAGCGACGCCACCTCGTAGAGCTCCTGCGGCACGTTCTTGAGGGCCGCCAGGAAGATGACCATCGTGCCGCTGACTCCCCACAACGTCATCAGGACGATCGAGGGCTTCACCCAGTTCGGGTCGATGAGCCACTGCGGGCCTTCGATGCCGAAGATCGCGAGGAAGCGGTTGATCGCGCCCGTGTTGCCGTTCAGCAGCAGCAGGAAGATGGATGCGGTCGCGACCGCCGGCGTCATCTTCGGCAGGTAGTAGATGGTGCGGAACGCGCCGGCTCCCCGTCCGATCCAGTTCAGCAGGAGCGCGAGGCCTAGCGCGAAGATGATCTCGAGCGGAACGGCCATGATCGCGTAGAACAGCGTGTTGCCGAGCGACAGGCCGACCTTCGGGTCGTTGAACAGCTCGGTGTAGTTGTCGAATCCCGCCGGGCTGGCGCTGTTGGTAGCCAGGTTGTAGTTGCTGAACGAGATGTACAGGCTGTAGAGCATCGCGCCGAGGGTGAACACGAGGAACCCGACGATCCACGGGCTGATGAAGAGGTAGCCGGCGAGCGTCTCGCGCCGGTTGTACTTGCTCGCGCGCTTCTTGGTCGGCTTGCGGTCGCCGGTCCGGGTCTTGTTGCGTGGCGTATCGAGGACGGCCATCACAGGCCTCCCTGCGTCGCGTCCTCGAGTTCGGTGATCCTCATCGCCACCCTTTCGATCCGTCCCTCGCCTCCATCGGCGGTTGTGGCATCGTTACCACATAGCTGCGACTATAAGTCTTCGCGAGCGGGCCATGCAACCGCGCCCAGCCGTTTCCCGGGAGGGGACCGGCCTGCGCGGATACGAACCCGTCTCCAGTATGTGGGCGGTGCCGGCGGGGGAACTGCCTGTGTGACGCGCACGGTACACCCGCGCTTCCCTGTCGTCAGGGGGCCTTGCGGGCGGTGGATGAGGCGTGGGCCGTGAGCGTTGCAGCCCACGATGGCGGTGGCGGCGGACGCTGACCATTAGTCTGGACTTCGCCGGGCGTCCGGCGCTCCGGCGCCCGTGGGAAGGGTGCCATGATCGAGAACGACGCGGAGGGGGCCCCGCGCCGCGCCACGCTGAAGGATGTCGCGCTTGCGGCCGGTGTGTCGCAGTCGACCACATCCCGTGCGCTGAGCGGCGAGGGCTACGTCGCAGCGGGCGTCCGGGAGCGGGTCGTCGCGGCCGCGGAATCCCTCGGGTATGTGCCGCACGCCATGGCCCGCAGTCTACGGAAGCAGGACAGCAGGACGATCGGCGTGCTGGTCTCCGACCTGCGCAACGCCTTCTACGCCGACCTTGCCGCGGGCATCGCCGCGCGGGCACGCCGCGAGGGCTACACGATGATGCTGGTCGACGACCAGGGTTCCACCGAGGCGGAGATGGATGCGGCCCGCGCCTTCGTCGCAACCCGGGTCGCGGGTGTGATCGTGACCCCGCTGTCGGGCGACGTCTCCGACTACCTGGTGCGCCAGCACATCCCCGTCATCGAGGCGGACCGCCAGTTCTCGGCGGGTCGCTGCGATGCCGTCATCATCGACAATGCGGGCGTCGCCAAGCGGATGACCGACCACCTGATCGACCTCGGCCACCGCCGCATCGCGCTGTTCATCGACGAGACCACCTGGACCACCGGAGGCGAGCGCGCCGCCGGCTACCGCAACTCTCTGCAGGGCTCCGGCATCGCCGCCGACCCGTCGCTCGTGATCTCGACCGGCTGGGACGCCGACGGCGCCCGCAAGTCGGCGATCGACATCCTCGCCCGCAGGGACCACCCGACGGCCATCTTCGCGGCCAACAACCTCCTCGCCGAGGGTGTCTGGCGGGCGACGAACGACCTCGGGCTGCGCATCCCGGAAGATGTCAGCGTCGTCTCGTTCGACGACTCCCAGTGGATGAGCATGGTCAGCCCCGGCATCACGGCCGTCGCCCAGGACGCGGTCTCACTCGGCGAGACGGCCCTGGGGCGCCTGCTGGAGCGACTGAAGGACCCCGGTGGCGAGCCGCAGACCACGGTCCTCGAGGCGCAGGTGCTCCCGCGCGGCTCGACCGCAGCGCCCCGCGCGCTCTAGCCGCCGCCCCCCGCGCACCTCTCCCCGCCGACGCGGTCGAGTTGCGACATGATGCGGCAACTCGCCACGAATAGGGACAAGTACTCGCGCCTCGGGCGCCTGCGGCAGGCGAGGTGCTCGCAGTTGCGGTGTCTCGCGGCGTGTCGACGACGACTACGAGCACCTCGGGGGCCTGCCGGAGTGGAAACGATCCCACAGTTGCGGCAGGATGGGGCGCATGACCCGCTCCGTCGACGTTCTCGTCTTCTCGGCCACGTCCGCGGGAGTGGCGGCCGCGGTCGCCGCCGCCGAAGGGGGCGCTCGCGTGCTGCTGCTGGAGCCGGGCCGGCACCTGGGCGGGATGACGTCCGGCGGCCTCGGATACACCGACGTCGGCGACGTGCGGGCACTGGGCGGTGCGGCCGCGCGCCTCCGAGCCGATATCGCCCAGCACTACGGCACCGCACCGGGTCGCTACGCGGGACCGGAGCCGCACGTCGCGGAGGCGATCTTCCGCAGCTGGCTCGACCGGGCCGGCGTCGAGGTGGAGTTCGAGGTCGGGGTCCGTGCAGTGGAGACGGCGGAGGGACGCGACGGCCGTGAACTGCGCGCGCTGATCACGACCAGCGGCGAGCGGATCGAGGCGGCCGCATTCATCGACGCGAGCTACGAGGGCGACCTCCTGGCGGCGGCGGGCGTCCCGTACCGGGTGGGCCGCGAGGACCGCTCCCTCTACGGCGAACGGTTCGCCGGACGTCAGGAGCTCCTGCCGGGCATGCACAACATGCCGCCGTGGGTCTCTCCCTTCGCGGGCGACCCGACCGGTCGGGTGGAGGGACGCATCCTGCCGCAGCTGCACGACCGCCCCCTCGCCGCGCTCGGCGAGGGCGACGGCGGTGTGATGTCGTACGGCTACCGGGTGTGCCTGACGACGGCTGCGGACCGCATCCCGTTCGACCGGCCGGCGGACTACGACGACGAGTACTGGGAGCTCGGGCGGCGCCTGTTCGCGCGGGATCGTCGGGAGGGTGTTGAACGCAGCGCTGGACGCATGCTGGGGCTGGAGCCGAACCTCCCGGGCGGGATGGCCGACGGCAATTCGCTCGGTCCGTTCTCGTTGAGTGTGCTCGACGGCTCCGCGTGGGAGTACCCGGACGCAGCGCCGGAGCGGCGGGAGGAGTTGAGGCGCCACCACATCGCGCACACCCGCGGCTTCCTCTACTTCCTGTCGCACGACGACGCCGTCCCGTCGGCGATCGGGCAGGAGCTGTCGTGTTGGGGCCTTCCGCGCGGCGAGTTCGCCGACACCGGCCACCTCCCGCACCAGCTGTACGTGCGCGAGGCGCGTCGGATGGTCGGCGAGCGTGTGCTCACCGAGCACGACCTGGTCGCGGGCGCCATTCCGGCCGACACCATCGCACTCGGTTCGTACCACATCGACATCCGGGAGGTGCAGCGCGTCTGGCGCTGGGTGTACGAGCATCCGGAGCCGATCGGCTCCGTGTTCACGGAGGGCTACCTGTCGGTTCCGGTGCCGGTGTACGGCATCCCCTACGCCACGCTGCTGCCGCGGCGCGAGGATGCGTCGAACCTCCTGGTCCCCGTCTGCCTGTCCGCGTCGGCGGTGGCGTTCGCGTCCGTGCGGATGGAGCCCCAGTACCTGATGACCGGCCAGGCGGCGGGTGCGGCGGCGGCGCTCGCTGTGACCACCCGGCGCGCGGTGCACGATATTCCGTTCGACGTGCTCACCGAACGTCTGCGCGACGGCGGCCAACGACTGAGTCCGGCCTGAGCACGGCGCGACACTCGTGTCAATCCCCCTGACACGACAGGATTTCGGTGCCGTGTTCAGGCACTATGAAGGAATGGGAAAACTCGTCTACGGCGCCGGACAGGAGTACGACCTCGACGATCGCGTCCTCAGCCACGTCAAGCTCGCCATCGTCGCCAAGCTACGCCGTCACGAGAGCTTCCTCCTGAACTGGGATGTGCCGGTCGAGCAGGGCTCCGGGCGCGTCTCGTTGTGGATCAGCCGCGAGGTGCCGCTCGCCTTCCAGTTCAGTGGCAGCCGTCCGCCCGCGATCAACACGCAGTGGCTGGAGGCGCTGATGCACACCTCGCAGCGCACCGGCGGCATGGTGATCATGCCGGAGGACGAGATCAGCCGGCACATCCCGTAACCGCCCCGCACCGTCCCCGCGGTTCGTCAATCCCCTGACTTCGGAGCGCATCGACTTTAGCTTTGCTTGCATGGGCAATATGGCAGCGACGGCTGTGTTGATGATGCTGCCGCGTCGTGCGAGGACGCCCGTCGCGGTGCTGGTGGACGGGCCGGTCCCCTCGTCGCTCCGGCTGGATGTCTTCGGCGGCCACGACCTGTTCGTACGGATGCGCCGGGGGCCGGGCGTGCACGGGGTGAGCGAGCCGTACCGGGAGCAGTCGCGCGACGACTTCCCGGTGGAGTCCGACCCCGCCGTCGTGGTGACCTCCGACCGCTTCGCCCAGGGACGCTTCGCCTGCTCCGCCTCGGTGTTCGGGGCCTCCGATGTGGTCGTGTTCGTCCCGCTCGATGACGACGGCGAGGCGCCGCCGCGCGTCAGCATCCCCATCCCGTCGCTCGACCGGCCGTCGTGGCACCGGTTCGAGCTGGTTTCGCGCACCCGCATGGAGTGCCGCTACCGCGTCGCCACCCCGAGCGACGCCGTCCCGAGCGGAGGTTCCCGTGCTCTATCAGCTCTCTGAGGTGGATCACCTGCTCGATGAGGGCGCCGGTCTGTTCGTGCGCTACTCGGCCGGTTTCGCGTCCGATCTGGAGGAGGGCTCGTTCGACGCCGAGTCCGGCCTCGCCCTTCCCGGCCTGCCGGCGCATCCGCTCGACCCGGAGGCGTGGTGGACGCTGCCCCGCGTCGAGTGGGTGGCCCGACAGCTCAGTCGCCTGCCCGCCCCACGGCATGCGCCGCAGGACGGCTCGCGGCCCGAGCGCTTCGCGTGGCTGCTGCGCGGGCGCGGCGTCGGCCACGCTCCGGACGGCGAGGTGCTGGTCGCCGAGGTGGAGGTGGTGGGCCGCCTCGCGGAGTGCCTGATCGACCAGGCCGACCGCGTCTGGGGTGCCCGGTTCGACGCGGAGCTCGGGCGTCGCGAGACGGAACTGGTGTCGGTGGCGCATGCCTGACGGCTTCGACGCCCGGTCCGCGACACCCGGGGTGGATGCGACGACAGTGGATGCGACGGCGGTGCTTCAGCTCATCTCGGACAGCCCCTCGGGCGGCACCGCGATCGTGCTGCGCCGACCGGAGGCGCCGCCCTTCGTGGTCATGGGCGACGACTCCGAGGAGGGGTTCTCCCGGTTGCGCCGCGGCACGATCGCCTACGGGGTGCCCGAGTCGTACCAGGCGCTGCCGCGCGACATGATCCGCGCCGGGCACATCCTGCATGTCCGCGATGACCACCGGCCCGCCCGCGTGGACAGGGCGGGATCGATCTTCGGCCCCTCACCGGAGAAGCTCTGGGTGCCGCTTGATGACGACCGCCGGCCGTTCGAACGGATGCGGATCCCCATCCCGTCGCTGGAGCGCCCGGCGTTCGTGGAGTTCGCCCTCGAGTCCGACGGAGACGTCTTGGAGTACCGCCTGCACGGCGAGGCGCGCTTCGGCGACGGCTACATCTGCTCGTACTGCGGCAGGCTGTGCGCGCAGAAGGAGCCGCACACCGCTGCGCACGGCGTCGCCGGGCACACCCACGCCGGCGTCGCCGCCGGGCAGGAGCAGGAGCCGCCGCCGTTGACCGGCCCACTGGAGCTGGGCCACCCCGGTTCCGGGTCGCAGCTGTGAGCCGTGCCCTGCGCCTGCTCGTCTGGCAGGTCCACGGCGGCTGGATGGACGCCTTCGTCCGCGGACGGCACACCTACCTCCTGCCGCTGGACTCGGCGGGCGAAGGAGGCGTCGGCGCGCGCGACTGGCCGGCGAACGTGGTCGATGTGCCGGAGGCGGAGCTCGCCGCCACACCGTTCGATGCGGTCGTGCTGCAACGGCTGGAGGAGTTCGACCTGGTCGAACGGCTGACCGGGCGCACGCCCGGCGTCGACGTCCCCGTGGTGTTCGTCGAGCACAACACGCCGCAGGAGGGCGTCCCGAGCTCACGGCATCCGCTCGCCGATCGCGACGACGTCGTCATCGCCCACGTCACGCATTTCAACGCGCTGTACTGGGACACCGGATCCACTCGCACGGTGGTGATCGAGCACGGTGTCGTCGACTACGGAACCTTCTACACGGGCGAGCTTCCGCGGGCGGCCGCGGTCATCAACGAGCCGGTGCGCCGCTGGCGGGTGACCGGGTCCGACCTGCTCGGCGGCTTCAGCGCCGTGGCGCCGGTCGACGTCTTCGGGATGCGGGTGGACGGGCTGGCACAGGCACTGGGTGTGGGCGCGGACCGGGTCGTCGCCGCCGGCGACATCGCGGCCCCGCGGTTGTTCTCGGAGATCGGCCGGCGGCGCGTGTACGTGCACCCGAACCGCTGGACCTCTCTCGGGTTGTCCCTGCTCGAGTCGATGACCGCAGGCGTGCCGGTGGTCGCTCTGGATGCGACGGATGCGCGGCGCGCGGTCGTCCCGGGTGTCGGCGTGGTCTCGACCGACGTGAGGGAGCTGCACGACGCGGTCCGTGCCTTCGTCGACGACCCGGGACGCGGAGCGGAGGCCGGGGAGCGGGCCCGCGAGTGGGCGCTCGAACGGTTCGGGCTGGGCCGGTACCAGGCGGACTGGGACGAGCTGCTCGCCCGCTGGGTGGGCTGACCGGAGCGCGCGTCAGCCGTCGCGTGCGTCGCGGACGTCCCGCTCGGCTTCACGGACGGCCCGCTGCGCGTCGGAGAGCCTGTGCCGGAGATCGCGTTCCGCCGACCGCGCCTCCGTAAGGTCGTCCATCACGCGCTGCAGCCGGCGCTGCAGACGTTCGCGTTCGGCCTCCAGGTCGCCGCGGCGGTCGACCGTCTCGTCGAGCTCGTCGTCGACCGTTTCGGCGTCGCCGCGCGCACGTTCCAGCGCCTTCTCGGCGGCGCGGATGCGGCGCTCCCGTTCCCGGCGCTCGCTGGGCGACTCGACCGGCTCGGCGGGTGTCTCCGCCTCTCCCGTGGCCGCCGCTGTGGCCGCGTCGGCCTCTCCACCCGCGGCGGCCGCCTTCCGCCGCCGAGGCGCAGGCGCCGCGAATTCCTCGATCTCGACGGGCAGGGCTACCGCCTCAGACACGTCGACCTGCTCCAGCCCGGTGGACTCGAGGGCGCGGAGGAGCATCCCGCTGCGCACCGCGGCGGCGGCCGCCGGGTCGATCACGGCCGCCTGGAGGGTCTCCTCCACCTCGCGCTGCACGGCAGGGCTCAGGTCGAGTCCCTCCGTGGCGCGCTGGAGCAGCCGCTGCCGCTCCTGGGTGAGCGAGCGGATCTCGGCCCGGTCCCTGGCGGCGAACGCGTCGCGCATCCTGGTGCCGATTTCGAGGACATCGCCGACGAGGTCCGGGTGGTCGCGCATGAGAGCGTTGATGGCGGCGGCTGAGGCGGACGGTTTTCTCAGCGCCTTGATCTGCTTGGCCGTCGGCTTGTCCGCTTCGGCGGCTGCGGCGTTCCGCCTGGCGATGAAGTCGCCCGGAGCGGCGGCGTAGAGCTCGCCGGCCACATCCCGCAGGTCCATGCCGCGAGTGTACGCGTGGGCATGTGGATCATGGGAGCGGCCCACGGACCGGAGTCCGCGGGCCGCTGTCGGTGGGCTCGTGTCGCCTGCTGTCAGGCGCGCGGCGCCTTGGATGCCTTCACGGCGGCGAAGTACTCGCTCGATGGCCGCAGCCAGATCAGGACGACGGCGACGACGGCCGCGGCGAACTGGAGGAACCCGGTCCCGAAGCCGTTGATGATGTTGAGCAGCGACAGCACCGTGAGGACGGTCAGCACGATCCGGGCCCAGTTCGCTCCGCGCCGCATGAAGACGGCGAAGAGGACGAACGTGACAGCCCAGAAGATCAGCGTGATGATGGCCCAGACGGTCGCACCGGCGATGATCGCGTCCGTGGCGCTCTGCACGTCGATCTTGGCGCTCTGGCTGGAGTTCTTCAGCGCATCGGCGATCTGGTTGCGCTGGTTACCGATAGTGGCGAGGGTGATGATGCCGCTGATGACGCTGAGCACGGCGCCGGCGACGAAGAGCCAGAACGCGATCTCGACGGTCCGCGGCGGGGCGCTCGGCGCGACCGCAGGTGTCGCGTCCGTCGCTCCGTACGCCGGGTAGGCGGGCGGCGGCGGCGGTGCGGCGGGGAAGCCCTGGTCGGGGCCCGGCGATGCGGGCGGCGCGGGCTGCGCGGGCTGCGCGGAGGGCACAGGCGGCGGGGTGACCGGCTCGCCCGCCCCCGCGGGTTCGGTGGGTCCGGCGGGGCGCGGCGTGCTCTCGTCGTCAGGGTTCGTCATGCCGCGACGATACTCCCGCGCGGAACGCCCTGACTAGGGTCGACGGCTGGGCCACCGGCGGCGACCCTATCCCGCCGGCCTCTAACCGGGCGCGTCCCCCGACCGCAGCGGCGGCGCCGGCGCCAACGGCTGCGTCGCGGGCCCCTCCAGCACCGTCCCGTCGGGGGCGAACCGCGAGCCATGCAGTGGACAGTCCCAGGACAGTTCCGCGTCGTTCCAGCGGACCACCCCGCCGAGGTGGCTGCACACCGCGGTGAGGGCACAGGTCGTCCCGTCGACGGTCGAGACGGCGACGGGCGCGCGACCGCGGCGTCCCACCGTTCCGGTCCCTTCGGCGACCGGGTCGTCGCCGATTTCGGGAGCGTTCTGCGCGGCCGCCCATTTACTCAGGGCCGCCTTGCCGACGGCCGCGTTGAGGGCGACCCCGGATGCGATGTCGCGCGGCCGGGTGACCCGGTGGTGCAGCACGCGCGCCCACTCCAGGGTCTCGCCGGTCAGGTCGGCCGTGAGGCTCAGGGCGGAGGCGACCGCGTTCGTCATCCCCCACTTGTCGTAGCCGGTCGCCAGGTAGACACGGCCGCGCCCGCGCGGCAGCCAGCCGACGAAGGGCACCCGGTTCGCCGAGCGGTAGTCCTGCGCCGCCCACCAGTGGGTGCGCTCGGCGCCCGGGAACATCCGCTCCGCCCAGGCGGTCAGGTCGGCGAGTTTCTCGGCGGGGGAGTCCGCACGCCCGGCCGGGTGACCGTTGCCGCCCACCAGGAGCAGCTCGCTGCCGTCCGCTGCCGTCGCCGTGCGCAGCGACCGGGTGGGCGAGTCGGCCGACAGGTGCATTCCGCGCGGGATGCCGCGCGGCACCCGGTAAGCGGTGACATAGGACCGCGTGGGCTCGACCTTGGCGAAGTAGAGCCCGCGGTCGAGGATGGGCGTACCCGTCGCGAGGACGACCTGGTCGGCGCGGGACGTCCCGGACGTGCTCGTCACGACCGCGGGCTTCGCGGCCGAGACGTCGGTCACCCGCTCGCCCTCGACGATGCGTCCGCCGAGACGCCGGATCTCGTCGGCGAGCGCTGCGAGCACCTTCAGCGGGTGCACCTGGGCCTGGCCGGCGAGGGTCAGAGCGCCTTCGACGGCGAAGGGCAGCTCCGTCGTGCGCTCCTCGACCGCGTCGAGGCCGGCGGTGCGGGCGGCGGCGAGTTCCGCATCCAGCTTGTCCAGTCCGTCGAGCGTGGTGGCATACGTGACCGCGTCGCGGACCTGGAACGGCACCCGCTGCTCTTCGAGGAAGTCGAGCAGCCAGCCCTGCCCGGCGGTGTTGCCGTCGACGTAGGCGCACAGCACCGCGTCGGAGGCGTGGCGGCGGATGGACGACAACGTCGTCCCCTGCAGCAGGCTCACCTTTCCGGTCGTGTTGCCGGTGGTGACCGCGCCGACGGTGCGAGCCTCGAGCACCAGCACGCGCATCCCGGAGCGGGCCAGCATGAGGGCGGTCGCGAGTCCGGTCAGGCCGGCGCCGACGACGATCGTGTCGTAGTGTCCGTCCCACTCGAACGTGTCGGTGGCGATCGGCGGGGCGGTCTCGAGCCAGAGGGACGTCGTCGGCATGAGACGAGCATCCCCCGCCGGGCTCATCGGGGGAAGCGGTCGGGTCGGCTTCCGTTCGTCAGGCGAGCGAATCGAAGTCGAACCAGAAGGCGTCGTCGTCGTCCTCGCCGGACGCCGTGCCGGTGGAGACCGGGTCGCGCGGAATGGTTGCCGTCTCGATCCGCACGCGCGTCTGGCTGGTCACGAAGATCTCGCTGGGAGGCCGGCTCGACTGTGCGATCGAGACGAAGTCGCCGTCGTCCCGGCTCGCTCGAACGACGTTGCTCTTCAACTCCTCGACCGGGGCGCGGTCGACGAAGGTGAACCTCAAGTCGTCGATATAGACGTGGAACACCTGCATTACCTCTCCCGCTTCCCGTTACTCGCCTGATAGTACGCGGCGGACGCGGTTGCACCAGTGCAGCCGGGTATCGATGGATGTCACAGCAGGTCGAAGTCGACGTCCGGCAGCTCCTCGGTGCCGTGCTCGACGAAGGTGGCCCGTTGCGGGCCCAGTACGGCGATCCTGCCCTCGAGCTCCTCGACGAACGCCTCGTCGCGGAGTTCCTCGCCGACGAAGGGCTCGTTCTCGGCGAGGATCTGGCTGGCCGGCCCGAGAAGCATCAGCACCTCGCCCGTCAGACCGCCCTCGATGATGGCCGGGGCGTGGACCTCGGCCGAGTCGTTGTTGTGCGCGAGGGCGGCCGCGTAGCGCACCAGGACGTCGGCGATGTCGTCCCCGGTGAGGAGAGACCCGCTTGCATAGTGGATACGCTTCATCCCCCATCCATACGATCACCTGGGCGAGAGGTCAAGGTCGTCTGCGAAACCCTTGCGGTCCCGGTGTGCCACGCGTTCACTCGCGGCATGACCGATTCGACCCGTCCTCTGACTGCGCTCGCCCTCGTCTGCACGCTGAAACCGTCCCCTGGCGAGTCGAGCAGTCAGCTTCTCGCGCGGCAGCTCCTCGACGAGCTGTCGATGCACGACGTGACGGGAACGGCCGTGCGACTGGCCGACTACGACATCAAGCCGGGGGTCGAACTCGACGAGGGCGACGGCGACCAGTGGCCGCACATCCGCGAGCAGATCATCGCGTCCAACATCCTCGTCATCGTCACGCCGACGTGGATGGGGCATCTCTCGTCGGTCGCTCAGCGCGCGCTGGAGCGCC
This sequence comes from Leifsonia sp. 2MCAF36, assembly GCF_052115525.1. Lineage (NCBI taxonomy): Bacteria > Bacillati > Actinomycetota > Actinomycetes > Micrococcales > Microbacteriaceae > Leifsonia > Leifsonia sp. 2MCAF36. The sequence continues at coordinate 47,531 of NZ_JBFRGV010000004.1, read as the reverse complement.
TCGACGCGGAGCTGTCGGAGACCGATGAGGACGGTCGTCCGCTGGTCGAGGGCAAGGTCGCGATCGTGGGCGTCGTGGGCAACGAGGACGGTGCGCACGCGATCATCGCCGATCTCTTCCAGGGCCTCAACGACGTGGGCTTCAGCATCCCATCGCAGGGCTCGACGTATTGGAACGGCGAGGCGATGGGTTCGGTCGACTACAAGGACCTGGAGGAGACGCCGGAGGCGGTCGCAGCGCAGAACGCGACGGTCGCGAACAACGCGGCGCACCTCGCGCGGCTGCTGACGGCACAGCCGTACTGATCCGTTGCCCGGCTAGCATTGCGAGCGTGCCCGAACAGCATCCCGAGATAGTCGCGCGACTGCGGGCTGCGGGATGCGTCTTCGCCGAGGACGAAGCGCGGCTGCTGACCGAGGCGGCGGGCTCCCCGGCGCAGCTGGAGGAGCTTCTCTCCCGCCGCGTCGCAGGCGAGCCGTTGGAGCCGCTGCTCGGCTGGGCGGAGTTCGGGGGACTCCGGCTGACGGTCGAGCCGGGGGTGTTCGTCCCGCGCCGCCGCACCGAGCTGCTCGCCCGGCGCGCCGCCGGGTTCGCCCATGCGGCGGTCGACCGCGCCGGTACGGCTGTCGTGCTCGACCTCTGCTGCGGCGTCGGGGCGATCGGAGCGGTGGTGGCGGATGCGGTGCCGGACGCCGTCGTCTACGCCGCGGACGTCGATCCGGTCGCCGTCCGGTGCGCTCGCAGCAACCTCCCCTCGGGCCGCGTCTTCGAGGGTGATCTCTTCGCCGCGCTGCCGACCGACCTTCGGGGGCAGGTGGACGTTCTCGCGGTGAACGCTCCGTATGTGCCGACCGACGCCATCTCCCTGATGCCGCCGGAAGCGCGCGACCACGAGCCCGGTGTCGCCCTCGACGGCGGAGCCGACGGCCTCGACATCCACCGCAGGATCGCTGCCGAGGCGGCCGCCTGGCTGGCCCCGGGAGGGACGCTGCTGATAGAGGCCGGCGCACAGCAGGCGCAGACCTCCGCGGCCCTGTTCGCCGCCGCCGGCCTGGCGACGGGCATCGAATCGGACGACGAGATCGGCGCGACGGTCGTGCTGGCGGTCGTCCCGGGCTGAGCGGCAACCCTTCACTGCGGGCGCGCGCAGGGCTACCCTGCACGCCATGAGCACGCTCGCCGCCGCGCGGCCCATGCCGGCCGACCGCGTCCGCCAGAGCCTCGTCGTCGCCGGAGCGGTGATCGCCCTGGTCGGGGCGGTCGTGGGTTCCGGCTTCGCGGGCGGCACGCCCATTCCGCGGGTCGCGGGTGGTGCTCTGAGTGCGGATGCGACCCTCCTGGCGCCGGCCGGCCCCGCGTTCGCCATCTGGTCCGTCATCTACGCGGGCCTGGTGGTCTACGCGATCTGGCAGGCCCTTCCGTCGCAGGCTGCCCGCGACCGGCAGCGCCGGGTCGGCTTCTGGGTGCTCGGCTCGCTGCTGCTGAACGCCGCGTGGATCCTCTCGGTGCAGGCCGGACAGCTCGCCGTGTCCGTCGTGGCGATCGTGGCTCTGCTGGTCGTCCTGATCGTGGCCTTCGTCGTCCTCAGCCGTCACCCGGCGGAGTCGACCGCCGACGCGGTGCTGCTCGACGGCGTGGTGGGGCTGTACCTCGGCTGGGTGATGGTCGCCACGGTCGCGAATGTGGCGTCCTGGCTCACGGCGGCCGGATTCGACGGGCTCGGTGCGAGCCCGCACGCCTGGGCGATCGGGATGCTCGCGCTGTTCGCGGCGATCGGCTGCGCACTCGCCGTCTGGGATCGCGGCCGATTCGCCCCGGCGGTCGCCTCGGCGTGGGGCCTCGCCTGGATCGGCGTCTCACGGCTGACCGGTTCGCTCCCGTCGGCGCCGGTCGCGATCGCGGCGTTCGCGGCGGCCGCGCTCATCCTGCTGGTGGCGCTCGCCGTGCGCGTCGCGCGGCCGTCCCGGCCACGCCGTCGTTAGCGTCTCGCCCGCGCCCGTAGGCTGGTGCGATGGGCGGTGTGCTGACCGGGTTCGGGATCATCGCCTTCGTCATCCTGGTGGGCTACCTCGCGGGCCGGCTGGGAATCGGCGGGCCGACCGCTCCATTCGTGCTGAATCGGATCGCCTTCTTCGTGACCAACCCGGCGCTGCTGTTCGTCACGCTCGCCCGCGCCGACCTGCGGGTGGTCTTCTCCACGCAGCTGATCGTCGCGGCGATCGCGGCGGTCGTGTCGGCCGGGGTCTTCGTGGCGTTGTCGCGTGCGTTCTTCCGCCTGCCCGCGCCGGAGACCACGCTCGGGGCGCTGGGTTCCGGGTACGTCAACGCCAACAACATCGGACTTCCCGTCGCGGTGTATGTGCTCGGCAGCGCGTCCTACGTCGCGCCGGTGCTGCTCCTCCAGCTCATCGTCTTCGCGCCGATCGCCCTCACCGTTCTCGACACCACCAGCCGCGGTGCGGTCTCCGTCCGATCGATCCTCACCCAACCGTTCCGGAACCCGATGATCATCGCCTCCGTCATCGGCATCCTCGTCGACGTGAGCGGGCTGAAGCTCCCGGCCGCCGTCCTCAAGCCCTTCGAACTGCTCGGCGGAGCTGCAGTGCCGCTGGTGCTGATGGCGTTCGGGATGTCGCTGGTCGGCTCGCGGCCGCTGCGGGCAGGCACAGGCCGCGCCCCGATCGTGGCGGCCGTGATCCTGAAGTCCGCCGTTATGCCGGTGGTCGCCTTCCTCGTCGCGCGCTTCGTGTTCGGCCTGGGCGGTCAGGCTCTGTTCGCAGCGGTCGCGCTGGCGGCCCTGCCGACGGCGCAGAACGTCTTCAACTTCGCCGCCCGTTACGAGCGCGGCATGCCGCTGGCACGGGATGTGGTGCTGCTGACGACCGCGTTCGCCGTCCCGGCGTTGCTGGTCATCGCCGCGCTCCTGGCGCCCTGACCGGATGTCACGGACCGGCCGTGGTCACCGGCCGTCGTCGAGCGAGCGCAGGTACTCGGCGTTCGCTCGGACCGCCGCTTCGTAGCGCTGCAGGTCGGGTGTACGGATGCCGTCGGCCGCGACCTCCATCAGCTCCGCCACAGCCGCATCGCTGCGCCCGGCGGCGTGCAGCGAGAGCGCGTGCCAGACCCGGACGGATTCGGACGAAGGGAAGAGGTCGAGCGCCCGGTCGAGTGCGGCCAGCGACTCGTCGAACCGCGCCAGGTTGCGGAGCGTGCTGCCGTACTGCAGCAGGCACCGGCGCAGCGTGTCGCCCTCGAGCCCGGTCTGCAGAGCGCGCTCGTAGTATCCGGCTGCCGTCTGCTCCTCACCCGCGGTGTCGTAGGCGCCACCGACCTCGTACAGCACATGCGGGTCGTCGGGATGCTCGGCGAGCACCGCGAGGAGCGCCCGGACGGTCGGGCCCATGTCGTTGCGGTCGCGGGCGGCGAACAGCGCGCCGAGGCGTTCGAGCAGGGCAGGGTCGGTGGTCGGCATCCCTTCACCCTAGTTCGGGGCCCGGACGACGTCCCGGAGCGGCGCGGGCAACTCGTCCGCAGGCAGAGCGGAGGCGAGGGCGGCGCCGTAGTGCTCCTTCCGGCCCGAGGTCGTGCCGAGGAAGCGGTGCAACTGCTGGTCCAGGGTGCGGTTCCGCTGGGCCGGTTGCTGCTGGAACATCCGGAACAGGCGCAGGTCGCCCTCCTCCTCCAGCACCGCCTGCGTTCGAGCGTGGCCGAGGGCGCCGATCAGCTCGGCCTCGAGGTCCGGCCGGCAGACGAACACCGCGCCGACCGGAAGGCCGGCCCGCTCGAAGAATCGGACTTCGCCTGCGTCGCACAGCCCGCGCAGGCGCAGGCCCGCGCCCCGCGGGCCGAGTTCGGCGACGAAGCGGCGGACGCTCATCGCCCCGCCCATCGGCACGACGTCGACCCCGTCGCCCGCCAGGTCCACGCCGAGCAGCCCGGCGGCGGCGAGCACGGCCGCGCGATCGCTGGCCCCCTCCACGAGGATGGCCGCCCCGCCGCCTCTGCGCTGTCCGCTCACGAAGACATTGTGCTCCGAGCAGCAGGCGAGGACTGTCGCGGTCGCGCCCCGACGCGTACCGTGCACGCCATGAAGATCATCATCTTTGCCGCAGGAGTGGCCGTCGGGTACGTCATCGGGACGCGCGCAGGGCGCGGCGCTTACGAGGATCTGCGCCGCAAGTGGCGCGGTTTCGCCGAGTCCGACACCGTGCAGCACGTGAAGGGCGATGTGAAGGACCTCGCCGGGCGCACCGCGTCCGACGTCGGGGGCAAGGTCAGCGAGACCGTCAGCAAGGTGACCGGCAAGGCCTCAGCGAAGGTCGACCAGGTCACCGGCAAGGGCGGCTCCGACACCGGCGTCTCCGACACGGGAAGCGCCACCCCGTCCCCCGCTGTCTGACCCGACGACTCACCCGTACTGCGGGCCCGGCACCCACGTGCTGGGCCCGCATTCATGGTCGGCGTGCACGACGGCCGAGCGGTGGACGACGCGTTTGGTCAGGCGCCCTCGGGCGGGTGGGCGACGAGGTCGACCCGCTCCGCCATGTAGCCGACGAAGTCGCGGGCGTCCGAGTCCGCGGCCGTAGCGCTCCAGCGGACCAGTGGCGTGCCGTCCCGAACGAACAGCGGCCCTGTGCTCTCGCGCAGAGCCGCAGCGTCGAGGTGGATGCGCGGCGCGTCGAAGTTCACCGCCTCGCCGTCCCGGAATCCCCCGCGCTGAGCCGCCGCACGAAGCGAGCGGCGGTACTCGACGGACGACGACAGTTCCTGCGGGCGTCCGGGCGGCGTCGCCCGGACCAGGGTCCCCGTGGCGCGGAGCGTCCCCTCGGCGTCGAGCAGGAAGACTCCCAGTCGCCACACGGTCCCGATGCGGCGCAGCAAGGGTTCGCGCCGGATCAGGAAGGTCCGCCGGGCCGGAACGAACTCGGCCAGCGCCTCCTGGCGCGCCCCGGCGGCGGTCAACCAGCTCACCGCATCCCGCAGCGCCGCATCGATGAGTGCGATCGCATCCTCATCCGTCCCGCTGCCCACGGGACGAGCTTACGAGGCGGTTGCCGTCCGGATCGAGAACGAGTTGTCGTCGGTGACCAGCAGGAGTTCGAGGCCGGTCTCGTGGCGGAGCACCACCAGCGCGGACGGGTCGGTCGAAGCGACGCGCTCCACCTGGTTGAGGAAGATACGGGCCATTTCGTCCGTGACGCGGAAGTCGCGACCCAGAGCGTTCACGACATAACCCGAGAGCACCGGCGGACGACCCCGGAGGCCCGTCTCCTCCGCGAAGTCTTCGACAGCGACATGAAAATCAGGTGTCATGGTCATCCGGTGCTCCTTCTTCAGCATCACGGACAGTAGTCGCGGAATCTCGCGCCGCCAGGGGGTTGACGCGGGGTTAGATGGACGACATGAAGACCTTCACCTTCCCCAGGACCGACATCGCCGCATCCAACATCGTCCTCGGCCTGATGCGCATCTCCTCGCTCGACGACGAGCAGATCCGCACCCTGGTCCGCACCGCCCGCGACGAAGGCATCACGATGTTCGACCATGCCGACATCTACGGCGACGAGACCCACGGCTGCGAGCGCCGCTTCGGCGATGCCGGCGCCGTCCCCGCCGCCGAGCGCGACCAGGTGGTCATCCAGTCCAAGGTCGGAATCCGCGACGGCTACTTCGACTTCTCGCGGGAGCACATCCTGCGGTCGGTGGATGAGTCCCTCGCCGCCCTCAGGACCGACTACCTCGACATCCTCCTGCTGCACCGCCCGGACACCCTCGTGGAGCCGGACGAGGTGGCCCTCGCCTTCGACGAGCTGCAGAGCGCGGGCAAGGTGCGCGCGTTCGGCGTGTCCAACCAGACGCCGGGTCAGATCGAGCTGCTCCAACGGTCGCTGTCGCAGCCGCTGGTCGCCAACCAGGTGCAGCTGAGCATCACGCACGCTCCGCTGATCGCCCAGGGTGTCGCGGCGAACATGGCCGGGCTCGACCAGTCCATTTCGCGGGACAACGGCATCCTCGACTACGCCCGGCTCCACGACATCGTGCTGCAGGCCTGGTCGCCGTTCCAGAAGGGGTTCTTCGACGGCGTCTTCCTGGGCGACAGAGAGAACTATGCGGACCTCAACGATCGGCTGGATGAGCTCGCCGAGAAGTACGACGTGACACCGACCGCCATCGCGGTCGCGTGGATCACCCGCCACCCGGCCGGGATGCAGGTCGTGCTCGGCACCACCAACGACCAGCGGGTGCGCGACTCCGCTGCCGGCTCCGACATCCCGCTGACCCGGCCGGAGTGGTACGGCCTGTTCACGGCGGCAGGCCACACCCTCCCGTAGCCGTAGCCGTAGCCGTAGCCGTCGCCGTAGCCGTAGCCGTAGCCGTAGCCGTCGCCGTAGCCGTAGCCGTCGCCGCGCTCGGCAATCGGAGGAGGACGCGGCACCAGCGGCCCCACCCTCCTCCGTTTGCCGTCTTTCGGTTGTCCTCTGGCCGGGTTCTCCTCCCATTTCCACGTCGGTGTCCGGCCTGGGAGAGGGAGGAGATTCGACGGCGGGACGCCCGGGATGCCGGGGAACGGAGGAGTACCGCGCCAGATGCGGTGGCGGTTCCTCCCTTCCCGCAGCGCTTCCGCCAGCGAACACGCGGGCGCGTCTGAGGTCGAGACGGCCCCATCGGCGGGATACCGTCGGAAGGTGGACGACGAGCGGCTGTCGATACCTCGCCGTGTGGCGATGGTGGCGTGGCGCGCGCACGTGTCGGGCATCCGCTCCCGCCTGGTGCGTCCGGTCGGCGAACGCCAGGCCTACGCCGCCGGTCGCCGCGCCCTGCATGTGCTGATCGTGGGCTCGGGTCCGGCCGTCGGCTGGGGCGTCGGCAGCCACGATCTCGCCCTGCCAGGGGCTGTCGCCCGCGCGCTCGCAGCCGACACAGGCCGGGGCGCGGTCGTCGACGTGGTGGCGCATCCTTCAGCGGGCGTGCGGCGCCTCCGCAGGCTGCTTCCCTCCGCCGGACCCGGACGATACGACGCCGTCGTCCTCAGCGGCGCGGTCGCGGATGCGATTCGCCTGGCGAGACCGGAGGCGTGGGCCGCACAGCTGCGCCGGTTGCTGGCGGAGGCTCAGTCGCACTGCGCCGGGCCGGTCGTCTGGCTCGGCGCGCAGCCGGTCAGCTCGATCCAGCCCTACAATTCGGCGTCCGGGCGCGTCGCCGACGCTCATGCACGCCGGCTGAACGCCGTCGCACGTCAGGTGTGTCATGAGGCCGGCGCCGTCTACGTCGGGCTCGGCGCGCTCTCCGGCAGGGAGTCGCATCGGCACCGGACGCCCGCCGACTACCTGTTCTGGGCGCGCCAGATCAGCGACGCGCTCGCCCCGGCCCTCCAGGAGCGCAACGCACAGCAGCCCGCAACCACGGATGACGGCGCCAGGCGGGTGGGTGCCATCGAGCGGTTGAAGCTCAGTCAACGGGGCGGCGACCCCCGCCTCGACGGCATCGTCGCGACCGCGAAGCGCACCCTCGGCACGGAGATCGCCATGTTCACGGTCCTCGACGACCGCAACGAGTGGCCGCTCTCCTCGACGGCCGCCGCGGACATGCGGATCCCGATCGAACAGTCCGCGTGCATCCACACCATCCAGACGCCGGACGGGATGGTCGTGCCGGATGCCGCCGAGGATGACCGCTTCGCGACGAATGTGCTGGTGACCGGTCCGGCGGGCCTGCGCTACTACGCCGGGTTTCCCGTGGAAGCGCCAGACGGCACTCGCATCGGCGCCCTCTGCGTTTTCGGCCGCTCGCCACGGGACCGCGCCGACGGCGAAGCGGACCTGGACGTCCTGCGCGAGCTCGCCCTCCTGGCACAGCGCGAACTGTGGCGCTGGGCTCCCGAGGGCTGAACGCCGGCGCCCGGTTGCCGTCGGCGATCAGCGGTCGAGCGCGGTGAGCAGCCGGTCGAGCGAGCCGCCCAGGCCCCAGCGCTCGGAGAGGGTCTGCAGCGTGGCCCGCTGCTCGGCGGTCGGCGCCGCGAGCCGGGCATCCACCTCGGGCAGCGGGAGGTCGCGGAGGACCTCGATGACCTGCGGCGCGACGGCGAGGTAGTCGCGCGCGGCGGCGAAGCGCGCGCGAGCCGCAGGCTTCATGCCGCTACCGGAATCTTCCGCGGCTGCGATGATCCCGCCCAGGTCGCCGTAGTCGGCCAGCAGCGCCGCAGCGGTCTTCTCGCCGATGCCGGCGACGCCGGGGAGGCCGTCGGAGCTGTCCCCGCGCATCGCCGCGAAGTCGGCGTACTGGTCCCCGCGGACGCCGTACTTCTGCAGCACGACCTCGCCGGTGACCAGCTCGAGGTTGCTCATGCCGCGAGCGGTATAGATGATGCGCACGTCTCGCTCGTCGTCGACCAGCTGGAACAGATCGCGGTCGCCGGTCACCACATCCACCGGTCCGTCGATGTGGGTGGCCAGCGTTCCGATCACGTCGTCGGCCTCGGCCGCCGCCGCACCGACGATCGGAATGCCGACCGCATCCAGCACGTCGCGGATCACCGGGACCTGCGCGACCAGCGCCTCGGGCGTCTCCTCCACATCCACCCCGCCCGGAATGACCCTGGCGACGCGGTGGGCCTTGTAGCTGGGGATGAGATCGACCCGCCACCGCGGCCGCCAGTCGTCGTCCCAGCAGGCGACCAGCGAGTCCGGGTCGTAGTCGGTCACCAGCTTGGCGATGATGTCCAGGAACCCGCGCACCGCGTTGATCGGGGAGCCGTCGGGCGCCTTGACCGTGTCGGGCACGCCGTAGAACGCGCGGAAGTAGAGGGAGGCGCTGTCGAGCAGCATCGTTCGGCGGGTCACGCCCCCGATCCTGCCACTGTGGAGTCCGTGCGGGAACGCCCTCCGCGCGGCGCGGCGCGGAGAGGTCCGGCGTCGCGCACTAGCGTGGAGTCGTGACCGCCGCTCCGCTGATCGTCTCCGCCGTAGCCCTTGTGCGCGACCGCACGGTGCTGATGGTGACGGCCCGCGAACGCGAGGTCTACTACCTGCCCGGCGGCAAGGTCGACCCGGGCGAGACGGCCGCAGAGGCCGCCGCCAGGGAGGCGCTCGAAGAGGTAGCGCTCCGGTTCGCCCCGGACGACCTGGAGGACCTGTTCGAGGTGCGGACGCAGGCGCACGGCGAGCCGGAGGGACGCCAGGTGCACATGCGGGTCTTCCGCGGGTGGACGGACGACAACCCCGTGCCGTCCGGCGAGGTCGGCGCGGTGCACTGGACGACCAGCGCGGATGCCGTCCGCTGCCCGCCGGCCGGCGTGGAGGTGCTGCGCCGCCTCGTCGATCTCGACCTGATCGACTGAGCCACTCCGCCGTAGGTCTGCCCCGCACGAGGGATAGCGCCTGCCGGGTCGACCCGGCAGGCTGTCGCCATGGCACGCACGCACGAGTTCACGTTCTCCGGAAATCCTGACGTCGACTTCGAGATCCGCGCCACCATCGGTCAGGCGTTCAGCGGCGCCGCCGACATCGGCGAGGTGCTGGCGGCCGTCCAGGGCGTGGGTGACAAGGACCATGAGGGGTGGTTCCGCGCCTGGCTGGGGCTCGGCGACCGCATCGCAGCGCAGGGCGAAAAGTCAGCCTCCAGCGGACATTCCGTCAGTGCCGCGAGTGCGTTCCTGCGCGCGGCGTCGTACTACGCGACAGCGCTGAACGCCGCCGCCGCCTTGCCGTCGGACGACGAGTTGCTGCCGACCTTCCGCACGCATCGCGCGGCCTGGGACCGCTGGGTAGACCTCGTCGACCTCGACATCGAGCGGATCGAGATCCCGTATCAAGACACCTCCATGCCGGGTTACCTGTTCCGTGCGCCGCGGGCGGCAGCCGCATCCCGCCCGCTGCTGGTCGTCGCGAACGGCAGCGACGGCGCGCTGACGAGCCTCTGGTCCTCCGCCGTCCACGGCGCTCTGCGTCGCGGCTACGACGCCCTGGTCTTCGACGGCCCCGGGCAGCAGTCGATGCTCTTCGAGCGCGGCGTGCCGTTCCGGCCGGACTGGGAGGCTGTGCTGACTCCGGTGCTCGACTTCGTGCTCGAGCGGCCGGGGGTGGATGCGGACCGCGTCGCCGTCTACGGCATCAGTCAGGCCGGCTACTGGGTGCCACGAGCCCTCGCTTTCGAGCACCGGTTCGCCGCGGCGATCGTGGACCCGGGCGTCGTCGACGTCTCCACCTCGTGGACCGACCACCTCCCGTCGAACATGAAGAAGCTGCTGAGCCAAGGCGACGACGAGAAGTTCGATCGAGACATGGCGATGGGCGCGAAGTTCTCGCACGAGCTGGCCTACACCTGGCAGTTCCGCGCGCGCCCCTACGGCACCACCGGGTACGCGGAGACCATGCGCGCGGTGCTGCAGTACACCGTCGAGAAGGTGGCGGGCCAGATCACGACGCCGCTGCTCATCACCGACCCGGAGCACGAACAGTTCTGGCGCGGTCAGTCCGAGCGGCTGGCGGCGCTCACGCCCGGCGTCTCGACGCTCGTGCGGTTCACCGAGGAGGAGGGTGCGGACTTCCATGTCCAGCCGCTGGCGCGGGCACTGACCGAGCAGCGGATGTTCGACTGGCTCGACGAGCGCCTCGACCGCTGACCGCTGGCGCTGCCGCGCTGCGGTACGCACCGCGCTTCGGTCGGAGATCTGTCCCTCAGCTTAGGAGATTCCCCTCCGGACGCGCTCAATCCTCCGACCCGAAGCGGCCTGTCGGAGATCTGGGCCCGATTCACCGACCGAAGCGCCCTGTTCGCTGCCGTTCGCGCCGCGAACAGGCGTGGCGGGGCTTCCGGCGCAGCGGGCGGATGATGGAGGTGTCGAAGGGGGGTGCGATGCGCGAGGCTTCCTGCCCGCAGTGCCGCGGCGTCGCCCGGCTGGTGCGCAACCCCTACTACGGCGCCGGCCTGGCCGTGCACGCCGACCTGCTGGTGTGCGAGGCATGCGGATTCGCGGGCTTCGCCGAGAACTCGCAGCAGGATGCTGCCGCCCAGGACCGAACGGCCCCCGACGAGGGTCTGCTCCAACGCGTCCTCAGGCACCTCACCGGCCGCTGAGCTGCACGCCGCCTCAGTTCGAGTCGCGGATGAACTCGCTGAAGCCGGGGATCGTGAACTCGAGGGCGCCTCGGCCGCTGGGCTGGATGAATCCGCGGTCGATGAGACGAGCTCTGGGCATAGAAAGACTTTCGCTCGTCACTCGCAGGCGGGCGGCGATGTCGGCGCGACGGACGGGCCCGTCGCCAAGCTGAGCCATGGTAGCCATGAACTGGCGCTCCTTATCCGTGGCGACCGCCCACCGTGATCGAAACAGCGCATCGAGGTCGGCTTCCATTGCGATCTCGCCTGCGCGAACGTGCGCGACGGCAATGCGGGAGCCCGGGTTCGGCCTTCCGGCGGCAACCCAGGAGGCTTCACCGATCAGCTGGACGATGTAGGGGTAGCCGCGCGCGATGGAGACTGCTTCGTGCAGGGCATCGGGCTCCCACTCGACGCCGAGCTCCCGTGCCGGGACGGCGAGGGCAAGTTCTTCATCGGCTGGCTGCAACGGCAGAAGCCGCCGGTAAGCGAAGTGCTCACTGAACGTGACCGCTTGGGCCACCGTGTCCGCAGCGTTCGGCAGCCCCGCCGCAACACCGCGGCGGGTACATCAGCGCCCTCCGCTTGCAGGTGCTGCACCGCGTAGGCGAGGGTCCGCAAGCCGTCGCCGTCTGCCGACTGGATCTCATCGATCAGGATCAGCAGCCCTGCGTGCCCGTCTCCGGACGCGGTGGCGCGAACGACTCTCTCGAGATCCCGGCTCAGTGCGGCTGACGCCGTATCGCTGTTCCCAGGTCGAACCGTTACATCCACGCCGAGAACACCCGGGACGCCGACACGAACCGTGAGCGATTCCAGATGTGTTCCCACCCTGGATCGGGCGTCTTTCCGCCAGGCCTCCGTGGCGCTCGCGATCTGCTCCGCGATTTGCTCGATCAGCCTTCCCTCGCCGGTCGTCACCCAGACCGTCGTCACGCCACGCGCGCGGGCTCGTCGCTCGTACTCGCGCAGCAGCGACGTCTTGCCGAACCCCCGGGGCGCATGGTCGACGTGTATCCGCCCCACGAAGCGGCGCAAGTCCACCAGGTAGGACAGCCGCTCCTCGAACTCTGCCAATTGGTGGGTGCGTCCGGGAACTCGGCGCGCGGTTTCACCCGGCGTGTACGGGGACGGCTGCACCTTTTCATCCCCTTATCGTTCTTTATAGTCTTGCGACTCTATACATCTCGATATCGAGGAATTCGACGGGTGACCGCAATGGCGCCTGGGGCTGCCCCTACCGGATCCGCACGCGCCCCTGCTGCCACATCCGCGCCGCCGTCACGCGCGGGTTCGCCTGCTCGTCCGCATCCACGCCGAGCGCCGAGTAGAGGCGCGCGAGCATCGTCTCGACCGCGCGCACCGATGTGCCGCGCTCGACGGCGATCCGCCGGGTGGAGGCGCCGGACGCGACCAGGCGGAGCACCTCAGCCTGCGCGCGGGTGACCGTGCGCACATCCCCGGAGGGCTCGGTCGTGTGGTGCTCGCCGCCGACGATCGCCGCGTCGACCGCTGCGACGAGTACGTCGACATCCTTCACCTGCGACTTGACCAGGTACACGACCGGGGGTGGAAGTGCATCGTCGCCGACCGCCAGCTGCGGGGAGAGGTGCGAGGTGAGGACGACGAGCCCGACCCAGGGAAGTTCACGGTGGACGCGCCACAGCAGTTCCGCCCCGGAGTCGCCGCCGCCGAAGTCCAGGTCGGTGACGACGGCGTTGGGCTCCACCTGGAGGATCGTGCTCCAGGCCTCGGCGGCGGTGGTTGCCTGCGACGCCTCGATGCCGGTGGAGCGAAGAGCGGACGCGACCATCGAGGCCGTGAAGACGTCGTCGTCGGCCACCACGGCTCGCAACGTCCGTGTTCGCGCGGAAGTGTCGGTCATTTGTGTCTGGCTCATTGTCCCTTAGGTCATCGTCCCGGATGTGGACGCCACGAGACCCTCGACGGCGTCGAGGAGTTCGGTGAGGGGGATGGGCTTGGTGAGGTAGCCGATCCCGGTTCCGGCGAGCTCGTCCGGTCGGGTCAGGGAGCCGCTCATGACCAGTATCGGTCGGCGGTTCCCGTCGCCCCGGCGACCGAGGAGCTCGATGCATTCGTTCAGCGAACATCCGGGGATGATCGCATCCAGCAGAACGGCGTCCGGATCCTGCTCGCGGGCCGCAGCGTGCGGGTCGCCGCTCGTCGTCACCCGGTAGCCGTGTCGGGTCAGCGCCGCGTCCAGGGTGAGACGGATCAGCGGGTCGTCGTCGACGACGAGGATGCTGATGTCGCGCTCGCCCGTGCTCATGGCGGTCAGTGTAGGCCGCCCTGTCCGCCTACAATCCCTGCATGCCCCACCCGACACGAATGCTGCCATGACCAGCCCCTCCGAAGCGCTGCGCCTGAACGGCCTTGACGCGCTGTTCCATGGGCACCCGGACGGTGTCTGCGTGGTCGACGTGTCGGGCGTCTTCGTCGAGTGCAACACCGCGCTGGTCGCGCTGACCGGGTATCCGGCCGACCAGCTGGACGGCATGCCGTTCTCCCGGCTCCTGCATCCCGACGCCGTCGAGTCCACCATGGCCCGATTCCGGGAGGCGGTCGCCGGCGAGACCCGGCGGTACGTGACCCGCATCGTGACCCCCGACGGCGAGGTCCGGGTGCTCGACGTGACAATCATCCCGCTGCGCGGCGAGCACGCGGAGGTGGCGGCGGTGCTCGCCATCGCCCGCGACATCGGCGACGTGGAGCGCTCGGCGGCCGCTGCGGCGGGCAACGAGGCACTGGTGCGTATGGCCGCCCGGATCGCCGGATTCGCCGGCTGGTTCGTCGACGTCGAGACCGGCCGGATCGAGTGGAGCGAGGGGCTCTTCCGTCTGCTCGGCATGGAGCCGGGCCGCGTCCCGGTGGACGCCGAGGCGCTTGCGCTGTTCGAGCCGCAGGACCGCAGTGCGGTATCGCACGCCTTCGAGCGGACGATCGTGCACGGCGACCCGCTCGACCTGCACGCGACCATCGTCGACGTCTCCGGCCGCAGGATGCACGCCCACCTGGTGGGCGAGGCGGAGCGGGACGAGAACGGCAGCATCGTCCGCGTCCACGGCGCCTTCCACGACGTCTCGGCGCTGGTGCGGCACCGCGAGGAGCAGCGGGCGATGGCGCGGCTGCTGCGCAGCAGCCTCGACCAGGTGCACGACGCGATCGGCTTCGTCGATCGGGAGTGGCGGTTCACGTTCGCCAACTCGTGGGCGCTGCAGTTGGCGGGCATCGATGAGGCGCGGTTGCGCGACCACACCCTCTGGGAGATGCTCCCCACCACGCTCGGCAGTCCGTTCGAGCCGATCTACCGGGACGCGATGGATCGCGGGGTCGCCGGGACGGCGCGCGCGTTCGTCCCCGACTGGGGCTGCTGGTTCGAGGTGGACGCGCATCCCACGGAGGAGGGCATCGCGATCATCGTCCGCGATGTCACGGAGGACCAGCGGGCGCGGGAGAAGCTCGAGGAGTACACCCGTCGGGTGGCCTCCCAGGCGGCGCTGCTCGACGCCGCTCGCGACGCGATCGTCGTCCGCGACCTGCAGGGCGTGGTCCGCTACTGGAACGGCGGTGCGGAGACCATCTACGGCATCCCGGCCGAGGAGGCGGTCGGGCATTCGGTGCGTGATCTGGTGTACGACGACCCGCAGGAGTTCGACGCCGCCGCGGCGGCACTGCTGCGCGACGGCTTCTGGGTGGGCGAGCTGAGGCAGCGCCGCGCCGACGGCTCGCTGATCGTCGCGGACTGCCGCTGGCAGCTGTCCCGTGGGGAGGATGGGCAGGTGACCGTGTTCGCGGTCAACTCGGACATCACCGAGCACCGGCTGGAGGAGGAGCGGCGGATCCGCGCTCAGCGCCTGGAGAGCCTGGGGACGCTCGCGGGCGGCATCGCCCACGACCTCAACAACGTGCTGACGCCCATCCTGATGTCGGTGCAGCTTCTCCGGGAGGACGAGCAGGATGCGCGCCGCCGCGGCATGCTCGACGCGCTCGACGCGGCCGCCCAGCGCGGTGCCGCGATGATCCGCCAGGTGCTCTCCTTCGCGCGCGGCTCGCAGGGGACTCGCGGACCATTGGATGTCGTCGCTCTGCTCGGAGAGGTCGGGCGATTCTGCCACGAGACCCTGCCGAGGTCGATCGAGCTCCTGGTCGAGTCGCCGGAGACCCTGCCGTCGGTGTCGGGGGATGAGACGGAGCTGTTCCAGGTGCTCGTGAACCTGGTCACCAACGCCCGTGACGCCATGCCGGAGGGCGGTGTCCTCCGCCTCAGCGCGTCGGAGCGGGACGGCGCGGTGCGGCTGGAGGTGCGGGACTCCGGCTGCGGGATGGACGAGGCGACGGCGGCGCACATCCTCGAGCCGTTCTTCACCACAAAGGAGAGTGGCACCGGGCTCGGCCTGCCGACGTCCGCTGCGATCGTCAAAGCGCACGGCGGAGAGCTGGAAGTAGCGACGGCTGTCGGCGGCGGGACGACCATCGGGTTCGACCTCCCGTCGGTCACGGTGACCGATGCCTGGCCGCACCAGGAGGACGCGCCAACGCCGGGCCCCGGCCGCGGCCGGCGTGTGCTGGTGGTCGACGACGAAGCCGCGATCTGCGAGCTCGTCCGGCAGACACTCGATCAGCGCGGCTTCGTGACCGAGGTGGCACAGGGACGGGAGGCGCTGGAGTTGCTCACGCAGGGCCGCCGCTTCGACGCGGTGCTCACCGACGTGATGATGCCGGGGGTTCAGGGCGACGCCATCGCCCGCCGTCTGGCCGAGGAGCAGCCGCACGCGGCGGTCGTGTTGATGAGCGGGATGCTGCCGGGGCCGGGCCCGCGGGCGGCAGTGGAGCGGAACGGAGCGCACTTCCTGGCGAAGCCGTTCACGCCGGCCGCACTGCTGGCCACGTTGGACTCCGCGCTCGTCGGGCGCTCGCAGGCGGCCGCCGAACAGGACGCCGAGGAGCCCGAGTGACCGACCCCGGAAGCGTCGATCCGGACGCGACGCTGATGCGTCTGCTCGGGCCCGCGTTTCGCGAGGCGATCGGAGTGCTCGAAGCCGGTCCGCCGGACGCGCACGAGCGCGAGCGGCTGGCCTCCTTGCTCGCCGACGCGGCGGAGGCGGCACAGCGAGAGCTGGGCGAGCATGCGCGCGACCCGCGCATCCACCTCATCGTCGGCTCCGCCGCCTCGTCCGCGATGGCCCTGTCGCTGGGCGACGACGTCGTGCCCCTGGCCGATGTGCTCGGGAGACTACGCAAGGGCCGCCAGCTGTTGTCGGCGGGATCCCGATCACCCGAAGACCAGGATCCCGCCGAGTAGATGTCGCGCCAGGCGCGGCCGGGGCCGGGGGGAACGGGCGGCGCTGGGCAGGCGACGGTTCATCTTCCAAGCCGCCTCATTCCGTGTGCAACGGCGTCGTTTCGTGCATGTGCGCTATGCGAACAAAGAAAAAACCTGACGAGAGCGCTCTCATGTGCGAAGCTTCAGACATGAAGGAATCTCACGGTCCCGAAATCGCGGAGCCGGCGTCCGTTCATGGGCCGGGCCGCGCACCGGCCGGGATGCCCCTCACCATCCGTCTGGGGGAGCGCGAGTACGCTGCCCTGGTGCGCATCGCCCGCTCGCGCGAGACCACCGCCGCAGCGCTCATCGAGCAACTCGTCCTGCACGCCCTGAGCAAGACGGACGTTCCCCCGCCGGCGGATTCGCATCCCGCTCGCCGGCACACCAGCTACGAAGAGGCCACAGCGGGCTTCAGCCGCGACCAACCGGCAGGCGCCGCCCCACACCTGTAGGCCGCCTGGGAACGACCCGGCCTCGGCGGGAGCAGCACTTTCGACGTACTCCCAGCGGGCGTACAGTCACGGGCGTGATCCAGAGACCGCCGGTGCAACGCGGCGCGGCGCTGCTGCTCGCCGGGGTTCTTGCCGGTGGCCTCGTCAGCGCGCTCGCCGGCTGCTCCGCCGACGACGCGGCGCGTGGCAGCCTGTCGCAGTCGGCGGGGACGGCGGCAGCCACCGCTCGCTCCGCCGGGCTGGTGCTGGGCCTGAACGAGAATGACCGGCTGCTGGGGCCCGTCCTCGACACCGGGCTCTCCGACGCCGCCGACAGCCTCGCGCAGGAGGCGCAGACCGTCACCACCATGACCGCTCTCGGAGGCATCGGAGCCCGTCGTGACAGCGTGCTCGCCGACATCCGGTCGGCGCAGGATGCGGTGGCGTCGGCGCAGAAGGCGGTGGCGGCCGGCCGCGACTCGGGCAACGCGCTCGACCGGCAACGTCGCCAGCTCGACCGGCTGGCAACACAGCTCGATGCGACGTCGAAGCGGCTGGAGGGCGGATGAAGGCGATCGCTGCGGTTGCCCTCGGCGTCCTCACCGCGATCGGCGGATTCGTCGATATCGGCGACCTCGTCACCAGCAGTGTGGTCGGTTCTCGGTTCGGGCTGACGCTGACCTGGGTGGTCGTGGTCGGCGTGATCGGCATCTGCCTGTTCGCGCAGATGTCCGGCCGGGTCGCCGCCGTGAGCGGGCGCGCGACCTTCGAGATCATCCGCGAACGGCTGGGGGCGCGGATGGCTCTCGCCAACCTGTCCGCTTCATTCCTGATCAACCTGCTGACCCTCGCAGCCGAGGTCGGCGGCATCGCGCTCTCGCTCCAGCTCGCCTCGAGCATCGCGCCTGCGCTGTGGTTCCCGGTCGCGGCCTTCGCTGTCTGGCTCGTGATCTGGCGCCTGAAGTTCTCGATCATGGAGAACGTCACCGGCCTGCTGGGTCTCGCCCTCGTCGTCTTCGCCGTCGCGCTGTTCCTGCTGCACCCGGACTGGTCGTCGCTCGGTTCGCAGGTGCTGCTCCAGCCGTCGCCGCACACCGACGAGTCGGCCGGGACGTACTGGTACTACGCGGTGGCGCTGTTCGGCGCCGCGATGACGCCGTACGAGGTGTTCTTCTTCTCCTCGGGCGCGATCGAGGAGAAGTGGAAGACGAAGGACCTCGCGCAGTCGCGCATCAACGTGCTGGTCGGGTTCCCGCTCGGCGGCCTGCTGACACTGTCGATCGCGGCCTGCGCAGCGGTCGTGCTGCTGCCGAAAGGGATCGCGGTGTCGTCGTTGTTCGAGACGGCCCTTCCGGTGGCGCAGGCGCTCGGCAAGATCGGGCTGATCGTCGCCATCCTCGGATTCGTCGCGGCCACGTTCGGGGCGGCACTCGAGGTGACGCTGTCGAGCGGGTACACGCTCGCCCAGTTCTTCGGCTGGCCGTGGGGCAAGTTCCGGCGTCCGGCGTCGGCGTCGCGGTTCCACGTGGTGATGATCCTGTCGCTGGTGGTCGCGCTCGGCATCCTGTTCACCGGTGTCGATCCGGTGCAGGTGACCGAGTTCTCCGTCGTGTTCTCGGCGATCGCCCTGCCCCTCACCTACCTGCCGATCCTGATCGTCGCCAACGATCCGAAGTACATGGGCGACCGGGTCAACGGGAAGGTGACCAACTTCTTCGGCCTCATCTACCTCGGGATCATCCTGGTGGCGTCCCTCGCCGCCATCCCCCTCATGATCGTGACGGGAGCGGGAGCATGACCGATCGCCGCGACCTCCCCGCCCCGCCCACGGTCGCCGGGCTCGTCCTCGACGCCGGCCTCGACCTCCTCGACCGGCAGATGCTCGACCCCGAGGGCGTCCCGGTCAGCACCGTCGACGACATCGAGCTGACGACGCCGGACGACCTGGCCCACCTCGACCCCGCGCAGCCGCCCGTGATCTCGGCGCTGCTCACCGGGCCGATCCTGATGACCCGCGTCTTCGGCGGTCGGCTGCCCGACTCGCGGTTCATCCGCATCCCCTGGAGGGTGGTCGCCGACCCCGGCGTCGTCGTGAAACTCGGTGTGGACGCGGACTCGCTCGACGCCAGCTGGACCGAGCGCTGGATGCGCGACCACGTCATCGCCCGCATCCCGGGAGGCCGTCATGATCCTGAGTGATCTGCTCGGCAGTCCGGTGCTCGACGCGTCAGGTCAGCGCCTGGGTCAGGTCGTGGACGCCCGGTTCGTCCTCGACGGGCCGCCCGACGGGATGCTCGCCGCGGCGCGGCTGCACGGTCTCGTGGTGAGCCCGCATGCGCACAGCTCGTTCGCCGGCTACGAGCGGACCGGCGTAGATGCGCCGGCCCTGATCGCGCGCTTCCTGCGTCGACGGGCGCGCGGCTCCTTCCTGGTGCTGTGGACCGACCTCGAGTCGTTCACCGACGATGTGATCCGTCTGCGCGCCGGCGCAACGCTCTACTCGCCCCGGCTCGCAGGGGCCGACGTGTGATCCTGGTTTCCAGCTGTGATCGGGCGAATTGTCAAGCCCTGCCCCCATCCGCTTGGCGCTGGTTGCGTTCAGGGTGACCGAAAGGATCCATCATGACCACAGCAAACCCCTCCGACCGGAGGTTCGCCGACCGCGACGATAACCGCTATGCGGGAGCTGCAGTCCAGAAGGCCGCGCTGATCGCCGGCATCGTCTTCCTCGTCGTGGGGCTCGCCGGCTTCATCCCGGGGCTGACGACGAACTACGGCGACTTGTCCTTCGCCGGGCACGGCTCGATGGCGATGCTGCTGGGCATCTTCCAGGTCTCGGTGCTGCACAATCTGGTGCATCTGCTGTACGGCGTCGCCGGGATCGCCTTCGCCAGGTCGCGCCCGGGTTCGCGCAACTACCTCGTCATCGGAGGCGTCGTCTACGCCGTCATCTGGGCGTACGGCCTGTTCTTCAGCGGTGACCACCCGGCGAACTTCGTGCCGGTGAACAGCGCGGACAACTGGCTGCACCTGTTCCTGGCCGTTGCGATGATCCTGCTGGGCATCTTCCTGAGCCCGCGCAGCCCCGGCGTCGACCGGCCGGCGACGCGGGCCTGAGCCAGGCATGGCGCGGGACCTACGCACGGTGGACGCCGAGTACGTCCTCCCGCTGCGCTGGGCCGACGACGCAGGGCTCGACGAGCTGGTCGACTACCTCACCGGCTTACGTGGTCTGGTCGACATCACGGTGGTGGACGGTTCGGAGCCCGGCCTCTTCGCGGCGCACGCACGTGCCCTCCCCGCCGGCGTGCGGCACCTGCCGGTCCAGCCGCGGCCCGGCCGCAACGGCAAGGTCGCCGGCGTCATGACCGGCATCCACACCGCGCGCCACGAGCGGGTGGTGATCGCGGACGACGACGTGCGCTACGACGAGGGCGCTCTGCGGGCGGTGCTCGGGATGCTCGACGCGGCCGACCTGGTGCGCCCGCAGAACGTCTTCGTCCCGGCGCCGTGGCATGCGCGCTGGGATACCGGCCGCAGCCTCCTGAACCGGGCACTCGGGCACGACTATCCGGGCACCCTCGCGGTGCGGCGGCGAGTGGTGGTCGACGCGGGCGGCTACGACGGCGACGTGCTGTTCGAGAACCTGGAGCTCATCCGGACGGTGCAGGCCGCCGGCGGGACGGTGATCACCGCGGATGGCATCGGTGTGGCCCGTCAGCCGCCGGACGTCCGGCACTTCCTGCGCCAGCGGGTGCGGCAGGCGTATGACGACTTCGCCCAGCCGGTGCGCCTCGTCGCCGAGCTGGCGGTGCTTCCGCTCGTCCTGCTGTCACTGCGCCGGCCGGTGCGCGTCCTCGCCGGTGCGGTCGCGGTCGTGGCGCTCGCCGAGGTCGGACGTCGGCGAGGCGGCGGCCGTCGCCTGTTCCCGCCGACGGCCGCGCTGTGGGCGCCCGCCTGGCTGGCGGAACGCGCCGTCTGCGTGTGGTTCGCCGTCGGCGTGCGACTGCGCGGCGGGGTGCGCTACTCCGACGGCCGCCTGCTGCGCGCCGCCACGCCGCTCCGCGACCTGCGCCGTCGCGTCCCGCGCGCCGAGCCGCCCGCCGAGCCGCCCGCCGAGCCGCCCGCCGAGTCGTGACATCACGTCACCACTGGACGGCGATAGCGACATCCACTCTCATCTCGGGTCACCGAGAGCACCGAACGGGCGCGGTGGCAACCACTTGACCGGGGGGAAAGACGCCGGTTCTGTCGAGGTATGACACCACGCATCACCCCGCGGGGGCCGGTGAGCGAGGCGCTGCTGGAGGCGCTGCGGACCGATCCGACCGCCGCCTCCGACCACGTCGACCGTTTCTCCGACCGGGCTGACGAAGGCCTCCGGTCCGAGCCCGACCTCCTCACCGACGAGGACCTCCAGCTGACCCTGTTCCTGCTCTACGGACTCCACTACGGCGACACCGTCGACGCCGACGACGAGTGGGAGTGGAACCCGGACCTCCTGCGCACCCGGCGCAGCATCGAGCGCGTCTTCGAGCGGCAGTTGCGCGAACGGGTCCCGGTGGGCGAGCTGCCCGAGCCGACCGCGGATGCTGTCGCGGCGTACCTGTTCGACCTCACCTCGGAGGACGGCGGCCCGAGCCTCTCCCGCTTCCTCGCGAAGAAGGCGACCGAGGAGCAGTCGGTCGAGTTCGTCATCCACCGCTCCATCTACACGCGCAAAGAGGCCGACCCGCACTCCTGGGCCATCCCACGACTCACCGGGCGCGCCAAGGCCGCGCTGGTGGAGGTCCAGGCCGACGAGTACGGCGGCGGCCGGCCCGAGCGCATCCACGCCGAGATCTTCGGCCGGACGATGCGCAACCTCGGCCTCGACGACAGCTACGGCGCCTACGCGGACGACGTTCCGGCGATCACGCTGGCGTCGTTCACGATGATGTCGATGTTCGGCCTGAACCGCAGCCTCCGCGGCGCCATCACCGGGCACCTCGCGGCATTCGAGATGACATCGTCCATCCCGAACCGCTTTTATGGCAACGCCTTCCGCCGGCTCGGCCACGGCGAGGACGTCACCTGGTACTACGACGAGCACGTCGAGGCGGATGCGGTGCACGAGCAGATCGCCGGGCGCGACCTGGCCGGCGGGCTCGCCGAGGAGCATCCCGAGCTCCTCCCGGACATCGTCTTCGGCGCGGCCGCCTGCCTCTACGTGGACGGCCTCGCCTCCCTGCACCTGCTGGAGAGCTTCGAGGCGGGCCGCAGCTCGTTGCGTCACCGCGCGGCGGTGCCCGCATGACCGGGCACGAGGAGCAGCCGGTGATCGTCGCCTGCCCCGACGGGCCCCTGCTGGTGCGCGGGCACATCGACCTGACCACGCCGGATGGCACCCCGATCGAGCAGCACCGCCGTACGGTCGCGCTCTGCCGGTGCGGGATCTCGACGATCAAGCCGTTCTGCGACGGCAGCCACAAGGCGATCCACTTCCGCACCGACACCTGAGAACACGCCTGAGCCACCGACAACCGAAGGAGCGCACATGTCCGACCCCAAGAACACCGAAGGCGACCGCCACGACGACGACACCGCGGCCGAGCAGCAGATCATCGACAAGCCCTCGCAGGCGGAAGGCGACGAGGGCGACTCCGACGCCGGGTAAAGTTCCCGCATGACGGATGCTCTCGACGTGGACCCGGGCGACGGCCGCAACGAGTCCCCCACACAGCGCGCTGACCGCAACTGGAACGAGCTGTTGCAGGAGTTCCGTGTGCTCCAGACGGGGACGCAGATCCTCGCGGCGTTCCTGCTGACGCTGCCGTTCCAGCAGCGGTTCACCAAACTCGACCCCTTCGACGTCGGCGTCTACCTGGTGCTCGTGTTCCTGGCCGTCACGGTGACTCTGCTGGCCCTGTCGCCGGTGAGCCTGCATCGGCTCCTGTTCCGGCAGCACGCCAAGGCGGAGCTGGTGGGGCTGAGCAGCACGCTCTTGATCATCTGCCTGGCGGCCGCATCCCTGCTGTTCACCGGCATCGTGCTGTTCATCATCGACTTCCTGCTCGCGCCGCCCGCCGGCATGGTCGCGGCGGGCTGCGTCTTCGTGGTGCTCCTGGTGATCTGGGTGGTCCTGCCGCTGTTCATCCGCAGCCAGCGCCGGCGGCACGTCGTCGCCGGCTGACCGGACCACAACGCCTGTCCTTGCACCGACGCAAGGGGTTGAGCAGCGCCTCTTCCTGGCGCAGTCTCTGCTGTATGGATCAGCGAACGACGACGTCCGCCGGGGACCCCTCCCGGATCGAGGACGTGTGGGGAGTGCGCACCCCCTTCGCGCGCGGCGAGCACTGGCCGGAACGAGCCGATCACGCCCTCGAGGCCGACCTGACCGAGGCCGACGTCGACACCTGGGTGCGCAGCGCGTGCGTGCTGTGCAGCAACGGCTGCGGCTGCGACATCGCGGTCAAGGACGGCCGGATGGTCGGCATCCGCGGCCGCACCGACGACCCGATCAACCGGGGGCGGCTCGGGCCGAAGGGGCTGTACGCGAGCTGGCAGGGGATGCGCGGACGCGACCGCCTGACGCATCCGCTCATCCGCCGCGACGGTGAGCTGGTGCGGGCGACCTGGGACGAGGCGATGGAGGCGATCGTCCGGCGCAGCACGCAGCTCCTCGACGAGGTGGGGCCGCTCAGTCACGGCTTCTACACGTCCGGCCAGCTGTTCATCGAGGAGTACTACGCGCTCGCCGTCCTGGGCAAAGCCGGCGTCGGGACTCCCCACATGGACGGCAACACCCGGCTCTGCACGGCGACGGCTGCCACCGCGCTGAAGGAGACGTTCGGCGCGGACGGCCAGCCCGGCTGCTACGAGGACATCGACGAGTGCGACGCTATGTTCCTGTGGGGACACAACCTCGCGGCCACGCAGACCGTGACCTGGTCGCGCGTACTCGACCGGCTGGCGGGCCCCAACCCGCCGCGGCTGGTCGTGGTGGACCCCCGCTCGACACCGACCGCGCAGAAGGCGGAGGTACACCTGGCGATCCGCCCGGGAACGAACCTCGCACTTCTGCTGTGCCTGGAGCGGGAGTTGATGGTCAACGGCTGGGTGGACGATGCGTTCGTCGAAGCCCACACCATCGGCCTGGAGGAGCTGCGCGCCCAGGTCGACCAGTGGACGCCCGAGCACGCCGCCGAGGTCTGCGGCGTCGAGGCTGACGACATCCGCCGTGCCGCCCGGATCTTCGGCGAGTCGCCGCGCGTGCTCTCCACCGTGCTGCAGGGCTTCTACCAGGCGCCCCAGGCCACCGCGTCCTCCTGTCAGGTCAACAACCTGCACCTGCTGCGCGGGATGATCGGCAAGCCCGGCGGCGGCATCCTGCAGATGAACGGGCAGCCGACTGCCCAGAACAACCGGGAGTGCGGCGCGGACGGCGACCTCCCCGGTTTCCGCAACTGGGAGAACCCGGACCACGTGCAGCAGCTGGCCGACCTGTGGGGCGTCGACTCGCTGAAGATCCCGCACTGGGCGCCGCCGACGCACGCGATGCAGCTGTTCCGCTACGCGGAGCAGGGCTCCATCTCGTTCCTCTGGGTGTCCGCCACCAACCCGGCGGTGTCGCTGCCGCAGCTGCCGCGCATCCGCGAGGTGCTCGCCAAGGAGGATCTGTTCCTGGTCGTGCAGGACCTCTACCTGACCGAGACCGCCGAGCTCGCCGACGTCGTGCTGCCGGCCGCCGGCTGGGGCGAGAAGACCGGCACCTTCACCAACGCGACCCGCACCGTCCACCTCTCCGAGAAGGCGGTCGAGCCGCCGGGGGAGGCGCGCGCCGACCTCGACATCTTCCTCGACTATGCGAAGCGGATGGACTTCCGCCGGAACGATGGCCGGCCGCTCCTCGAGTGGACCGGCCCGGAGGACGCGTACCGCGCCTGGCAGGACGCGTCGCGCGGACGGCCGTGCGACTACACCGGGATCTCGTACGACGACCTGCGGCGCGAGTCCGGCATCCACTGGCCGCGCCGGGAGGGCGAGACGGAGAGTCAGCTGCGGCTCTACACCGACTTCGAGTTCCCGTCCGACCCGGAGTACTGCGAGAGCTACGGCCACGACCACCTCACCGGAGCCAGCGTCGGCCAGGAGTCGTACAAGGCCATGCGGCCGGACGGCCGCGCGATGCTGAAGTCGGCGCCGTTCACCGGCCCGCACGAGCCGCCGGACGACGAGTACCCGCTGCGGCTGACCACCGGCCGGAGCGTCTACCATTTCCACACCCGCACCAAGACCGGCCGCACGCCCGAGCTGGTCGCCGCGGCCCCTGAGGTGTGGCTCGAGCTGGCCACCACCGACGCCGAGTCGCGCGGCATCGCCGAGGGCGACGTGGTCGAGGTGGTGTCCCGTCGCGGGCGCATCGTCGCCCCGGTGCGGCTGAGCGACATCCGGCCGGGCACCGTGTTCGCGCCGTTCCACTACGGGTACTGGGATGCGCCCCCCGGCTCGGAGGAGCGCCGCCCGACCGCGGCGAACGAGCTGACCGTGACAGAGTGGGACCCGGTCTCCAAGCAGCCGTTGTTCAAGTCCGGCGCCGTGCAGGTGCGGCGCCTCGAGGAAGGGGTCGCGTCGTGAAACTCCCGGTGTACGTGACGCTGCTCGCCGAGTCCGAGTCCACTCTCGCCCGCTCCTTCCGCCAGGTGGCCGACGCGCACGGCGACGAGCCGGACATCCACGTCATCTGCACGACCCTGGCGCAGCAGTGCGAGAAGCACCGTGAGCGGCTCGACGAGGTGATCGAGCGGATCGGACGCGCACCGGCCGACGACGAGCCCGAGCGACTGCACGCAGACGCGATCGAGGAGCCGCGGACGGGACCGCTCGGCGTGCTGCGCGACCTGCAGGACCTCTACCTGCTGGCCAGCCTCACCGACGTGACCTGGACGGTGGTCAAGCAGGCTGCTCAGGCCCTGATGGATGCGCACCTGCTGGAGATCATCGAAGCCTGCCAGAAGGAGACGTCCGTGCAGCTGCGCTGGCTGCTCACCCGGATGAAGCAGGCCGCGCCGCAGGCCCTGATCGCGGCGAAGTGAGGCCGCCCTCGTGAACCCGTCGCTGCTGTCGCGCGTCACCTCGCGGGCGGGGGAGGCGGGTGCCGGCGTCTACACCGGCGTGCTGTCCCTCGTCCTGCTGGCCGCCTCGGGTGCCATCGGGCTCGCTCTCAGCACGCCGTGGCTGTTCCCGAGCCTCGGGCCGACGGTCATGATGATCTTCGGCACCCCGGACCAGCCCGCCGCCCGTCCCGTCAACGCTGCGGTGGGGCACGCCGTCGCCCTCGTCGCGGGCGTCGCCTGCCTGTTCCTGTTCGGCATGAACGGCAAGCCGTCCGCGCCGTCCGCGGGGCTGACGCCGGGCTACGTGCTCGCCGGCGCCCTTTCGGTGGCCCTCACCGCGCTCGTGCTGCACCTGCTGAAGCTGCAGCATCCACCGGCCGGGGCGACCACGCTCATCGTCAGCCTCGGCGTCATCGCCAGCCCGCCAGGGATCCTGGCGATGGCGGCCGCCCTCGCCTTCACGATCATCGTCGGCTGGGGCATCAACTGGGCCCTCGGTGAGCGGCCGCCGGGAGCGGTTCGATGAGGCCGCCGGCCGCCGTGATCGTCGTCGCCGGCGGACGGTCGAGCCGCTTCGGCTCCGACAAGCTCGCACACCGGGTGGACGGACGCACACTGCTCGAGCGCACGGTGGATGCGGTGCGCGGCTGCGGGCCGGTGGTGCTGGTCACGGGGGCCGAGGTGCCGGCGGAGGCGGGGGCCGCGCTCGCCGCCGCGGTATCCGAGAGCCCGCGGTGGGGCGGCCCGTGCGCGGCCATTGCCGCGGGGGTGGATGCGGTGGCGGGGCTGGACGCGCTGGCCCGGGACGATGCCGCGAGCACGGACATCCTGGTCCTGCCCGCCGACCTCGCCGATCCCGTCGCCGCGCTATCCGCCCTGCTCGCGGTCGACAGCGGTGTGCTGGTCGACCGCACCGGTCACCCGCAGTGGCTGCTGGCGCGGGCGCCGCTCGAAGCGCTCCGTTCTCGGATCGCAGAACTGCGACGAGAACGCCCCGGGCTGGACGGCCTGTCCGCCTCCGCGCTACTGTCCGTGGTCGAGGGCCGGCATCCTGTCGACGACAGCGTGTGCGCCGACATCGACACCCCGGGCGACCTGCCCCGCCTGGAGGCGTCCTCATCCGCCGCGAACGCGAAGGAGTCCTCTCATGGAACCGTCTGAACTCGACGACTGGGCCGCCGAGGCGGCCGCCGCGGTGGGGGTGAGCATCCAGCCGGGTGACGTCGCCGCGGTGCTGGACCTGGCCCGGGATGCGGCGCACGGCATCACGCGTCCGGCGGCGCCGCTGACGACGTTCATCGCCGGCATCGCCGTCGGCCGTGGGCAGTCGCTCGCCGAGGCCGCCGCCGCCCTCACGGCGGCGATCGAGAGACGGACGCAGTAGCCGGGCACAGCCCGCCGCGAGGCCCGCGCGCCCGGCGGCTAACGGAGGAGATCCCCCGCCTGAGTTGCCCGGACATCCTCCGCCCCTGCCCACACGAGCGACTTTCCTCCCACTTCTCCTCCGTCTCCCCCGGCCGGCGAGGGCTCGGCCTGCCGCCCGCCTCCGTCGGAGATCCGGCCAGTGAGGCCGCAGGCTGGCGCACGCCTCCGTCGGAGATTTAGCCATGTGTGCGTCCGAATCTCCGACCTACCGCGCCTTCGTCGTCGCGTAGTCGACCAGCTGCTCGCCCGGCTGGTACGCCTGGATGGACGTGGTGTTGATGATCGTCGCACCGGCAGGCAGGTGCGGCAGCGCCGCACGCGTCAGCCAGAACATCGCGTAGATGTTCGTCTTCATGGTGTGGTCGAACTGCTCGTCGTTGATGTCGGTCAGGCTCTCCTGGGCGATCTGCTTGCCGGCGTTGTTGACGAGGATGTCGATCCCGCCGAGCTCGTCGACGGCGCGCCTGATGATCTCGTCGCTGAAGGCCCGCTCTTTCAGGTCGCCGGGGATCGTGACGGCCGTGCGTCCCGCAGCGCGGATCAGGCCGGCGATGCGCTGGGCGTCCTCCTCCTCGTCGGGCAGGTAGACGATCGCGACGTCGGCGCCCTCGCGCGCGAACGCGATCGCGGTGGCCGCACCGATGCCGGAGTCGCCTCCGGTCACGATCGCCTTGCGTCCGGTGAGGCGGCCGGAGCCGACGTAGCTCTCCTCGCCGAGGTCAGCGCCCGGCCGCAGGTCGCTCTCGAGCCCAGGCTCGGGCACCTGCTTCTCGTCGGGCGTGATGGTCGGATAGCGGTCGACAGGGTTGTCGAAGGTGAACTGGTTCTCTGGCATGCCTCCACGCAATCACCGCACGCGGACCCGTCCAGGGGGATGCATCCCGCGCCCTCCCGGGGTAGGCGGCCACGCCCCCATCGCGCCCCAGGCCGACCCCTCGCCGAGTGGCGACATCTCGTCACCACTCGGCTCGATTAGGAGCAACGACTCGCGACTCGATGTTGCGTCCGGCCGCACCATGTGTCAGCATTGAGACGAATTGATACCGGTACCAAAACGGATCGGTGGAGGGAGACACATGCTGGGCTTCAACGAAGAGGAATACCTGGAGCAGGTGCGGAGCACCGTCGCGCTCCGACCGCAGATCGAGGAGTTGGCGGAGCGCGTCAGCGCCGGCCGCTGGAAGAACATCTACTTCATCGGAGCGGGCGGCACCTACGCCGCCGCGCTGCCGTACGAGCGCTTCTTCCAGACGCATTCCGCGTTCCCGGTGCGCGCCGTCATCGGCAAGGAGTTCCTGCTCGCGCCCGACCCGCAGTTCGGTCCGGACTCGGTCGCGATCTTCGCGTCCGTCTCGGGCACGACCGAGGACATCCTGGAGTGCGTCGAGTTCGCCCGCGAGAAGGGCGCACTGACCGTCGGCTTCACCGGCTACCCGGAGAGCCCGATCGCGTCCGCCGTCGAGGAGGTGCTGCTCTCGGCACCGAAGGCGTGGCCGTTCGACGTGCAGTTCCTCACGTTCGCGGCCAAGTTCCTGTCGCTGCGCGGCGAGTTCGAGGGCTACGACCGCCTGGTGAAGGACCTCGAGGCGCTCCCGGAGGCGCTCATCGCGGTCTCCGAGCAGGCCGACCCGATCGGCAAGGCCTTCGCCGAGAAGCACGCCGACAACGACTACCACTTCCTCACCGGAGCCGGTCAGCTGTGGGGCTTCACCTACCTGTACTCGATGTGCATCCTGGAAGAGATGCAGTGGCTGAAGACCACCCGCGTGCACGCCGCCGAGTTCTTCCACGGCTCGCTCGAGCTCATCGAGAAGGACACCAGCATCATCGTGTTCGCCGGTGAGGATGAGACCCGCCCGCTCACCGACCGCGTCATCGCGTTCTCCAAGGAGTACAGCGAGGACGTCACGGTCATCGACACCAAGGATTACGCGCTCCCGGGCGTGAGCGACGAGTTCCGCGGCGTGCTGGCGCCGATCGTCGTGGATGCCGTCGTCGACCGCTTCAGCAAGCACCTGGCCCAGGTGCGCGACCACTCGCTGGACCTGCGTCGCTACTACCGCGTCGTGGCGTACTGAGCGGCCACCGATGAGCACGGTGCGCGTCCTCGGTCTCGGGGACAACATCGTCGACCGGTTCGTCGACCGCGGGGTCGAGTACCCGGGAGGGAACGCCGTGAACGTCGCGGTGTTCGCCCGGCAGCTTGGCGCCGAGGCGGCGTACCTGGGGGTCTTCGGCGACGATGAGCAGGGGCGCTTCGTGCGGCAGGCCATCGAGGACTGCGGGGTCGACACCTCGCGGTCCTCGGTGCGCCCTGGCCCCAATGGGGTGACCGAGATCGAGACGGTGGACGGGGAGCGCCGCTTCCTGGGCTGGAACCAGGGCGGCGTCACCCTCAGCGATCCGGTCCGGCTGAGCGCTGAGGACCTGCGCTACGCCTCCGGCTTCTCGCTGGTGCACTCCAGCGCGTACTCCGGCATCATCCCGGAGCTGCCGAAGCTGGCATCCACACGGGCGCTGCGCTCGTACGATTTCTCGTCCGAGCCGGAGTACCGCACCCCTGAGTACCTGGACTCGGTCGGCCCGTGGATCGACCTGGCGCTGGTCTCGCTGGGCGGGCTCTCCCGCACGGACACCTGGGCGGAACTGCGCCGCGTCGCCATTCACGGCCCCTCGCTGGTTCTGGGGACACTGGGGGATGAGGGAGCCGTGCTGTTCGACGGCGACGCGTACTACTACTCCGACGCGGCGCCGGTGCCCGGACCGTTCGTCGACACGATGGGATGCGGCGACGCGTACGTGAGCGCGTTCGTGGTTGAATTGCTCCGATCCGGCTGGCGCAGGAATGCGCGGGCCGGCGGCGCCGCACTGCATCGGTCGATGCGACGGGCGGCACAGTTCGCCGCGCGGCAGTGCACGGTCGAGGGCGCGTTCGGTCACGGGCGCACGCTCGACGAGTCGGTGCGGGTCGGCACGCTGCCGCCGGTGGCAGCGGGCGACGCGAGCTAGGGCGGAGGCCGCCCCGGATCAGGAAGGGGTTGCGATGTCCACGGAGCGGGACCACCGCATCCCCTCGCCGACGATCTCCGAGGTGGCGGCAGCCGCCGGCGTCGGCCGAGCGACCGTCGCCCGGACGCTCGGCGGCTACGGCTCGGTGAGCGCGAAGACGCGCGATCGGATCCTCGCCGTCGCCAAGGAGCTGGGCTACCGTCCCAACTCCATCGCCCGGAGCATGACGACGGGCGAGACGCGGACCCTCGGGGTGGTGCTCGCGGACGTGGGCAACCCGTTCTTCGCGGGCGTCCTGCGGGGGATCAGCGACGCCGCCCGGAAGGCCGACTACGACGTGCTCGTGCTGAGCACCGACGAGGATCTGCAGCGCGAGGCCGCCGCCATCGAGGTGCTGGTCGACAAGCAGGTCGACGGGATCGCACTGGCGCCGGCTGCCGGGCGCAGCGCCGAACTGTCGCACCTCGACATCGTCGCGAAGCGGGAGATCCCGCTGGTGCTCCTCGACCGCCTGGTGGACACCGTCGAGGCCGACGCGGTCGTCATCAACAACCGGGAGTCGTCCCGGCAGGCGGTGCTGTCGCTGATCGAGAAGGGCCACACCCGGATCGCGTTCGTCTGGGGGCCGGTCACGAACGAGCCGGCCGCTGACGCCGACGATCTGCGCCGCATCCTCGACCACGCGCTCTGGAGCGACGGCGAGCGTCTGCTCGGGTACCTGGAGGCCCTCGAGCTCGCCGGCATCCCCTTCGACACGTCCCTCGTGACGCACGTGCTGAAGAACGAGTCCCAAGCGACCCGGGCGGTGCTCGGGATGCTGTCGCTCTCCGACCCCCCGACCGCGATCTTCGCGACCGAGACGGATGCGCTCACCGGGTCGCTGCGCGCCCTGCGGCAGCGCGGGCTGCACTGCCCGGAGAACGTCTCGCTGATCGGCTTCGACGACAGCTCCTGGGCGAGCGTCATGACGCCGCCCATGTCGGTGGTCGCCCAGCCGATGCACCAGCTGGGCGAACTGACAGCGGAGTGCCTGCTGGCGCGCGTCGCCGGCAGCGACGCACCGGTCGCGACCCACGTCCTGGAGGCGGACCTCATCGAGCGCGACTCCGTCGCCCCGCCGCCCGCGCGCTAGTACCTCGCCCGAGGTGCTCGTAGTCGCACTCGACACGCCGTCCGGCCCCGCACCTGCGAGCACCTCGCGACCCCCCCCGGCCGCCCTGCGCGCCTGCGAGCACCTCACCGCTTCCCGCTCCCGGCGCGCCCTCGAGGTGCTCATAGTCGCACCCGACACGCCGTCCGGCCCCGCACCTGCGAGCACCTCGCGAAAACGGTGCCGCGAACATCGCACATTGGACAGTGTTGATACCGGTACCAAAATCACGTATAGTCATCGCAACCGGTCGCTGGATGGCCGGAAGACGATCCAAAGACGGGTCAGCGGACGAACCCGACCGCACGACCCGCACGACGGGAGATGAGCGTGAAGAAGAGCAGGACCATCACGGCAGCGGCGGCGGGTGTCATGGCGCTCGCGCTCACCGCATGCTCGTCCGGAGGCGGAGCATCCGCCGACATCACGGCCAAGCCGGACTACTCGGGCAGCATCAGCATCCTGACCGCTGCCCCAGGCGACCCACTGGGCTCGTACTTCGAGACTCTGGTGAACGACTACAAGAAGCTCCACCCCGGCGTGAAGATCACGCTGGCGCAGGAGACCGACGACAACGCGATCAAGGACAAGGAGAAGGTCCTGATCGGGTCGCAGTCGCTTCCCGACATCTACTTCAGCTACGCCGGCAACTGGGGCGAGAACTTCGCCGCCAACGGACTCGCCGTCGACCTGAGCTCGGTGATCGCGCCAGGCACTACGTGGGGCGACACCTTCGGCGAGGGATCGTTGAACGCCTTCAAGTACGACGGCAAGTACTACGGAATCCCGCAGTACGTCGACGGCAAGTTCATAGGCTACAACAAGAAGATCTTCTCCGACCTGGGGCTCAGCGTCCCGAAGTCGCTCGATGAACTGATCTCGGACTGCTCGACGATCAAGTCCGCCGGCTACGTGCCTGTCGCCTTCGGCAACAAGGACGGCTGGCCGGGCTTGCACTACCTGGGCCAGCTGTTCGCCTACGACGTGCCGCAGAAGACGCTCACCGCCGACCTGCTCCCGAAGACCGCGAAGTACACCGATCCGGGGTACCTGCAGGGCATGAAGCAGTTCCAGCAGCTGGTCACCCAGTGCACCGGCGACGCGGGCAACTCCAACGGCGTCACGTACACCACCGCCCAGCAGCAGCAGGCGACCGGCAAGGCGGCCATGTACTACCAGGAGCTCATCGAGTTCGACTCGGTGAACACCAAGGACAGCCAGCTCAGCAAGGACGGCTTCGGCATCTTCCCGCTGCCCGCGGCTCAGGATGCGAAGGGCGACACCTCGACGCTCGAGGCGGCCCCCGAGGGCTACATGATCAACAAGAAGAGCAAGAACGCCGCGCTCGCCCTCGACTTCATGAAGTTCGTCATGAACACGAAGAACGCGACCACGTTGTCCTCCCCGCCCTACGGTCAGCCGAGCGCGGTGAAGGATGTGGTCACCGACCAGATCGCCACGCCCGCGGTCGCCGAGGGCACCAAGCTGGTGAACGACGCAAAGTCGACCGTGGTCTGGCTGGACATGGCCAACGTCCCGAGCGTCGGCGACGCGTGGGTCTCCGCCTCCGAGGGTCTCGTCTCCGGCAGCCTCACCCCCGAGGCTGCACTGAAGGCCGTGCGACAGGCGTCCGAGAAGGCGAAATGACCACCACCCAGGCGCCTCAGGCTCCCGTACGGCCGCGGCTCGACCGCGGCCGTACGGCCCCGACCCCGGGCGACGTCGACCCGAAGGCGGTGAAGCGCGGCACCGCGCGCTGGCCGGGGCTGGTCTGGCTCATCCCGGCGCTCGCGGTGCTGGCCGTGTTCGTCTACTGGCCGCTGCTCCAGAACCTGGTCTTCAGCTTCCTGAAGTGGAACATCTACAGCGGTGAGCAGACCTTCGTCGGTGTGGACAACTACACCCAGCTCGCCCAGGACCCGACCTTCTGGCGAGCCCTCGGCAACAACACCTGGTACGCCGCCATCTCCATCCTGTTCCAGGTCTTCGGCGCCCTCGTGCTGGCCGCGATCGTGGAGAGCCTGCGCAACGACCGCTGGCGGAAGGCATTCCGGGCGATCTACTTCATCCCCTCTGCGATCTCGCTGACCGTTGCCGGCCTGCTGTTCTACTTCATCTACCAGCCTCAGACCGGCCTGCTGAACGTCTTCCTCGACAACCTCGGCCTCGGACAGTTCTCGCAGGCATGGCTCGGCCACGAGGGCACCGCGATTTTCGCGATCATCGCGATGAGCCAGTGGCAGGGCTTCGGCTACAGCGTGCTGCTGTTCTCGGTGGCGCTGCAACGCATCCCGCAGGAGCTGTACGAGGCCGCGAACCTGGACGGCGTCGGCCCGATCCGTCGGTTCTTCAGCGTTTCGCTGCCGCTGGTCCGCGAGATGACCGGCCTCATGATGATCGTCACGATCTCGGGCGCCTTCCAGGTCTTCAACGAGGTCATGGTCATGACGAGCGGTGGACCCAACAACTCCAGTCAGGTGCTCGGCACGTGGCTGTACCACTCCGGCTTCGTGACCAACGACTTCGGCTCGGCGGCTGCGATCGGCGTCGCCATCTTCGTCATCACCCTGCTGCTCGCCGCGGCCCAGCTGGGCTACTCGCGCAAGAGGAGAGTGGAATGGTGATCCTCGCCCGTCTCGGCCAAGGCATCCGCGTCGCCCTCATCTGGGCACTGCTGCTCGCGCTCGCGGTCCTGGTCCTCTATCCGCTGCTGTGGATGGTGACCAACGCCCTGAAGACGAATGCCGAACTGTTCGGCAACCCCTTCGCGCTGCCCAGCCAGTGGTTGTGGCAGAACTTCGGCAAGGCCTGGAACCAGGGCGTCGGCGACTTCGTCTTGACGAGCGTGTCGCTGACCGTCCTCGCCACCCTGATCACGGAGCTGATCAGCGCCTGGGCGGCCTACGGGCTGACCAGGGTCGACATCCCGCTGAATCGCACCTTCACTGTGATCGTGCTGGCCGGCCTGATGCTGGCGCCGACCGTCGCGCTGATCCCGCTGGTGAAGCTCTTACAGGCGTGGGGGCTGTACGACACCTTCTTCGGGCTGCTCATTCTGTATACGGCGTTCCGCATCCCGTTCACGGTCTTCCTGATGCGCGCGTACATGCTCGACCTGCCGCGGGAGGTGGATGAGGCGGCCTCGATCGACGGCGCCTCCCGCGCCGCGACGTTCTGGCGGATCATCCTGCCGATGAGCATGCCGATCGTCGCGACCACGATCGTGCTGAACGTGCTGCAGAACTGGAACGAGTACCTGTTCGCAATGATCTTCACCAGCGGCTCGGGCGTGCAGACGCTCCCCGTCGGCCTCGCCGACATGATGTCGAAGAACGGCACGCAGTATCCGGTCGTCTTCGCCGGGATGGTGATGGCGGCGCTGCCGATGGTGATCCTCTTCTTCGTGTGCCAGCGCTACTTCGTGCGCGGTCTTGCCGGCGGCGTCGGCAAGTAGCGAGCGCCCTGACCCGGCAGCGTCCCCGCCTCCCCGGCGCCGGAAGCCGCCAGTAGCGACATCTTGTCGCGACTCGGCGCGGATAGGAGCGTCTACTCACGGCTCACGACCCGGGGTACGGCGTGAGGCGTCAGGAGCGGACGGGGACCCCGATGGCCGCCTGCACGCGACCCTCGACGACCGTGAGCACGACGTCCGCCGTCGCGAAGCGGTCCGGGTCGGCTTTCAGGGGGTTGAGCGACCAGACGGTCAGGTCCGCGGGCTCGCCTGCCTCGATCGTCCCGCCCGTCTCCCCGACGCTGCGCCAGTACTCCGTGGTGTAGCCCTGGAGGGTCTCGACGGCGCTGAGCCCCTGGTGCGGCTGCACCGGCTCGACGGCCTCCTGGCCGGCCGGCCGCCGGAGCTGTGCGGCCGCGACGATCTCCCGAGGGTCGTAGGGGGCGATCGGCCAGTCGGAGCCGAGGGTGAGGATGACGCCCCGGTCTTTCAGGTCGCGGGTGCGCCATCCACGGTCGGCCCGCTCATCGCCGAGGCGCCGGGACCAGTTGTCGGTGTGGTCGGCGCGCGTGTAGAGCGTGCAGTGGGTGGGCTGCATGCTGGCCGCCGCGCCTGCGGAGACGATGGCGTCGAGCACCTCGTCGGGCAGCGTCTCGATGTGCTCGATCCGGTGCTGAACCGGCTGCGGACCGGGATCGAGGGCCCCGAGCGTCTCCGCGACGAACGCGATGCCCTTGTCGCCGATGGCGTGCGTGGTCGTCGGGATGCCGTGCTCGTGGAAGAACCGCACCGCCCGGCGGTACTCGTCCGTGTTCAGCCAGACCGACTTCGTGGAGTCGCCGTGGCTGTCCGGCTCGAACAGCCAGGCCGTGCCGTTGTCGATGGTCCCGTCGATCATGAGCTTCACGCCTCGGACATACCAGCGGCGCCCGGCGAGCTCCTGGTACGCCAGCTGCCGCTCCAGGTCGTCGTCGGTGAACCCGGGGAAGACCGACGGCGAAATGCGGAGCCGGATGGGGAGGTCCCGCCGCCTCTCCAGCTCGTCCAGCAGGTCGAACGAGTCGGTCGCCATCAGGTCGAGCATCTGGCCGGCGACGATCCCGGTGGCCGCCATCCCGTCGAGCAGCGCGCCCAGCTGCTCGACGCGGTCGTCGAACGTCGGGTCCGGGATGTGCGCGAGCACGAGCTGCTGGGCGGCGAACTCATTGAGCAGACCCGTCGGGCGTCCGCCGGCATCCACGCCGACAGCCGAACCGGCCGGGAACGTCTCGTCGCCCCGCACCCCTGCCGCCTCGAGCGCCGCACGGGAAGCCACAGCCGAGTGCCCGTCGAACAGGGTGATGAACACCTTGCGTCCGCCGGTCACACCGTCGAGCAGGTGGTTGCCGACGACGCCGTCGCCGAAGACGACCGGGTCGAGTCCCCAGGCGAGCGTCCACTCTTCGTCGTCCGGACGTGTCGTGAGGTATTCGGTGAGCGCATCCCGAACCCCGCTCGCCGTGGTGATCCCGGACAGGTCGAGGCCCCGCGTCAAGATCAGCCCCATGACCGGGTGGATGTGCGCGTCGACGAATCCGGCGGTGATCGTGGCGTCGCCCAGGTCGAGCACCAGGGCGGCTTCGTCCTGCCATGCGGACGCCGTCGCGCTGTCGGCGGGCGCGACGCCCGCGATCCGGCCGTCGCGTATGGCGACGGCAGTCGGTCCGGAGGATCCGCCTGCGGCGATCGCCTCCGGTGTCAGGACGGTGCCCGCGGCCAGCAGCAGGTCGATGGTCATTCTGCGCCTCCGATGCGGCGGTAGACGGACGGTCGGGTGCGCTTCCAGACGATGGCGAGCACCACACCGAGGACGAAGACGAGGGACACCGACGCGAGCACCAGCGCGTTCACCACCGGACCGCCCGAGGTGAGCAGGTCGAGGTTCACGCAGAGGAGGTAGAGGGCACCGAGCATGAGGAGGCCCGACAGGACCGCCGCGGGGATGGTGTACCAGTGTCGCGGCAGGCTCCGGTTGCGCACGAAGAACACGACGACAGCCGCGCAGGTGATGACCTGGAGGCCGATGATCCCGAGCACACCGGGGCTGTTCACCCACAGCAGCAGTTGCAGGTACGGGTCGCCTCCGATCGCGGCGAAGAACCCGACGACGACGAGCGCGAGCAGCGTCTGCACCGCCCCGGAGACCGCCGGCGAACCGAACCGGTTGACCCGGTGCAGGCGGGCGGGGAGCACGCCGTCGCGTGCGAGCGAGAACGTGTAGCGGTTGATCGCGTTGTGGAAGGCCAGCTGGCTGGCGTACACGCTGGTGATGATCAGCAGGTACATCGTCAGCTCCGCCCACGGCCCCAGGTAGCGGCCGGCCAGCTGGAACACCAACCCGGCCGTGTTCTTCGCCGCGGCCTCCTGCGCGTGCGACTCGCCGAGGGCCACGACGATGGCCCAGACGATGAAGCCGTAGAACACGGCCATGAAGGCGACCGAGATGTAGGTGGCGCGCGGGATGGTCTTCTCGGGCTGCCGGGCCTCCTCGCGGTACAGCGCGGTCGACTCGAAGCCCATGAAGGCGGCGAATCCGATACCGACGACGGCGAACAGGCCGGGGTTGAGGAGGGCGTCCGGGCTGAACGTTCCGAAGGTGATGCCCTGCGCTCCGCCGCGCACGAGCACCGCGATGGCGAAGATGACGAGGATCAGCGCTTCGAGGGAGAGCAGCACGCCGAGCACCTTCGCGCCCACGTCGACGCCGCGGTACGCGACGGCGAAGACGGCGAGGATGCCGACCAGTGCGATGACCCACCAGGGCACATCGATCCCGAACTCGTTCTTCAGCAGGTCGTGACCTTGAGCGCCCAGCAGTCCGTACAGTCCGATCTGCAGAGCGTTGTAGGAGAACAGCGCCACGAAGGAGGAGCCGAGGCCCACCGCCTTGCCCAGCGACTCGCTGATGTAGGTGTAGAAGCCGCCGAGCGCCTTGACGTAGCGGGTCATCGCCATGAAGGCGATGGCGAAAATGCCGAGCACCACGCCCGCGAGTGTGTAGATCAGCGGAGCGCCGATCCCGCCGATCAGGATGGCGAGCGGCGCGATCCCGGCCACGATCGTCAGCGGTGCGGCCGCGGAGATGACGACGAACACGATGCTGCCCGTGCCGAGGGCGTTCTTGCGCAGGCCGGTGGCCGAGGCCTCGCGGTCTGCGGGCGCTCGCGGTGGTAGCTGACTCTTGTCGTCGGTCGTGACATCCATCGTGCTCGGCTCCTTCGCAGAACGCATCGTCTTGCCGACCGGCGGGACGATTGCTTGGAGGGAGGCTAATCGATTAGGCACGCGAAAAGCAAGATGCCTAATCGATTTTTTCATGGGACCGGTCCGCCCTCAGCCTGCGGTCGAACTCCGCACGATGAGGTCGATCGGGACCTCGACACTGCGACCGGCCGCGCCGCCGTCCAGCGCACGCACCAGCTCGTCCATGCAGCGGCGGCCCATCTCGCGCGGGTGGAGGTCGAGGGAGGTCACGGTCGGCTGGTGCACGGCGAGCGCGTCCGAGTCCACGTAGCTGGCGACCAGCACATCCACCCCCGGCACCAGTCCTGCTCCGCGGATCGCGTCCATGGCGACGATGGCCATCCCCTCGGGCGCCGTGATGACGGAGTCCGGGTGCTCCGGCTGCGCGAAGAGCTCGTCGAGCAGCTCACGCACCCGATCGATGGATGTGTCGAACCAGCCCAGCAGTTCCTGCGGCTCGACCCCGTGCTCGGCGCACCACTCGTGGTAGCCGGCGGCCATCTCCCGCCCCCAAGCCATCGACGGGTCGGGCAGCATGACCGCGGGCCGGCGGCTGCCGCGCTCCCGGACGTGGTCGAGGAGCAACCGCATCGCCCTGTTGTGGTCGCCGTGCACGACCGCCCAGGGCGCGGGCAGGCCTTCGGGCGCATGCTCGCCGCTGATGACGGGCTTGCGGCCCGCCAGCAGCCGACTCACCAGTGGGTCGCCGTCGACCGGGTCGATGGTGAGGTAGCCGTCCAGCTGTTCGGTCGCGACCGGGCCGTCGAAGGCCGGCGGCAGCAGCGTGACGAGCATCCCCGACTCCTGGGCCCGCTCGACCGCGCCGTACGCGACGTCCATGTAGTACCGGAAGCTCAGCGTCTGGTCCGGCAGGCACAGCCCGACGACGCCCGTGCGTGAGGTGCGCAGACCTCGGGCGACGCGGTTGACCGTGTAGGCGAGCTCCTCCGCGGCGTCCCGCACCCGCTGGCGGGTCTCCGGCGACATCCGGCCCTTCCCGGCGAGGGCCTGGGAGGCAGTGGCGCGGGATACACCGGCGCGGTCGGCGACATCCTGAAGCGTGGTCGCGCGCTCAGGTCCCATGCCAGCCAGCCTATGTCCTGGTACTGCTTCCCCTCCCTGTCGAGACGCGTGAGACCACGGTCCCGTGGCCGCGGAGCGTAGGCAGCGCGAGAATGGGGAGCACCGCACGCGAGGAGACAACCGTGTCCATCATCCAGACCCCTGACCCGTCCGAAGCGACCGGCGACATCGCCGACATCTACGCAAAGGACATCGCCGACCTCGGCTACGCGGCCGAATACACGCGCGTGATGAGCGTGAACCCGGAGGCGTACCGCGCATTCGAGGCCCTCGTGAAGGCCATCGTCGCGCAGCTCGGCAAGCGCCGCTACGAGCTCGTGACGCTCGCGGCCGCCCAGGCGCTCCACTCCGAGCACTGCCGCCTGGCGCACGGACACAAAACCCTCGCACTCATGGACGAGACCGAGCTGGAGCGCATCGCGCGCGACTACCATCACGCCCAGTTGAGCGAGGCGGAAGTTGCGATGATGGAGTACGCCGAGCGGGTGAGCCTGGACTCCGTGCACATGAGCGACGCCGACAGCATGCGCCTCCGCGAGCTCGGGTTCAGCGACCGCGAGATCGTGGACATCACGCTCGCCGCCGCGGTTCGCAACTACTTCAGCCGCGCCATCCAGGCCCTGGCGGTCGCCGTGGAGGTACCGCCAGACCTGAGCGAGCGCCTCCGCGGAGCGCTCCTGGCGCCGCTGTGAGGGACACCGCACGGATCAGGTCACTCGCCGCATCGCAGGTCTGGCGCTGGGCGACGCCCTCGGCATGCGGCTGAAGCCCTCCGAGCCATCCACGAGCAGGTCGAACAAGAGTCGTAGGACGATCCATATCCGTGCAGCTCCCGCTCAACAAGGAGTGACGGTCACCCCTCGTGCGGCAGACTGCGGGCCACTCGGAACGTCTCGAGGCTCGGGTCTGCCGCGTCGGGGATGACCATCCCGGCCGCGAGACCGCTGCGCAGGTAGTCGACGATCGCGTCGTTGATGACCTCGCCGGGCAGCAGCGCCGGGATCCCGGGCGGGTAGGGCGTGACCTGCTCGGCGGCGACTCGGCCGGCGGCCTCGGCGGCGGGCACCGTCTCGACCGGACCGAAGAACCCATCCCGCGGGAGCATGGCCATCACCGGCTCGAGGTCCGCACTCGACGGCAGCGACACCGGCGTCGGTTCCGGCATCCCCTTCGCCGCGGCGGGCAGCTTCTTCAGCGCCGTCAGCAGCCGGGCGGTCGTCTCGTCGTCGTCGGCGATCGAGATGACCGCCTCGATGCGCCGGTGGTCGTTGATCCCGACGTCGAGGCGGTGCTCCGCGCGCAGCCAATCGGCGACCTGGTAACCGGAGATGCCCAGCTCATTCACGTCGATCAGGATGTGCATCGGGTCGAGTTCGTGCGATGCCTCTTCGGAGATCAGTTCGTCCTTCAGCACGTGCAGCCCCGAGATCTCCTCGATCGCGTCGCGGGTGCGCTGGGTCAGGGCCAGCGCATCCCCCAGCAGCTGCGTGCCGTTCTGCACCATCTGCCGGCGCCAGCCGTCGATCGCCGCGTAGAGCAGCACGTTGGAGCTCGTCGTCGCCAGCACGTCGGCGCACTGCGTGAGGCGGACCGGATCGACCAGCGAGCCCTGCAGGTGGTAGACCGACCCCTGCTCGAAGCCGATCCCCATCTTGTGGACGCTGACCACGCAGATGTCGGCGCCCGCATCCATCGCCCAGGTCGGCAGGTCGTTGTGGAACGGCAGGTGGGCGCCCCAGGCCTCGTCCACGATGATCGGCTTGCCGCGCGAATGGCACACCTCCACGATGGCCTGCAGGTCGGCGCAGGTGCCGTACGGCGTCGGACTGGTGACAACAGCGGCCGAGGCGTCGGGATAGCGCTGCCACATCCGCTCGTACTCCTCCGGTCCCGGCGGGTGAGCGATGTGCTGGTCCTCGTCGTAGCGCGGCGGCACCCAGCGCGGCTGGAGGCCGGACAGCACGAGGCCGGCGACGGTGGACTTGTGCGCATCGCGACCGATGATCAGATCGCCGTTGCCGCGGGTGACGGCCAGAATGGCGGCCTTGACGGATAGCGAGCTGCCGCAAGTGGAGAAGAAGGCCCGGTCGGCGCCGACCGCATCCGCCAGCAGCGCCTCCGCCTTCGACAGGTAACCATTGGACGACTTCCGGTCGTCCAGCCCGGCCGTGGCGAGTACGTCCTCCCGCAGAGCGCCGCCCAGCACCGCGTTGACGCGCTCGTCGGCGCCCCGCCCCTGGCGGTGGCCCGGCGGCGTGAACCCGTAACGGTCGAGGCGGTGGTAGTCGGCCAACGCATCCAGCACGGGGGCTTCGTTGTGATCCATGCCCCCAGCGGTACACCGGCTTCGGGATGTCGTGGAGGGGTTGCCTCAGCGCGCCAGCGTGCGGGCCGGCGACTCTCCGTACGCGTCGAGGTAGCGGCGCGAGAACCGGTCGAGGTCGGCGAAGCCCCAGCGTGCAGCGAGCTCGGCGAGGTCGGTCGTCGCGGGGTCCGAGACGGCGAGGTCGGTGTGGGCGGCCGCCAGCCGCACCCGCTGGAGGTACCCGCCCGCGGTCGTCGACGCGTGCGTGCGGAAGGCCGCGTCGAGCTGTGCAGCCGTTGCCCCCGCCGCCTCGACGATGTCCGCGACGGTGATGGCGAGCGAGGCGTGGTCTTCGATGAAGCGCACGCCGCGCCGGAACCGGTCCAGCTGGCCCGCCGGGGTGAGCCGTCGCTCCTGCGGGTCCGCGGAGAGCGGGAAGCACTGCAACGCGGCCAGCGACAGCGTGTGGAACAGGCTGGCCCGGACCAGCGGATGCCGGAACGTGCCCGACTCCATGTACTCCGCCGCCACCGTGGCCGCGGTCAGCATGTACTCCGAGTGGCGCTTGCCGATCGGGGTGGGGGAATCGAACACCACGGCCAGGTCTTCGTCCCCGTAGGTGATGCGCGCAACATCCTGAAGCGCCCTCGGC
Organism: Leifsonia sp. 2MCAF36; assembly: GCF_052115525.1. NCBI lineage: Bacteria > Bacillati > Actinomycetota > Actinomycetes > Micrococcales > Microbacteriaceae > Leifsonia > Leifsonia sp. 2MCAF36. Next base: position 5,204 of record NZ_JBFRGV010000004.1, on the reverse strand, counting down.
GAGAGGAACACGTTGACGATGACCGTTCCCTCGGCCTCGCAGGCGAAGTCGTGGCCGGGCCGGATGAGGAACGGCGCCCGGGTGCCGTTGCCGCGCTCGCCGTCGATCTCCCAGCCGTAGGAGCCGCTGACGACGTTGACGATGCACAGGTCGTCGAACTCGCCCGAGGTCTCCCACTCGCCGCCGATCGAATAGCGTCCCACCGAGAACGAGGGGTCGCCGATCTGATCGACGTCGAACACGAAGCCGGCGTCCGGTTCGGACGCGAACGCGAAACGCCCGCCGGAAGCGGCGAGCAGTGCATCTGCTTCAGCCGGATCGGAGGTGCGACTGCGCAGCCTCGTGAAATCGGCCATCACGTCACGCTATCCGGGGCTGCTGACAATCGGCGGTGCGCTGCGCTGGGGTCACTCCGCGTGCCCCAGCACGTGGACCGGGATGCCGAACGACAGCGCGATGCAGAGGATCCCGCCGAAGAAGACCAGGCCCTGGAATGCCGGCAGCGTATCGGCGAGGCCCAGTAGGAAGATCCCGACCAGGAACAGCAGGAAGCACAGGATGAACGCGATCACATCGCCCATGGTCAGCTCTTCTTTCGTTTGGCGGCCGTCTCCCGGCGGTTCGCACGCTTGATCTCGTCGACCAGTTCGTCCTTGGTCATGCGGGTGCGGCCGGAGATGTCGAGCCGCTTGGCGATGTCGAGCAGGTGCGCCTTCGAGGCGTTCGCGTCGACCCCCTCCTCCGTCGGCGCGTCGGTGTCCCGGCCGCCCGCGGCCTTGCGGTCCGACGGGCCGTTCTTCGCCTTGCGCTCCCAGTGGTCGCCGACCTTCTCGTACTCGTTCTTGAGTGCCGAGAACGCGGTCCGGTGGGCACGTTCGCCTTCGCCGTACTCTTTGACCGCGGAATCGTGGGCTTTCGACCAGAGGGCCTGTGCGTGCTTCTCCGACCGCTCGAGGGTGGAGGGGAGCTCCTGTGATGCGGGCATGATCCTGTGGTACTCCTTCCGCTGCCGGTGGGGCTAGTACTTCTCCACAGCTACCCCTTACCGACGCGTTTTCAACCGGCCGGCGGTCGATGCGGCCGACTTCGATGGTTCGGTGTGAACCGGGATACCGTGGGGGCGTGACCGACGACCGAAGGCCCTCGCCGCTGCTGGATGCCGTCGTGACGGTCGACACGGGAGCGGACGCAGGAGCGGGCTCCGGCTCCCGGCCGGTGTTCGTCCTGGTGCACGGCATCGGCGTCAGCTCCCGGTACTTCGAGCGGCTGGTGCCGGCGCTCGCCGAGGAGGGCCGCGTGGTCGCCGTCGACCTGCCCGGCTTCGGCACCGCCAAGCCGATTCGGCCGCGGCTGGGCCTCTCGATCGAGGAGTTCGCCGACTCCGTGGCCAGGACGCTGGATCGGCTCGGCATCGCGGACGCCGTCATCGTCGGCCACTCGATGGGCACCCAGATCGCCGTCTGCCTCGCTGCTCGCCGGCCGGACCTGGTCCGCGGGCTCGCGCTGCTCGGTCCGGTCATGGCCCCGCAGGACCGCAACGCGCTCAAAGCCGGTGTCCTGCTCGGCATCGACATCTTCCGCGAGGATGCGCGCGGCAACCGCCTGGTCATCGGCGACTACCTGCACTGTGGGGTCCGCTGGTACCTGGCGACGCTGCCCGCGATGCTGACCTTCCGCACCGAACGGGAGCTCGAAGAGACGCGCGTCCCGGTCGTCGTGGTCCGTGGCGGCCGCGACCCGATCGCCCGCGACGACTGGGTGGCGCAGCTCGGCGAACGCTCCAGCGGCCAGGCGGCCGTCGTGCCCGGCGCCGCCCACCTGGTGATGCACGGAGCGCCGTGGCGGACCGCCGCTCTGATCGCCGACGTGGCGAGGGTCCGTCGGTGAGGCGGACGCTGCTGAGGCGGGCCGGCGTCGTCGTGCTCGACTACCTCTACGCGGGCCGCCACCAGCTGCGCGCGGCGTTCGACCGCAGCACGCCGGAGACGCTCGTCGACGGCGGAGGCGACCGCGCGCCGGTCGTCCTGATCCCCGGAATCTTCGAGACCTGGCGTTTCCTCCGCCCGCTGGCCCAGCACATCCACGGGTCCGGTCACCCGGTGCACGTCGTCACGGCGCTGGAGCGCAACCGGATGTCAGTGGCGGAGGCCGCTGGGCTCGTCACCCGGCACCTCGACGAGCACGACCTCACCGGTGTGGTCATCGTCGCGCACAGCAAGGGCGGCCTGGTCGCCAAGTACCTGATGGGCCTGCCGGACTCGGGCGCGCGCATCCGGAGCGCGGTCACGGTGAGCACGCCGTACGCGGGTTCGTCGCTGGCGAGGCTGGTCCCGCTGCCGAGCCTCCGGCCACTGGTGCCGAACACGCCGGGGCTGGTGCGCCTGGCGCTGAACCGCGCCGTCAACGCGCAGATCGTGTCGGTGTGGGGATGGTTCGACCCGCACATCCCGGAAGGCAGCCGTCTCGAGGGTGCGCGCAACATCGAGCTCGACGTCGGCGGTCACTTCCGCATCCTGGCCCGGCCGGAGCTGCTGGCGATCGTGGACGAGGTGCTGGCGCCGGCGGAGTGACGCCGGTGGTGTGACGGCGGGGCTGGTGACGGCGGCGCGGTGACTGCGGGGGCTGTGGACGGCGGCGCGGTGACTGCGGGGGCTGTGGACGGCGGCGCGGTGACTGCGGGGGCTGTGGACGGCGGGGCTTGTGACCGCGGGCCCGTGACGGCGGTGCCTGCGATTGCGGGGCATGTGGAGGCGGCTGCCGCCCACCGCGCGTCCGTTTCCCGCGCGTCCCGCTGCCTGCCCAAGCACTGCGTAGGTGGAGAGCGCTCCTAACTCCGACGCACCGCGGTGCGTCGGAGTTTCCGCCCGCGTCGTGCCCGATTCTCCGCCGGGAGCGGCCGCATCTCCGGCGCAGGCACCCGCCGGCGCGCGGAGGGGCTTGCGTCGGCGGAGAGCGCTCCAAATTTCCGACGCGCCGCGGTACGTCGGAGATTCCGTCCCTCTCGCGACCGATTCTCCGCGCGGAGCGGCCGCATCTCCGACGCAAGCACCCGCCGACCGCGCGGCCGCATCTCCGACGCAAGCACCCGCCGACCGCGCGGCCGCATCTCCGACGCAAGCACCCTCTGTCGCGGCGCCACGCTCGGGCGCTACCCTTCGAGCCAACAACCGGGAGGGCACATGCTGCAGCACCGCCGAATCCACCTGGCCGCCGTCGCCATCGTGGCGGCGACCCTTCTGCTCGCCGGCTGCGCGGGCACCCCGAGCGGCGCGGCCGTCGTCGGCCGCTGGGGCTCCACGTCGTCCGGCCAGCCGAACCTCGACATCCAGAACGACGGCACGTTCTCCGGCACAGACGGCTGCAACCGCCTCAGCGGCCAGGGCCAGATCGACGGCGACCAGATCACGTTCGGTGCGATCGCATCCACCCTGATGGCGTGCGAGGGCGTGGACACGTGGCTGAGCAAGGCCGCGACGGGGAAGGCCTCCGGGAGCACGATGACCATCCTCGACAAGGCGGGCAGCACCATCGGGACACTGAAGCGCTCCGGCTCCTGACCCGGTTCGGTGTCTTGTGCGGCGCATCGTCGCCTCATTAGCGTGTGCCGTGCCACGCCCTGCCACGGCACGGCCGGCGCGGCGGATTCGCGTGCCGTCGGAGGAGTGAAGCAATGACCACTGCAGAGTCGAAGGAGCGGTCGTCGGCCGCCCAGCCGCCCACCAACGCATACACCGGAATCAGCGACCGGACCCAGCTCAACCCGATCTTCGCCCGCCCGGGGGAGGACAGCGACTTTCCGATCGACCGCATCCCGGACGGCGAGTCCCTTCCGGAGACGGCGTATCAGATCGTGCACGACGAGTCGATGCTCGACGGGAACGCGCGCCTCAACCTGGCGACCTTCGTCGGCACCTGGATGGACGACCACGCCGCCCGCCTGTACGCCGAGTCGGCCGACAAGAACATGGTCGACAAGGACGAGTACCCGCAGACCGCCGCGATCGAGACACGATGCTGGAAGATCGTCGCCGGCCTCTGGAACGCACCCGACCCGGAGCTCGCGATCGGCACCTCGACGATCGGCTCCTCGGAGGCGTGCATGCTCGGCGGCCTCGCGCTGAAGCGCCGGTGGCAGCAGGCCCGCCGGGCCGCGGGCAAGCCGACCGACAAGCCTAACCTGGTGATGTCGAGCGCCGTCCAGGTGTGCTGGGAGAAGTTCTGCAACTACTGGGATGTGGAGGCTCGCTACGTTCCCATCAGTGACGAGCACAAGGTGCTCGACGGGCACGACCTCGAGAAGTATGTGGACGAGAACACGATCGGTGTCGTCGCGATCATGGGCGTCACCTACACCGGCATGTACGAGCCGGTCGAGCAGATCTCCGCTGCGCTGGACCGCATTCAGGCGGACTCCGGGCTGGACGTGAAGATCCACGTCGACGGCGCTTCAGGTGGGATGATCGCGCCCTTCCTGCAGAAGAGCCTCGCCTGGGACTTCCGGGTCGACCGCGTCGTCTCGATCAGCACCTCTGCCCACAAGTACGGCCTGGTGTACCCCGGCCTCGGCTGGGTGGTCTGGCGGACGGCGGCCGACCTCCCGGCAGACCTCGTCTTCGACGTCACCTACCTCGGGGGCCACATGCCGAGCTTCGCCCTCAACTTCTCGCGTCCCGGAGCCCAGGTGCTGCTGCAATACTACCTGTTCCTCCGGCTGGGATGGGACGGCTACTACCGCGTGCAGAAGGCGTCTCAGGATGTGGCGCTGTACCTCTCGAGTGAGATCGCCAAGATGCCCGCTTTCGAACTGTGGAACGACGGCTCCGACATCCCCGTCTTCGCCTGGCAGCTGAAGAAGGGGCACACCGACAACTGGACGCTGTACCACCTGTCCGAGCGTCTCCGCCTCAAGGGCTGGCTCATCCCGGCGTACCCGATGCCGGACAACCTTGCCGACCTGACCGTGCAACGGATCGTCGTGCGCAACGGCCTCAGCCGCAACCTGGCCGAGTCGCTCGTGGTGGACATCCGGGAGGCCGTCGACTACCTCGACCGGCTGGAGAGCCCGATGCCGGGAGAGGTGCAGGCCAGCTCGTTCACCCACTGACGCCCGGCGCGCCGCGCCGCTCGCCGCCCGCCGCGCCCGCCCTCCGCCCGCCGCCCGCCGCGCCCGCCCTCCGCGCGGCGCGTCCGGTCCGCTGCCGCTG
>NZ_JBFRGV010000003.1:0-381320 GCF_052115525.1 Leifsonia sp. 2MCAF36 | reverse complement strand
GTGCGTGCGCCGGCCGGGCGCGAGGCGCCGCCGGCGCGGCCCGCGGTCGGCTGGCCGCCGGTGCGGCCCTGGCCGGAGCCGCGCACGGCGGAACCCGCCTGAGCGGTTGCGGGACCCGGGCCGCGACGACGCGAGCCGCCGCCTGCGCCAGCACCTGCCGTTGCAGCCGAGCCGCCGCCGGTAGCGCCGCGACCCGAGCCGCCGCCCTGACCGCCGCGACCGCCCTGGCCGTCGCGAGCGCCGCGACCGCCCTGACCCTCGCGGCCGCCCTGGGGCGCCCCTGCGGCTCCGGTCCCGCCGGCGCGACGCGCCCGCTTGCGTTGGGCGTTCGCGCCCTGCGAGGCACCGCCGCCCGTCTGCACGGCGACCGGCGCCGGCGTCACGCGCGCGGCGACCTGGCCGACGAGCGTGGTGACCGCCTGCGACGTGGCGGTGACCCGCTGCGGCGTGGCCGCGATCGCGGCCTTGCGCAGCAGCGTCCGAACATCTTCGGCCTGCGACGAGAGCATCACGGTGACGACGTCACCGGCGCTGCCGGCGCGGGCGGTGCGCCCAGAGCGGTGCAGGTACGCCTTGTGCTCCGCCGGCGGGTCGACGTGCACGACGAGCTCGACGTTGTCGACGTGGACGCCGCGCGCGGCGACGTCCGTCGCGACGAGCACCTTCACGCTGCCGTCACCGAACGCCGCGAGGTTGCGGTCGCGGGCGCCCTGCGCCAGGTTGCCGTGCAGGTCGACGGCCGGGATTCCGGACGCGGTGAGCTGCTTGGCCAGCTTCTTGGCCTGGTGCTTGGTGCGCGTGAAGAGGATGCGGCGGCCGGTGCCGGACGCGAGTGCCTCGACGAGGTCCTTCTTGTCGTCCTGACCGTCGACCTGGAGCACGTGGTGGGTCATCTGCTCGACCGGGCTGTTCTCGTCGTCGACGGAGTGCAGCACGGGGGAGTGCAGGAACCGCTTGACCAGCTTGTCCACGCCGTTGTCGAGCGTGGCCGAGAACAGCAGGCGCTGACCGTCGGCCGGGGTGGCCGAGAGGATGCGCGTGACGACCGGAAGGAAGCCGAGGTCGGCCATGTGGTCGGCCTCGTCGAGCACGGTGATCTCGACGGCGTCGAGGTTGACGAAGCCCTGCTTCATCAGGTCTTCCAGGCGGCCAGGGCAGGCGACGAGGACGTCGACGCCGGCCTTCAGCTCAGCGACCTGCTTGTTCTGCGAGACGCCGCCGAAGACGGTGGAGACGCGCATCGAGTAGGCGTCGGCGAGCGGACGGAAGGTCGCCGCGATCTGTGTCGCCAGCTCGCGGGTCGGCGCGAGCACGAGGGCCAGCGGGCGCCCAGGGCGGCGACGGCCGCCGGCGAGCACGGTGCCGAGGCGCGCGACGAGCGGCAGGGCGAAGGCGATGGTCTTGCCCGAGCCCGTCTTGCCGCGGCCGAGCACGTCTTTGCCGGCCAGGGCGTCGGGGAGCGTGTCCTCCTGGATGGGGAACGCGTCGGTCTTGCCGTCGGCCGCGAGGACGGCGACGAGCGGGGCGGGTACGCCCAGCTGGGCGAAGGTGGAAGTCATGGGGTTGTGCCTTTCCGGCAACGGATCCGGAGGGCGTCGTGCCGCGGCGGATCGGGTGGCGAGCGCACCAAATCGGAGCGATCGTTCGCCGTATGAAGAGAAGCGTGCGGGGCGTGGCCCTGCGCAGCGCGAAGCGTTCTACGACGCAGCGGGCAACTCGGCCCGCTTCCTTCACCCTAATGCATACGGCCGAACGAATGCTGGCAGCGCATGTCCATCCGGAGGTCGTAGACTTTCGGCCCGGAAACGAGAGGTGGCCATGGGCGTGCTGGAATCGGAGCTCGATCGCGAACGCGCCGTGGTCTCGGGGCTGTATGAGCGGCTGGATCAGGTGCGCGCCGAGACCGAGGAACGGCTCGCTCGCGTGCGCCGCGACAGCGTCGGCAGCAACCACCAGGCACGGAGTGAGCGGGACGCGTTCGCCCGTCTCTACGAGGACCAGCTGACCCAGCTCCGCGATGTGGATGCGCGGCTCGTCTTCGGCCGTTTGCTGCTGGAGGAGGCGGTCGACGGCTCCGATCACCGCTACATCGGCCGTGTCGGTCTCCGCGACGAGGACCAGCGCTCGCTGCTGGTCGACTGGCGCGCGCAGCAAGCGGGGGCCTTCTACCAGGCCACCGCGAGCGAGCGGATGGGCGTCCGCGCCCGCCGCCACCTGACCATGTCGGGCCGGACCGTGACGCGGATCGACGACGAGGTGTTCGACGAGGCCCTCCTCGACGGCGAGGGCACGGGCGAGCAGGTGCAGGGCGAGGGCGCTCTCCTCGCCGCGCTGACGGCTCAGCGCACCGGCCGGATGCACGACATCGTCGCGACCATCCAGGCGGAGCAGGACCGCATCATCCGCTCCGACCTGCGCGGGGCGCTGGTCGTGCAGGGCGGTCCTGGCACGGGCAAGACGGCGGTCGCGCTGCATCGCGCCGCCTACCTGCTGTACGCGAACAGGCAGCGCCTGAGCGCCTCCGGCGTGCTGGTGGTCGGACCGTCGACCGCCTTCCTGCGCTACATCGAGGCGGTGTTGCCGTCGCTGGGCGAGACCGGCGTGGTCATGTCGAGCCTCGGCGAGCTCTTCCCCGGTGTGGAGGCGACGACCGAGGATGCGCCGGAGGCTGCTGTCCTGAAGGGCTCCGCGCAGATGGCGCGGCTGCTGTCGCGCGCAGTGAAGTCGCGGCAGAAGGCGCCGGCCGACGCGCAGACCATCGTCGTCGAGAACGAGCGGCTGGTGGTGGAGCCGGAGCTCGTCCACCGGGCCATCGTCAAGGCGCAGCGCACCGGCAAGCCGCACAACGTCGCCCGTGTGACATTCGTCAAGAGCGCGCTGTCCGAGCTCACCGAGCAGCTGGCCGCCCTGCTGCGTGCCTCCGGTTCGACCATCGACGACGCCGACCTGAAGGTGCTGCGCGAGGACCTCCGCACCTCCTACGACGTCCGCGTCCTCCTGAACACCGCGTGGTTGCCGCTCACCCCGCAGAAGCTGCTGCAGGACCTCTTCGCCCGCCCGGCGTGGCTCGCCGAGCTGACGCCGCGCTGGTCCGCGCAGGAGCGGGAGGCGCTGCTGCGGGAGCGGACCGCGCCCTTCACGGTGTCGGATGTCCCGCTGCTCGACGAGGCGGCGGAGCTGCTGGGCGACTTCCCCGGACGCCCGGACCCGGCGGACCGGGACCGGGAGCGGCAGCGCAAGTGCGACCTCGAGAACGCGCGTGCGGCCATCCGCAACATGGGTGTGCAGGGCCTGGTCAGCGCCGAGCAGCTGGCGGACGGATTCGCGGAGCAGGTCGAGCGCGGCACCACCGCGGAGCGTGCGGCCGCCGACCGCAACTGGACCTACGGCCACGTGGTCGTGGACGAAGCGCAGGAGCTCTCCCCGATGCAGTGGCGGGTGCTGGTCCGCCGCTGTCCGATGAAGTCGTTCACGATCGTCGGCGACATCGCCCAGGTGGCGTCGGCGGCCGGAGCGACCAGCTGGCAGGATGCACTGACCCCGGTGTTCAAGGACGCCTGGCGGCTGGAGGAGCTGACCGTCAACTACCGCACTCCCGCCCAGATCACGCGCGAGGCCGAACGGATCGCCGTCGGCGCGGGACTGCCGATCACGCCGACGCGTGCGGTGCGCGAAGGCGACTGGCCGATCCGCCGGGTGGCGGCCGCGAGCGCCGAGCAGACGGTGCCCGGACTCGCTGAGCGGACCGCGCCGGAAGCGCTCGCGACCGCCGTCGCCGACGCGGTCGCCCACGATCGCGGCATCGACGACGGAGGAACGCTCGCGGTGATCACCACCGCGTCCGACCTGCCGGCCGTCGCCGCGGCGATGCGGGAGCGGTTCGGGGATGCGGCCGGCCGCGGCGCCGCCGGACTCAGTCGCCCGATCGCCGTGCTGACCGGTTACGAGGCGAAGGGTCTCGAGTTCGACGCGGTCGTGCTCGCCGACCCGGATGGGCTCGCCGCGGAGTCGCCGCGCGGGGCCGCATCCCTCTACGTCGCGATGACCCGCCCGACGCAGCGCCTCACGCTCGTCACGCGCTGAGGACGGAAGGGGCGGCAGTCAGGCGGCGGGTCTGCCGCTCATTCCCCGGCGTAGCGCTCGCCGACCGGGATCTCGACGGCGAGCGTGTTGCCGGCCTGGGCCAGCGGGCACGCCCACGCCGGGTCGTACGCGCATGACGGGTTGTACGCGAAGTTGAAGTCGAGGACGAGCGACGCCTCGCCGTCGTCCGCGTCCAGCCCCAGGTCGGCGCCCTTGATCGTGTCGATCAGGTACCGCCCGCCGCCGTAGGTCCCGCCCGCGCGGCCGGCCAGCGCATCCTTCACCGGGACGAACAGCCCGCCGCCGTACGACGACAGCCGCCACACGTCGAGTGTCCCGGCGAGGGGGACGCGCACGGTGCCGAGCAGCTCGAACGGCACGACGCCGTCGGTGCCGGTCTCCACGTCCATCCGCGTCGCCTCGGCGGCGGGGTGGATGGGGAGCTCGAACCGCCAGTCCGGGTCGTACGGGACGACGGCCAGGCCGGTGAACGTCCTCCGGTCCTCAGGCAGCAGCGGCGAGGCAGGATGCGACGAGAACAGGTCGTTGCGGCAGGAGACCCAGTAGGTGTGCGCCTCGGCCGGATCGTGGGCGGCCAGCCGGCGGACGGAGGCGTACAGCGCGAACACCCGCCGCCGCCAGTCGGCGGTCTGCACCGCGGTGGCCGCGTGCGTCGTCCCCTGCTCGGTGCCTGTCAGCTCGTCGTTGCTCATCTCTCCGCCGCTCCCGTCCGCTCCACCGAGGCCGTCTCATCCTCCGGCTCCCGCACCTCCGGATCGTAGGCCCAGGTGGGCGCGAGCCGGCGCAGGCGCACGCCGCGCCACTGCCAGAACGCCCAGAAGCCGTACCAGGCGATCGGTGTCAGCGCCCCGGCGCGCACGATCAGCTGGTCGCGGTACAGCGTCCGCAGCCGTCCGTTCTCGTCCGGACCGGCGGGGTCGGGCGCGATCGCCATCCGGTGGTCGAGCCGGGGAACCGCCGAGAGCACCCCGCCGGTCCCTCCGCCGCTGTCGCGCAGGATGCGCGTGCCCTGCTCCCGCGGGTCGGTCGACCGTAGGGTGTCGAGGCGGATGGCCTGCGTCCCGACGGTGAAGGCGCCGAGGGCTTTCACCCGCACCCGATGCTCGGCGCCCCACGTGGTCGGGAAGCCCGCCGGTTCGTCTGAGCGGAAGTCGAGCCACGGCATCGCGACCTCACGGAACGCGGTCGGGCTCTGCAGGGCGCGCCAGGCGGCGTCGGGGTCGCAGTCGAGGATCAGCTTGAGGAGCACACGCATGCTCCCAGTGTCACCCCGGATGGGGTGGATGCGATGCTGGGATGTGGGGCTCGTCACGCCTGCCGAGCACGCGCCAGCAGCAGCTCGCGCTCTCGGGCGTTGCCGGTCATGGCCGCTGCGCGCTCGAGTTCCAGCCGTGCCTCCGCGGTGCGGCCGAGCCGCAGCAGCAGGTCGGCGCGCACCGACGGCAGCAGGTGGTACGACGCCAGCGCACCGTCGACCGCCAGCTGGTCGACCACCTCGAGCCCCGCCTCCGGGCCGTACGCCATCGAGAGGGCGACCGCGCGGTTCAGCTCGACCACCGCGGAGGGCCGCAACTCGGCGAGCGCACCGTACAGGGCGACGATCTCCTCCCAGTCCGTCGCCTCCGGGGTCGCTGCGGTCGCGTGGCAGGACGCGATCGCCGCCTGCAGTGCGTAGGGCCCGCGGCTCAGCCGGGGCCGCCGGCTCAGCCGCAGCGCGTCCGAGCGCTCCAGTGCCGCAACCCCGCGCCCGATCAGGATGCGGTCCCAGCGCGCGCGGTCCTGGTCCTGCAGCAGGATGGGCGACCCGTCCGCCGCGGTGCGCGCGCCGAGCCGGGACGCCTGGAACTCCATCAGCGCCACCAGGCCGTGCACCTCCGGCTCGCGCGGCGTCAACTCGGCGAGCACACGGCCCAGTCGCAGCGCCTCGCGGCACAGGTCGGGCCGCGTCCAGTCGTCGCCGGCCGTCGCCGAGTAGCCCTCATTGAAGATCAGGTACACGACTTCGAGCACGGAGGCCAGCCGCTCGGCGAACTCGGCGCGCTCGGGGACCTCGAACGGCACGCCGGCCGCGCTGAGCGTGCGCTTCGCCCGGACGATGCGCTGCGCCATCGTGGCGGGCGGCACCAGGAACGCTCGGGCGATCTCCTCCGTGGACAGGCCGCCCAGAAGCTTCAGCGTCAGTGCGACTCGCCCGGCCTGCGGCAGAACGGGGTGACAGGCGACGAACACCAGCCGCAGCAGGTCGTCACCGATCGGCTCCTGCGCCGCGCGGGCGGGGTCGTCGTCGCCGAGCTCCTGTTCCAGATGGTGGGCGATCGCGGCGTAACGGTCGTCCAGTCGCTCACGGCGGCGCCAGCCGTCGACCGCACGACGCTTGGCGACGGTGGTCAGCCACGCTCCCGGGTTGCGCGGGATGCCCGCGTCCGGCCACTGCTCCAGGGCAGCGACTAGCGCATCCTGGGCGAGCTCCTCGGCGAGGCCGATATCGCCGGTGGAGCGGGCGAGCCCGGCGATGAGGCGGCCGGACTCGATGCGCCACACCGACTCGACGGCCCGGCGGGTCTCCTCCGTCCGGGTCTCCGTCGTCGCCGACTGAGCAGTCCGGGTCTCGGTCGTCGCGTCCTCTCCGGCGCCGTCCTCGTTCATCGGCCCTCGTCGCCCGTCACGCGCCGCACCTCCACTGTCCCCGACGTGAGCGGCAACCTCCGCGCCCACTCCACAGCCTCCTCCTCGCCGGCCGTCTCCAGCATCCAGAAGCGGCTCAGTGCGCCGACCGCCGGGCGGCTCAGGATGCGCTGCTCGCCCTCGAAGCGGACGCAGGCGCCCTCCTCCGCCGGCCGGAGCGCCTCCGCCGCCAGCAGGACGCCGGCCCGGACCAGCTCGGCGTCGTAACGCTCGAGCTCCGCTCGCGGCGCCGTCGCCGGCGCGCCGCCACCTTCGCCCTCCTCGCCGAGTGCCATCAGCACGAATCGCATGGTCCCATCCTCTCGTCACACGCCCGGTTCGCACACCCGCGTCGCACGCTGGTCCGGATACAGACACGTCGAACCGCTGCGGCCCGTTTCGACACGACTGACGGCGGTGTGCGCTAGAACGGGAGCATGGCGATCCGTTACTGGCTGGGCGTTGTGCAGCTCGACCACGTCCTCCGCGGCGTCGCCGGCGGCTTCGCGCAGGTCAACCACGGGGCACGAGCGCCGCTGATCGGGATGGGACCGGCGGATGGGTTCGTGTACTACTCGCCGCGTGCGTCGTCCCCCGACGGCGAGCCGCTCAAGCAGTTCACCGCGGTCGGCCGGGTCGCCGACGACGAGGTGTTCCAGGTGACGCAGGGTCCGTCGATGACCGGGCCCGCGGGCGACTTCAAGCCCTGGCGGCGGCGCGTCGAGTGGGACCACGACGCGGTGGCGACGCCCATCCGCCCGTTGCTCGGCTCCCTCGACTTCACCCGGGACCGCCCGGACTGGGGCTACCAGCTGCGGCGCGGGCTGATCGAGCTGACGCGGCACGACTTCGAGCTCATCCGGCGGCAGATGCGGCCGTCGCCGGGCGAGGTCCGGCCGTCGCGGACCGGCTCGCGAACTACGATGGCTCGGTGACCGAGCCGACGCCTCCCGCCGCCCATCGCCAGGCGAAGTATCAGGTGCGCTTCGACTGGGGCAGCGACGGTGCGCGCGCCGTCGCCGAAGACGCGGATGTGATCGTCTGGGTGGATGCGCTCGCTGACGTGGCGGCGCCGGTGGACGACCTCCCCGGAGACGGGGCCGTGCTCTCGGCCGGTCTGACAGATGCCGCTGCCGCCGCTCGCTGGATCCTCGACGAGCAGGTCCGGCTCGGCCGGAGGGCCATGGTCGCAGTGGTCGCGGCAGGCGGCACGACGGCCGTCGGCTCCCCGCGCTTCGCGGTGGAGGATCTGCTCGCGGCGGGCGCCGTGGTCGACGCCCTCGCGTCCCTCGGAATCGACTACTCGTCGCCCGAGGCGGCAGCCGCCTGTGCGGCGTTCACGGGCCTCCGCGGCGCGGTGGCGCACCTCCTCACCGCCTCCGTCTCCGGCCAGGAGCGCGTCGCCGCCGGCGTCTCCAGCGCCGACATAGCGGGGCTCGGCCGCCTCGGGTCCGCCGAGACTGTGACCGTGCTGCGAGGCTCCCGGCAGAGCGGTGCGCTCGCCGCGGAATGATCCCGCCGCGGCGTACGTTCGCATCGACAGGAGGTTTTACATGAAAGCCGTGCTGAACGACACCGTGATCGCCGAGGCCCCGCAGGAGGATCTCATCCGCATCGAGGGCAACTGGTACTTCCCGCCCGCGAGCGTGAAGTCCGAGTACCTCGTCGAGAGCGCCACCCCGTACACCTGTCCCTGGAAGGGCGAGTGCCAGTACTTCTCGGTGAAGTCGGATGAGGGGGTGCTGCAGGACCGCGCCTGGAGCTACCCGACGCCATACCCGAGCTCCTTCGACCGGGTCGGCAAGGACTACAGCGACTACGTCGCGTTCTGGAAGGACGTCCGCGTCGTCGACTGACGACCGCGGGCCACGATGATCCGTCCCGGCCGCCGCTCAGGGCTTCTCGCCCTGGCGGCGGCCGTCGCGGTTCTGGCGGCATGCTCGGCGCCGCCACCGAAGCCGACGGCCACCCGCACGCCGACCTCGACGCCGCGGCCGACCGGCACGTCGCAGGCGGTCCCCGCCATCCCGTGGCAACCGGGCACGCAGCCGACCGTGCTCGAGACCGGGCTGGACGCGCCGTGGTCGGTGGTGCCGCTCGCCGGCGGCTCAGCGCTGATCAGCGAGCGGGACGCGGGCCGTGTCCGTGAACGGCTGCAAGGCGGCGGCTTCCGCGACGTCGGCACCGTGCCCGGCGTAGTGCACCTGTGGGAGGGCGGCCTGCTCGGGCTGGCCGTTCCGTCCGGGTCCGCGCCGACGCAGCTGTATGCCTACCTGACGACGGCCGATGACAATAGGGTCGTGCGGATGCCGTTGACCGGCGCCCCCGGCAGCTACGGGATCGGCGCGCCGACACCCGTCGTCACCGGCATCCCCAAGGCGGCCAACCACGACGGCGGCCGCATCGCTTTCGGTCCCGACGGGATGCTGTACATCACGGCCGGGGATGCGTCGAACCCGGCGAACGCCCAAGATGTGTCGTCGCTCGGCGGCAAGGTCCTCCGCGTCACGCCGGACGGCCGCGTGCCGGCTGACAACCCGTTCCCCGGCTCACCGGTGTGGACGTACGGCCACCGCAACCCGCAGGGGATCGGCTGGGACGCACGCGGCACGATGTGGGCGTCCGAGTTCGGCCAGAACACCTGGGACGAGCTCAACATCATCCGCGCCGGGTCGAACTACGGCTGGCCGGAGGTGGAGGGCATCGGCGGCGATCCGAAGTACACCGATCCGGTGTACCAGTGGCCGACAGCTCAGGCCAGCCCGAGCGGGCTGGCCGTAGTCGGCGACACCGTCTTCCTCGCCGCGTTGCGGGGTCAGCGGTTGTGGACGGCGTGGCCGAAGGCCGGGGCGGCCCCGGTGACGGTCGCTCCGTTCTTCGACGGCGACTTCGGCCGGCTCCGCGATGTGGTCGCGGTCGGTGACCGCATTTGGCTGCTGACCAACAATACGGACGGTCGCGGATCGCCGCGCGCGGGCGACGACCGGCTCATCGAGGTGCCGCTCACTCCTGCGCAGACGGCCAAACGCCCGGGCTGAGCCGCTCCTGCGGGTAGTCTGGTGGCGAGACACCGATCGGGAGCAGAACCCTGAGCATCATCCTCGGATACGATCCGACCACCCTGCGCGAACGCGTCGATCTGCGCGCTGCCGGCGAGCGTCTTGATGAGCTCGGCAGCCTGCGCAGCCTGAGCGCGCTCAACGAGAAGGCCGTGCTTCTGCGTCTCCTCGACCGGCTCGACGAGGCGCACGAGGTCGCGAACGAGGCCGTGCGGCAGGCCCGCTTCACGGGTGATCGCGAGCAGCTGCTCGGGGCGCGTGTTCGCAGAGCGCAGATTCTGCAGTACCAGAACAAGGCCGACGAGGCCGTGGTGGAACTCACCGGCTGCGTCGATGAGGCCCGCGGGCGCGAGTGGACGGCGCTCGAGGCGTTCGCCATCCAGAACCGCGGCAAGGTGTACTTCGACACGGGCGACTACGAGAACGCCCTGGCCGACATGACGGCCGCCGTCTTCCTCCGCGAGAAGCTCGGTGCGTCGCCGGCCGAGATCCAGGCGGCGCTGACCGCCGTCGCCGTCGTCCAGTCCGCTCTGGATGCGCAGCGCGGCACATCGTCCGACCCCGCGACCTCTTCTGGGGTCGCTCCGGGCAGCGAGTCGGGCTTCGATCGCGCGTAGGATGCACGGCATGGAGGAGTGGAGCGCTCCGGTCGGCGGTCGCGCCTGATGGCCGAACTCGATCGTGTCCGTCGCTGGGCCGACGCCCTGATCGCGTTGCACCTCGACCCGGCCGTCTGGAGCTTCGGGTTCGACAACGCGAAGACCCGAGCCGGACTCTGCAACTACACCTCCAAGCGGATCACCGTTTCGCGATACCTGGCCGCGCGCTACGAGGACGACGAGATCCACCAGATTCTGCTGCACGAGGTCGCTCACGCGCTCGCCGGGTCGCGAGCCGGTCACGGTCCGCGCTGGCGGGCGATCGCGCTCGACCTCGGCTACGAGGGCAAGCGGCTGCACGGCGGTGCCATCGCGGACGATTTGGCGCCCTGGGTGGGGACCTGTCCGCATGGACACACGCATTACCGCTATCGCAAGCCTGCGCGGGCTCTCGCCTGCGGCGCCTGCTCGCGCCGTTTCGACGCGGCGAACCTCATCGCGTGGCAGCACCGCGAGGTCTCGTCGTCGCAGCGCCGCGTCGCCGCAGCGGCCGCCACGGAGTAGCGCCGGGGCCCGTTCCGCTCCGGTCAGGCGCGCGCGAGGCCGAGGCGCGCGTCGAGCGCATCCCGGACGCCGGGCCACTCCTCGCGCAGGATGGAGTACACGGCCGTGTCACGCCAGCTGCCGTCCGCACGACGCTGGGTGTGCCGCAGTACGCCCTCGAACTGCGCGCCGAGCCGAAGGATCGCCGAGCGGGAGCGGTCGTTCAGCACGTCCGCCTGCAGCTTCACCCGCTCGAACCCGTGATCGAAGGCCGTTCCCAGCAGCAGACGCTTGGTCTCGGCGTTCACCCGGGTGCCCCAGACCTCGGGCGCGTAGGCGGTCCAGCCGATGTGCGCCGACTCGTTGACCAGGTCGACGTCGCCGAGGGTGGTCGTCCCGACCAACCGATCCCCGTCACGCAGGACGACCGCAGTGACGTTGCTCCGCTCCCAGTCCAGGTAGCTCAGCATGTGCTCCCGCCACTCCTCGTAGGTGTCGCGGAAGGCGGCCGGGCCGCCTCCCCAGCCTCCGGCGTACACCTCGGGATGCCCGATGGCGTCGAACAGGTCGGGAAGGTCGTCATGGGTCAGTGCCCGCAGGCGCACCGTCGCGCCGTCCAGCTGGGCGTGGGGGTCGGGGCGGGTCGCGGTCATCCGCCCAGTATGCCAGCGGCGGCTCGGCCGGCGAGCCGTGGCCCCGGGTCCTGGATGGACGCCGGCGCCGGGTAGGGTGTTCTGGCGATGGAAGCGTTACTCACCAGACGGACCGGCCAGTGGCTGGAGCCCAGCGACGGCCAGCGCTGGTGGTTCGACTCCGGCTCTCTCGCCCTCGATTTCGCGCATACCGGCGTCCTCGACCCGGACGGCCTGAACGCCTGGCTCACCGAGCGCTTCCCTGAGGTCGCGCCGACCGCCGGCGAGCGCGAACTCCGCGACGCCGGCGCCCTCCGATCGGCGATCGGGCGGCTCGCCCGCCAGGCCAGCGCAGGGGAGGACCTCGCCCCGGACGACGTGGACGTGATCAACCTGTTCGCCGCCACCCCCGACATCCCTCCGGTGCTCGCCGGCGGTGGCCGCCAGGCGGGGCGGACGAATGCGCGCCCGCACCAGGCTCTCGGCTCCCTGGCCCGCGACGCTGTGCGGCTGTTCGGGCCGGACATCGACGGTCGCATCAGGGAGTGCTCGGCCGACGACTGCGAGCTGGTCTACCTGGACACCTCGCGCAGCGGCACCCGGCGCTGGTGCTCCATGCAGCGCTGCGGCAACCGTGCCAAAGTGCGGGCGCACCGGGCGCGGGCGGTGGAGCTGAGGGCAGCGCGGAGCGGTGCCGCGACCCCAGCCCCGAGGGAGCCTGCGACCGAGGTAACGGAGCCCGCCACGGCTTGAGGCTCCGAAGTTGAGACAATAGCCACATGCCGCGCACCATCGACCTGAACAGCGACCTGGGTGAGTCGTTCGGTGCGTGGACCATGGGTGACGACGCCGCACTGCTGCGGTTGGTCAGCAGCGCCAACGTGGCGTGCGGATTCCACGCGGGCGACGCCTCCACGATGCTGGCCACCTGCCGGGAGGCCGCTGCGAACGGTGTCACCGTCGGGGCGCACGTCTCCTACCGTGACCTCGCCGGCTTCGGCCGTCGAACGATGGATGTCCCTCCCGCCGAGTTGCGGGACGAAGTGCTGTATCAGCTCGCCGCGCTGACCGGGCTCGCCCGCGTCGCCGGAACCGCGGTGCGCTATGTCAAACCGCACGGCGCCCTCTACAACCGCATCGTGCACGACGAGCGCCAGGCGAACGCCGTGGTGGATGCGGTGGTCGCGTTCGACCCCGGCCTCGCCCTGCTGGGCCTGGCAGACTCCGCGGTGGAGCGCGCGGCCGGTGAGGCCGGAGTGCGTTTCGTGCGGGAGGCGTTCGTCGACCGCGGTTACCGTTCCGACGGAACGCTCGTCCCGCGGACCGAGCCCGGCGCGCTGCTCTCCGACGAGGCCGAGATCGCCGCTCGCGCGGTCCGGATGGTCACCGACAGAACCGTGACCGCCGTCGACGGCACGGACGTGACCCTGGACGCCGACTCGCTCTGCGTCCACGGCGACACCCCGGGGGCCGTCGCGATGGCTCTCGCCGTCCGCGCGGCGCTCGCCGCCGCCGACATCGCCGTGGAGCCGTTCGCGTGACGCGCCGCATCCTGCCGAACGGCGACCACGCCCTGCTCGTCGAACTGGACGACCTGGAGGCGGTCCTCGCGCTGTTCCGCGGCCTCGACCTCACGCGGCCGGACGGTGTCGTGGAGTTGGTGCCCGCCGCCCGCACCATCGGTGTCGTCGTCGAGCCCCGCATCCTCTCGCTGAGCGCAGCGGCCGCCTGGGTGCACCGCACCGAGCCGCTCGCCCCGGTGGCCGTGGAGGAACGCGTGGTGGAGGTCGAGGTGCGCTACGACGGTGAGGACCTCGCCGAGGTCGCCCGGCTGACCGGGCTCTCCGAGGCCGAGGTGGTCCGCGTCCACACCGCATCGCCGTGGCGCGTCGCCTTCGGCGGCTTCGCGCCCGGCTTCGCCTACCTGGTGACCGACGGCGACCCTCTCGATGTGCCCCGCCGCGCCACCCCGCGAACGGCCGTCCCTCCTGGGGCGGTCGGGCTGGCCGGGGCGTTCACCGGCGTCTACCCGCGGTCGAGCCCGGGCGGTTGGCAGCTGATCGGCCGGACGGACGCCACGCTCTGGGACGAGACCGTCGACCCTCCCGCCCTGCTGCGGCCGGGGACGGTCGTCCGCTTCCGGGAGGCGCTGTGACCGGCCTCCGCATCCTCCACCCCGGGGCCTTGGCGCTTGTTCAGGACCTGGGTCGCCCGGGTTTCGCCGCCATCGGTGTCGGCCGGTCGGGTGCGCTCGACCGCGGCGCACTGCGGCTCGGCAACCGCCTGCTCGGCAACGCCGAGACGGCCGCCGGCATCGAGGTGCTGTTGGGCGCTTTCGACGCACTCTTCGAGCGCGACAGCTGGTTCGCGGTGACCGGCGCGACGGGTCTGCTGCTGCTCGATGGTCGCCCGGTGGATGCGCACATCGCCGTGCGCGCGCGTGCGGGCCAGGTCCTGCACCTGGGCCCGGCCACAGCGGGGGCGCGCTGGTATCTCGCCGTGCGCGGCGGCATCGACGTCGCGCCGGTGCTCGGGTCGCGGTCGCGCGACACGCTCGCCGGGCTGGGGCCCGAGCCGTTGACGGGCGGAGACCTGCTCGATTTCGGCGCGCATCCCGGCTCGGATCTGCCGCTGCTCGATTTCGTGCCGGTCGCCGACCCTGAGCGGGGTGTCGTCGAGGTCCGCGCCCACCGCGGGCCGCGAGCCGACTGGTTCACGGCTGCGGCGCTGGAGGCATTCTTCACGGTGGAGTGGCGCGCTGCCGCCGAATCCGACCGGGTCGGAATGCGGCTCGACCCGCCGGTCGCAGCACACCATGGCGAGCACGCGGTCGAGGCGGGAGCGCGTCCAGTGACCGTCCTCCAGCGGGCGGTGACCGCCGAACTGCCCAGCGAGCCGATGGTCGCCGGCGCCGTGCAGGTGTCACCGGATGGACGCCCGACCGTGCTGCTGGCCGACCACCCGGTGACCGGCGGCTACCCGGTGATCGCCGTCGTCGCCGATGCCTCCCTCGACGCCTTCGCGCAGCTCCGTCCGGGCCAGCCGGTCACATTCCGGCATGCCTGAACCGGCGCGTCAGTCGCGCCGGGTGCCGGTCTGGAAGATGCTGCGCGCCGGCGCCGGTGACGGCACGCTCGTCGCATCGGTCACGATGGGAGCACCGGCGGCGAAGGTGCGCAGCTCCCCACCCGCGACGGCCTTGGCGGGATGCGGGCCGCTCGCCAGCAGCCGCGGGAGCCACTCCAGCGGCAGCGGCGACTGCGAGCCGACCAGCACGACGTTCCCGAACCGGCGCCCCTTCAGCACCTGCGTCTCCGCCAGCGCGGCGACGTTCTCGACCACCGCTCCGAGGGTCGAGACCTGGCTGCGGGCGAAGGTCAGCGGCGGCCCGTCGGCGACGTTGACCAGGATGATGCCGCCCGGTTTCAGCAGCGAGACGGCAGAGCGGTAGAACTCGACGCTGGTCACGTGCGCCGGGGTGCGCGAACCGCTGAAGATGTCCACCACGAGCAGGTCGACGGATCCGCGGAGCCCGGCGGGCAGCTTGCCGACCACCTCGCGGGCGTCCCCGTGCCGGATGCGGATCTGCGCGTAGCGGGGGAGCGGCAGCTGCTCGCGCACCAGGTCCACCAGTCGGCTCTCCAGCTCGACGACCTGCTGACGGGAACCCGGCCGGGTGTACGCGATGTAGCGCGGCAGCGTCAGCGCGCCCGCGCCCAGATGCACCGCGGTGATGGGCTCGCCCGGATCGCCGATGAGGTCGATGACGTTGCCCATCCGCTGCACGTACTCGAAGAACAGCTGGGAGGGGTCGTCGAGGTTGACGTGCGACTGCGGCGTCCCATCCACCACCAGCTGGTACGCGCCCGGCACGAAGCGGTCCGGCTCCACGGTCGCCAGGTAGCCGCTCTCCGAGAGGACGACCGCGGGGACAGGAGGAGGGGGGTTCGGGGACACACCGGCAGCCTAGTCGCGGGCTCCGAGGCGGCATCGTGAGTGTCGGCGGTCCTTTGGAACGAACGCGCCTGCGCGCGCAGCCGCAATCGCGACAAGCCCCAGCCAACGACCGGGCGGTAGCGCCGCCGCCCGGACCGGGGAAGGATGGGTCCGTGAGCGACCCGAGCACCCCATCCGACCCGAGCACCCAGCCCGACCCGAGCACCCAGCCCGACCCGGGCACGCCGCCCGATCTCATCCTCGTCACCGGCGGCTCCGGCTTCCTCGGCGCGCGCTGCGTCATCGCGCTGCTGCAGGCGGGGTACAGGGTGCGCACGACGATCCGCACGCCCGCCCGCGCCGCCGACGTGCGCTCGCAGCTCGCCGCGGGCGGCATCGACGACCCCGGCGACCGGCTCGAGTTCGCCATCGCCGATCTGACCTCCGACGACGGCTGGGCGGAGGCCGTCGCCGGCTGCCGTTTCGTGCTGCACGTCGCCTCCCCGTTCCCCTCCCAGCAGCCGAAGGACCCGGACGAACTGATCCGGCCCGCGCGCGACGGTGCCCTGCGCGTGCTGCGCGCCGCACGCGATGCCGGGGTGGAGCGGGTCGTGCTCACCTCATCCTTCGCCGCCATCGGCTACGGGCACGCGCCGACCGAGCGTCCCTTCACCGAGGAGGACTGGACGGAGCTGGAGAGCGGGCGTCCGCTGAGCCCGTACGTGCAGTCGAAGACGATCGCCGAGCGCTCGGCGTGGGCTTTCATCGACGCGGAGGGCGGGCCCCTGCAGCTCGCCACGGTCAACCCGGTCGGCATCCTCGGCCCGGTGCTGGGGCCCGATATCTCCAGTTCGATCGAACTCGTCCGGCTGGTCAAGGAGGGACGCCTCCCGCGCCTGCCCGACGTGCACTTCGGCATCGTGGACGTGCGCGACGTCGCCGAGCTGCACCTCCTCGCAATGACCCGGCCGGAGGCCGCCGGCCAGCGCTTCCTGGCGATCGCCGGCGACGTGATGGCCGCGCAGGAGGTCGCCCTCCTGATCCGCGGACACCTGGGAGAGGCCGCGGGCCGCCGGGTCAGCACGAAGCTGATGTCGCCGTGGATGCTGAAAGCCGCTGCGCCGTTCAGCCGCCGCGTGGGTGACGCGCTGCCCGAGCTCGGCACCGTCCGTCGCGCCTCGGGCGAGAAGGCGCGCCGGGTGCTCGGCTGGTCGCCCCGCACCCGCGAGGAGGCGGTCATCGCGACCGTCGACACGCTCCCGACGTTCCACCCGCGGCGCCCCTGATTCCGGGTCCAGCGAACCGGGAATACCCCGCCCGACGGGGCGTTATACCGCAGTACGGGCGCCGGGTCAAGAAAAGACTGGACATGGCGCGTCTGTTTGACATATAGTGGTTCTTTGCGCTCCCAGTCAACTTCTGCCTTCATATTGTGGTCGGCTCTGACTCTCCGTGCGCGCCTGGGCCCGACATTTCGGGTCAGATGAGGCGGCGCGATGCGGCTGGGAGCTCTCTCGTCCACAACAACTCCACGACCGAGTAACTGGCCCGACGGGGCACACGGAGGTTATTTCCTTGGCTGCTGCGCGCAACGCAACCAACACTGACAAGACACCCAAGAACGGACGAGACGCATCTCGTCTTTCGTTCGCCAAGATCACGGATACCCTCACGGTTCCCGATCTGCTCGCACTGCAGACGGAGAGCTTCGACTGGCTGGTCGGAAACGACGTGTGGAAGGCACGCGTCGTCGAGGCCGAGGCTCAGGGTCGCCAGGATCTTCCCGCCAACACGGGCCTCGAGGAGATCTTCGAGGAGATCTCTCCCATCGAGGACCTCGGCGAGACAATGCAGCTCTCGTTTACGAACCCCTTCCTCGAAGAGAAGAAGTACTCGATCGACGAGTGCAAGGAGAAGGGCAAGACCTACTCCGCGCCTCTCTACGTCGAGGCCGAGTTCATGAACCACCTCACCGGTGAGATCAAGACGCAGACGGTCTTCATGGGCGACTTCCCGCTCATGACCGAGCGCGGAACCTTCATCATCAACGGCACCGAGCGTGTCGTCGTGTCGCAGCTCGTCCGCTCCCCGGGCGTCTACTTCGAGGCCACGGCCGACAAGACCAGCGACAAGGACATCTACTCGGCGCGCGTCATCCCGAGCCGTGGAGCCTGGCTCGAGTTCGAGATCGACAAGCGCGACCAGGTCGGTGTCCGCATCGACCGCAAGCGCAAGCAGTCCGTCACGGTCTTCCTGAAGGCCCTCGGCCTCACGAGCGAGGAGATCCTCTCCGAGTTCGCCGGCTACCAGTCGATCGAGCTGACCCTCGAGAAGGACGCCATCCTCACCAAGGAGGAGGCGCTCAAGGACATCTACCGCAAGCTGCGTCCGGGCGAGCAGGTCGCTGCCGAGGCCGCGCGTGCGCTCCTCGACAACTTCTACTTCAACCCGAAGCGCTACGACCTCGCCAAGGTCGGCCGTTACAAGATCAACCGCAAGCTCGGCCTCGAAGCCCCGCTGTCGGACTCGGTGCTGACCGTTCAGGACATCATCGCGACGATCAAGTACCTGGTCGCACTGCACGACGGCCAGACCACGTTCAAGGGCCTCCGCAACGGAGTCGAGACGGACATCCGCCTCGACGTCGACGACATCGACCACTTCGGCAACCGTCGTATCCGCGCCGTCGGCGAGCTCATCCAGAACCAGGTCCGCACCGGTCTGTCCCGCATGGAGCGCGTCGTCCGCGAGCGCATGACCACGCAGGACATCGAGGCGATCACCCCGCAGACCCTGATCAACGTGCGACCCGTTGTCGCCGCGATCAAGGAGTTCTTCGGAACGTCGCAGCTGTCCCAGTTCATGGACCAGAACAACCCGCTCGCGGGTCTGACCCACAAGCGTCGCCTCTCCGCGCTCGGCCCCGGTGGTCTGAGCCGTGAGCGCGCCGGCGTCGAGGTCCGTGACGTCCACCCGTCGCACTACGGCCGCATGTGCCCGATCGAGACGCCGGAAGGCCCGAACATCGGTCTGATCGGCTCGCTCGCGTCGTTCGCGCGGATCAACTCGTTCGGATTCATCGAGACGCCGTACCGCAAGGTCGTCGCCGGCCGGGTCACCGACCAGATCGACTACCTCACCGCTTCGGAGGAGGACGACTTCGTCGTCGCGCAGGCCAACGCCCCGCTCGACCCGAACGGCCACTTCGTCGAGGAGCGCGTGCTCGCCCGTCAGAAGGGCGGCGAGGTCGACCTGATCCCCGCCGACGAGATCGGCTACATGGATGTCTCGCCGCGCCAGATGGTGTCGGTCGGTACCTCCCTGATCCCGTTCCTCGAGCACGACGACGCCAACCGAGCCCTCATGGGTGCGAACATGCAGCGCCAGGCGGTGCCGCTGCTCCGCTCGGAGAGCCCGGTCGTCGGAACCGGTATGGAGGGCTACGCGGCCATCGACGCGGGTGACGTGGTCATCGCCGACAAGTCCGGTGTGGTCTCCGAGGTCTCGGCCGACGCTGTCACCGTCCAGGCGGACGACGGCACGTACCAGACCTACTACCTGCGCAAGTTCGACCGCTCGAACCAGGGCACCTCGTACAACCACCGCGTGGTCGTCGACGAGGGTGACCGGATCGAGCAGGGCGAGGTCGTCGCAGACGGTCCCGCGACCGAGAACGGTGAGCTCGCGCTCGGCAAGAACCTGCTGGTCGCGTTCATGCCGTGGGAGGGTCACAACTTCGAGGACGCGATCATCCTCAGCCAGAACCTGGTGAAGGACGACACCCTCTCCTCGATCCACATCGAGGAGTACGAGGTCGACGCCCGCGACACGAAGCTGGGTAAGGAAGAGATCACCCGCGACCTGCCGAACGTCAGCCCGGACCTCCTGGCCGACCTCGACGAGCGCGGCATCATCCGCATCGGCGCCGAGGTGCGCCCCGGCGACATCCTCGTCGGCAAGGTCACGCCGAAGGGCGAGACCGAACTGTCGGCCGAGGAGCGCCTGCTCCGCGCGATCTTCAACGAGAAGAGCCGCGAGGTGCGCGACACCTCCCTCAAGGTGCCGCACGGCGAGGAGGGCACCGTCATCGGTGTCAAGGTCTTCGACTCGCAGGACGGCGACGACGAGCTCGGCTCGGGCGTCAACCAGCGCGTAGTGGTCTACATCGCCCAGAAGCGGAAGATCACCGCGGGTGACAAGCTCGCCGGCCGTCACGGCAACAAGGGCGTCATCTCGAAGATCCTTCCGGTGGAAGACATGCCGTTCCTCGCGGACGGAACTCCGGTCGACGTGATCCTCAACCCGCTGGGTGTTCCCGGTCGAATGAACTTCGGGCAGGTCCTGGAGATCCACCTCGGCTGGATCGCGCAGAACGGCTGGGAGATCAAGGGCAAGCCGAAGTGGGCCGCTGAGCTCCCCGAGGCCGCCTACAAGGTCGCCCCCGGCACCAAGGTCGCCACCCCGGTGTTCGACGGAGCGAGGGAGGAGGAGATCGCAGGTCTGCTCGACTCGACCCTCCCGACGCGCGACGGCGACCGCCTGATCGGCGGCTCCGGTAAGACGCAGCTGTTCGACGGCCGCTCCGGTGAGCCGTACCCGGACCCTGTGTCGGTCGGCTACATGTACATCCTGAAGCTGCACCACCTGGTCGACGACAAGATCCACGCCCGTTCGACCGGTCCGTACTCGATGATCACGCAGCAGCCGCTGGGTGGTAAGGCGCAGTTCGGTGGTCAGCGCTTCGGTGAGATGGAGGTGTGGGCCCTCGAGGCCTACGGTGCCGCGTACGCGCTGCAGGAGCTCCTGACCATCAAGTCGGATGACATCCTCGGCCGCGTCAAGGTCTACGAGGCCATCGTCAAGGGTGAGAACATCCAGGAGCCGGGCATCCCGGAGTCCTTCAAGGTCCTCATCAAGGAGATGCAGTCGCTCTGCCTGAACGTGGAGGTGCTCTCGGCCGACGGCCAGACCGTCAGCCTCCGCGACTCGGACGACGAGGCCTTCCGCGCTGCGGAAGAGCTGGGCATCAACATCTCCTCCCGCTTCGAGTCCTCGTCCATCGACGAGATCTGACTCGGTAGCCAGCCAACTGACGAATCTTTCCAAAGAGAGTAGGAACATTGCTCGAGTCAACAACTTTTGACGAGCTGCGTATCGGCCTGGCCACCGCCGACGACATCCGTCGCTGGAGCTACGGCGAGGTCAAGAAGCCGGAGACCATCAACTACCGGACCCTGAAGCCCGAGAAGGACGGCCTGTTCGGAGAGCAGATCTTCGGACCGTCCCGCGACTGGGAGTGCTCGTGCGGCAAGTACAAGCGCGTCCGGTTCAAGGGCATCGTCTGCGAGCGCTGCGGCGTGGAGGTCACCAAGTCCTCCGTCCGTCGTGAGCGCATGGGCCACATCGAGCTCGCCGCTCCTGTGACGCACATCTGGTACTTCAAGGGTGTGCCGAGCCGCCTCGGCTACCTCCTCGACATGGCGCCGAAGGACCTCGAGAAGGTCATCTACTTCGCCGCGTACATGGTCATCTCGGTGGACGAGGACGGCCGTCACGCCGACCTCCCCGGACTCGAGAACGAGCTGCGCCTCGAGATCAAGACGCTGTCCGACCAGCGCGACGCCCGCGTCGCCGAGCGTCTGCAGCGCCTCGAGACCGACCTCGCCGCTCTGGAGGAGGAGGGTGCCAAGGCCGACCAGAAGCGTCGCGTCAAGGACACCGCCGAGAAGGAGATGGGTCAGCTCCGCAAGTCCTTCGACGAGGACATCGCCCGCCTGGAGCGCGTGTGGGAGTCCTTCCGCACCCTCAAGGTCGGCGACCTCAAGCCGGAGGACGCGGACTTCAACGAGCTCCTCGACCGCTACGGCCTCTACTTCGAGGCCTACATGGGCGCCGAGGCGATCAAGCGTCGTCTGCTGGCCTTCGACCTGGCCGCCGAGGCCGAGCTGCTGCGCGACCAGATCGCCAACGGCAAGGGTCAGAAGAAGATCCGCGCGATCAAGCGCCTGCGCGTCGTCTCGTCGTTCCTGGCGACCGGCAACTCGCCGGCCGCGATGGTGCTCGACGTCGTCCCGGTGATCCCGCCGGAGCTGCGCCCGATGGTCCAGCTCGACGGTGGCCGGTTCGCCACCAGCGACCTGAACGACCTGTACCGCCGCGTGATCAACCGCAACAACCGTCTGCGTCGTCTGCTCGACCTCGGTGCTCCCGAGATCATCGTGAACAACGAGAAGCGCATGCTGCAGGAGGCCGTCGACGCACTGTTCGACAACGGCCGCCGCGGCCGCCCCGTCACGGGTACCGGCAACCGCGCCCTCAAGTCCCTCAGCGACATGCTGAAGGGCAAGCAGGGTCGTTTCCGCCAGAACCTGCTCGGAAAGCGCGTGGACTACTCGGGCCGTTCGGTCATCATCGTGGGTCCGCAGCTCAAGCTGCACCAGTGCGGTCTGCCCAAGCAGATGGCTCTGGAGCTGTTCAAGCCGTTCGTCATCAAGCGCCTGATCGACCTGAGCCACGCTCAGAACATCAAGGCCGCGAAGCGGATGGTGGAGCGCTCGCGCCCGCAGGTCTGGGACGTGCTCGAGGAGATCATCCGCGAGCGCCCCGTGCTGCTGAACCGTGCGCCCACGCTGCACCGTCTGGGCATCCAGGCGTTCGAGCCGCAGCTCGTCGAGGGCAAGGCCATCCAGCTCCACCCGCTCGTCTGCGCCGCGTTCAACGCGGACTTCGACGGCGACCAGATGGCGGTGCACCTGCCGCTGTCGGTGGAGGCCCAGGCCGAGGCTCGCATCCTGATGCTCGCCTCGAACAACATCCTGAAGCCGTCGGACGGTCGCCCGGTCACCCTGCCCTCGCAGGACATGATCATCGGTCTGCACCACCTCACCACCGTCCGCGAGGGCGCTGTGGGCGAGGGTCGCGCGTTCTCCTCGGTCTCCGAGGCGATCCTCGCGAAGGACCAGGGCTCGCTGCACCTGAACGCCAAGGTGAAGATCCGTCTCACCGACTACGTGCCGTCCGACGCAGCCGACACCGGTGCCGAGCCGATCACCGCCATCGTGGACACCACGCTGGGTCGCGCCCTCTTCAACGAGACGCTCCCCGCGGACTACCCCTACGTGGAGGAAGTCGCCGACAAGGGCACGATCTCGTCGATCGTGAACGCCCTCGCCGAGCGGTACCCGAAGGTGGAGGTCGCTGCGGCTCTCGACCGGATCAAGGACGCCGGCTTCTACTGGGGCACCCGCTCGGGCGTCACGGTGTCGCTGAGCGACATCCTGACCCCGCCGAACAAGGCGCAGATCGTGGCCGGCTACGAGAAGAAGGCCGCCAAGATCACCTCGGAGTTCGAGAAGGGTCTCACGACCGACCTCGAGCGTCGCCAGGAGCTGGTGAAGATCTGGACCGAGGCCACCAACGAGGTCGCCGAGGCCATGCGCGCCAACTTCCCGGAGGACAACACCATCAACCGCATGGTGACGTCCGGTGCCCGTGGTAACTGGCTGCAGGTCCGCAACATCGCCGGTATGCGTGGTCTGGTGAACAACCCGAAGGGTGAGATCATCCCCCGTCCGATCATTTCCTCGTACCGCGAGGGTCTGTCGGTGGCGGAGTACTTCATCGCGACGCACGGTGCCCGTAAGGGTCTGGCCGACACGGCCCTCCGTACGGCGGACTCGGGCTACCTGACCCGTCGTCTGGTGGACGTCTCGCAGGATGTCATCATCCGTGAGGACGACTGCGGCACGACCAAGGGTCTCGACCTGCCGATCGCCACGGTCGGTGCGGACGGCGCCCTCACCCGCGACCCGAACGTCGAGAACTCGGTGTTCGCCCGTACCCTGGCCGCTGACGCGGTCACGGCGGACGGCACCGTGGTCGCTGCGGCGCGCGAGGACGTGGGCGATGTGCTCATCGACAAGCTGGTCGCCGCCGGCATCACCGACATCAAGGTCCGCTCCGTGCTGACCTGCGAGTCGGCGGTCGGCGTCTGCGCCGCCTGCTACGGCCGTTCGCTCGCGACCGGCAAGCTGGTGGACATCGGCGAGGCGGTCGGCATCATCGCCGCCCAGTCGATCGGCGAGCCCGGAACGCAGCTCACCATGCGTACCTTCCACACGGGTGGTTCCGCGTCCGCGGACGACATCACCCAGGGTCTGCCGCGCGTCCAGGAGCTGTTCGAGGCTCGTACCCCCAAGGGTGCGTCCCCGATCGCCGAGGCCGCCGGTCGCATCACCATCGAGGACACGGACAAGTCCCGCAAGGTCATCCTGACCCCGGACAGCGGCGACGAGCCGCACGTCTACCCGGTGCTGAAGCGCTCGACCCTCCTGGTGGAGGACGGACAGCGTGTCGAGCTCGGCCAGCAGCTGATCGTCGGCACCGTCGACCCGAAGGAAGTTCTCCGGGTCAAGGGTGTTCGCGAGGTGCAGAAGCACCTGGTGGGCGGCGTGCAGGGCGTCTACCGCTCGCAGGGTGTGCCGATCCACGACAAGCACATCGAGGTCATCGTCCGTCAGATGCTCCGCAAGGTCACCGTCGTCGACCACGGCGACACCGACCTGCTGCCGGGTGAGCTCGTCGACCGCTCGAAGTACAACGAGATCAACCGCGCTCACCTGCAGGAGGGCAAGAAGACCGCCTCCGCACGTCAGGAGGTCATGGGTATCACCAAGGCTTCGCTGGCGACCGAGTCGTGGCTGTCGGCCGCGTCCTTCCAGGAGACCACCCGCGTCCTGACGCAGGCGGCCATGGAGGGCAAGTCCGACCCGCTGATCGGGCTCAAGGAGAACGTCATCATCGGTAAGCTCATCCCGGCCGGCACCGGCCTGCAGCGCTACCGGAACGTCTCCGTCGAGGCGACCGAGGAGGCGAAGGCGGAGCGGTACCCCAACCGCATCTTCGCCGATGACTCCTCGTTCAACGAGAGCGACCTGAGCTTCGTCGACTTCGACAGCTTCAGCTCGGACGACTACACCCCGGGCACCTACAACTAATAGGTACCCCGTACGAAGGCCCCCGGCACCCGCCGGGGGCCTTCGTCGTTGTCGCCCCGGGGTTACATTTGCCCCAAATCGCGGGATACGCCGCCCCTTTCCCGACACTTGGGGCAAATGTCGCGGCGCGCGACGGAGGATTCCGGTGGGCGGCGGTCCGTCATTTCCTCCGGTTAGTGGACCGTCGCGGCGCGTCGCGCGAGGTCTCCTCCCTTCCCGCTGGCCCGCCCGCCGGGGAGAAGGTGTCGGAAAGGGAGGAGGGACGGCTCGAGGTGCGGCGCCGTCGGCGGAAACGGCGGACAATCGAGCCTCTGGCGTGCGAAACTCCTCCCTTACCGTCTGGGAGAATGGACGCATGTGGCGTCAGCTCCTCGAGTACACCGATACGGCCGGCCGCGCGATGGTCGGCTTCGCGGGCGTGCTGCTGGTCGCCGCCGTCGTGAGCTTCATCGTCGGCATCGCGCAGGCCGCCTCCGGCCACGCCGCAGGAACGCTGCCGTACTGGGCGGCGACGATGGGATGCGCGGTGCTGGCGGGCGTCCTCGTCTACCTGGCCAGCCGCCGAGGCAAGCTGCGCTGACCCTCGGCCCGCTTCGACGGCATTATCGCGCGTCGGCGCTCTGGGCCGGCTGACGGCCCTGTCGGACGATGGATGCACGCCCCGCAGGTGGGTGCCCCCCACCGGCGGGGCACCCTCTCGCGGGTCTGTTGCCCGCTCCGGGTCGCTGAATAGGGTGACTACGCCCAGCCGTCCAGGGATTTCTCGCCCCTGACCGGTCGGACCTGCCGTTCACCCGACCCGTCGGCAGCCATTTTCCCGAGGAGGTCCCCGTGGCGTCCATGACTGAGATCCTCATCCTTCACGGCCACCTGCCGATCGAATACCTCGACCGTGTGGCGACCGAACCGGCGGCGGACGAGTCCGTCGTGCGCGAGCTGATCGAGCGTGGCGCGATCACGTCCGGTCAGTTGGCGCGCGCCCGAGCTGCCCAGGCCGGTATCCCGTTCGTCGAACTGTCCGACTACCCGGTCGACCGTACGGCGGTCGCGCTGGTGTCCGCGAGCATCTGTCGCAGGCATTCCGTCTTGCCCATCGGTTTCGAGGACGGCCTTCTCGTCCTGGCGATGCAGGACCCCGGCGATGTCTTCGCCGTGGACGACATCCGCGCGGCCGCTCGCGTCGGTGTCCGCGCGGTCGTTGCCGAGGCGAGCGATCTGCTCGGCGCCATCGACCGCTACATCCGCGCCGACGACGAGCTCAGCGACCTCTCCAGCACGCTGGAGGAGGAGAGCAACGTCGAACGACAGGCCACGCTCGCCCTGTCGGACGCCAGCGAAGATGACGCCCCCATCGTGCGTTTCGTCAATCTGCTCGTAAGCCAAGCCATCCAGGACCACGCCTCCGACATCCACATCGAGCCGGGCGAGAACGAGCTCCGGGTCCGGTACCGCATCGATGGCGTTCTGCACGAGATGCAGAGCGCGCCCAAGAGCATCCAGAACGGGGTAACAAGCCGTCTGAAGATCATGAGCGACATCGACATCGCCGAGCGCCGCAAGCCGCAGGACGGCCGCATGTCGGTGGCCCATGGGGGCCGTCAGATCGACCTCCGCGTCGCCACCCTTCCCACCGTGTGGGGCGAGAAGGTCGTCATGCGAATCCTCGACAACACGAACACGAGCATGTCCCTCCGTGACCTCAATCTGCTGGAACACAACGCGCGCGCCTTCGAGGCGGCGTACACCAAGCCCTACGGGATGATTTTGGTCACCGGCCCGACCGGGTCGGGCAAGTCGACGACCCTGTACACCACGCTCAATGCGGTGTCTAAGCCGGAGATCAACGTGATCACGGTCGAGGACCCGGTGGAGTACCGGATGGCGGGCATCAACCAGGTCCAGGTGAACCCGAAGGCGGGCCTCACCTTCGCGAGCGCACTGCGCAGCATCCTCCGCAGCGATCCCGACGTCGTGCTGCTCGGCGAGATCCGAGACCACGAGACCGCCCAGATCGCCATCGAGGCGTCACTCACGGGCCACCTGGTGCTGTCGACGCTCCACACGAACGATGCGCCGAGTGCCGTCACGCGACTCGTCGAGATGGAGATCGAGCCGTTCCTGGTCGGCTCCGCTCTCGACTGCGTCGTCGCGCAGCGGCTCGCCCGACGGCTGTGCGAGCGGTGCAAGGCGCCCAAAGAGCTGTCTGAGGATGACGTGAGGCGGCTCCGGGTGCGAATGGACCCGGAGCAGGCCATTCCTACTGTCTTCCAACCCGTGGGCTGCAGCTTCTGCTCGAATACGGGCTTCCGCGGTCGTCTGGCCTTGCACGAGGTGATGACGGTCTCCGAAGAGATCGAGCGCCTCGCGGTCAGCCGGGCGTCGAGCGCCGAGATCGAGCGAACGGCCCGAGCGCAGGGGATGTGGAGCCTGCGTGAGGACGGCTGGGAGAAGGTCAAGTTGGGATTCACCTCGATCGAGGAGATCCTCCGGGTGGTCGCATGAGCGGAGTGATTCAAGCGTGGACAACGATGAGTGGAGCGGGCCGATGAGCATGTGGGAGTCGGACAGCGGCAAACCGATTTACGAGATCCCGGTCAACCCGGCACCGCCGCAGCCGGGGGAGTGGTTCCCCGCGCCCCGCTTCCGGTCCGAGGCGCGGATGCGTGCGGCAGCCGAGCCGGAACAGGTCTACGTCCCTGTCGCGCAGCCGCAGCCGCAACCGCAGCCGGCTCCGCAGCCGACTCCGGCGGCGGCGCCGATCAGCGCTCCTCCTGAAGGCACGCTGACCGACGCCGAGCGCGAGGCGCTCGCTCTGGCCGATCCTGACCTCATCTCGGCGCTGCGTCAGATCATCGAGCAGCGGGGGTCCGACCTCCACGTCACGGTCGGCGCGGCACCGATGATCCGTGTCGACGGCGGTCTCCGGCCGGTCGGCGATGGTTCGCCCTGGGACCGCCCCCGGGTGGAGCACGCCCTGTTCAGCCTCCTCACCGATCGCCAGAAGGACATGTTCCGGCGCGAGCTCGAGCTGGACTTCGCGTTCACGATCTCTGCGAATGCCCGCTTCCGCGTCAACCTGTACCAGCAGCGCGGTGCCTATGGCGCGGCTTTCCGACTCATTCCCACCGAGATCAAACAGCTCGAGGAGTTGGGGATTCCCGCCGGAGTCGCCGAGTTCGCCGGGATGCCGCGTGGGCTGGTGCTCGTGACGGGTCCGACCGGCTCGGGGAAGTCCACCACGCTCGCAGCGCTCATCGATATTGTCAACGCCACGCGAAGCGACCACATCGTCACGGTCGAGGACCCGATCGAGTTCATGCACAGCCACAAGCGGTCGATCGTCAATCAGCGCGAGGTCGGACACGACACCCACAGCTTCGCCAACGCGCTGAAACACGTCCTCCGCCAGGACCCGGACGTCATCCTGATCGGCGAGCTCCGCGACCTGGAAACCATTTCTGTGGCCCTCACCGCCGCTGAAACCGGTCACCTCGTCTTCGCGACCCTCCACACCCAGGATGCGCCCCAGACGATCGACCGCGTCATCGACGTTTTCCCTCCCCATCAGCAGGACCAGGTCCGCGCCCAGCTCGCGGCCACCCTTCAGGGCGTCGTCTGCCAGACCCTGGTACGCCGGGCGAACGGGAAGGGGCGCGCCGTGGCGACCGAGGTGCTGCGCATGACGCCCGCCATCGCGAACCTCATCCGCGAGGGCAAGACCTACCAGATCGCCTCGATGATGCAGGCGGGCCGCGACCTCGGCATGCACACCATGGACCAGCAGCTCGCCGATCTGGTCAATCGCGGCGTGATCACGCATCGCGTCGGCCTGGAGAAGGCGCACGACACGACCGGTTTCGGCCGGCTGGTGCAGCGCGTCGAGTCGCCGGGCGAAGCATCCGCTCGCGCCATCGCCGCCAGCGACATCGACTACGGCGACTCCTACTCCGGGACGGTGCGGTGATGGCCGGCGCCACCGCCTACGCGTACACCGGACGCAACTCCTCCGGCAAGCTCGTCCGTGGGCGCCTGGATGCGGGCAGCGAGGGGGCGGTCGTCTCGCGGATGCAGGCGATGGGGCTCTCGCCGGTCGCCATCAGCCAGGCGGGCGCCGGGACCGGCTTGCAGCGCGAGATCTCCATCCCCGGCTTCCAGCACCGCGTGAAGCTCAAGGAGCTGGCCATCCTGAGCCGGCAGATGGCGACGATGATCGGTTCGGGCATCTCCATCCTCCGCACCCTCACCATCCTCGCCGACCAGGCGGACGGCAAACGTCTTCCCGTCATCATGAGCAAGGTGCGGGACGACGTCGAGGAGGGGACCGCGCTCTCGACCGCGATGGCGGCGCACGCGGAGGACTTCCCTCCCCTGATGATCAACATGATCCGGGCGGGTGAGGCCGGCGGCTTCCTGGACCACGCGCTCGACTCGGTGGCGACGAACTTCGAGAAAGAGGTCAAGCTCCGCTCGACGATCAAGTCGGCGATGACGTATCCGGTCGTCGTCCTCGTGATGTCGCTGGTCTCCGTCATCGTCATGCTGGTCTTCATCGTCCCCATCTTCAAGAAGATGTTCGAGGGGCTTGGGGGCCAGCTTCCGCTTCCCACGCAGATCCTCGTGACCGTGTCCCAGTCGATGGTGTGGGTCGGCCCGGTCCTGGTGGTCGGGTCCGTCCTGTTCTGGCTCTGGTGGCGCAACAACAAGAACACCGACCGTGTTCGGCGTCAGGTAGACCGGCTCAAGCTGAGGTTGCCGGTCTTCGGGAGCCTGTTCAAGAAGATCGCGATCGCCCGCTTCGCCCGCAACTTCTCCAGCATGATCAGCGCGGGCGTGCCCATCCTGCAGGCGTTGCGCATCGTGGGGGAGACCTCCGGCAACTGGGTGCTCCAGGACGCCCTCACACGCGTCTCCGAGTCGGTACGGCGAGGCGAGTCGATCGCGAAGCCGCTGATCGCCGAACCGTTCTTCCCCCAGATGGTCTCGCAGATGATCGCGGTGGGTGAGGATGCCGGTTCGATGGAGGTCATGCTCGAGAAGGTCGCGACGTTCTACGACGACGACGTGCAAGCGACCACGGAGGCGCTCACGTCGCTGATCGAGCCCCTGCTCATCGCGTTCCTCGGTGTGGTCGTCGGCGGCATGATCGTGTGCCTGTACCTGCCGATTTTTCAGATCACATCCCTCATCCACTGACGGCCACGACCCCCGCTTTGGGGCGGAAAACCCCTGGAAAACCCCCCAATCGCGGGATTCTGCTGAGAAAACCCTGACAGCTAGCGTGGGCTATCGGATGAACCGAAACAGGAACCATCCCACCCCGGCACCGACCGCCCGACCGAATGGACACCGCAATGTACTTCCGCCTCATGGGCAAGCTGAACGCTCGCCGCAACTCGCTCACTGAGCAGTCCGAGAAGGGCTTCACCCTCATCGAGCTCCTCGTCGTCGTGATCATCATCGGCATCCTCGCCGCGATCGCGATCCCGATCTACATCGGCGTCCAGAACGGCGCCAAGGAAAGCTCGGTCAAGTCCGACCTCACCAACGCCAAGACCGCGTACGTGGCCGCATACACGCAGTTCGGCACCACCGTGACCACGGCTCCCACCGGTGTCCTCGACCCGACGGCCACCGTCAGCGGAACCACGAAGTGGGCCGACCTGGGTGTCACCAACAGCGTCACCTACGGATCGGGTCAGGGTCCGAGCGTCACCGGCACTTGGACCACCTTCTGCATCGCAGCGACCAGCCCGGACACCTCCAAGACGTTCCACATCGACCAGTCGGGTGGCGTCAAGGACAACGGCTGCTCATAACCCTCGCGGCGACGGGAGGACGGACTCGCCCGTCCTCCCGTCGCAGCAGCGTTTCTGAACGCACTCACGGCGCCCGAACGCCGGCTACGACTCCCCACCCGACCTAGCACTTGGGAGCGACTGATGATCCGCACCGACGAGCGATCGAAGGACGAGGGCTTCACCCTCATCGAAGTCCTCATCGCGATGCTGCTGATCGCCATCCTCTCGCTCGCCCTCCTGCCGTCTCTCGTCGGCATCCTCAAAGCCTCCGTTCGAAACGTCAGCGTCGCGACCGCCACGCAGTTCGTGAACAGGAATCTCGTCGACGCGCGGACGATCGGCACCACCTGCGCTGCCATCCAGTCCTACGGCGCCGCTGTCATCGGGCCCCTCACGGACGATCGCGGCGTCACCTTCTCGACGACGCGGAGCGTTGGGGTATGCCCGGCTACCTACCCCGGCACCGTCAAGGTGACCGTTACCGTGATGAGCAGTAATAGCCTTCAAGCCGTCGCCACCGGATCCACCCTGGTCATCGTCAGGAGCGCCTCATGAACGCCCCGACGAAGCGCGCCCGCGGTGACGCCGGGCTCACGCTTGTGGAGCTGACGATCGCGATGGCTCTCTCGGTGCTGCTGATCGGAGTGGCGGTTGGACTCTTCGCATCTGCGTCGAAGAGTCAGACGACCATCTCCAGCCGTTCCGGCGCCGCAACGAGCGCCCAGCAGACGATGCGGAGCCTGACGCAGGGGATCGAGAACGCGTCGGAGTTCACCGTCCAGACGAACGGTTCGGATCTGATGCTCGTCGCACGGACCGCGAGTACCGGTGCGACCCTCGGCTGGAGGTGCCAGGCCTGGTACTACCAGGCGTCCACGAGCACGTTGCGGACCACGACGACGGCAGACGGCACGAAGATTGTGCTTCCCACCGTGACCCAGCTTGGGGCATGGACGCGCCTCGCGACCGGCGTATCGCCGGTCGGCACGACACCGGTATTCCAGGGCGTCGGACAGAATCTGCAAGTCGGTTTCGTCGCTGCCGTCGCATCCGGCCAGTCCGTGACGATGCAGACCACGATCCTTCAGCAGAGCGGAGTGGGGGCGAGCGGCACATGCTATTGACCCGCCTGCGCGCAAGGATGCGCGAACTGACCTCCGCCCGCGACAGCGGCTTCGCAATCGGCGGAGTCGTCGCCCTGATGGCCGTGTCCATCCTGCTCATCGCGCTGATGAGCAGCTCGGTGGTCTACGCCATCGGTTTCAGCACGGCCACTCGTGCCGGCGTCCAAGCGCAGGGCGCCGCCGAGGCGGGTGTGGCGGTGGCCACCGTGGGCCTCGAAACGGGTACGTGTTCGAGCGTGGGCGCGGTCTACCAGAGCGCCGCCGGGCAGACCCCGGTCTACCGTGCTGTCGTCTACGTGCCGGGCGGGAGCGGCTGGGTTCAGGGCTGCCCGGCCGCAGGAAACACGAACGTGCGCATCCTCTCCAACGGCACCGCGGCCAACGGCGGAACCGCCGGACAGCGTGCGAACGATTCCAAGACCCTGGAGACCGTCCTCGGCCCGTCGACCCAGCCGACCCAGATCGCGGCCTCCGGACCCGCGGTCTACGCCTACTCCTCGAGCAACTTCGGCGGATCGGGCACGCTCGTCTCGGTAGACGGGTCGAGTCCAAAGGTGATGATCAGCACCGGAAACGTGAACTGCGACGGAGCGTCCAGCGGCGCCTCGGACCTGGTCGTCAAGAACGGCAACCTGACCATGTCGGGATCCTGCAGCGTTACGGGCAACGTCTGGGCCAGCGGTGCGCTGGCCATCAGCGGAGGCGTCCAGGTGGGCGGTAACGCCGTGGCGAACTCGATCTCCATCTCGAGCGGCGCGATTCGGGGCAGCGCCTGGTCCGCGTCCACCACGTCCCTCTCCGGTGGCTCGAGCTCCATTTACGGCAACCTGACGTCAACGACCACCACCTTCAACTCCGGCGGCTACGTCGGCGGCAACATCTGGAACTACGGGACCGTCACCCTCGACTGGGGCTCCAAGATCATCGGCAACGCGACCGGCACGTCCATCCTGAACACGAACCGCCCGAGCACGCTCGGCTCGTACACGCAGATCGCCACCGGCCCGGGCGCGTCGCCCTACCAACAGCCGGCCACCCCCAGTGTTCCGAACTGGGTGGACTACAACTACGACCCATCGGTCTGGACCGGCTTCACCCCGGTCGTCCTTCCGACGGGCACCTGCTCGATCACGACTCTCCGGAACGCAATCACCTCGCTCGGTGGCGGCAAGGGGCTCATCGACGCACGCAACTGCTCGAACGGGGTCACCCTGACCGGCAGCGATCAGCTGGCGATCTCGAATGACGTCGCGTTCTTCGCCAAGACCGTGAACATCGGCAACAGCGGCGGAATCGTTCCCTCCGCCGCGGCTCGCGTCTGGTTCATCAACCCGGACACCACCGCCAACGGTCTGCCCACCTGCAGTTCGGGAACCAGCTTCTCCGTCTCCGGCGCTCCCGTGTTCCAAAACTCGGCGGGCACGATCAAGGCCTCGGTGATGATGTATTCGCCGTGCGACGTGACCATCAGCTCGGGCGTGAGGTTCCAGGGTCAGGTGTTCGCCGGGTCGGCCACGATCGACGGCGGCGCACAGGTCGGCTATGTGGCCATCGGCCTTCCCGGCGTCGACCTCTCCACCGGTTCCAGCACCGGCGGCGGATCCACGACCACGACACGCACCATCGTCTCCAACCGGAATTACACGGGGTCGTGATCATGGTCGCCGTCCTCGCAGCAGTATTCGGGTCGCTCATCGGCTCGTTCCTCAACGTCGTCGTCTTCCGCGTCCCGGCGGGACGGTCGGTGGTGTCACCGCCGAGCGCCTGCCCGGCCTGCGGTGCGGGCATTCGGTCGTTCGACAACATCCCGGTCGTCTCCTGGCTGGTCCTCCGCGGCCGCTGCCGGGACTGCGGTGCGCCTATCTCGGCGCGGTATCCGTCCGTGGAGCTCGTCACCGCGCTCGGCTTCGCCGCTGTGGCCCTCTGGCGTCTCCCGTCGTTGGAGGCTGCCATCGCGTCCGAGTCTGCTGCCCGTATCGCCGGATCGCTGTTGGAGCTCGCCGCCTACCTCTTCCTCGCGGCGGTCTCGATCGCCCTCGCGCTGATCGATCTGGACACGCACCGTCTGCCCGATCGGATCGTGCTTCCCGCGTACGTCGTGGGCGGCGGGCTGCTCACGGTCGTCGCGGTGCTGAACGCCGACGGCTGGGGGCTGCTGCGTGCGCTGATCGGAGCGGCCGCAGCATTCCTGTTCTATCTGGTGCTCGGGCTGGTCAAGCCGGGAGCGATGGGTTTCGGGGATGTGAAGCTCGCCGGTCTGCTGGGGCTGTACCTCGGCTGGGTCGGGTGGAGTGCGCTCGTGATCGGGATCTTCGGCGGTTTCATCGTCGGTGGAATCCTGGCGCTCGTGCTGTTGGCGGCACGTCGCGTCTCCGTCGGAGGCGGGATCCCGTTCGGGCCGTCGATGCTCGCCGGAGCGTGGATCGGGCTGGTCGCGGGTCCGGCCATCTGGAACGGGTACCTGGCATTTGCGGGGCTGGCATGACCGGCCGGGACGAGAGGGAGTGACATGGCGAACACCGTGGTAGGAGTCGACATCGGCAGCGCGAGCATCCGGGCTGTGGAGTTGGTCGACGCTGAGAAGGCCAAGCCCACCCTCGTCCGCTTCGGCCGGATCGACATTCCGCCGGGAGTGGTTCGCCGGGGCGAGGTCATCGAGGCTGAGACGACTGCAGGGCTGCTCAAGCGGCTGTGGTCGGATGCGGGATTCAAGACCAAGCGTGTCGTCCTCGGGATGGGGAACCAGCGCGTGTTCGCCCGCGACCTGACCGTTCCCCGTGCACCGCTGCCGCGCATCCGCGAGTCGCTGCCCTTCCTGGTCCAGGAGATGCTGCCGCTGCCGGTCTCCGAGACCATCCTCGACTTCTACCCCACCAGCGAAGGGATGGGCGAGCACGGACCGACGGTCAGCGGTCTGCTCATCGCGGCCGTCAAAGACGCCATCCTCGCGAACGTCAAGGCGGTACAACTGGCCGGCCTCACCCCGGTCGAGGTCGACCTCATCCCGTTCGCGCTTCAACGTGCGCTTGTCAGCCGTCCGCGGATCGGTGGGACGGTCGCACTCATCGACGTGGGCGCGAGTACGACGACCGTCGTCGTCGCCAAGGACGGCGTCCCGGAGTTCGTTCGCTTGATCCCGACCGGGGGCGACGATCTCACCACTGCGCTCAGCACACGGCTGGAGCTCACCGCGGGTGAGGCCGAGTACATCAAGCGCACCCTCGGCCTGGGCACGAACGCTGCGGATGCCCAGCAGCACGCTCAGCTGTCCGTGATCTACGAGGTGGTGAACGAACTTCTCGGGAGCCTTCGGAACACGATCACCTACTTCTCGAACACCCGTGCCGACGCGCCCGTCGAGCGGATCGTTCTGGCTGGTGGGGCGGCGCAGCTACCGGGCTTCGGTGCCGCACTCGCTGAGTTCACGCGCCTCCCCGTCATCGAAGGCGAGCCGTTCGCGACGATCGGCATCTCACGCAACCTCACTTCGGAGAATCTCCGCCTTCATCAGCGCGAGATCACTGTCGCGCTCGGCCTTGCGATGGGGAGCGTGGCGGCATGAGCGCGGCAAGTGAGGCGATCACCGGCACACGCCAGGCGGCCAGATCAGTCGACGCCGAGGGCGGGTCGAAGGCCAAGAAGGCCGCAACGTTCCGTCCGTCCGGCGCCGCCGACGATATCCGGACCGGCTTGGAGCCACGCGTCGACCTGCTGCCGGCCGAGATCCGGACGTCCCGGAAGCACGAACAGATCGTTCGTCGGATGGTCTTCGGACTGGTCGCCGTCGTCGCCGTGACCCTCCTTGCGGTACTCGGTGCGAATGCACTGGCGCTAACCGCCGGAGCGGCCCTCGTCGCGGAGCAGGCGCACGGAACGCAACTCATCCAGCAGCAGCAGAAGTACGTGTCGCTGCGCACCACGCAGTCGGAGCTTGCCCTGGTCAAGGCCGCCCAGGCGGTCGGCGGTGCCACCCACATCGACTGGGGCACGCGCGGCGCGGAGCTGATCGGCACGCTGCCGACGGGTTCCACCATCCTGAACGTGTCGATCAACGCGGCGACACCGGTCGCGCCGTATCAGCAGTCAACGGTACCGGGCGTCGTCCCACAGGTCGCATCCGCGACCGTGACGATCGCCGCACCCGACCTCGCATCGGTTACGCGGTGGCTGTCCACCATCGGGGGAATGCGCGACGTGACGGACACCGCGGCGGGGGCGGTGACGATCCAGTCCGGGGGCACCTACCAGGCCACCGCGACCATCTACTACGGGGTCGGTGCCTGGGACAACAGGTACCTGACGCCGGCGAAGGGCAAATGATGGACAAGAACCGGCTTCTCATGCTGCTGATCGGCCTCGGGGCAGCGGCCGTACTGGCGGGGGGCTTCGTGCTCGGCGTCCAGCCGTCGCTTCAGGCTGCAGCGGAGTCGGATGCGGCCCGCCAGCAGGCGGTAGCGACCAACGCCCTGAATCAGGCAGCCCTCAACACGCTGATCGCGCAGAACAAGAAAGTGGGCGAGCTCACCGGGCAGCTGGAGGAGCTGCGGCTCTCGATACCGGCCACCGAGAACATGCCGGCGTTCATCGACGCGGTCGGCGACGCTGCGTCGGCGGAGACTCTCATTGTTCAGAACGTGACGCCGGCGGACGCCATCGCGTACGCGCCGGCCGGTGTCGCCGCTCCTGCGGCTCAGCCGACTCCCGCACCGACGTCGACTCCGTCCTCCACTCCGACCCCGGCGCCCAGCGCCACGGCCGCTCCGCCGACGGCGTCGGCGCAGGGCCTCCCCATCCACAGCGACCCCACCATCACCGCAGCCAACTTCCTCGCGATCCCGGTGAAGATCGGCGTCGCCGGACCGCTCGATCGCACGATCGCGTTCGTCCACCGCCTCCAGGACGGCTCCAGGCTGTTCACGGTGAGCGGCATCTCGGGCGGCGCCGACAGCTCCGCGACCGGAGGCGGATCCAAGGGCGTAGCCGCTGCACCCTCGGAGACGTATTCCGTCTCGGGGTACGTCTACGTCCTCGCGAAAGCGGTGGCCCCCGCCCCGGTGAAGTAGCGCCAACCCCGGTCCCGCCTCCCTGGACACGGCCCGCCCCGTTGCTACAGTGGGCGCAACGGGCCCGCCGGGCCCCTGGAGGAGCCAGGATGAGCGACACGCCGGAGTCCGCACCCAAGCGCGCGACGTACGAGCCCACACCGGACACCGACCAGGTGGCCCCCGCGACCGCCCCGGCCGAGTCGGCCGCAGCCGAGCCCGCCACCGAACCGCAGGACACCGACCCGGAGGTGGTGGAGCCGCCGTCGGAGCCGGTTTCGGCCCGCGGGCACATCAACCGTCCCGCCGACGAGGCCGCCGGGGATGCAGCGGCGGAGGACGCCGCCCCGGCAGCCGTCCCGGCTCCCGCGGCCGCCGAGCCGCAGCGCCCGTCGGCCATCTCGGAGCCCGAGCCCGTCGTCGCGACCGACGACGACGTCGCCGCCGCCGTGGCCCGCAACAGTGCGCAGCCGGGCGCGGCCGCCGCCGGGTCAGCGACCGTCGACACGGCGTCGCCCGCCGAGTCGGCCACCCCCGTCATCGCGGCCGCCGAGGCCGCGAACCTGAGCCAGGCCGGGGAAGCCCCGACCGCGGCGTACGGTACGGCGCCTGCGGGCGAGGCGACGTCAGCGGGCGTCCCGGCCACCGCCGGAGCCGTCACCGGAGCAGCCGTTGCCGCCCCTGGCCCGCAGCCCGTCACGCCCATCTACCTGCAGCATCCCGAGCCGCCGAAGAAGAAGAGCAACCGCGGCGTCGGCATCCTCATCGCCCTCGTCGGCACTGTGGCGTTCGCCATCCTGTGGGCCGCCGCTGTGGTCATCATCGGCTCGCTGCTCACCCCGAGCGATGAGTACTTGTCGCAGCTGCTGGAGTTCTTCACCGGTGGTGTGGCATTCGGCCTGCGAGGCTGGGCTCCTATCCTGGCGTTCTTCATCGGGATGGTCGTCCTCATTCAGATTCTGAACCGCGCGCGCTGGTGGGCGTACATCCTGGGCGGCCTGTTCGTCGGGATCTTCGTGTA
Organism: Leifsonia sp. 2MCAF36; assembly: GCF_052115525.1. Lineage (NCBI taxonomy): Bacteria > Bacillati > Actinomycetota > Actinomycetes > Micrococcales > Microbacteriaceae > Leifsonia > Leifsonia sp. 2MCAF36. The sequence goes on along the minus strand of NZ_JBFRGV010000003.1, from coordinate 343,802 downwards.
CTTCGTGTACATCGGCGCCGGCCTCATCGATGCCCAGTACTGGACCCGCAACCCGAACGAGTTCGCCATCCTGCTCCGGACTGCGTGGGTGAGCCCACTGGCCGTCCTCGCCGGCGTCATCGCCCGTGAGATCTCCATCTGGACCGGCGCGTGGCTGGCGGCGCGCGGCCGCAAGCTGAAGGCGCGCAACGCCGAGGCGCAGGCCGACTACGAGCAGCAGGTCGCCGACGCGCAGAACCAGGCCGCCTCCGCGTACGCACAGCAGGGGTACTGACCGGCGGCGTGATCGATGCGTGATGAGCGCGCCTACGCCACCGTCGTCGCGTTCTTCGCGACGGCGCTCTACCTCGCGCTCGTCGTCGGTGCGTTCGGGCTGATCTCGCTCGCCACCGACAGCGACGTCATCGGGGACCCGAAGATCGGACCGCTCGTCGGGCCGACCATGGTGGTCGCAGCCTCCCTGATGCTGCTCGTGTTCCTGATCGTGCTCGGGACGCGCGTCCCCGGCGACAAGCAATCCGTCTCTCCGGGTGCGGCGTTCGGTGTCGGGATCGCGTGCTACGCCGTCTTCATCACGGCCGGAGGAATTGCGGGGTCGATCGGTGACCCGGGCGACCCGCTGCACTACTTCCTGTTCGCGCTGTCGCAGCTCATCGGCTGGCCGGCGATCACGGCCGGCCTCGCGGCGTTCGCCGTGACGCTGATCTACCAGCTGGTTCTGGTCGGCCGCTTCCGCCAGCGCGGGCGTCCGCGCTGGCCGTGGGAGCACGACGACGAGGAATGAGCGGGGGGAGTAGCGAGCCGGCTACACCCGCACCCGCGCCGGGAGGGACGCATCCACCAGCGGCACCTGCACCCGCGTGAAGCCGCCCTTCTGGATGAAGACCCCGCGTCCAGGAGGGAACTCCGACCGGTTCAGCCGGGGCAGCGGCGTCTTGAGCAGCAGGTCGCCCTCGATCGAGTCGGGCTGAAGCAGCAGTCCGCGTCGACCGTTCTTCACCTCGCCGAGCAGCGGCCAGGAGGTGCCCCACGCGCTGGTCTCCGCCTCGGCGACGAGCAAGTGGTCGCTGCGGCGGATGGCGCGGGCCAGCTCCACGATGGGTGAGTCGGCGGGCGTCTGCAGGAAGTCCCCGATGCTCTCCACGAAGACCGCGATCCGTCCCTCGGTGTCCGGATCGCCAACGGCCGCGACCAGATCCTTCGCCAGCTCGGCGGCGTCCGCCGGCGTGAGGGCCCGGTCGGTCCAGAGGTCGGAGCCGGCCAGCGGGGACCGGGCGCTGCCCACGTAGTACAGGCGCGTCTCGGCGTCGAAGCGCGCGACCGCGTCCGCGACGGCGGCGAGGGCGGTGGTCCGTCCGCTCGCCGGGGGACCGGCGATGAGCAGGGTGCCGGACGGCTCGAAGCCGAGCGGCCCGAGGTCGAGGTCGCCGATCCCCAGCACGGGCAGTCCGCCGACGCTGTCGGGCAGGGCGGCCGGGGCGAGCTCCTTCGGCATGGACCCGACAACGGGCGCGTGCGCGATGCCCGCCCGCTCCATCGCCTCGGCGAGCCGGCGGACGGCCTCCGACTGGTCGGCCACCGCGCGAGAGCCGCCGAGCACGGCCACCTGCGTCTCGTACCCGTCGACGATGGCCCTGCCGGGAGGGGAGGCGGCCGAGAGGATGTCGCTGGGCACGTCGAGCATCCCGTAGCCGTCCTCCGCCAGGCGCAGCACCACCCGCCGCTGCACCAGCGATCCGATGGCGGTGGGGACGGCGCCGGCGCGGTCGCCGGTGAGGGCGACGTGCATCCCGAGGCGCCGGCCGTCGGCCAGCAGGTCGCGGAAGACGTCGTACCACTGCGACCGCCCGGCCGGGATCTCGAAGTCCTCCCGGAAGGCGGGGAAGCCGTCGATCAGCAGCAGGATGCGCGGCTCGTCCTGCCGCCGGGTCAGCGACCGGTACTCGGTGATGCTGGAGGCGTTGGCCTCGGCGAAACGCGGGCCGCGGTCTTCGAGCGTTTCCTTCAGCATCCGGAACAGACGGATGATGCGCTCGGGGTCGTCGCCCGGGATGATCGAGCCGACGTGCGGCAGCTTCTCCAGCATCCGCAGGCTACCGGCGCCGAAGTCGAGCCCGTAGACGTGGACCGGACCGCCGCGCGGCGTGATCGCTGCCGCGGAGGCGAGGGAGCGGAGCACCGTCGACTTTCCCGAGCCGCCGGTGCCGTAGATCGCGATGTTGCCGTCGATGTCCGGCTGGAAGTAGACGGGTCGCTGCTCCTGCCGGTCCGGGATGTCGGACACACCGAGCAGCAGCTGGGCATCGGTCCGCTGCCGCAGCAGCCCGAGGTCGTAGGCCGCGGCGAGCTCGTCCAGCCAGGGGCGGCGCGGGCCCGGGATGTGCGCGGCGGCCTGCGCGCGCACGATGGAGGCCACCAGGCGCTGCTGGTCGGTCGGCCCGAGGTCGCGCTCCGGCTCCTCGGCTGGGCGCTCCTCCTCCCAGCGCACCTCGCCGCCGAACCGCAGCTCGGACACCTCCACGCCGGTCCGCTCCGGCTCGCGGCTGGTCCAGCCGCCGGCGTAGGCCGACTGGAAGCGCACCAGCCGTCCCGGCCCGGTCTTGGCGAGGCCCCGGCCGGGGATGCCCGGGTCGAAGTGGCCGGCGTCAGCGACCCCGACGACGTCCTGGCTGTCCGACTCGTCGGCCATCCGCAGCGCGATGCGGAGGTTGGTGTTGGCGCGCAGGTTGTCCTTGATCACGCCGGCGGGGCGCTGCGTCGCCATGATCAGGTGGATGCCGAGGGAGCGGCCGCGCTGGGCGATGTCGACCACGCCGTCGACGAACTCCGGAACCTCGCCGACCAGGGCGGCGAATTCGTCGATCACCAGCACCAGGGCGGGAGGGCTGTCCGGGTCGCCGCGCTTCTCCAGCTCCAGCAGGTCCTTCGCCTTCTTGCGGTTGAGCAGGTGCTCGCGGTGGTGCAGCTCGGCGCGGAGGCTGGTGAGCGCCCGGCGGACGAGGTGCGGGCTCAGGTCGGTGACCAGTCCGACGCAGTGCGGGAGGCTAACGCAGTCCGCGAACGCGGAGCCGCCCTTGTAGTCGACGAAGAGGAAGGTGACACGGTCGGGACTGTATTCGGCCGCCATCCCGAGCACCCACGCCTGCAGGAACTCGCTCTTCCCCGCGCCGGTGGTGCCGCCGACGAGGGCGTGCGGGCCTTGCGTCCGCAGGTCGAGGTGCATGGCGTCGACCCCGGCGGAGCCGATCGTCGCACGCAGCGTGCCGGGGCGGCGGCGCGCAGGCCGTTCGCTCGACGTCCGGTCGTGGATGGAGGCGTTCTGCCGCCAGCGGTCGACGACCGCGCTGGACGACTCGGCCAGCTCGTGACCGAGCAGGGTCACCAGCGAGATGGAGCGGGGCAGGTCGCTCGCGTCGGCGACCAGCGCGCCCGCGTCGATCACCGGCGCCATCCGCTTGGCGTAGTCGAGCGCCGTCGCGGCCGTCACCGGCTCCGTTACGACGTCCTCGACCGTCTCGCCGAGGCGGACGAAGCCCGCGCGCGCACGGTGCGGCTGGTCCGTGTGCTGCAGGAAGGTGCGGCACACGGCGGGCAGGGTGGTGACGTCGTCGGAGATCCAGACGGGGAACACGCCGGCGTCGGCCGCTGCCTCCGCCAGCTGCACGAGGCGGGCGCGGTCGACGGCCACATCGTCGGAGATCACGACGACGACCGCGGGCACCGGCGACGGCGTGCCCTCGGTCGTCTGCGACCGGCCGACCTCGGCGCCGCGTTCCAGCGCGGCGCTCTCCTGCTCCATGGCGCCGCGACGCTGCCGCCCGCGCCGCGCGTCGGCGAGGCGCTCTTCGACCAGGCCCTCGAGTGCGCTGAGCACACCGGACGCGCTGGATGCGCTGTCCGCGAGATGACCGCCGGGCAGCGGGCTGTGCGGCGATGAGGTGTGCGGCATCCACTTGAGCCAGCTCAGTTCGCGGGACCAGCGCGGGGAGACCAGCGCCGCGACCGCGAGCTCGGCGGGAGAGTGCAGCGCCGTGAGCTGCACCAAGACCGAGTTGACCGAGCCGGCGATGAGGTCGGCCGGGCCGGCGATGCCGAGGGCGCCCGACTCGTACAGGTTGTCCAGCACCGGAACGTCGTCGACGCGTTCGTTGGCGGCGACCACCGCATCCAATCGCTCCTGGAACTCCACGATCAGCTCTGCACGGTCGACGGCCTGCACGGTGTTGCGGGAGCGCATCGACCCGCGGCCCAGCTGGAGGTTGAGGAACGACCAGTGCTCGGGGCGTCGCGTCCACAGCAGCGGGCCGCGGCGCACGGCTTCGGAGAGGGCGTCCGCCGTGGTCGGCGTCTCGGCCCTGCGCAGTTCGACCTCGGTGCGGCGCTCCTGCTCGAGCTTCGTCGAGAGCGCTTCGAGGCGCTGCTCGAACACGGCGATCTGCTTCTTCAGCTTGCGCTTCCCGCGGGACCGCCCGCTGACGTAGTTGCCGATCAGCATGACCGGCGAGAGCAGCACGAACAACAGGGTGGTCGGCTGGTGCGTCAGCGCGAACATGGCCCCGCCGAGCAGCAACGGCGTGATCATCGCCAGCAACGGGAAGGGCGGGTCGTCCTTCTCGGCGGGGACCTCGGGCGCCTGGAAGACCTGCCCCGCGTAGCGCCGTTCCACTCGCGGCGACCGGTTGAAGAACACCGGGCCGGCGGTCGGTGTAGCGGCGGGGAGCTCGGATGCAGCTCGTACCACCAACTCCACCTCGGTGTCGCCGAGCAGCAGCGTCTCGGTGCGCCGGACCGTGAACCGGGTCACCAGACCGCCGTCCACGACGACGCCGTTCGCCGAGCCCAGGTCGACGACTTCGACCCCGTCGCCGGCCTCGAAGCGCACGTGACGCTTCGACACCAGAGCATCCTCCAGCACGATGTCGCACGACTCGTCGCGGCCGAGAACGGTCGTGCCGGCCCGCAGCGGGAACTCGGTCCCGGCCTGCGAACCGTTCAGCACCCGCAGCGTCGCGACCACGGGTACCTCGCCCAGCTCTGGCGGTGCGTAGTGGAGTCCGGCGTCGGCCAGGGCGACCGTCGCGCCACTGCCGATCCAGGCCTCCCCGACCGGGGCATCCGGCGGCAGGATGAGCGGGTCGGCCTGGCCGGGAAGCTGCGCGCGCAGGGTCAGGGCGCCGGGCGCAGCGACGGGTCCGGTGCGCCGCGGGTCGATCCGCGCGATGGTCGCGGCGACCTCGGAGATGCTGGCCGCCGCGTCCGCGGTGACGACGATGTCATCGCTGCTGCCGGACGGGCGGGCGAGAGTCAGTTTCAGTCGCACGTTTGCACCATACCCAGTCCGCCCGGCGCACGTGGATGGGGACCGCTCCCCATCGCTTCCCCGCTGGACCACCGGTACGGTGCTGAAGGCAGGATGACCCGAGGACCGGGACGTCGTGGACCGACAGGGGAGGAACAGTGTCCGATCTCGTACTCAAGCTGGACGAACTCGTGCAGCTGCGTGACGACCTCGACGCCGTGGTGCGCGAGTTCCAGAACGCCGACGACTTCAGCGACCAGGTCGCCGACGCCACCGGCCACGACGACCTGCACAGCCACGTCCGGGACTTCGCTCACAAGTGGAACGAGAAGCGCAAGGACATGACCGAGAACGTGAAGAACGTGCAGCAGGTCATCGCCGCCGTCGCCGACAACTTCGTGAAGGTGGACGGCGACCTCGCCAAGGCCCTGAAGGAGGACAAGTGAGCGACCACGAGTTCCAGCCGCTGACCGGCGACCCCGGCGTCCTCGAGTCGAAGGCCCGGCACTACCAGGCCATCGGCGAGGCAATCCAGCGCTCGGTCAAGGAGCTGAACAAGATCCACGACGTCGACGGCTACAAATCGCAGGCCGTGTCCAAGCTGCAGGAGATGTCGAAGGACACCGCCGACGACATCGGCAAGGCCAAGGACCGCTACCTGAAGACCGCCGGCGCTCTCATCGCCTACGCCTCCGAGCTCCGCGGCGCGCAGGACGACGCCGAGAAGGCGATCACGCTGATCCAGCAGAAGCAGGGCGACGCCGACGCGGCGCACAAGGCGGCCGCGACGGCACACACCGACGCCCAGAACGCCAAGCCGGAGGACGCCTCCACCGCAGGCAAGAAGGCGGACGGCGCCGACGATGCTGCGCGCCACGCCAACGCCGCGCTTCAGGCGGCGCACCAGGCCTGGTACGACGCACGCGACCGCAAGAACCGCGCCGCCGAGAAGGCGGTCAGCGCGATCGTGGATGTCGTGGACCACCACAACAACGGCCTCAAGAACCCGGGGTTCTGGGACAAGGTCATGGGGGTGATCGAGACCATCGGAGACATCGCAGGCGTGCTGGCGATCTTCCTCGCCTGGGTGCCGATCCTCGGCCAGGTCCTCGCGGTGATCGCGATCGTCGCCTCCATCATCAAGCTCGTGGATGCCGTCGTGAAGTTCGCGAACGGCGAGGGCTCGTTCCTCGACATCCTGGGCGCCGCCGTCACGGTCGTGCTGAGCGTGTTCGGCGGCCGCATCTTCGCGTTCCTCGGCAAGGCGGCCCGGATCAAGTCGCTGGCCCGCGTGCCGCGGCTGGTCGGCGGCGTCCACACCAGCCCGAACGCCATCCTGAAGATGCAGATCGGCAGGCGTCTGATGAGGTCGGCCACGACGAAGCTCTTCCAGAAGCCGGGCAAGGACCTCAACATCTGGAAGGTCGCCGGCGATTCGGGCGCCGCTCAGCGGGAAGCGTACAAGGCTCTCGTCACGAACGGCGCCGACAAGGCGAAGGCGGTGCGCTCGCTGCTCGGCATCGACCAGAACGTGGTGCGGGCGGTCTCGCACGACATCCACGCCCGCGAGTTGAACCCGCTGACCGTGGTCGCGGCATACCACCAGGGCTCGGCCCTGGTCAGCAAGGGGGCCGACCTGGTGAATGTGCCGGGTAAGGTCGATTCGATCGTGAACAAGCTCGACGGCGGCCGCGGCCACACCGACCTTCCGCAGCTCGACGTGGATGTGCAGAAGCGCGTTCTGCAGGGGGCTGACACGTACCTGCCGACCTACAAGAGCAACAACGGCTGAGGAGCGGACCGGATATGACACTGCGCGCCCAGGACATCGTCGACTTCTCGTTCGAGGCGCCGGACGGCTGGTACGACGTGGAACTGCTCGGCGAGCACGGGAGCGACGACTGGCCGGAGCGGCTGGTCGCGACCCTGGACGCCGGCGGGCTCGCCGACGAGCTGGCCGAGCGGCTGCGGGCGCTGCAGCGGGTGCTGCACGCGGAGGACCCGACGGGAGCGACGCGCGCCCGGGTCTACATCCCGGTGCCCGCCGCGGGCGTTCTGAACGCGTTCCAGACGGTCGAACTGCTCCAGCTGGAGACCGACGACACTCCGGAGAGTTACCTCGCGGCCGCCGACGCGGAAGGCGAGCACCGTGAGCCGGGCTACGAGATCCGCGGCTACCGCTCGTGGCGGACCGCCCACGCCACCGGTGAGCTGGTCGGTTTCACGCACCTCACCGCGATCGCCGACGAGGAGGCGGGGGACGCGCTCCTCGAGCAGCGCGTCGTCTTCGCGATCTTCCCGGTCGGTTCGGCGCAGGCGTTCCAGATGATCTTCCGCTCCGCCTTCGTCGGCGGCTTCGCCGACATGGTCGAGGAGACCCAGGAAATCGCCGACTCGCTGCGCGTCAGCCTGGGGGAGTACGCATGAGCGACGCGCGCCTGACGTCGCTGGACGACGAGCTGACGATCGTCTTCCCCGGTACCTGGGTGATGATCCCGCTCCACGACGACGAGGCCGCGGCCCGTCGCATCCGTCGCCTCGTCGCAGAACGCGTCGGTCGCGCCGACCGGTTGGCCCGGGTGCGGCACACCGCGAAGTCCGAGCTGGAACGGCTCGTCGCGCTGGCCAACGACAGCTCCGCGTTCGCCCTGGCCATGTCGCTGGAGATCCTGCCCGGCGTACCCTTCCCCGCCTCGCTCGTGCTGTCGCGGGAGGAATGGCCCACCGCCCCCGCTGCGGAGGAGCAAGCGGATGCGCACCTCGCGCGCTGCTTTCCCGACCACGACGCGCTCGACCTGTCCCTCGGGCCCGCCCGCCGCCGGTCGACGGTCCGGCAGACGACGTACGAGGAGCAGTCGGCGCCGGAGCTGGTGGCCGACTACCGCTTCGTCGCCCCCGGAGGCGAGCGCCTCATCCACGCTCGCGTGAATGCCCCCACGGCGACGGCGCCGGAGCTCTACCTGGAGCTGTTCGACGCGATGATCGACTCGATCACGTTCCGGGCACCGCTCGCGACGCCGGCCGCCGGCCGCTGACCCGCTGCCGGTAGGCCCGTCCCACCAGCACGACCGTCGCAACGACGAGGGCGACGGTGATGACCGTCCAGACGACCACGCCGACGGTGCCCAGCGGCCAGAACAGCCAGCCCGAGACCGCGATCGACGCGAGCCCGTAGGGGATGCCGGCCACCAGGATGCCGCGGCCCGGCCGCCAACCGAGCAGCATCAACTCGGTCCAGAACCGCGTCCACGGCGTGAGCCGGACGGGCAGGAGCGACATCGCGGTCGGTCCGACCGTCGGCGGGCCGATCACGTTCCGCGACCACCCGGTGCTCGACAGCCGTTCGTCGGCGTAGGCCGGGAGCAGACTGCGGCCGACGTAGGTCCAGGAGAGCACCGCCAGCGGGGCGGACGCGAGCGGCAGTGCCACGAAGGCATAACCCAGCAGCGGGACCAGCACGACCACAGCGAACACGAGGAACAGCACCATCGGGACGACGTCACCGCCGGTGAGGAACTCCCGTGAGCTGTAATCCGGGTTGGCGCTCCACAGGCCGAACGGCAGAGCCGCAGGAAGCAGCAGCGTGACCACGCTCAGCGCTGTCCAGACCAGCGCGACCAGCAGGTAGCCGAACGGCCGCAGCACCCGCTCCGCTCCCGAAGGCGGGGTCGAGGCACGGCCGGAGCGCGGCAGCTGCGCACGTGCGGCGGCGGAGTTCGCGTTCGGCTTCATCGGACGGTACGACGGCATGGCTGCCAGGCTATCCCGCTGGGCCTGCGGTGGTGAACCCCGCCGGATGGGGAGTGCTCCCCATTCCGCCCACCGGCCGGCCCTGGTTAGGTGGACGTAGCTGGTCGGCCCCGGGGGTACGGCCTCTTTCGAACCGAAGGGATAAGGACCGTCATGGCCAACATGAATGTCACGTACGGCGAGATGACCGATGCCGCCAACCGCCTCACCGCGGGCAAGGACGACATCACCGCCAAGCTCCACGAGCTGCAGAACCTGGTGAACGGGCTCGTCAACGGCGGCTTCGTCACCGATCAGGCGTCGGGAGCGTTCCACACCTCCTACGAGCAGTTCACCAAGGGCACCACGGAGGCGGTGAACGGCCTCGACGGAATGTCGCAGTTCCTCACCAAGGCCGCAGACGCGCTGCAGAACGTGGACAGCGAGCTCGCCAAGGGCATCGGCGGCTGAGCCGGCCCAGGCAGCACGCGACGAGCGCGGGTACCCCGAACGGGTGCCCGCGCTCGTCGGCGTTCCGCCCCTAGGCTGGCGACTGGTCGAAGGGGGAACATGAGTCTCGAGTCTGCGGGCGCGCCGAAACGCCGGATCCGGGTGCGCTGGTACTGGTGGGCGCTCGCCGCTGTCGCCGTGCTGTGCACCGCGGCGGGCGCGATGCTGTCCGTGGCGACGATCGCCGTGGTGCAGGACATGCCGCGCACGGTGGTCGCCCGGTACCTGGAAGCACTCGTCCACGGGAATGCGCGCGAAGCGATGAAACTGGGCGGCATCACGGCCGGCTCCGGCGACATCCTGCTCAATGACGCGGCGTACAAGGGGGCCAGCGACCGGATCACGTCGTTCACGCTGGGCCGCCCGGTCAGCCGGGGCGGAGTGACGACCGTCGAGGCCACCGTGCAGGAGGGCGATCGCCCCTACAGCCGTACGTTCCGCGTCGAGCGCGCCGGCGGAGTCCCCTGGCTGACGCTCTGGAAACTGGCGCCGGTCACGCCGGAGACCGTCCGCGTCGAGGTGGATGGCCCGGCCGGCCTGACCTACACCGTCGGCGGTGCCGCCGCCCACGACAAGGTGCAGAAGCTGAGCCTGCGGGCCCTCCCGGGCAGCTACCCGGTGAAGGTGACCTCGCCGAGCTCGGAGTTCACCTTCCCCGGAGGTGTCGCCATCTCGCACCCGGTGAATGAGACCGCCGATCCCACCGTCTTCGCGGCGCAGCTGTCGGCGACGGGCGCGACGGATGCGCAGACCGCCGTCGAATCCTGGCTGGACGGCTGCCTCGCGTCGCAGGCCGCGGCGCCCGCCAACTGCCCGTTCCTCGTCACGGAGGACACGGAGAACGGCATCCGCGCGAGCGACTTCCGCTGGACCCTGGACGCCCGCCCGACGGTGACCGTCGAGCAGGTGTGGAGCGACGGCGGCTTCGCCGCACGCGGCGAGGACGGCAGCGTGAAGGCGACGGCGACCCTGACCCGCCTGGCCGACGGAGCCACCGAGCAGGTCAGCACCGAGGACATCCCGTTCGCCTACGCGGGCGTCGTGACCTTCACCGGCAGCGGCGCCGAGTTCCAGCCGAACCTCGGCGACGGGTCGGCGCAGGGCTGATCCCTGCCGTGCAGCGGATTTCGCCGTGCGCGGACAGGGCGCTCACGCGGCCCTCGCCATTTGACCGCAGGGTGTACGGCAGATAGTCTTTATCGGGTGTGCGCTCAGTCGCGCGCTTGACTCATGCCCTCTTGACGGGCAGGGGCCGAGCGGGTCGGCACGTACTCATCCGATGGGCAGGGAGACCGCACGGGATCCCGGCCCCCACGGCATATCGGCCGGCGGACGACGCCTGTCGGCCGATTCCCCCGAGAACCCCCACGCCCGCGCAGCGGGTCGGTGGCTCCTGGGGTAGAAGCAACAACTGTCACCGTGCAGTCCATAAAAGGAGAAGTTCAGTGCCAACCATTCAGCAGTTGGTCCGTAAGGGACGGACGCCGAAGGTCACCAAGACCAAGGCTCCCGCCCTGAAGGCCAACCCGCAGCAGCGCGGCGTGTGCACCCGTGTCTACACCACCACCCCCAAGAAGCCGAACTCGGCGCTCCGCAAGGTCGCCCGCGTGAAGCTGTCGAACGGGACCGAGGTCACCGCTTACATCCCCGGTGAGGGCCACAACCTGCAGGAGCACTCCATGGTGCTCGTCCGCGGCGGTCGTGTGAAGGACCTGCCCGGCGTTCGCTACAAGATCGTCCGTGGCGCGCTCGACACCCAGGCCGTCAAGAACCGCAAGCAGGCTCGCAGCCGTTACGGCGCGAAGATGGAGAAGAAGTAATGCCTCGCAAGGGTCCCGCTCCTAAGCGCCCCGTCGTCGCCGACCCGGTATACGGGTCGCCGGTCGTCAGCCAGCTCGTCAACAAGATCCTCCTCGACGGCAAGAAGGGCCTCGCCGAGCGCATCGTCTACGACGCGCTCGAGGGCGTCGGCACCAAGTCCGGTCAGGACGCGGTCGCCACGCTGAAGAAGGCTCTCGACAACATCCGTCCGACCCTCGAGGTCCGCTCCCGCCGTGTCGGTGGCTCGACCTACCAGGTGCCGGTCGAGGTCAAGCCGCACCGCGCCAACACGCTGGCGCTGCGCTGGCTCACCAGCTACGCCAAGGGTCGTCGCGAGAAGACGATGACCGAGCGTCTCCAGAACGAGATCCTGGACGCGTCCAACGGTCTCGGCGCCGCCGTCAAGCGTCGCGAGGACACGCACAAGATGGCCGAGTCGAACAAGGCCTTCGCGCACTACCGCTGGTAAACCCCAAACGCCGGTAACCCGGCGCCCGTCCGGGCGTTGCACTGACAGTGCCGCGCCCGGACGGCACCCTCACTTTCAATTCTTTCGGAGGAACCCTGTGGCACAGGACGTGCTCACCGACCTGAACAAGGTCCGCAACATCGGCATCATGGCCCACATCGATGCCGGCAAGACCACCACGACCGAGCGCATCCTGTTCTACACGGGCGTCAACCACAAGATCGGCGAGACCCACGACGGCGCCTCGACCACCGACTGGATGGAGCAGGAGAAGGAGCGCGGCATCACCATCACGTCCGCGGCCGTGACCTGCTTCTGGAACAAGAACCAGATCAACATCATCGACACGCCCGGACACGTCGACTTCACCGTCGAGGTGGAGCGTTCGCTCCGCGTGCTCGACGGCGCGGTCGCCGTCTTCGACGCGAAAGAGGGCGTCGAGCCCCAGTCGGAGACCGTGTGGCGCCAGGCCGACAAGTACGTCGTCCCGCGCATCTGCTTCGTCAACAAGATGGACAAGCTGGGCGCCGACTTCTACTTCACCGTCGACACCATCGTCTCCCGCCTCGGTGCCAAGCCGCTGGTGATGCAGCTCCCGATCGGGTCCGAGTCCGACTTCGTCGGCGTCGTCGACCTCGTCGAGATGCGCGCACTGGTCTGGCCCGGCGACGCCAAGGGTGACGTGACCATGGGCGCCAAGTACGAGGTCCAGGAGATCCCCGCCGACCTCCAGGCCAAGGCCGAGGAGTACCGCGCCAAGCTGGTCGAGACGGTCGCCGAGGCCGACGACGCGCTGCTCGAGAAGTACTTCGCCGGCGAGGAGCTCTCCATCGCGGAGATCAAGGCGGGCATCCGCAAGCTCACCGTTAACAACGAGATCTACCCGGTGCTCTGCGGTTCGGCGTTCAAGAACCGCGGCGTTCAGCCGATGCTCGACGCTGTGATCGACTACCTCCCGTCGCCGCTCGACGTGCCCGCCATCGAGGCGCACAACCCGCGCGACGAGGAGCAGGTCATCATGCGTCACGCGGACGCCACCGAGCCGTTCTCGGCGCTGGCGTTCAAGGTCGCGGTGCACCCGTTCTTCGGTCGCCTCACCTACGTGCGCGTCTACTCGGGTCACCTCGACTCCGGTGCCCAGGTCGTCAACTCGACCAAGGGCAAGAAGGAGCGCATCGGCAAGATCTTCCAGATGCACGCCAACAAGGAGATCCCCGTCGACCACGTCACCGCCGGCAACATCTACGCGGTGATCGGCCTCAAGGACACCACCACCGGTGACACCCTGAGCGACCCGGACCACCAGGTCGTGCTCGAGTCGATGACCTTCCCGGAGCCCGTGATCGAGGTCGCCATCGAGCCGAAGACCAAGGCCGACCAGGAGAAGCTGGGCACCGCGATCCAGAAGCTGGCCGAAGAGGACCCGACGTTCCGCACCGAGCAGAACCAGGAGACCGGCCAGACCGTCATCAAGGGCATGGGCGAGCTCCACCTCGACATCCTCGTCGACCGGATGAAGCGCGAATTCAACGTCGAGGCCAACGTGGGCAAGCCCCAGGTCGCGTACCGCGAGACGCTGCGCCGCACGGTCGAGAAGTACGACTACACCCACAAGAAGCAGACCGGTGGATCCGGTCAGTTCGCGAAGGTGCAGATCAGCCTGGAGCCGATCGAGGTCACCCCGGAGACCTCGTACGAGTTCGTGAACGCCGTTTCCGGCGGTCGCGTCCCGCGCGAGTACATCCCCTCGGTGGATGCGGGAATCCAGGACGCGATGCAGGTCGGCGTGCTCGCCGGCTTCCCGACGGTGGGCGTCAAGGCGACGCTCCTCGACGGTGCAGCGCACGACGTCGACTCCTCGGAGATGGCGTTCAAGATCGCCGGCTCGATGGCCTACAAAGAGGCCGCTCGGAAGGCGAACCCGGTGCTCCTCGAGCCGCTCATGGCGGTCGAGGTGCGCACGCCGGAGGAGTACATGGGCGACGTCATCGGCGACCTGAACTCGCGCCGTGGACAGATCCAGTCCATGGAGGACGCGAGCGGCGTCAAGGTCGTTCGCGCGAACGTCCCGCTGTCCGAAATGTTCGGCTACATCGGCGACCTGCGGTCCAAGACCTCGGGCCGTGCGGTGTACTCGATGCAGTTCGACAGCTACGCGGAGGTCCCGAAGGCTGTCGCCGACGAGATCGTCCAGAAGAGCAAGGGCGAGTGACCTCGGTCGCTGCTCCCAGGCAACATCCCGTAACATAAGAAACCAATCCCGCAGCTCCACCGGTCGAAATCCATCGACCGGTGGCCCTGCACGAGAGTCCTGAGGAGGACCACAGTGGCTAAGGCCAAGTTCGAGCGCACTAAGCCGCACGTGAACATCGGAACCATCGGTCACGTCGACCACGGCAAGACGACGCTCACCGCGGCGATCTCCAAGGTGCTTGCTGACAAGTACCCGTCGGCGACCAACGTTCAGCGCGACTTCGCGTCGATCGACTCGGCTCCGGAAGAGCGTCAGCGTGGTATCACGATCAACATCTCCCACGTCGAGTACGAGACGCCGAAGCGCCACTACGCGCACGTCGACGCCCCTGGTCACGCCGACTACATCAAGAACATGATCACCGGTGCCGCCCAGATGGACGGCGCGATCCTCGTGGTCGCCGCCACCGACGGCCCGATGGCTCAGACCCGTGAGCACGTTCTGCTCGCCAAGCAGGTCGGCGTTCCGTACCTGCTCGTCGCGCTGAACAAGTCCGACATGGTCGACGACGAGGAGATCCTGGAGCTCGTCGAGCTCGAGGTCCGCGAGCTGCTCGCCAGCCAGGACTTCGACGGCGACAACGCCCCGGTGATCCGCGTCTCCGGCCTCAAGGCTCTCGAGGGCGACGAGAAGTGGACCCAGTCCATCCTCGACCTCATGGAGGCCGTCGACGAGTCCATCCCGGACCCGGTCCGCGACAAGGACAAGCCGTTCCTGATGCCGATCGAGGACGTCTTCACGATCACCGGTCGTGGCACCGTCGTCACCGGCCGCGCCGAGCGCGGAACCCTCGCCATCAACTCCGAGGTCGAGATCGTCGGCATCCGCCCGACTCAGAAGACCACGGTCACCGGTATCGAGATGTTCCACAAGCAGCTCGACGAGGCGTGGGCCGGCGAGAACTGTGGTCTGCTCCTCCGCGGCACCAAGCGCGAGGACGTGGAGCGCGGCCAGGTCGTCGCGAAGCCGGGTTCTGTGACCCCTCACACCAACTTCGAGGGCACCGCCTACATCCTGTCCAAGGATGAGGGTGGACGTCACAACCCCTTCTACACGAACTACCGTCCGCAGTTCTACTTCCGCACCACCGACGTCACCGGCGTCATCTCGCTGCCCGAGGGCACCGAGATGGTCATGCCCGGCGACACCACCGACATGTCGGTCGAGCTGATCCAGCCGATCGCCATGGAGGAGGGCCTCGGCTTCGCCATCCGTGAGGGTGGCCGCACCGTGGGCGCCGGTACCGTCACGAAGATCAGCAAGTAAGTCCTTCGCGACCTCGCTTGTGAGAGGGTCGGGCCTTCGGGCCCGGCCCTCTTTCGCGTTCCTGGCTTTCCGCTGGACAGGGGTTTACCTCAGGCCGTCCGCGCTGCACAATTGACGCACCGTTTCAACCGGGACGGTTCCCGTCGTTGAGAGGAGCGCCTATGGATACCCACGGCCTCGCAAACCAGCCCACACCGCTGACAGGTTCTCGCAACGGAAGTTCCGGGGCCGCATAGCGGTCGTGAAGATTCAGCTGAGTGGCGGCGCGAGGCGCCACTCGAGCGGGGCCGGCAACGCCGGCCCCGCTCCTGCGTTCCCGCCCCCGTTCGTCGCATCCGCCACTGCGCGCCCAGGCGCACACGTTCCGAACCGCCGCACTTGGAAGCGTCCACAGCGGCGCGGTGGAGGCACCTCTCCACAGTTGAGGCGGATCGCGCGCGACAGAGCCGGGCGGCGAGCTAGACCGGAGGCATGACAGTCGGCCCCCGCTATCCCGAACTCATGCTCGTAAGAAACCTTCGTGACCGCTCGGAGACCCGACAGCAGCACGGCCGCGCAGCCCAGCGCGGGACTGAGGTACGGGTCGCCCGCGGCGTCTACGTCGAACGATCCGCGTGGGAGGCGCTCGACGATCGCGAGCGCTATCTTCTGCGCATCCGTGCTATCGCATTGACGCGGCAGCAACCGCCGATCTTCTCCCACTGGTCAGCAGCCGCGATGCACGCACTGCCGATCGTCGGGACACGACCCGACGCGATCCACGTCTCGGTCGGCCGAACGAGCGGCGGACGCTCCTCAGCGAACGTGGTCGCGCACTCTCTCGATGTCGCGGCCGAGGACCTCAAGGAGCGGGACGGTCTGCTCTGCACGTCGCTCGAGCGGACCGTTGTCGATCTGGCCGCGGTAGCCCCGACAGGCGCAGCCGTCGCCATGGCCGATCACGCACTGCGCGAGCGGTTCGGGCGCTTCGCCGACCCGCGCTACGAAGGCAAGAGGGATGCGCTCAGAGCCGCCTGGCAGCGTGCTCAGCCGATGCGCGGGCATCGCCGCTCTCTGGACGTCATCGACTTCGCGGATGGGCGCGCCGAGTCGCCGTTGGAGTCGGTGAGTCGGGTGGCCATGCACGCTGCGGGGCTTCCACGGCCCGAACTCCAGACCCCGCTTAAGGATGCGGCAGGGCTGATCGGATACGTCGACTTCGCATGGCCGGCGTTCGGCCTCGTGGGCGAGGCCGATGGCGACGCGAAGTATCTGGACCCGGCCCTCCGAGGTGGACGGTCGGCCGAGCAGGTCGTCCTGGACGAGAAGGTCCGGGAGGACCGCTTGCGCGCCCTCGGCCTGTGCGTGGTCCGCTGGCGCTGGGCCACCGCGACCGCGCCTCATGCCCTTGCGAACGCCCTCGCAGCGGCTGGCCTCCCACGCGACCAGGCCAGGTCTTGGGACGAGTGCGCCCCTCGGTAGCGTGTGCGGACGGGCGCGCAGTTGCAGACGAGACAAACGGCAGCATGCAGCGCGACGCGCCGGTGCGACACGCCCGGGTTGCAGCATTGGCCGCGATCTGGCAAACTTGTCTAGTTCAACATTTCGGAACGTGCGTGCAGGTGCGCGTGCGAACCGGATCACTGCCAGGCAGTGCATAGCCCACCGCGAGAGTCGCCCAGCGATCCGCGGACGAGGTTAGGCCGCAGGCAGCAGGACACGCTCAATCCGACAACCTCAGAGGCCTGGGGATATCCCTGTGCCTCTGAAGGCCCTTGGCCTTCACGAGTAGCTCGGTGGAGTTGACAGAAGAATAGTGGCGTTCCCCACGCGTACGTCGCACCGCGTCCAATGCGAAGAACGACTCGAAAGAGCCGTCTCGTACGACGCCATAACCAGAGAGAGAGTCAGACATGGCGGGACAGAAGATCCGCATCCGGCTTAAGTCGTATGACCACGAGGTCATCGACACCTCGGCGCGCAAGATCGTCGACACGGTGACCCGTGCAGGCGCAACCGTCGTCGGCCCGGTGCCGCTTCCCACCGAGAAGAACGTGGTGGTCGTCATCCGTTCGCCCCACAAGTACAAGGACAGCCGTGAGCACTTCGAGATGCGCACGCACAAGCGGCTGATCGACATCATCGACCCGACGCCGAAGGCCGTCGACTCGCTCATGCGTCTCGACCTGCCCGCCGACGTCAACATCGAGATCAAGCTCTAAGGGGGAGTGCCACCATGTCCAACATCGAGACCAAGACTTCGCGCGGCCTCCTCGGCAAGAAGCTCGGCATGACCCAGGTCTGGGACGAGAACAACAAGCTCATCCCCGTGACCGTCATCGAGATCACGCCGAACGTCGTGACCCAGGTCCGCACCCCCGAGGCCGACGGCTACAACGCCGTCCAGATCGCCTACGGCCAGATCGACCCCCGCAAGGTCAGCAAGCCGTCCGCCGGTCACTTCGACAAGGCGGGCGTCACGCCGCGCCGTCACCTCACCGAGGTCCGCACCGCCGACGCCGCCGAGTACGCGGCCGGCCAGGAGCTCACCGTCGAGGGCACGTTCGAGGCCGGCCAGCTGGTCGACGTCGTCGGCACCTCGAAGGGTAAGGGCTTCGCCGGTGTGATGAAGCGCCACAACTTCCAGGGTGTCTCCGCCTCGCACGGTGCGCACCGCAACCACCGCAAGCCGGGTTCCATCGGCGCCTCCTCGACCCCGAGCCGTGTCTTCAAGGGCATGCGCATGGCCGGTCGTATGGGTGGCGAGCGCGTCACCGTCCTGAACCTCAAGGTCCAGGCCGTCGACGCCGAGAAGGGCCTGCTGCTGGTCAAGGGAGCCGTTCCCGGCGCTCGTGGCCGCATCGTTTTCGTCCGCAACGCAGTGAAGGGGGCCTAGGTTCATGGCTACCTCGATTGACGTCGTCGACCTCAAGGGCAAGAAGGCCGGCTCTGTCGAGCTTCCCGAGGCCCTGTTCGACGTTCAGACCAACATCCCGCTGATCCACCAGGTCGTCACCGCCCAGCTCGCCGCAGCGCGCCAGGGCACGCACAAGACGAAGAACCGTGGCGAGGTCTCCGGCGCCGGCCGCAAGCCGTTCAAGCAGAAGGGCACCGGCCGCGCTCGTCAGGGCTCGATCCGCGCTCCTCAGATGACCGGTGGTGGCATCGTCCACGGCCCGACGCCGCGCAGCTACGCGCAGCGCACCCCGAAGAAGATGATCGCCGCTGCTCTGCTCGGCGCGCTCTCGGATCGCGCACGTGGAAGCCGCCTGCACGCCGTCCAGACGTTCACCGCGGGCGACGCGCCCTCGACCAAGGCCGTCGTCGACCTGCTCAGCGGCATCGCCACCTCGAAGCACGTCCTCATCGTGCTCGAGCGCGACGACGCGCTGGCCTTCAAGAGCGTCCGTAACGTGCCGACCGTGCACGTGCTGACCTACGACCAGCTGAACGCGTACGACGTGCTCGTGAGCGACGACATCGTCTTCTCGCAGGCCGCCCTCGAGGCGTTCATCGCAAGCAAGAGCAACAAGGAAGAGGTGAACGCGTAATGGCCACAGTCAACAAGGACCCGCGCGACGTCATCATCGCCCCGGTCGTCTCCGAGAAGAGCTACGGCCTGATCGATGAGGGCAAGTACACCTTCGTGGTCGACCCGCGTTCGAACAAGACCGAGATCAAGCTCGCGATCGAGTCGATCTTCAAGGTCGAGGTCGCGTCGGTGAACACGTTGAACCGTCAGGGCAAGACGCGCCGGACCAAGTTCGGTCAGGGCAAGCGCAAGGACACCAAGCGCGCCATCGTCACCCTGAAGTCCGGTTCCATCGACATCTTCACGGCCGTCGGCTGAGCGAAGGACTAGAGGAAAACAGACATGGCAATTCGTAACTACAAGCCCACGACCCCCGGTCGTCGCGGTTCCTCGGTCGCCGACTTCGCCGAGATCACGCGCTCGACGCCGGAGAAGTCCCTTCTCCGTCCGCTGTCGAAGACCGGTGGCCGCAACAACCAGGGCCGCATCACGACCCGTCACATCGGTGGTGGCCACAAGCGCCAGTACCGCGTCATCGACTTCCGTCGCAATGACAAGGACGGCGTGAACGCCAAGGTCGCTCACATCGAGTACGACCCCAACCGCACCGCGCGCATCGCGCTCCTGCACTTCGTCGACGGCACCAAGCGCTACATCCTGGCGCCGGCCGGCCTCAAGCAGGGCGACGTCGTCGAGTCGGGCGCTGGTTCGGACATCAAGCCGGGCAACAACCTGCCGCTGCGCAACATCCCGACCGGTACCGTCGTGCACGCGATCGAGCTGAAGCCGGGCGGTGGCGCGAAGATCGCCCGTTCGGCCGGTTCGTCCGTCCGACTCGTCGCGAAGGACGGCCCCTACGCCCAGCTGCGCCTCCCCTCCGGCGAGGTCCGCAACGTCGACGCGCGCTGCCGCGCGACGATCGGCGAGGTCGGCAACGCCGAGCAGTCGAACATCAACTGGGGCAAGGCCGGCCGCATGCGCTGGAAGGGCGTCCGCCCGACCGTCCGTGGTGTCGCGATGAACCCGATCGACCACCCGCACGGTGGTGGTGAGGGCAAGACCTCCGGTGGTCGCCACCCGGTCAGCCCGTGGGGTCAGAAAGAAGGCCGTACGCGCCACCCCAACAAGGAAAGCGACAAGCTCATCGTCCGCCGCCGTAACGCCGGCAAGAAGCGCAAGTAGGAGTTCGAGAAGATGCCACGCAGTCTCAAGAAGGGCCCCTTCGTCGACGAGCACCTGTTTCGCAAGGTGGTCGCCGCGAACGAGGCCAACAGCAAGAACGTGATCAAGACCTGGTCGCGCCGCTCGATGATCGTCCCGGACATGCTGGGTCACACCATCGCGGTGCACGACGGTCGCAAGCACATCCCGGTGTTCGTCACCGAGACCATGGTCGGCCACAAGCTCGGCGAGTTCGCGCCGACCCGCACCTTCCGTGGACACGTGAAGGACGACAAGAAGGGTCGCCGCCGCTGACCGCGGTGGCGTAAGGAGGAGAGAAATGGTGGAGTCGATCGCCCGCGTGCGACACATCCGCGTTACCCCCATGAAGGCCCGCCGCGTCGTCAATCTGATCCGCGGCAAGCAGGCCCAGGAGGCCCTGGCCATCCTGAAGTTCGCCCCGCAGAGTGCAAGCGAGCCGGTCTACAAGCTCGTCGCTTCGGCTATCGCCAACGCACGGGTCAAGGCCGACAAGAGCAACACCTACCTGGACGAGCAGGACCTGTACGTGAGCAGTGCCTTCGTGGATGAGGGGACCACCCTGAAGCGGTTCCAGCCGCGTGCGCAGGGCCGGGCCTTCCGCATCAACAAGCGCACCAGCCACATCACGATCGTCCTCGCGACGCCGGATGAGGTCCAGGACGCCAAGGCAGCAAAGAAGGCGAGCAAGTAATGGGCCAGAAAGTCAACCCGTACGGCTTCCGTCTGGGCATCACCACCGACCACGTGTCGCGTTGGTTCTCGGACAGCACCAAGCCGGGCCAGCGGTACAGCGACTACCTCGCTGAGGACGTCAAGATCCGCACCCTGCTGAAGACGTCGCTCGACCGTGCGGGCGTGTCCCGCATCGAGATCGAGCGCACCCGTGACCGCGTCCGCGTCGACATCCACACCGCCCGTCCGGGCATCGTGATCGGTCGTCGTGGCGCCGAGGCCGAGCGCATCCGCTCCGACCTCGAGAAGCTCTCGGGCAAGCAGATCCAGCTGAACATCCTCGAGGTCAAGAACCCCGAGGCCGACGCTCAGCTCGTCGCGCAGGGCATCGCCGAGCAGCTCGCTGCCCGTGTGGCGTTCCGCCGCGCGATGCGCAAGGGCCTGCAGGGCGCTCAGCGCGCCGGCGCCAAGGGTGTCCGCATCCAGGTGTCGGGCCGTCTCGGCGGCGCCGAGATGAGCCGCTCGGAGTTCTACCGCGAGGGTCGTGTGCCGCTGCACACGCTCCGCGCCAACATCGACTACGGCTTCTACGAGGCCAAGACCACCTTCGGTCGCATCGGTGTGAAGGTGTGGATCTACAAGGGCGACATCACGAACAAGGAGCTTGCTCGCGAGCAGGCCAACCAGAAGCCGTCGCGTGAGCGCAACGACCGCGACCGCGACCGTCCGCGTCGCGGTGGCCGGGGCAACGCTCCCGAAACCTCGAGCGCGCCGGCCGCAGCAGGAGTTGAGGCATAACCATGTTGATCCCACGCAGAGTCAAGCACCGCAAGCAGCACCACCCTGGCCGTACCGGCCAGGCGACCGGTGGCACGAAGGTCTCCTTCGGTGAGTTCGGCATCCAGGCCTTGACCCCCGCTTATGTGACCAACCGTCAGATCGAGTCCGCTCGTATCGCCATGACGCGTCACATCAAGCGTGGCGGCAAGGTGTGGATCAACATCTACCCCGACCGTCCGCTCACGAAGAAGCCGGCCGAAACCCGCATGGGTTCCGGTAAGGGTTCGCCGGAGTGGTGGGTCGCGAACGTCAAGCCGGGCCGGGTCCTCTTCGAGGTCTCCGGTGTCTCCGAGGAACTCGCTCGTGAGGCTATGACCCGTGCAATCCACAAGCTGCCCCTCAAGGCACGCATCATCAAGCGCGAGGAGGGCGACGCATAATGGCGATCGGTTCCAAGGAGCTTGCCTCGAGCGAGCTCGACACTTTCGAAGACGAGCGTCTCGTCGACGAGCTGAAGAAGGCCAAGGAAGAGCTGTTCAATCTGCGCTTCCAGTCGGCGACCGGCCAGCTCGAGAGCCACGGCCGCCTGCGCGCCGTGAAGCGTGACATCGCTCGCATCTACACCGTGATCCGTGAGCGCGAGCTCGGGATCCGGGCGACTCCGGCTCCGGCCGAGGCCACGCCCGCCAAGGAGAAGAAGACCCGCGCGAAGAAGGCGGCCCCGGCCGCCGAGACCGCAGAGGTCGACACCACAGATGAGGAGGCCAAGTAATGGCTGAGACCACCAAGGCCGCGGCCGCGGAGTCGACGGCCGACGAGGCCATCGTCCGCGGGTACCGCAAGGCCCGCCGCGGCTACGTCACCAGCGACAAGATGGACAAGACCATCGTCGTCGAGGTCGAAGACCGCGTGAAGCACCCCCTGTACGGCAAGGTCCTCCGCCGCACCTCCAAGGTGAAGGCGCACGACGAGAACAACGCTGCCGGCATCGGCGACCTCGTTCTCATCAGCGAGACCCGTCCGCTCAGCGCCAGCAAGCGCTGGCGCCTGGTTGAGATTCTGGAGAAGGCCAAGTGATTCAGCAGGAATCCCGACTCAAGGTCGCCGACAACACCGGCGCCAAGGAGCTCCTGGCGATCCGCGTTCTCGGTGGCTCCAGCCGTCGCTACGCCGGCCTGGGTGACGTCATCGTCGCCACGGTCAAGGACGCGATCCCCGGTGGAAACGTCAAGAAGGGCGACGTCGTCAAGGCGGTCGTCGTGCGTGTTCGCAAGAACACCCGCCGTCCGGACGGTTCCTACATCAAGTTCGACGAGAACGCTGCGGTCATCCTGAAGAACGACGGTGACCCCCGCGGCACCCGCATCTTCGGACCGGTCGGCCGCGAGCTCCGCGACAAGAAGTTCATGAAGATCATCTCGCTCGCACCGGAGGTGCTGTAAGCCATGGCGAACATCAAGAAGGGCGACCTGGTCCAGGTCATCTCGGGCCGCTCGCAGGCCCGCGGTGGTGACCGTGGCAAGCAGGGTCGCGTCATCGAGGTTCTCGTCGAGCAGAACCGCGTCATCGTCGAGGGCGTCAACTTCGTGACCAAGCACGTGCGCGTCGGCCAGACGCAGCGTGGCACGAAGACCGGCGGCATCGAGACCCACGAGGCGTCGATCCACGTCTCGAACGTGGCGCTGGTCGACCCCGAGACCAAGAAGCCGACTCGCGTCGGTTTCCGCGAAGAGAGCGTTACGAAGGACGGCGTCACCAAGACGGTCCGCGTTCGCTACGCCAAGAAGTCTGGTAAGGACCTGTAATGACCGACACTGCAGTGGAGTCTGGCAAAATCCAGCCCCGCCTCAAGCAGAAGTACAAGAACGAGATCTCCCAGCAGATCCAGAGCGACTTCGGTTTCACCAACGTGCACCAGGTGCCCGGTCTGGTGAAGATCGTCGTCAACATGGGTGTCGGCGAGGCGGCTCGTGACGGCAAGGTGATCGATGGTGCGGTCAACGACCTCACCCTGATCACCGGCCAGAAGCCGCAGGTCACGAAGGCTCGCAAGTCCATCGCGCAGTTCAAGCTGCGCGAGGGCCAGCCGATCGGTGCGCACGTCACGCTGCGCGGCGACCGGATGTGGGAGTTCCTCGACCGCCTGCTCTCGCTCGCGCTTCCCCGTATCCGCGACTTCCGCGGCCTCTCGGACAAGCAGTTCGACGGCAACGGCAACTACACGTTCGGTCTCACGGAGCAGTCGATGTTCCACGAGATCAACCAGGACCGCATCGACCGCGTCCGCGGCATGGACATCACTGTGGTGACCACTGCAAAGAACGACGACGAGGGCCGCGCGTTGCTCAAGCAGCTCGGGTTCCCCTTCCGTTCCACCGACGCGGCCAACTAGGTCCACCTGCGGGCCGGCCGCCTTGGCCGGCCCGCTTCCACCACAGGTCGTCAGCCGTGTCCGGCTGAACGAAACCTGGTGTCAGTAAGGAAAATCCCCATGACCATGACAGATCCGGTCGCAGACATGCTGACCAGACTGCGCAACGCGAACTCGGCTCACCACGACACCGTCTCGATGCCGCACTCGAAGCTCAAGTCCCACATCGCGGAGATCCTCACCAAAGAGGGCTACATCGCCGGATGGGACGTCGCCGACGCCCGCGTCGGCAAGACGCTGACCCTGAACCTCAAGTTCGGACCGAACCGCGAGCGTTCCATCGCCGGTATCAAGCGCGTCTCCAAGCCCGGCCTTCGTGTCTACGCGAAGTCCACGGAGCTCCCCAAGGTGCTCGGCGGGCTCGGCGTCGCCATCCTGTCCACTTCCTCCGGTCTGCTCACGGACCGTCAGGCTGAGAAGAAGGGCGTGGGTGGGGAAGTCCTCGCCTACGTGTGGTAATCCGCCATGTCGCGTATTGGAAGACTGCCCATCGACATCCCGACCGGGGTCGATGTGAAGATCGACGGCCAGGCCGTCACCGTCAAGGGTCCGAAGGGTGAGCTCAGCCTCACCGTCGCGAACCCGATCGAGGTCAAGCTCGAGGAGAACCAGGTCCTCGTGACCCGTCCGGACGACGAGCGCGCTTCGCGTTCGCTGCACGGCCTCACCCGCACCCTCATCAGCAACCAGATCATCGGCGTCACCGAGGGCTACACCAAGGGCCTGGAGATCGTCGGTACCGGTTACCGCGTCGTGCAGAAGGGTGCGGCCGTCGAGTTCGCGCTCGGCTTCTCGCACCCGGTGACCGTCGAGCCGCCGACGGGCATCACGTTCACGGTCGAGGGCAACAACCGCATCACCGTGGCCGGGATCGACAAGCAGGCCGTCGGCGAGGTCGCCGCGAACATCCGCAAGATCCGCAAGCCCGAGCCGTACAAGGGCAAGGGTGTGCGTTACGCCGGCGAGGTCGTTCGTCGCAAGGCCGGAAAGGCTGGTAAGTAATCATGGCTCTGGGTACCAGAGGAAAGAGCAAGGCTGCCGCTCGCGGCCGCCGTCACACCCGCCTTCGCAAGAAGATCGAGGGCACCGCGGTCCGTCCGCGCCTGGTCGTTACGCGCTCGGCACGTCACGTCTTCGTGCAGATCGTGGACGACGCGCAGGGCCGCACGCTGGCCTCGGCATCGACCATGGAGTCGGACCTCCGCACCTTCGAGGGTGACAAGACCGCCAAGGCCCGCAAGGTCGGCGAGCTCGTGGCCGAGCGCGCGAAGAGCGCCGGCGTCGACGCGGTCGTCTTCGACCGCGGAGGCAGCAAGTACGCCGGTCGTGTCGCCGCTGTCGCCGAAGGCGCTCGAGAGGGTGGACTGAACCTGTGAGCGACGAGAACAACAAGGAGCAGACCGTGGCCGAACCGGTAACGGACACCGCGCAGCCGGTCGAGACCGCTGCGTCCACCGATAACAACACCACCAGCCGTGGTGACCGCGAGCCCCGCCGTGGCGGGCGTGAGCGCAACCAAACCCGCGGTGACCGCGGTGGCCGTGACGCCGACAAGAGCCAGTTCCTGGAGCGCGTCGTCACCATCAACCGCGTCTCCAAGGTCGTGAAGGGTGGTCGTCGCTTCAGCTTCACCGCTCTCGTGGTCGTCGGCGACGGCAACGGTCTGGTGGGCGTCGGCTACGGCAAGGCCCGCGAGGTGCCGCTGGCGATCTCGAAGGGCGTCGAGGAAGCGAAGAAGAACTTCTTCCGCGTCCCGCGCGTCGGCAACACCATCCCGCACCCGGTGCAGGGTGAAGCCGCCGCCGGTGTCGTCCTCCTGCGTCCGGCCGCTGCCGGTACCGGTGTTATCGCCGGTGGCCCGGTTCGCGCCGTGCTCGAGTGCGCCGGCATCCACGACGTCCTGAGCAAGTCGCTCGGTTCGTCCAACACCATCAACATCGTGCACGCGACCGTCGAGGCGCTGAAGCAGCTCGAGGAGCCGCGCGCTGTCGCTGCCCGTCGTGGCCTCGACTACGACCAGGTGGCTCCGGCTCGCCTGCTGCGTGCCGAGGCTGAGGCGGCCGAGGCCGCCGCGACCGCGAAGGCAGGTGCCTGATGGCTGCGCGTCTGAAGGTTACGCAGATCAAGTCCAAAGTGAGCGAGAAGCAGAACCAGCGCGACACCCTGCGCAGTCTGGGCCTGAAGCGCATCGGTGACGTCGTCGTCCGCGAGGACAACCCGCAGAACCGCGGGTACGTCAACACCGTCGCTCACCTGGTGAAGGTTGAGGAGATCGACTAATGGCTGACGAGAAGGCCACCACCGAGGCCGCCGAGAAGCCGGCCACGAAGAAGCCCGCGACCAAGGCCGCGAGCACGAAGGCTGCCGCCGACAAGCCGGCCGCCGAGAAGAGCAGCACCG
Source organism: Leifsonia sp. 2MCAF36 (assembly GCF_052115525.1). Classification (NCBI taxonomy): domain Bacteria; kingdom Bacillati; phylum Actinomycetota; class Actinomycetes; order Micrococcales; family Microbacteriaceae; genus Leifsonia; species Leifsonia sp. 2MCAF36. Next base: position 317,457 of record NZ_JBFRGV010000003.1, on the reverse strand, counting down.
CGAAGAAGGCTCCGGCCAAGAAGGCGACGGCTTCGGCCGCTGCCGACAAGGCCGCCGCCTCCACCAAGGATGACACCGTGGCCGCTAAGTCGCCTAAGTCCTCCGCCAAGAAGGATGTCGCGGAGCCCCGCGAGCAGGTCCTGAAGGTGCACCACCTCCGCCCCGCCGCCGGCGCCAAGAAGGACAGGACCCGCGTCGGACGCGGTGAAGGTTCGAAGGGTAAGACGGCCGGTCGCGGTACCAAGGGAACCAAGGCGCGCTACCAGGTCCGTCCGGGCTTCCAGGGCGGCCAGCTTCCGCTGCACATGCGTGCGCCGAAGCTGCGCGGCTTCAAGAACCCGTTCCGGGTCGAGTACCAGGTCGTGAACCTGGAGAAGCTCGCCGAGCTGTACCCGTCCGGCGGTGACGTCACCGTCGCCGACCTCGTGCTCAAGGGGGCCGTTCGCAAGAACGAGAAGGTCAAGGTTCTCGGCAACGGGGACATTGCGGTTAAGCTGAACGTTGCGGTCGACAAGGTCTCCGGCTCTGCTGAGCAGAAGATCGTCGCCGCTGGTGGCTCTGTAAAGTAGTCACCCGCCGAGCAGCACAGTCGGGGGGGGGGGGGGGCGCCCGCCCCCCCGACTGACTCTTAGGAAAGCAGGACGCACGTTTGTTTAGCGCCGTTGCGCGGATCTTCCGCACCCCGGATCTTCGTCGGAAGATCTTCTTCACGCTGGGCATCATCGCCCTGTTCCGGCTGGGATCCTTCATCCCTGCGCCGTTCGTCGACTTCGGAAACGTTCAGACCTGTCTGAACGCCAACCAGGACACGTCCGGCCTCTACTCGCTGGTGAACCTGTTCTCCGGCGGAGCCCTGCTGAAACTGTCGATCTTCGCGCTGGGCATCATGCCCTACATCACCGCGTCGATCATCGTGCAGCTGCTGCGCGTGGTCATCCCGCGCTTCGAGACCCTCTACAAGGAGGGCCAGGCCGGTCAGGCCAAGCTCACGCAGTACACGCGCTACCTCACCATCGCGCTGGGCGTGCTCCAGTCGACGACCCTGATCACCGTCGCACGCAGCGGCGCTCTGTTCGGCACCACCGCCGTCTCACAGTGCACGCAGCTCATCACGGACGACTCCTGGTACGCGATCATGCTCATGGTCATCACGATGACCGCCGGCACCGGCCTCATCATGTGGATGGGCGAGCTCGTGACCGAGCGCGGCATCGGCAACGGCATGTCGCTCCTCATCTTCACCTCGATCGCCGCGCAGTTCCCGACCTCCCTCTGGGCGGTCGGCCAGTCGCAGGGCATCGAGATCCTGCTGGTCGTGATCGCGATCGGGTTGCTCATCGTCATGGGTGTGGTCTTCGTCGAGCAGTCGCAGCGACGCATCCCTGTGCAGTACGCGAAACGAATGGTGGGCCGCCGGACCTACGGCGGCAACAACACCTACATCCCGATCAAGGTGAACATGGCCGGCGTCGTGCCCGTCATCTTCGCCTCCTCGCTGCTGTACCTGCCCGCCCTGATCGCCCAGTTCAACCAGCCGGCCGCGGGCAAGGCCCCGGCGCCGTGGGTGACCTGGATCACGAACTACCTGACCAAGGGCGATCACCCGCTCTACATGCTGCTGTACTTCCTCCTGATCGTGGGCTTCACGTACTTCTACGTGGCCATCACCTTCAACCCGGAGGAGGTCGCGGACAACATGAAGAAGTACGGCGGCTTCATCCCCGGCATCCGCGCGGGCCGCCCGACGGCCGAGTACCTCGACTATGTGCTCACCCGCGTGACACTGCCCGGCTCGTTCTATCTCGGCTTCATCGCGCTGATCCCGTTGATCGCCTTCGCAGTGATCGGGGCGAGTCAGAACTTCATGTTCGGCGGTACGTCGATCCTGATCATCGTCGGTGTCGGGTTGGAGACGGTCAAGCAGATCGACTCCCAGCTCCAGCAGCGGCACTACGAAGGGCTGCTGCGTTGACCCGGATGCTGATCGTCGGTCCCCCCGGCGCGGGCAAGGGCACGCAGGCCGCCCGCATCACGAGCACGTACGGGATCCCCGACATCTCCACGGGTGACATCTTCCGGGCCAACATCAAGAACGAGACCGAGCTCGGTAAGCAGGTCAAGGCGATCGTGGACGCGGGCGACTACGTCCCGGACAGTCTCACGAACAAGCTCGTGGCCGACCGGCTGCGTGAGGAAGACGCCGCAGACGGCTTCCTGCTCGACGGCTACCCGCGGACTCTGGCGCAGGTCGACTATCTTGACCGGTTGCTGGCCACAGACGGAGAGAAGCTGCGCGCGGTGATCCAGCTCACGGCCGACCAGGACGAGATCGTCGAGCGACTCTCCAAGCGCGCGCTGGAGCAGGGACGAGCGGACGACTCGGAGGAGGCCATCCGGCACCGCCAGGAGGTCTACCTCCGCGAGACGTCACCGCTCATCGAGGTGTACCGCGACCGCGGGCTCCTCGTTCCGGTCGACGGACTGGGCGGGATGGACGAGGTCGCCGAACGCATCGCTGCAGCTCTCGCCGAACGCGGCATCCACCCGGTGGCGGGCGCGCCCGCCGGCGGCTCCGTGGCGTGAGTGGCGCACGCCCCTCGATGAAACTGAAGCGCTCGATCTACAAGACGCCCGCGCAGCTGCGCGACATGGTCGCGCCTGGGCTGGCGACCGCCGCGTCGCTCGACGCGGTCGCGGCGGCAGTGGCCGCGGGAGTCTCGACGCTCGAGCTCGACGCCCTCGCCGAGCGCGCGATCGTCGAGGCGGGCGGGGCCTCCAACTTCCAGCTGGAGCCGGGATACCACCACACGATCTGCGCGTCGGTCAACGACGAGGTCGTGCATGGCATCCCGGGCGCGCGCATCCTGGAGCCGGGTGACATCCTCTCGGTCGACAGTGGCGCCATCCTGCAGGGGTGGAACGGGGATGCGGCCCGCACCTTCGTGCTGCCCGATCCGGCGCACCCCGGGATCGTGGCCGACCGGCAGCGACTCGCCGACGTGACGGAGCAGTCGCTCTGGCGCGGAATCGCGACGCTCGCCTCGGCCCGCTACCTCAACGAGGTCGGCGAGGCGATCGAGGACTACATCGCCGCTCAGGGCGACTACGGCATCCTGACCGACTACATCGGGCACGGCATCGGCCGACGGATGCACGAGGAGCCGCCGGTCTTCAACTATCGCGTCCGCGCAAAGGGGCCCGAGGTCCGGCCCGGGCTGGTCGTCGCGATCGAGCCGATGGTGGTCCTCGGCAACCAGGAGACGTACGTGAAGGACGACGGCTGGACCGTCGCCACCGAGGACGGATCGGCCGCCGCCCACTGGGAGCACAGCGTCGCCGTACACGACGACGGCATCTGGGTGCTCACCGCCGCGGACGGCGGCGCGGCCGGACTTGCACCCTTCGGCCTGACCCCGACGCCCATCCCGTGAGCTGTTCGCTCAGAGCAGGAGCAGATAGTACACGCGGATTCGCGGAATCGCGCCGTTTCCCATAAGATTGATCCTTGGTGTCTTAGGCGCGTTCCAACGTGCCTTTCGCCAATCAACGCACGACCAGCAAACCACTACTTTTAGCGACAGTGAGGCTATGGCCAAAAAAGACGGTGTCATCGAGATCGAAGGATCCGTGATCGAAGCCCTGCCCAACGCGATGTTCCGCGTCGAGTTGACCAACGGTCACAAGGTTCTTGCCCACATCTCAGGCAAGATGCGCCAGCACTACATCCGCATCCTCCCCGAGGACCGCGTGATCGTGGAGCTGAGCCCCTACGATCTGACCCGCGGCCGTATCGTCTACCGCTACAAGTAAAGGTCTGCTGTAAGTAACGGCCACACCATGGGTAGCCCCGGGTGAGGTACGAGGACAGCGAACAAAGGTAAGAAACACTTATGAAGGTCAAGCCCTCCGTCAAGAGGATCTGCGACAAGTGCAAGGTCATCCGTCGCAACGGCCGCGTCATGGTCATCTGCGAGAACCCGCGCCACAAGCAGCGCCAGGGTTGAGTGAGTCCGGGCTGATAAGGCTCGGGCTGAACGCAGCACCCATAACCGAATAACGAAAACAGCGATGCCAGATCCCGCGTCCGGAAACGGACGCGGGGGACACCCTCGGAGGAGGCCGGGGCACCGGGATCGCTGCAGACCTCCACTCATCACAGGAGAAGCCAACACATGGCACGTCTAGCAGGCGTCGACATCCCGCGCGAAAAGCGTGTGGAAGTCGCACTCACCTACATCTACGGAGTCGGCCGCACGCGCGCGCTGCAGACTCTGCGCGAGACCGAGATCTCGGGCGACATCCGCGTCAAGGATCTGACCGACGACCAGCTCGTCTCACTCCGCGACTACATCGAGGGCAACTTCAAGGTCGAGGGTGACCTCCGCCGTGAGGTCGCCGCCGACATCCGCCGCAAGGTGGAGATCGGCAGCTACGAGGGTATTCGCCACCGCAAGGGCCTTCCGGTCCGCGGCCAGCGCACCAAGACCAACGCGCGCACCCGCAAGGGACCGAAGCGCACCGTGGCCGGCAAGAAGAAGGCGCGCTAAGGCCTGCGGCCCAGCAACGCTCTGAGGATTCAGGAGAAGAAATGGCAGCACCCAAGTCGGCCGCTCGCAAGCCGCGCAAGAAAGAAAAGAAGAACATTGCTGTGGGCCAGGCCCACATCAAGAGCACGTTCAACAACACGATCGTCTCGATCACCGACACCACTGGTGCGGTGATCAGCTGGGCCTCGTCCGGCGGCGTCGGGTTCAAGGGCTCCCGCAAGTCGACCCCGTTCGCGGCGCAGCTCGCCGCCGAGTCGGCGGCTCGTCAGGCGCAGGAGCACGGCATGAAGAAGGTCGACGTCTTCGTCAAGGGCCCGGGTTCGGGCCGCGAGACGGCGATCCGCTCGCTCCAGGCCGCCGGCCTCGAGGTGGGCTCGATCAACGACGTCACCCCGCAGGCGCACAACGGATGCCGCCCGCCCAAGCGCCGTCGCGTCTAGTTTCTCTCCGTTAAATTTTCGCGCAAGCGAGGGACGGCGCCGGCTTCGCCGACGTCGTCCCTCACGCGCGACGCGAGTGTCATATAGCGGACACTCAGTCGAAAGGAAAATAAATAGTGCTGATTGCACAGCGTCCTACGCTCACCGAAGAGAACATCTCCGAGTTCCGCTCGCGGTTCGTCATCGAGCCGCTCGAGCCGGGCTTCGGCTACACCCTCGGCAACTCCCTGCGTCGTACCCTGCTCTCCTCCATCCCGGGCGCGGCCGTCACCAGCATCCGCATCGACGGCGTGCTGCACGAGTTCAGCACTGTGCCGGGCGTGAAGGAGGATGTCACCGAGATCATCCTGAACATCAAGGGTCTGGTCGTGTCGAGCGAGCACGACGAGCCGATCACCGCGTACCTCCGCAAGACGGGTGCCGGTCAGGTCACTGCCGCTGACATCTCGGCTCCGGCGGGCGTGGAGATCCACAACCCCGAGCTGGTCATCGCGACCCTCAACGACAAGGCGAAGTTCGAGGTCGAGCTGACCATCGAGCGCGGCCGCGGCTACGTCTCGGCCCAGCAGAACCGCAACGAGTACAGCGAGGCGGGCCAGATCCCGATCGACTCGATCTACTCGCCGGTGCTCAAGGTCACCTACCGCGTCGAGGCCACCCGTGCCGGCGAGCGCACCGACTTCGACCGCCTCGTCGTCGACGTCGAGAGCAAGCCCGCGATCAGCCCGCGTGACGCCATCGCCTCGGCCGGTCGCACCCTGGTCGAGCTGTTCGGTCTGGCCCGTGAGCTCAACAGCGCCGCCGAGGGCATCGAGATCGGCCCCGCGCCGGTCGACGCCGTCCTCAGCTCCGAGCTGTCGATGCCGATCGAGGACCTCGACCTGTCGGTCCGTTCGTACAACTGCCTCAAGCGCGAGGGCATCAACACCGTCAGCGAGCTCGTCTCGCTGTCGGAGACGCAGCTCATGAACATCCGCAACTTCGGTCAGAAGTCGGTGGATGAGGTCAAGGACAAGCTCACGGAGATGGGCCTGTCGCTGAAGGACTCGGTTCCCGGGTTCGACGGCGCCCACTTCTACAGCGGGTACGACGAGGACGAGTCCACCACCATCTGAGGCACGTCACCCGACCTTCGCCATCAGACCTTTTCACAACTGGAGATAACCGATCATGCCTAAGCCCACCAAGGGCCCCCGCCTCGGGGGCGGCCCGGCGCACGAGCGCCTCATGCTCGCCAACCTGGCTGCAGCGCTGTTCACCCACAAGAGCATCAAGACCACCGAGACGAAGGCCAAGCGCCTGCGTCCCGTGGCTGAGCGCCTGATCACGTTCGCGAAGCGCGGCGACCTGGCCGCGCGCCGTCGCGTGCTCGCGGTGATCAGCGACAAGGCCGTGGTTCACGAGCTCTTCACCGAGATCGCGCCGCTGGTCGCCGAGCGTGAGGGCGGCTACACCCGCATCACGAAGCTCGGCTTCCGCAAGGGCGACAACGCGTCGATGGTGCAGATCGAGCTCGTGCTCGAGCCCGTCACCCCGAAGGTGAAGTCGTCCAAGTCGTCCAAGGCCGGCGCCGCGAAGGCCGCTCCGGTCGAGGAGCCGGCCGTCGAGGAGGCTACTGCCGAGGAGACCGCCGAGGCTGCGGAGGAGACCAGCACCGAGACCGCGGCCGCTGAGGCCGAGGTCGCGGAGGGCGCCACCGGCGACGCCGAAGCCGCCGGTCAGACCGACGCCGAGACCGAGGCGGAGAAGGCGTAACACCCTTCCCCCGGTTTCGAAGGCCCCGCATCCATTGGATGCGGGGCCTTCGCCGTCTCCGGAGGTCTTCTAAGGTGAGAGGCATGACCTCGACCGTCGATGCTTCGCTGCCGCCGCTTCGGGACCGCGTGAGCGCACCTCCGACGTACCGTCCTCAGCACGCGGAGGTCGCCGAGTGGCGGCCGGCGAGGGCCGACGACGTGGATGCTGTGCACACGGTGCTGCGCGCCATGGACGGCGCCGATCATCCGAACTACCTGACCACCCGCGAGGAGGTCGAGGAGGAGCTCGGGTACAGCTTCGTGGACCTTCAGGCGGATACTCTCCTCGCGGTCGCGCCTGACGGTCGGGTGGTGGCGGCCGGGATCGTCCTGGAGCCGCCGCGACAGGAGACCCTCGTCCGCGAGTTCATGAACGGCGGAGTGCATCCGGACGCTCGGGGGAGGGGCATCGGCCGCGAACTGCTCGCGTGGCAGCGCACGCGCGGGGAGCAGAAGCTGGCTGCGTCGGACAAACGGCTGCCCGGTTGGCTGGTCGGCTACGCGGACCGGCGCGCCGAGGACCGTCGACGGCTGCTCCAGGCGGGCGGCTTCGAGGCGGTGCGGTACTTCCAGACCATGGAGCGCGATCTCGCGGTGCCCATCCCCGACGTGTCGCCAACGGGGGAGGTGCGGATCGAGCCGTACCGGCCGGAGCTCGCCGATGTCGTCCACGCCGTGCGCGACGACGCCTTCCGTGACCACTGGGGCAGCCAGCCGCTGTCGGACGAGCAGTTCACCGCGCTGACGACTGGGACCTTCGTGGCCGCGCTGTCCTTCGTCGCGCTGGTCGACGACGACGTGGCGGGCGTGCTGCTCACCGATGTCAGCGAGGAGGACTGGCCGGGACAGGGCTTCTCGAGCTCCTACGTCTCCACCGTGGCCGTGACCCGGCAGTATCGCGGACGTCGGATCGCGCCGACGCTCTTGCGTGCCGTGCTGGAGGCGTCGGCCGCCCGCGGGCTCGACAAGGTGGTCCTGGATGTCGACACGGACAACCCGACCGGTGCACTCGGGCTGTACACCGGCATGGGCTTCGTGACCACGCAATCCGAGACGGGCATGGTCCGTGCCTACTGACGCTGCGCAGCTCGCCGAACGGGGGCCGACGCGCCGCTACCGCCTCGACGTCGCCTACCAGGGCACCGACTTCAACGGCTGGGGACGTCAGCCGGGCTTGCGTACCGTGCAGGGGACGCTCGAGGATGCGCTGGCGACGATCTTCCGGCGGGCGGGCATTCCGCCCCTCCTGACGGTCGCGGGCCGCACCGACGCCGGCGTACACGCGACGGGCCAGGTCGCGCACGTCGATCTGACGGCCGCTCAGGAGGCGCTGCTCCGGAAGCCGCACGGCAAGCGTCCCCCGCTCACGGCGGAGGAGGCGCTGCAGCGTCGGCTGAACGGCATCCTGGGCCCGGTCTCCGACGTGGTGGTGCTGGCCGCGTCCGTCGCGCCAGAGGGCTTCGATGCGCGCTTCTCCGCACTGTGGCGGCGCTACGAGTACCGCGTCGCCGATCGCGCGGCGCTCCGCGACCCGTTGCAGCGGCACCGAACGGCGTGGGTGTCGTCGGACCTCGACGTCACCGCGATGGACATGGGAGCGCACGGCCTGCTCGGGCTGCACGACTTCGCCAGCTACTGCAAAGCGCGTGAGGGCGCGACGACCATCCGTACGTTGCAGGCGTTCGCCTGGCACCGTGATCCCGACGGCGTGCTCGTCGCCGGCCTCATCGCGGACGCGTTCTGCCACAGCATGGTCCGCGCACTGGTCGGTGCGTGCGTCGAGGTGGGCGAGGGCAAGCTCAGCGCGGGGGACCTGGTGGCGCTGCGCGACGAGCGGCGACGCACCAGTGCGTTCACGGTGATGCCCGCCCGCGGCCTCACCCTGCTGGAGGTCGGGTACCCGGAAGGGGCCGAGCTCGCGCTGCGTGCCGAGCGCACGCGGGCGCTGCGCGAACTGTAGCTGGTTTGACCGGGGATGCCGCTCTCCCGTAGAGTTGATCCTTGGTGTCCGCGCCTACTGCGGTGCGGCATGCGAACGTGAGCCCTCCACCGGCCCGGTTCCCTTCCTGAGGGAGGCGAACCCCCACGGAGCGGGATTCACGAACACCTCCGTTCGAGACAGAAAGCAGCCACTACTGTGACGCGCACGTATTCCCCGAAGGCAGACGAGATCCAGCGCGACTGGGTCGTCATCGACGCGACCGATGTCGTGCTCGGCCGTCTTGCCAGCCACACCGCCGCTCTCCTGCGCGGCAAGCACAAGCCGACCTTCGCTCCCCACATGGACAGTGGTGACTTCGTCATCATCATCAATGCCGAGAAGGTCGCCCTGACCGGTCAGAAGCTTCTGCAGAAGAAGGCCTACCGCCACTCGGGTTACCCGGGCGGCCTCAAGGCCACCACATACTCCGAGCTTCTCGAGAAGAACCCGGTCCGCGCCGTCGAGAAGGCCGTCCGCGGCATGCTCCCGAAGAACTCCATCGGTCGCGCCCAGCTCCGCAAGCTGAAGGTCTACACCGGAAGCGAGCACCCGCACGCCGCTCAGCAGCCGAAGCCGTACACGCTCGGCCAGGTCGCCCAGTAACCGCGGCCCACGACTTTCACGACTTAGAGACAAAGGATTATCACCACCGTGGCGAAGATCGCAGACAGCATCGAGTCGGCCCAGGCCGACAACGTCGAGTCCTACTCGACCGAGACCCCCGCCTCCGAGGCCCCGGCCGCCGCCCCGCGCGCCGTCCTCTCCGTTCCCGGCGCGGCCGTCGGCCGCCGCAAGGAGGCCATCGCGCGCGTGCGCCTGGTCCCGGGTTCCGGCAGCATCACGGTCAACGGCCGTGAGTTCGCCGACTACTTCCCGAACAAGCTGCACCAGCAGCTCATCAACGACCCGTTCAAGGTGCTCGACCTGCTCGGCGCCTACGACGTGATCGGCAAGATCACCGGCGGCGGCCCCTCCGGCCAGGCCGGCGCGCTGCGCCTCGCCATCGCGCGCGCTCTCAACGAGATCGACCGCGAGAACAACCGCGCGACCCTCAAGAAGGCGGGCTTCCTGACCCGTGACGCTCGCGTCACCGAGCGCAAGAAGGCCGGTCTCAAGAAGGCCCGCAAGGCGTCGCAGTTCTCCAAGCGCTAACGCTCACGAGCGTTTAGGCTTCGGTCCATGCCACGTCTTTTCGGAACCGACGGCGTTCGCGGTCTCGCGAACGGGCCTCTCACCGCCGATCTGGCGCTCGGCCTTGCGCAGTCAGCTGCTGCTGTACTGACGCAAGGCCGAAGCGCCGAGGCGCGGCGCGCCGCCGGCAAGCGCCCGACGGCCATCGTCGCCCGTGACCCTCGCGTCTCGGGGGAGTTCCTCTCCGCCGCCGTCGCGGCCGGGCTCGCGAGCTCGGGAGTCGACGTGTACGACGCGGGAGTCATCCCCACCCCCGCCGCGGCCTTCCTGATCGCCGACTTCGACGCCGACTTCGGTGTGATGGTCTCGGCCTCGCACAACCCGGCGCCGGACAACGGGATCAAGATCTTCGCCCGTGGCGGCACCAAGCTCCCGGATGTGGTCGAGGATCGCATCGAGCAGCACCTCGACCTCGACAAGCTGACCCCGACCGGGGCGGATGTCGGGCGCATCCGCCGCTTCGCGGACGCTGAGGACCGCTACGTCCTCCACCTGCTGGCCAGCCTCCCGCAACGGCTCGACGGCATCCACGTCGTGCTGGACTGTGCACACGGCGCCGCGGCAGGTATCTCGCCGGAGGTCTTCACCGACGCCGGCGCCCGGGTGACCGTCATCGGCGATGCGCCCGACGGCATGAACATCAACGATGGTGTCGGTTCCACGCACCTCGACAGTCTCGCGAAGGCGGTGCTCGCAGCCGGCGCCGACGTCGGCATCGCGCACGACGGCGACGCGGACCGCTGCCTCGCCGTCGACGCCGAGGGCAACATCGTCGACGGCGACCAGATCATGGCGATCCTCGCGGTCGGCATGAAGGAGCGCGGCAAACTGCGCGACGACACCCTCGTCGCGACCGTCATGAGCAACCTCGGGCTCAAGCTCGCCATGCGCGACCGCGGCATCCGTGTCGTGGAGACCGCGGTCGGCGACCGCTACGTGCTGGAAGAGATGAACGAGCACCGGTTCTCGCTCGGCGGCGAGCAGTCCGGCCACGTCATCATGAGCGACTTCGCGACGACGGGTGACGGCATCCTGACCGGGCTCCACCTGCTCAGCGAAATGGCGCGCCGGGGCCGTACGCTGGCCGAGCTGGCGACGGTGATGACCGTCTACCCGCAGGTCATGATCAACGTGAAGAACGTCAACCACCTCGGCGTCCGCTCCGACGAGCAGCTGCTGACCGCGGTACGGACGGCGGAGAGCGCACTCGGGGACACCGGCCGCGTGCTGCTGCGCCCGTCCGGCACCGAACCGCTGGTGCGCGTGATGGTGGAGGCGGCTGACCACATCACGGCCGAGCGTCTCGCCAACGAGCTGGCCGACGTCGTGCGGGAGCGCCTGGCGCTCTGAGCGCTTAGCGCTCCGGCGGCCGTTCGCGCCAGGCAGTGCCCGTCAGGAGGTCTCGTGCGCCCGCCGGGCAGCGATGAAGTCGGCCACCGAGTAGGCGCGTGAGCGGTCGGGCAGCATCTCGCTGCCGTAGAGGCCGCGCAGCAGGTCGGCCGGGTCAACATTGAGCGCGGTGGCCAGCCGGACGATCGTGTGCAGCTCGGAGTTCGCCTCGCCGCGCTCGACCCGTCCGTAGTTGGTGACGTGCATGTCCGCCAGGTTGGCGATGTCCTCCTGGCTCATGCCGAGGGCGATGCGCGCCTCCCGGACGCGCTGGCCGAAAAGTTCGGCGGCACGGGAGCGCGGAGTCGACATGCCTCATGCCTACGCGTCAATCGCATGCAATGCCAGAGCGCAGCTGCCCACCGCATCTGAGCGTCGGGTTTAAAGACCCTAGAGCTTGCGGAGAAGCACCGAGCTGACGGAGTGGTTGTCGTCCTTGCGCAGCACCAGTTTCGCCCGCGACCGGGTCGGGCGGATGTTCTGCAACAGGTTCGGCTCGTTGATCCGGGACCAGATGGCGGCGGCGCGCGCGCGAGCCTGCTCCTCGGTGAGCTCGGAGTACCGGTGGAAGTACGACTTCGGGTTGGCGAAGGCTCCGCGCTGCAGCTTCAGGAACCGCTCCTCGTACCAGCGCGCGATGTCCCGGGTTCGCGCATCCACGTACACACTGAAGTCGAACAGGTCGCTCACCGCGAGCCGATTGCCGCCGCCCGCCGGCTGCAGCACGTTCAGACCCTCGACGATGAGCACGTCGGGACGGCGCACGACGATCTCCGCGTCCGGCACGATGTCGTAGCTGAGGTGCGAGTAGAAAGGCGCCCGCACCTCCTGCGCGCCGCTCTTCACGGCGGTCACGAACCGCAGCAGCGCCTTGCGGTCATACGACTCGGGGAAGCCCTTGCGCTCCATCAGGCCAAGGCGCTCCAGCTCGGAGTTGGGATGCAGGAACCCGTCCGTGGTCACCAGCTCGACGCGAGGGGTGTCGTCCCACCGGGAGAGAAGCTCGCGCAGCAGGCGCGCGATGGTCGACTTGCCGACCGCGACCGAACCCGCCACTCCGATCACGAACGGCGTCCGTGCAGCGCGCTCGCCCAGGAAATCGCTGGTGACGCGGTGCAGCTGCCGCGCGCCGCCGACGTAGAGGTTCAGGAGTCTGCTGAGCGGGAGGTAGACCTCTTCCACCTCGCGCATGTCGAGCGGATCACCGAGCCCGCGGAGCTGGACGATCTCCGTCTCCAGCAGCGGGAGGCGCGTGTTCTGCGCCAGTTCCGCCCAGTCGGCCCGGCTCAGCTCGACGAAGGGGGTGGAGTCGCCGCCGTTCTCAGCCATAGGCCACCAAGTCTAGAGGGGGGCGCTCGCAGCGTGGCCCCACCGAGCCCACGGTAGACTCGCCACCATGTGCGGAATCGTGGGGTACGTCGGTACCGACAAGAGCCTCGAAGTGTTGCTCGGCGGCCTGAAGCGCCTGGAGTACCGCGGCTATGACTCGGCCGGAATCGCCGTGATCGGCCCCGACGGGGCGCTCGGGACCGCGAAGAAGGCGGGCAAGCTCGCGGTGCTCACGGCGGACCTGCAGGAGAACCCCATCCCGAACGGCCAGACCGGCATCGGCCACACCCGCTGGGCGACGCACGGCGGCCCCACCGACGCGAACGCGCACCCGCACCTGGGCGACGACGGTCGCCTCGCCGTCATCCACAACGGCATCATCGAGAACTTCGCCACGCTGAAGGACGAGCTGCTCGCCGACGGCTTCGCCTTCGAGTCGGAGACCGACACCGAGGTCGCCGCCGTCCTGCTCGGCCGCGAGTACCGCCGCACCGGCGACCTGCCGGAGGCTTTCCAGGCGGTCGTCTCGCGCCTGGAGGGCGCCTTCACGCTGCTGGCGATGCACCAGGACCAGCCGCACGTCGTCGTCGGCGCGCGCCGCAACTCCCCGCTGGTGATCGGCCTGGGCGACGGCGAGAACTTCCTCGGCTCGGATGTGGCCGCTTTCGTCGAGCACACCCGCCGTGCCATGGCGATCGGGCAGGACCAGATCGTCACCATCACGCCGGAGAGCGTCACCGTCACCGACTTCAGCGGCATGCCCGTCGAGGTGGCGCCGTTCGAGGTGGAGTGGGATGCGTCCGCCGCCGAGAAGGGCGGCTGGTCGTCGTTCATGGCGAAGGAGATCGCCGAGGAGCCGGACGCCGTCGCCAACACCCTGCGCGGCCGCCTCGTCGGCGACGCGGTGCACATCCCGGAACTGGATGCCCTGGGCGACGACTACTTCGCAGGCATCGACCGCGTCACGATCATCGCGTGCGGCACGGCCGCCTACGCCGGTCTGGTCGGCAGCTACGCCATCGAGAAGTGGGCCCGCGTCCCTGTGACGGTCGAGCTCAGCCACGAGTTCCGCTACCGGGAGCCGGTGCTGACCGAGGGAACGCTGGTGATCTCGATCAGCCAGTCGGGCGAGACGATGGACACGCTGATGGCCGTCAAGTACGCCCGCGAGGCGGGCGCGAAGGCCATTTCGATCTGCAACACGCAGGGGGCCACCATCCCGCGCGAGTCGGACGCGGCGCTCTACACCCACGCCGGCCCGGAGGTCGCTGTCGCGTCGACGAAGGCGTTCGTGGCGCAGATCACCGCGCTCTACCTGTTCGGTCTGCACCTCGCCCGCATCCGCGGGACGTTCTCGGAGGCGCAGCAGCGCGACGCGATCGCGGAGTTCCACACCATCCCGGGGAAGATCGCGACCGTGCTCGAGTCGCACGCCGACATCGCACAGCTGGCCAAGTGGATGTCGGACACCCGCTCGGTGCTGTTCCTCGGCCGCCATGTGGGCTACCCGATCGCTCTGGAGGGCGCGCTGAAGCTCAAGGAGCTCGCCTACATCCACGCGGAGGGGTTCGCTGCCGGTGAGCTGAAGCACGGCCCGATCGCGCTGATCGAGGCCGGTCAGCCGGTTTTCGTCGTCGTGCCGAGCCCGCGCTGGTCGGACGAGCTGCACAAGAAGGTCGTCTCCAACATCCAGGAGATCCGCGCCAGGGGCGCCCGGGTCATCGCGATCGCCGAGGCGGGCGACGCAGCCGTGCTGCCGTTCGCGGACGAGGTCATCCGCATCCCGCTCACGGCCCCGCTGTTCGAGCCGCTGCTGGCCGTCGTTCCGCTGCAGATCTTCGCCATGGAGCTGTCGGCCGCCAAGGGCCTCGACGTCGACCAGCCGCGCAACCTGGCGAAGTCCGTCACCGTCGAGTGACGCCGTGATCACCGGTATCGGGGTCGACGTCGTCGACCTTGCCCGCTTCGAGCGGTCGATCGCCCGCACTCCGAAGCTGCGGGAACGGCTGTTCACGGAGGCGGAGCGCCCGCTGCCGGTGCATTCGCTCGCTGCGCGGTTCGCCGCGAAGGAGGCGCTGATCAAGGCCCTCGGCGGCTCGGAGGGCGTGCGCTGGCACGACATGGAGATCGTCCCGGACGAAGAGAGGAACCCCGGTTTCGTGCTGCACAACGTGGTCGAGGCGCAGGTGCGCGAACGCGGCATCGTGCGCATCCACGTGTCGATGTCGCACGATGCGGGCGTCGCCACCGCGTTCGTCGTGACGGAGAGCGCACCGTGACGGCGGCCTTCCGTGAGCGGGTCGTCGACCTGGACGCGGTGACCGCAAACGTGGTCCGGCTCCGCGAGCTGGTGGGGACGCCGCACGTGATGGCCGTCGTGAAGGCGGACGCGTACGGCCACGGCGCGGTCGAGAGCGCCCGCGCGGCGCTCGCCGGGGGCGCGGACTGGCTGGGCGTCGCCGAGATCGCCGAGGGCGTGGCGCTGCGGGAGGCGGGCATCACCGCACCCGTGCTGGCCTGGCTGCACGACCCTGGCGAGGACTTCGTCTCCGCCGTGCGCGCACACCTCGATCTGGGACTGTCGTCGCTCGGTCAGCTGGAGGCGGTCGCTGCCGCTGCCGCCGGGGACGAGGATCACCGGCCGGCCTTCGTGCACCTGAAGGTCGAGACCGGGCTGAGCCGCAACGGAGTCGCCGAGTCCGACTGGGATGCGGTGTTCGCCCGGGCGCGCGAGCTGGAGGCACGCGGCGGTGTGGTCGTGCGCGGCATCTTCTCGCACCTGTCGAACGCGTCGCCGGAGGACGACCGCGCCGCCATCGCCGTCTTCGAGCGGGCGCTGGAGCGTGCGCGCGCGGCCGGTCTGGAGCCGGAGCTGCGGCACATCGCCGCCAGTGCGGCGGCACTGACGCTGCCCGAGGCGCGGTACGACCTGGTGCGGCTGGGCATCGCCGTCTACGGCCTGTCGCCGTTCGGCGGCGGCTCCGGGACCGAGCTGGGGCTGCGTCCCGCGATGACGCTCCGCGGTCGGGTCGCGGCGGTGCGCAGGGTCCCCGCAGGCAAGGGCGTCTCATACGACTACACGTACCGCACGGCCGAAGAGACGACCCTCGTGCTGGTCCCTCTCGGGTACGCCGAAGGCATCCCGCGCCACGCCTCCAACCGCGCGCCGGTGTCGATCGGCGGCCGCATCTTCCGGATCAGCGGCCGGGTCGCCATGGACCAGTTCGTGGTGGATGTCGGCGACCTCGACGTGCAGGTCGGCGACGAGGTGGTCCTGTTCGGCGACCCCGCGACCGGTGCCCCCAGCGCCGACGACTGGGCGGAGGCCGCCGGCACCATCAACTACGAGATCGTCACGCGGCTCGGCGGCCGGCTGACCCGGACCTTCGTCGGCGGCGACCGGTGAGTTCTGCTCTGCACCCGCCCGCGACGCGGCGCGTTGCGACCGCCGAGGACATGCACACGCTCGGCCTCGAACTCGCGACCGTGCTGCGCGCGGGCGACCTCGTGGTCCTGTCCGGACCGCTCGGCGCAGGCAAGACCACCCTGACCCGCGGCATCGGCGACGGGATGGACGTGCGCGGCCCGGTCACCAGCCCCACCTTCGTGCTGGCGCGGACGCATCCCAGCCTCTCCGGCGGTGTGCCGCTGGTCCACGTCGACGCGTACCGGTTGTCGAGCGCGCTCGAACTCGACGACCTCGACATCGACTTCGCACGCTCGGTGGTCGTCGTGGAGTGGGGCAGCGGGATGCTGGATGGCGTCGCCGAGTCGTGGCTGGAGGTCGCGATCGAGCGTCCGACCGGTGCGGACGAGCGGATGACGGAACCCGCGGACGACGAGCTGGATGAGCCTCGCACCGTGACCATCACCGGCTACGGGCCGCGCTGGGCCCAGGCTTAGGCTGGAGGCATGCTTCTCGCCATCGATACGTCCGCCGGCACCAGCGTGGCCGTCGTCGACCGGGATGCCGGGGTGCTCTCCGAGGTGATCGAGACCGACACGATGCGGCACGCCGAAGTGATCGGCACCCTCATCGATGAGGCGCTGACGGTCGCCGGGATCGACGTGCGTGCGCTGTCCGGCGTTGTCGCCGGCATGGGCCCTGGCCCGTTCACCGGCCTCCGGGTCGGGATCGCGGCGGCGAAAGCCTTCGCGATCGGCGCCGGGAAGCCGCTCGTGCCGGTGGTGAGCCACGACGCCGTCGCCTACGACCGCTACCTGGCCGGCCAGGCGGGCCCCCTGCTCGTGGTGACGGATGCGCGCCGCCGCGAGCGCTACTGGACCGCCTACTCCGGCGCCGACGAGCTGGGGCTCCCGGTCCGCCTCGACGGGCCGGGGCTGACGAAGCCGGACGAGTTGCCGCATCCCGACCTGGCGCGCATCGAGGCGGACGTGGTCCCGGCCGGCCGCCTCGGGATGCTCGCGGAGCTCCGCTTCGCCAACGGCCGACCGATGGACCGCGATGAGGCGCTGTACCTGCGCTCGCCCGATGTGACCCTCTCCGCCGGGCCGAAGCGGGTGACGGCGTGACCGCCTACGAACTGCGGCGCGCGAACCCGGACGATGTCCCCGCGATCATGGAGCTGGAGCGCTCGGTCTTCGCCAGCGACGCCTGGTCGGAGCGCTCGATGCTCTCGGAGGTGACCGGCGAGCACGGTTACTACCTGGTCGCCTTCCAGCCGGACACGCCGGAGCAGCTCGACGGCTACGCCGGGCTGCTGGCGCCGCGCGGGGGGACCGAGGGCGACATCCAGACCATCGCGGTGGCGCCGCACGCGCGACGCCGGGGCCTCGGCCGCGTACTGATGCAGGCGCTGATCGGCGAGGCGCGCCGGCGCGGAGCCGACGAGGTCTTCCTCGAGGTGCGTGCCGACAACCCTGCGGCGCAGACGCTGTACCGCGAGCTCGGCTTCGAGGAGATCGGTGTGCGCCCCAAGTACTACCAGCCGGACGGTGTGGATGCGGTCGTCATGCGCCTCGCCGTCCCGACCCCGGAGACCACGATCGCATGAACCGCGCCCCTTCTGCCGGGCTGAGCCCTCTCGTACTCGGTATCGAGACCTCCTGCGATGAGACCGGCGTCGGCATCGTCCGTGGCACCACCCTGCTCGCCAACACGATCGCGTCGTCGATGGAGGAGCACGCGCGCTATGGGGGCGTCGTCCCCGAGGTCGCCGCGCGGGCGCACCTCGAGGCGCTGGAGCCCACGCTGCGGACGGCCGTGGCCGACGCGGGCATCGACCTGGCCGAGGTGGATGCGATCGCGGTCACCAGCGGACCCGGGCTGTCGGGCGCGCTCATGGTGGGCGTCGGCGCGGCCAAGGCGCTCGCCGTGTCCCTCGGCAAGCCCCTGTACGCGGTCAACCACCTGGTCGGCCACGTCGGAGCGGACCTGCTCGACGCCTCGGGCGGACCCGGGCACCCGGTCGAACTGCCCACGATCGCGCTGCTGGTTTCGGGCGGCCACACCTCCCTGCTGCTGGTCCGCGACCTGGTCTCCGACGTGGAGCTGCTCGGCGAGACCATCGACGACGCGGCCGGGGAGGCGTTCGACAAGGTGGCGCGTGTGCTGGGGCTGCCGTATCCCGGTGGGCCGCAGATCGACCGGGTGGCCGCGGACGGCGACCCGAAGGCGATCCGCTTCCCCCGGGGACTGACGCGCCCCAAAGACCTCGAGCGCCACCGCTACGACTTCTCCTTCTCCGGGCTCAAGACGGCGGTCGCCCGCTGGGTCGAGCAGCGGCAGGACGCCGGCGAGGAGGTTCCGGTCGCCGACGTCGCAGCATCCTTCCGGGAGGCGGTCGTCGATGTCCTGATCACGAAAGCGCTCGCGGCCTGCCGGGACCACGGCGTCCCGCGACTGCTGCTGGGCGGCGGGGTGGTCGCGAACGCGCGGGTACGGCAGCTCGCGGTGCAGCGTTCGGCCGAGGCGGGCGTGGCCCTTCGCATCCCGGCCCTCTCGCTGTGCACGGACAATGGCGCGATGATCGCGGCGCTCGGTGCGCAGCTGATCATGGCAGGGCACGCACCTAGCGAGCTGACCTTCTCAGCGGACTCGACCCTGCCGGTGACCGACATTCAGGTCAGCCGCTGACAGTACTGCGTTGACACTTCAGCGGGGGCCCTGCCACCATGGAGCGATACAGCGTTCTTTCAGGAAGCCTGCTTCCGGCGAGGCGCCGACCAGCTTCCACGATGAAGGAGATGGGTCCCATGACCGATCCGAACGCCCCCACCGACCCGGTGGACCCCAACACGCACAACGGCGCCGTCCCGGCGACGCCGGCGGTTCCGCCTGTTCCTCCGGCGCCGCCCGCCGGCGACACCGGTGCGGTCCCGCCGCCCGCTCCCGACTACGGCCAGCAGCCGCCGGCCCCGGGTTACGGCCAGCAGCCCCCCGCGGGTTACGGTCAGCAGCCGCCCGCGCCCGGTTACGGCGAGCAGCCGTACGGCCAGCAGCCCTACGGTCAGCAGCCCTACGGGCAGCAGGGCCAGCAGCCCTACGGCCAGCAGCCCTACGCTCAGCCGGCCTATGGACAGCCCGCGCCGGGCTACGCCCAGCCGTACGGTCAGCCGGCCGCCAAGTCGCCGATCCTGAGCATCCTCTCCCTCGTCGGCGGCATCGTCGGCATCGTGCTGAACCTGGCCTGGGGCATCGGTTTCCTGTTCGGCATCGGCGCGATCGTGCTCGGCTTCATCGGCAAGAACAAGGAGCCCCAGGCTCGCGGATTCTGGCTCACCGGTATCATCCTCGGCTTCGTCAGCATCGCGATCGCGATCATCTACTGGATCTTCCTCGCGATCATCTTCGCCAGCATCGCGAACAACATCCCGAGCAACTACTGATCCCAGCTGCTCGGACGTAGTGCGGCCCGCGGCCTACAGCCGCTCGGCCAGTAGTGCGGTGTGCCGCCCGGCCACCCTGGTGAGAATCAGGGTCGCCGGGCGGTCGCCGTTCAGTCCCAGGCGCCGGCGCAGCGCGGCCGGGTCGACATCCACGCCGCGCTTCTTGATCTCCAGAGTGCCGATGCCGCGCTGGCGGAGCGCCCTCTTGAGGTCCTTCTCGGCGTAGGGCAGCGTCTCGAGGATTCGGAAACCCGCCGCGAAGGGCGTCTCCGCGGGTGCATCGGCGGTGATGTACGCGATCTGCTCGGACACCATCCGGCCGCCGATCCGTCGCGCGAGGTCCCCGATCAGGCGCGCGCGGATCACCGCGCCGTCCGGCTCGAACAGGTACTCGCCGAGGGGACCGGTTTCCTCGTCTGCGCTGTCCGCCTCGGCGGTGAGCTCGTCCGCCTGGTCGCCGCGGAGCACGAGAGCGGCCCGGCGGATGCCCGGGCGGGCGAGGGCGCCGAACCAGAGTCCGAGCTCGACGACCTGGCCGTCGGCGGAGATCCACTGCGCCTCGGCGGTCGAGGGGATGAGGTCGCGGTCGAAGCCGGGGCCGAGCTTCAGGCCGACGGAGCGGCCGGTCGCCAGTTCGTAGGCGAAACCGAGCGACGGCGTGTAGTCGTCGGGGTCGACCAGGCGCTCGGTCTGGCCGTGCCCGGCGGTGCGACGGGCCGGGTCCAGGAAGACGCCGTCGATCTCGCGCAGATCCACGTCCTCCGCCCGGCGCTGCTCCACCGTCGCGGTCGGGAACGGCGCCAGGTTGAAGGATGCGATGGCCGCGGTGACCTCGTCGGCGTCCACTGCGGTCACGTCGAGCTCCAGCGCGGCCAGGGCGAGCGCGTCGCCTCCGATCCCGCAGCCGAGGTCGGCGATACGACGGATGCCGGCAGCGCGGAACCGGCCCGCGTGACGCGCGGCGACCGGCAGGCGCGTGGCCTGCTCCAGGCCCGCCTCCGTGAACAGCATGCCGGACGCGAACTCGCCGAACTTGGCCTGCGCTTTCCGCCGCAGCTTGGACTGCGTCAGCACCGCGGCGACGAGAGCGGGGGAGTGCCCCTGTTTGCGGAGGTCGCTGACGATCCGGAGCACGTCCTGCTCGCTGCGGTACGGCGGGAGGGAGTCGAGGAGCCGGAGCCCTTCGGGGCTCAGCAGCGCGACCAGCTCGGACCGTTCCATGGCGTCCACGCTACCTTCCCCCGGTGCCTGGCACTCACGTTGCGGGACTGCTAACGCACCCCCTAGACTCGGGTTAGCACTCTCACCATGAGGTTGCTAATCAGTCTTAGTCAGACACTGTTCTTCACAGGAAAGGGGTCAACGTGTCGGTCTCCATCAAGCCGCTCGAGGATCGCATCGTCATCAAGCAGGTCGAGGCTGAGCAGACCACTGCTTCCGGTCTGGTCATCCCCGACACCGCCAAGGAGAAGCCGCAGGAGGGCGAGGTCGTCGCCGTCGGCCCCGGCCGCATCGACGACAACGGCAACCGCGTCCCCCTCGATGTCGCCGTCGGCGACAAGGTCATCTACTCCAAGTACGGTGGCACCGAGGTCAAGTTCGGCGGCGAGGACTACCTCGTGCTTTCGGCCCGCGACGTTCTCGCGGTCGTCGTTCGCTGACGCATCCCTCTTCCGACGGCCCGGCTGCCCTGCAGCCGGGCCGTCGTCGTTTCCGGGGCTGTCGAGTCGGGACATTTGGGGCAAGTCGGCCGAAAGCGGCCGCCGGGTATCCCGCGATTTGGGGCAAATGGCTGACGCTGAACCAGGGCGTAGAGTCGGACGAGTGGCAGCAACAGACGACCTCACCACCCACCGTTCCTCCGGCCTCGCCTACGCCGTCTCCGCGTACGTGCTGTGGGGCATCCTGCCGATCTACTTCCTGGCGCTGGCGCCGGCCAGTGCCTGGGAGATCGTGGCGTGGCGCGTCGTCTTCTCGCTGGCGTTCTGCGCCATCGCGCTGACGGTCACCCGTTCGTGGGGTCGATTCGGTGCGCTGCTGACCGACAAGCGGGTGCTGTTCACGATGGGACTCGCCGGCCTGTTCATCTACATCAACTGGCAGACCTACGTTCTCGCGACGGTGAGCGGCCACGTCGTCGAGGCGGCGCTCGGCTACTTCATCAACCCGATCGTCACGGTGTTCCTCGGCGTGCTGGTGCAGCGCGAACGGCTCCGCGTCGCACAATGGGTCGCGGTCGGCGTCAGCATCGTCGCCGTCATCGTGCTCGCTGTCGGCTACGGGTCGGTGCCGTGGATCGCGCTCATCCTGGCCTTCTCCTTCGGCTTCTACGGGCTCATCAAGAAGCGGGTCGGCGGCCGGGTGGATGCGCTCTCCGGCCTGACGCTGGAGACCATGTGGTTGACACCCGTCGCGATCATCCAACTGGTGGTCGTCGGCGTCACGGCCGGACTGACGATCGGCAGCGACGGCCCCTGGCATGCCGTGCTCCTGGCCGGAGCCGGCGTCATCACCGCCGTGCCGCTGCTGTTCTTCGCCGCCGCCTCGCGCCGGCTCCCGCTGGTCTACATGGGCTTCATCCAGTACTTCGCCCCGTTCATCCAGTTCGTCGTCGGCGTCGCCGTGCTGCACGAGGCGATGCCGCCGGAGCGCTGGGTCGGCTTCGCGATCGTCTGGCTGGCGCTCCTCATCCTGAGCGTCGACATGATCGCCGCTGCACGCCAGGGCAAGCGGGCCGCCGAGCTCGACCTGGCGCCCGTCGACTAGGTGCGGGATCGGCGGACGAGATCGGCGCGACCCTACGAGTGCTCTCACCCGCTCGTAGGATCGCGCATCCGCGCCGGGTAGTCAGTCCTCTCGCTCTATTGCGCGCAGGTCGCGGTCAGTGAGCCTTCGCCCCACGATGATCAGCGTGCCGAACCACGCAGAGCCGACCAGCAGCCATCCCCACCAGGGCAGCAGCGACGGGAAAACGAACCCGACAACGGGAAGGGCGATTCCGAGGATCCACGAGACCGCCGATCGCACCGGCGTCGCATCCCAGGCACTCCATGTTGCACGGCTGAAATAGTGGCGCACCGTGAGTAAGAAACCCCTCACAACGCGACGCCGATTCCCAGGGCGACCAGCGGGTCGGTGATGGACGGCTGGCTCACCGAGGCGATGCCGGTGAGAGATCCGCCCACCACGACACAAATGATCGAGGTGATGGCCACGGCTGCAGACAATCGAGCTTTTCGGTACATCGTCGTTTCCTCTCGTCGTACATGACGACGGCGAAAACTGATCGCTCACCCGTGAACTGGAAGCGACAGATGCTATCGACCCGTCAGTGGTAGAGACGAAGGAATAGCCATTTCATGACGCGAGGGATCTGCCACCGCCGTCCCAACCGCCTCATCGGGGCGGAATACCCGCCCAGGTTCTGCCGTTACCATTGAGCATCCACAGTCGCGCATCTTCCTGTTAGGGGTGAAATGGATCAGCCCGATCCGTTCGGTTTCATCGGTTTGACCTACGACGACGTCATGCTCCTCCCCGGGCATACCGACGTCATCCCGAGCGAGGCGGACACGTCCACCCGGCTCACCAAGCGCATTTCGATGGCGACCCCGCTGCTGTCGAGCGCGATGGACACCGTGACCGAGTCGCGCATGGCCGTCGCCATGGCACGGCAGGGCGGCATCGGCATCATCCACCGCAACCTGTCCATCGAGGACCAGGCGGCGCACGTCGACAAGGTGAAGCGCTCCGAGTCGGGCATGATCACCAACCCGGTGACCACGACGCCCGGGGCGAGCGTCGAAGAGGTGGATGCGCTGTGCGGCCAGTTCCGCGTCAGCGGTCTGCCGGTCATCGAGCCGGACGGCACCCTCGTGGGCATCATCACGAACCGTGACATGCGCTTCGTGTCGCCGTTCGAGCGGTCGACCACCCAGGTCCGCGACGTCATGACGCGCCAGCCGCTGATCACGGCGCCGGTCGGCATCGACCCGGACTCCGCCGTCGCCATCTTCGCCGAGCACAAGATCGAGAAGCTTCCGCTGGTCGACGCCGACGGCAAGCTCCGCGGGCTGATCACGGTCAAGGACTTCGACAAGAGCGAGAAGTATCCGGACGCCACCAAGGATGACGAGGGCCGCCTGCGCGTCGGTGCTGCCATCGGCTTCTTCGGCGACGCCTGGGACCGCGCCATGACGCTGGTCGATGCGGGCGTCGACCTCATCGTGGTCGACACCGCGAACGGCGACAGCGCCGGCGTACTCGACATCATCCGCCGCCTCAAGGCGGAGCCGCGCGCGTCGCACGTCGACGTGGTCGGCGGCAACGTGGCCACCCGCTCGGGCGCACAGGCGCTCATCGACGCAGGCGCCGACGCGATCAAGGTCGGAGTCGGCCCCGGATCCATCTGCACGACCCGTGTCGTCGCCGGTGTCGGCGTACCGCAGGTCACCGCGGTGTACGAGGCGTCGCTCGCGGCCCGCGAGGCGAACGTCCCGCTCATCGCCGACGGCGGCCTCCAGTACTCGGGAGACATCGCCAAGGCGCTGGTCGCCGGAGCCGACAGCGTCATGCTCGGCTCCCTGCTGGCCGGGACCTCCGAGTCGCCGGGCGAGCTCGTCTTCGTCAACGGCAAGCAGTTCAAGAACTACCGCGGCATGGGGTCGCTCGGCGCCCTCCAGACGCGCGGCAAGAAGACCTCGTACTCGCGCGACCGCTACTTCCAGGCGGATGTGCCGAGCGACGAGCAGCTGATCGCCGAGGGCATCGAGGGGCAGGTGCCGTTCCGCGGCCCGCTCTCCGCCGTCGCGTACCAGCTCGTCGGCGGCCTGCGTCAGTCGATGTTCTACGTCGGCGCGCGCACCATCCCGGAGCTGAAGTCGCGCGGCAAGTTCGTCCGCATCACGGCGGCCGGGCTGAAGGAGTCGCACCCGCACGACGTGCAGATGGTCGTCGAGGCCCCCAACTACCGTCGCTGACCCCGACCGACACACTGTTCGCCGTCGTTTGTCACGTCGGCGGCTGCTCGACCAGCCGCGGACGTGACGAACGGCGGCAGAAGCGTTCAGCCGCCCGAGCGTCGGGCGAGTTCGGCGATGCGGTCGACGGCCTCGGTGAGCACCTCGGGCGAGCAGGCGAAGTTGAGGCGCACGAAGCCGGCGCCCTGGGTTCCGAAGTCGGTGCCCGGGTTCAGCGCGACGCGGGCCCGCTCGAGGATGCGCGCCGCCGGGTCGTCGCCCCAGCCCAGCTCCCGCAAGTCGAGCCACGCCAGGTAGCTGGCGTGCGGCTCCCGGTAGCGGACATGCGGCAGCCGGTCGGTCAGCAGCAGCGACAGCAGCGCGCGATTGGATTCGATGGCCGCGAGTGCGCCGTCCAGCCAGTCCTGCCCGGAGCGGTAGGCGGCCTCCGTCGCGATGCGTCCGAACTGGCTGGTGCGCACCTCCACCTCGATCGGGAGTCCGTGGACGCGTTCGGCCAGCTCGCCGGACGTCGTCACGAAGAGGGCGCATTTCAGGCCGGCCAGATTCCACGCCTTGCTGGCTGCGTGGGCGGCGATGCCGACCCGGCGCGCATCAGCGGAGACCGACAGGAACGGCGTGAACTGGGCGCCCGAGTGCGTCAACGGCGCATGCACCTCGTCGCTCACCACCCACACGCCGTGGTGCGCCGCGAGCTCGGCCACCGCCTCCAACTCGGCGCGCGGATGGACGAGTCCGAGCGGATTGTGCGGGTTGCACAGCAGGAACGCCTTCGCGCCGCCGGCGAACGCACGCTCCAGACCGGCGAGGTCCAGCGCCCAGCCGGTCCCGTCGCTGCCGCCGTCGAGCAGCGGAACCTCCTCGACCACACCACCGGCTTCCGGAATGAAGTCGAAGAACGGCGGATAGACCGGTGGCGTGACGACCACCCGGTCGCCCGGCTCGATCAGCATCCGCAGCGTCTCGACGATGACCACGCCGACATCCGTCGTCGTGCGCGTCTGCGCCGGGTCGACATCCCATCCCCACCGGCGTCGCGCGTAGTCCGCGAAGGCGCGCTGCGTGCGGTCGTCGGGGCCGATGTAGCCGGTGTCGCTGCGGTCGACCGCCGCGTGCAGAGCGTCGGCGATGGGAGGGGCGAGCGGGTAGTCCATCTCGGCGACGAACAGCGGGAGCACATCGTCGGGATACGCACGCCACTTCTCGCTGGTTCGCTGACGCAGGCGGTTGAGGGTTTCGGCTTCGACGCTCACTCCACCACTGTGCCACGGCCATCCGGCACTGGCCCAGTGCTCGTCGCGGCCTAGACTGAAACGCGTGAGTATGGAGATCGAGATCGGGCGCGCCAAGCGCGCCCGCCGTGTGTACGCCTTCGACGACATCGCGGTGGTCCCCAGCCGTCGCACCCGTGACCCGGAAGACGTCTCGGTCTCGTGGACGATCGACGCGTACCAGTTCGACATCCCGTTCATCGCTGCCCCGATGGATTCGGTGGTCTCGCCGACGACCGCCATCATGATGGGCCAGCTGGGCGGGCTCGGAGTGCTCGACCTCGAGGGCCTGTGGACGCGCTACGAAAACCCGGAACCGCTGCTGGCGGAGATCCGCGAGCTTCCGGCCGAGCGGGCGACCTCACGCATGCAGGAGATCTACTCGGAGCCGATCAAGCCTGAGCTGGTCACGCGTCGTCTGGCGGAGATCCGTGAGGGCGGAGTGACCGTCGCCGGCGCCCTCTCGCCGCAGCGCACACAGGAGCTCTACGAGACGGTCGTGGATGCCGGTGTCGACCTGTTCGTCATCCGCGGCACCACCGTGTCCGCCGAGCACGTCTCGAAGAACGTCGAGCCGCTCAACCTGAAGAAGTTCATCTACGAGCTGGATGTGCCGGTCATCGTCGGCGGCGCCGCCACCTACACGGCCGCGCTGCACCTGATGCGCACCGGCGCGGCGGGTGTCCTGGTCGGTTTCGGCGGCGGGGCCGCATCCACCACTCGTTCTACCCTCGGCATCCACGCGCCGATGGCGACCTCGGTCGCCGACGTCGCAGGGGCGCGCCGCGACTACATGGACGAGTCCGGTGGACGCTACGTGCACGTGATCGCCGACGGCGGCCTCGGCAGCTCCGGCGACATCGTCAAGGCGATCGCCTGCGGTGCGGACGCCGTGATGCTGGGCACCACGCTGGCCCGCGCCACCGATGCTCCGGGCGGCGGCTGGCACTGGGGCGCCGAGGCGCACCACTCACAGCTGCCCCGAGGCAACCGCGTCTCGGTGGGTCAGATCGCCCCGCTCGAGGAGATCCTGTACGGGCCCGCGCCGGTCGCGGAGGGCTCTGCGAATCTGGTGGGAGCCTTGCGCCGCAGCATGGCGACGACGGGATACTCGGACTTGAAGGAGTTCCAGCGCGTCGAGGTTGTCGTCGCGCCCTACCGAACACAGTAGGACCAGTTGCCGGCCGTCGGCGGCCGGGGAGGGAGAGAACGATGACCGTTACTCAGTCGGCTCCGGGCGGCGACAGGCACGCCACGCCCGCCTCCAACCCTGCGGTGACGTATCCGTCACGGCTCGGACCCGCCGAGCGAGCGGCAGCGATAGCCGCGCTCAAGGACACCGAACTCGACATCCTGGTCGTGGGCGGCGGCATCGTGGGCGCCGGTTCCGCGGTCGACGCGGCCACCCGCGGCCTGACCACGGGTCTCGTGGAGGCACGGGATTTCGCGTCCGGCACCTCCAGCCGGTCGTCCAAGCTGGTGCACGGCGGCATCCGCTACCTCGAGCAGCTCGACTTCCGGCTGGTCCGGGAGGCGCTGATCGAGCGCGGCCTGCTGCTGCAGCGCATCGCGCCGCACCTGGTGAAGCCGGTGCGCTTCCTCTACCCGCTGCACAAGCGGATCTACGAGCGCTTCTACATCGGCGCCGGGATGATGCTCTACGACATCTTCTCGTACTCCGGAGGACGCCCTCCCGGTGTCCCGCACCACCGACACCTCAGCAAGCGGCAGGTGCTGAACGCCATCCCGTCGATGAACAAGGACGCCCTGGTCGGCGGCATCACCTACTACGACGCCCAGGTGGATGACGCCAGGTACGTCGCGAACCTGGTCCGCACCGCGGCCCACTACGGCGCCCATGTGGCGTCGCGGGTACGGGTCGAGGGCTTCATCAAGGTCGGCGAACGCGTCGTCGGTGTGCGCGCACACGACCTGGAGACGGACGAACGGTTCGACATCCGCGCCAAGCAGGTCGTCAACGCGACGGGCGTGTGGACGGACGACACGCAGTCGATGGTGGGGGAGCGCGGGCAGTTCAAGGTGCGCGCCTCCAAAGGCATTCACCTGGTCGTCCCGCGCGACCGGTTCCAGTCGAAGATGGGGCTGATCCTCCGCACCGAGAAGAGCGTGCTGTTCGTCATCCCGTGGGGCAGGCACTGGCTCATCGGCACGACGGACACGGACTGGCACCTCGACAAGGCGCACCCGGCGGCGACGGCCGCCGACATCGACTACCTGCTGGCGCACGTCAACGAGGTGCTGAACGTGCCGTTGACGCGTGAGGACGTCGAGGGCGTGTACGCCGGGCTCCGGCCGCTGCTCGCCGGCGAGTCGGAGCAGACCTCGAAGCTGTCGCGCGAGCACCTCGTCGCCCACTCGGTGCCGGGTCTGGTGGTCATCGCCGGCGGCAAGTGGACCACGTACCGGGTGATGGCGAAGGATGCGGTGGATGCCGCCGTCAGCGCGCTCGACGGCAAGATCCCCGCCTCCACCACGATGGACATCGCGCTGGTCGGCGCCGAGGGCTACCAGGCGGCGTGGAACCGCCGGAGCCGCATCGCGGCGGAGTCCGGCCTGCACGTCGCCCGCATCGAGCACCTCCTGAACCGGTACGGCACGTTCGCCGAAGACATCCTGGCCCTGATCCGCGAGGACCCGTCGCTGGCCGACCCGCTGCCCGGCGCCGACGACTACGTCGGCGCGGAGGTCGTCTACGCCGCGACGCACGAGGGCGCCCTGCACCTGGAGGATGTGCTCGCGCGCCGGACCCGCATCTCCATCGAGGCGTGGGACCGCGGCGCCTCCGCGGCGCCCGTCGCGGCATCGCTGCTGGCGCGCGTGCACGGGTGGGACAAGGACCGCGAGGAGCGCGAGGTGCGGACCTACCTCCGGCGCGTCGAGGCGGAGCGCGCCAGCCAGCTGCAGCCCGACGACGAGTCGGCCGACCGCATCCGCCTGGAGGCGCCCGACATCGTCGAAGAGGATGCGGCCGCGAAGAAGCACCGCGGCTGAGAAGCACCGCAGAGGGCCCTCCTGGGAACGTGATCCCGGGAGGGCCCGCGCGCGCCTCGGGTAGGCTGGAAGCCCACCCCTTATGCCGGCGAACCCGGCGGATGGAGACGGATGATGGTTGACGTTCGACGGGTCAAGCTTCCCGGGGTCGGGGTGCTGCACACCTTCGTGACCGACGATGGCGGCAAGGTCGGCGTCATCGCACACCGGTCCGGTCACAGCGACCTCATCACGTTCTCCGACCATGAGGACGGCAGCGACGTCACCAAGGTTTCGCTGCGCCTCAACGACG
Source organism: Leifsonia sp. 2MCAF36 (assembly GCF_052115525.1). Lineage (NCBI taxonomy): Bacteria > Bacillati > Actinomycetota > Actinomycetes > Micrococcales > Microbacteriaceae > Leifsonia > Leifsonia sp. 2MCAF36. The sequence goes on along the minus strand of NZ_JBFRGV010000003.1, from coordinate 288,381 downwards.
ACGAGGCGCACACGCTCGCCGAGCTGCTCGGCGGCACGCAGATCACCGAGACGCTCACCGCGCTGGACCAGATCCCGGGCCTCAGCATCGACTGGTTCACTGTGGACTACGACGATCACATCGCCGGTCAGCAGCTGGGGGCGCCCGGCGACCGCGGCTTCGTCGGCCTGACCGTCGTGGCCGTCGTGCGCGGCGACTCCGCCAACCCGGCTCCCGCGCCCGACTTCAAGGTCTTCCCCGGCGACACCCTCGTGGTCGCGGGTACGCCCGAGAAGGTCGCCAAGGCGTTCTCGTTCTTCCGCACGGGCAGCGTCGCCCCCCGGGCCACCGCCGACGCTCCGCCCGGAGGCTGATCCACGATGCATCTCGGCGAAGACCTCATCGTTCTCGGAATCCTGCTGCTCGTCGCCTACGTGCTCGGGCGTCTGGGCAGGCTGGTGAGTCTCCCCGCGATCCCCATCTATATGATCGTCGGGCTGCTGGCGAGCCCGCACACCGGATGGTTCCCGCTCAACTTCGAGAGCCGCTACATCGAGCTGATAGCCGTCTTCGGCCTCATCCTGCTGCTCTTCAACCTCGGGCTGGAGTTCGACCAGGACGAGTTCTTCGGCAACTTCGGCAAGCTGATCGTCTCCGGCGGCTCCTACATCCTCATCAACATGGGGGTCGGGCTGGTCTTCGGCTTCATGGTCGGCTGGGGGACGCGCGAGGCGCTCATCATCGCGGGCATGACCGCGACGTCGTCCTCGGCGATCGTCACCAAGCTGCTGATCGAGCTGCGCCGGCTGGCGAACACGGAGACGCCGATGATCCTCGGCGTGACCGTCGTGGAAGACATCTTCATCGCCATCTACCTGGCGATCGTGTCCGTCGTACTCAGCGGCGAGAAGGACTTCTGGCCGGTCGTCACCAAGCTGGCCATCGCGTTCGCCTTCCTGGTCGTCATGTTCACCGTCGCCCGCTGGGGCGGCCGCTATGTGTCGCGGCTGTTCCGCACCAAGGACGACGAGCTGTTCACTATCCTGTTCTTCGGCTTCGCCGTGCTGTTCGCCGGGATCGGCGAGTTCCTGGGTGTGACGGACGCGATCGGCGCCTTCCTGATCGGCCTGGTTCTCGGGGCGACCAAGTACCGCAACAAGATCGAGCACATCGCCACCCCGCTGCGGGATGTGTTCGCCGCCTTCTTCTTCCTCAACTTCGGTCTGGCGCTGAACCCGGCGCAATTCCCGTCGGTCCTCGTCCCCGTGCTCATCGCGGTCGGCATGACCATCGTGCTCAACATCGGCGCAGGACAGTTCGTCGCCTGGATCAACGGGATGGGGGTGCAGGCAGGCATCAACACCACCGTCATCCTGCAGAACCGCGGGGAGTTCGCGCTCATCCTCGCGACGCTGTCGGTGTCCGCCGGACTGGATGCGCGCATCCAGCCGTTCGCCGGTCTGTACGTTCTGATCATGGCCGTGCTCGGCCCGATCCTCGCAGCGAACTCCGAGAAGATCGGTGCGATGATCCTACGGGCCGGCCCGAAACGCCGGCGTGAACGGAAGAAGAAGTTGCCGAATCCCATGCTCGACGAGGAGATCGCGCTCGTGGATGCAGCAACCACCGACTTCGACGCGGCTGTGCGCGAGCCGGTGAGAGCGGACGAGGCACGGGACGCCGTCGACCGGATGGTCGAGCGCGCCATGCAGCAGGACATCAGCGGCGAACGGGAACGGGACTGATCATCGACACGAGCACAGGAGGGCCTCCGCTCACGGGCGAGACCACCCTCTTCCGGATGATGCTGCGCCCGCGATGGATCGGAGCGCTCGTCTTCGCGCTGCTGCTCGCCGCCGGGTTCGCCTGGCTGGGGCAGTGGCAGCTGGAGCGGGCCGTCGAGTCCGGGAAAGCGGTCGAGGCGCCGACCGAGACGGTGCTGCCGCTCGCGAAAGTGGCCGCCCCGGGAGCGCCGCTGCGGGACACCGCCGTCGGCCAGCTGGTCGACGTCACCGGAACGTTCGTCCCCGGCGACTACCAGCTGCTCGAGGGGCGCCTGAACCACGGGACGAGCGGCTGGTGGGTGGTCGGTCACGTCAACATCCAGGGCCCCGACGGACGGCCGATCGCCCTCGCCGTCGCGCGCGGCTGGGCGGCCGACGAGGCAACAGCCAAGGCGTCCGTGGCGAAGCTGGCGGAAGAGCCGCCGACCCCGCAGCGCATCGTCGGGCGCATTTTGCCGGACGAGCAGCCGCAGGTACCGGACGACAAGCAGAAGGACCCGACCGGGATGCGCAGCCTCGGCGTCGGGCAGCTGTACAACCTGTGGACCGGTGTCGACGGGATCGACGTCTACGCCGCGTACGTCGTCGAGCGCGGTGCTCCGGACGGCCTGGTCCAAATCGACTCGCCCCCGCCGATCGCGCAGACCGAGCTCAACTGGCTGAACCTCTTCTACGCCGCCGAGTGGATCATCTTCGCCGGGTTCGCGGTGTTCCTCTGGTACCGCCTGGTGAAGGACGCCAAGGAGCGAGAGGACGAACTGCGTGCGCTGGAGGCGCAGGCTGTGGTTCCGGGGCGGGGAGGCGCCCCCGCGGGGAACGTAGAATAGGCGTATGCCCCTCGCTCCCAAGCTCGAAGACTTCCCGAAGATCCGCGGGGCGCTCCGGTTCTACCAGGTGTTCGCGTACGTCACGGGCATCATGCTGCTCCTGCTGTGCGTCGAGATGATCGTCAAGTACGGCCTCGGTTACCAGCTCTTCGCGTTCAGCAACTACGGCGTCTTCACCTTCGTCCCGGTGAAGACCGCGGTCGCGCCGACCGGTGTCGACCTGAGCACCGGCATCCTGATCGCGCACGGCTGGCTGTACGTCGTGTACCTCATCTCCGACTTCCGCCTGTGGAGCCTGATGCGCTGGCCGTTCACGAAGTTCGTCCTGATCGCCCTCGGTGGCGTCGTGCCGTTCCTCTCGTTCTTCGTGGAGGCGCGCATCAGCAAGCAGGTGAAGTCCTACCTGGCCGGCCGGGAGGCCGAAGCCACGACCCTCGCGGAGGCCACAAATTAGCGGAGATCCCATGAGTGCAGACGCTGCTTTCACCGACATGCTGGGCGGGGCCGACTCCGCCAACCCGTCCGGGCCTGTGCTCGTCGTCGACTTCGGTGCGCAGTACGCGCAGCTGATCGCGCGACGGGTCCGTGAGGCCAACGTGTACTCGGAGATCGTGCCGCACACCGTCACGGCATCCGAGATCGCGGCGAAGCGCCCATCCGGCATCGTGCTCTCGGGCGGCCCGTCCAGCGTGTACGAAGAGGGCGCTCCACAGCTCGACGAGGCGATCTTCGACCTCGGCGTCCCGGTGCTCGGCATCTGCTACGGCTTCCAGGTGATGGCCACAGTGCTCGGCGGCGAGGTCGCGAAGACCGGCCAGCGCGAGTACGGCTCGACTGCTGTGCGGATCTCCGACGCAGGCGTCCTGCTCGACGGGCAGCCCGAGGAGCAGACCGCGTGGATGAGTCACGGCGACTCGGTCGCCCGCGCGCCGGAAGGCTTCGAGGTGCTCGCGTCGACCGACGGCACCCCGGTCGCGGCGTTCGCCAACGACGAGCGCAAGCTGTACGGCGTGCAGTGGCACCCGGAGGTGAAGCACTCCGCCTACGGGCAGGCCGTGCTCGAGAATTTCCTGCACCGCGCCGCCGGTATCCCGGCGGACTGGAACAGCGGCAACGTGATCGCCGACCAGGTCGCGGCCATTCAGGCTCAGGTCGGTTCCGGCCGGGTGCTCTGTGCGCTCTCCGGGGGCGTCGACTCCGCGGTCGCGGCGGCGCTGGTGCACAAGGCGGTCGGCGACCAGCTGGTGTGCGTCTTCGTCGACCACGGGCTGCTCCGCCAGGACGAGGCACGGCAGGTGGAGGTCGACTACGTGGCCTCCACGGGTGTGCGACTCGTGACGGTGAACGCGCAGGAGCAGTTCCTGAACGCTCTCGCCGGGGTCAGCGACCCGGAGACCAAGCGCAAGATCATCGGCCGGGAGTTCATCCGCGTCTTCGAGCAGGCCCAAGCGGACCTGATCGCCGAGGCCGCGAACGAGGGCGACCCGATCCGCTTCCTGGTGCAGGGCACGCTGTACCCGGATGTCGTGGAGTCGGGCGGCGGAACCGGTGCGGCGAACATCAAGAGCCACCACAACGTGGGCGGCCTCCCCGAAGACCTGCAGTTCGAGCTCGTCGAGCCGCTGCGGACGCTGTTCAAGGATGAGGTGCGCGCCATCGGTCGCGAGCTGGGGCTCCCCGAGGCGATCGTCGGCCGGCAGCCGTTCCCCGGTCCGGGACTCGGCATCCGCATCGTCGGCGAGGTGACGCAGGAGCGTCTCGACCTGTTGCGCCAGGCGGACGCGATCGTGCGTGCCGAGCTGACCGCCGCCGGGCTCGACGCCGAGATCTGGCAGTGCCCGGTCGTGCTGCTCGCCGACGTCCGCTCGGTGGGCGTGCAGGGCGACGGTCGCACCTACGGGCACCCGATCGTGCTGCGCCCGGTCTCCAGCGAGGATGCGATGACCGCCGACTGGACGCGTCTGCCGTACGACCTGCTGGCGAAGATCTCGAACCGGATCACGAACGAGGTGGACGGCGTCAACCGCGTCGTCCTCGACGTCACGTCGAAGCCGCCGGGGACCATCGAGTGGGAGTGACCTCTCCCGACGAAAGGGGCCGCTGTGCGATGCACAGCGGCCCCTTTCGTGTGTCTGGTGCGCTCCGGGATCAGTTCCGTGAGAGTGCGAAGATGCGCAGCAGCTCCAGGTAGAGCCAGACGACCGTGACCATGATGCCGAACGCACCGGCCCAGCCGTACGCCCGCGGGGCGCGGTTCTTCACGCCCTGCTGGATCGCGTCGAAGTCGAGCACGAGCGAGTAGGCGCACATGATGACGACGAGGACGCCGATCACCAGGCCGAGCGGGATGCCGAAGATGTGAAAGGAACCACGGAGACCCCACGGGTCACTCACAGCGCCGGTGACCACCAGGATGATGTTGACCACCGAGAACAGCAGGTACCCCACCATGGCGATGAGGAAAACCTTGGTTGCTTTGGCAGACGCGCGGATCTTGCCCGACGCGAAGAGGGCGAGCGTGACACCGACGACGACGATGGTTCCGATCACCGCCTGGATGACGACTCCGCCGGCGAACGACTCGTAGAACATCGAGATGCCGCCGATGAAAAGCCCCTCGGCGCCCGCGTAGGCGAGCGTGAGACCCGCGGAGGGAAGCTTCTTGCGGTTGCGGAAGATGTTGACGAAGGCGAGCACGAGCCCGGCGATCATTCCGACGATCCACAGCCCGGGGACGAACCAGCCGACCACCGCGCCGGCCAGCAGGACGGCGAAGCTGGCCGCGGTCTTGCGGATGGTGTCCTCGACCGTCATGCGGTCGGTCTCGACCGAGGTCGCTGAGGGCGCCTGGAACATCGTCTCGAGCTGCTCGGCGCTCGCCGTGGTCGGCGTATTGCGGAAGGCAGGGCTCTGGGAGAAGGCCGGGTTTGACGTTGCCATTGGTTCCTCTGCTCTGAACGAGACGGTCACGACGGTGTCGTCTCTCCAATCTAGTCGGTCATTTTCTGAGAGTTCTGACAGATTGCCATGAATCGAGGCGGACGGCGATCCACCGCGCCGCCCAGGCGGCGGCAACGATGATCACCGTGCTCGTCGCGATCGTCACCCAGCCCTCTTGGTAGTCGCGCACGAGAAGGGGGATGACGACACTCCAGCCGATGGGGAGCGCCAGCGCGGCGAAGGCAGGCACGGGACGGAGGCGCACCAGGAGCCAGGCGGCGAGGGGCACCGCGTAGCACCACGCGAAGCCGGAACCGCCCAGCATGAGCCAGGTGAAGCCGAGGACAGGCAGGGCGACCGCGACCCGCCGGCCGATGGTCGACGGCACGACGGCCCAGCCGGCGGGCTGCATCAGCGACCCGACCAGGAGGAGCGGCAGGCTGTACGTGGTCGTGCCGAGGATGCACGCGGTGCCGACCACGATCATGCCGAGGCCGATCAGCAGGCGCGCCCGGTAGCCGCCCCAGCGGAGGGGGAGCCGGGAGGCCGGTTCCACCCACAGGGCGCTCCGGGCGCTGGGCTCAGGCACGGTGCCCGGGTGGCTCGAGTCGCCCAGGGCGCTCGGATCCTGCGGAGCGGGTGTCGCGTTCTGGTCGGCGGGCACGCGACGATTCTGGCACTCGTCACGGCGCTCCGCCTTCAGGAGCGACCTGGGCGGCTTCCCGAGGCGCGCCCTCCTCGCGGCTAGTATCGGGCCATGCGTGCGCGAACCGCCCCCGTGGTCATCGGGCACCGCGGCGCGCCGGGCTATCGGCCGGAGCACACGCGCGGCTCGTACGAGCTGGCTTTTCAGCTGGGCGCGGATGCGGTCGAGCCGGATCTCGTCGCGACCAAGGATGGTGTGCTCGTGATCCGTCACGAGAATGAGATCTCGGGCACCACGGACGTGGCCGCGCATCCTGAATTCGCCGACCGCCGGACGACGAAAGAGGTGGACGGTGTCGCTCTGACCGGGTGGTTCACCGAGGACTTCACCTGGGATGAGCTGTCCACTCTTCGGGCGCGCGAACGCATCCCTGCCCTGCGTCAGGCGAACTCCACCTTCGACGGGCACTACCCACTGCTCCGGCTGCGGGACCTGCTGGACCTCGTCGAGCGTCGCGCCGACGGCGGCCGTGACGGCTCCGGTCGGGACGGTTCCGGCGGCGGTGGACGCGGGCGTGGCGGGTCCGCTCGTGGGCCGGGACTCGTCGCAGAGCTGAAGCACGCGACCTACTTCGAGGCTGCCGGGCTGCCGCTCGATGAGCTGTTCGCTGCCGAACTCGCCGATTCCGGCTGGACCGACCGGTCGGGAGTCGTCGTCGAGAGTTTCGAGCGCACCGTGCTCGCGAAACTGTACGACCGTGGCTTCCGCGGCCGACGCGTGTACTTGCTCGAGGACTCCGGGGCGCCCGCCGACCGCGTCGCCGCGCTGGGGTCGTCGGCGCCCGGGTACGACACGGATCTCACCCTGCGGGGCCTGTACGCGCTCGGTTCCGCTGTCGCACCCGCCGACCGTGTCGACGGAATCAGCGTCGAGACGACACAAGTGCTTTCGTCGGGTTCGGTGTCGATGGCTCTGTTCGGCGAAGACGATGCCGCCGACGTGGGGGCGGTGACCTCCGACCTCGTCGACCTTGCGCACTCGGCCGGGCTCGCCGTGTTCTGCTGGACGCTGCGCCCCGAGAACGCGATGCTGCCCGCGGAGTTCCGGACGACCGGAGCGGACACGGAGTGGGGCGACTGGCGGCGATTCTTCTCGATCTTGTTGCACTCCGGCGTGGACGGCGTTTTCGCGGACCATCCCGATCTCGCGGTGGCCGTGCGCGACGGGCTCTGAGCACTCGACCGACGCCTCCCGGCGGGAATGACGGTGGCAGCGACTAAAATCGTCTGAGACATGACGAGCCTCCCCGACGCCCCGCAGACCACCCCTTCCTCTGTCCCGATCATCCTGGACGGGTGGCAGGGCGACGGCGCCGAATCGGCGGCGGCCGAGTCGGCCGACTCGGGGTCGAAGGGCTCCGGGTCGAAGGGGTCCGGTCACTGGGGGCCGAGCGAGCGGTTGTTCGCGGGGCTCAACCCACAGCAGCGGGAGGCCGCCGAGTATCGCGGTCAGGCGCTCCTGATCGTCGCGGGAGCGGGTTCGGGCAAGACGAGCGTCCTCACCCGACGGATCGCCGGGCTCATCGAGAGTCGGGAGGCGTGGCCGAGCGAGATCCTGGCGATCACGTTCACCAACAAGGCTGCGAACGAGATGCGCGAGCGCGTCGAACACCTGCTCGGCGGCAAGGCGCAGGGCATGTGGATCTCGACCTTCCACTCGGCGTGTGTTCGCATCCTCCGCCGCGAAGCGGAGACGATCGGCAAGACGGCGAGCTTCACGATCTACGACTCCGGCGACAGCCGCGCACTCCTGAAGCGCATCATCAAGGAGCTGGCCGCCGACACGCTCGGCTTCACCGTTGGCGCTGCGGCGAACCGCATCTCGAAGCTGAAGAACGAGCTGACCGACCTCGAGACTCATGCACGCACGGCGAACCTGAGCGACCCGCAGGAGGTGATGTTCCTCGAGATCTTCCGGCAGTACACACGCGAGCTGCGCCGGGCGAACGCCTTCGACTTCGACGACCTCATCGCGGAGACGGTCTTCCTGTTCCGCGCCTTCCCGCGGGTGGCAGCCCTCTATCAGAGCCGGTTCCGCCACATCCTGGTGGACGAGTACCAGGACACGAACCACGCCCAGTACTCGCTCATCCGCGAGCTGACGATGCCCGTGGCTCCGGACATCGTCGACGATCTGGAAGAGCACGGTCGCAATGTCCGGCCGCTGCGCGATGCGGCCGGCCTCATCCCTGCTGCCTCGCTCACCGTGGTCGGCGACTCGGACCAGTCGATCTACGCCTTCCGTGGTGCCGACATCCGTAACATCGTCGAGTTCGAGCGCGACTTCCCGGGCGCCAAGGTGATCCTGCTGGAGCAGAACTACCGGTCCACGCAGAACATCCTGAGCGCCGCGAACGCGGTCATCGCGAACAACTTCGACCGCAAAGACAAGAAACTGTGGACGGCCGTCGGGGACGGCGAGAAGATCGTCGGCTACACCGGCTACTCGGGTCACGATGAGGCGCAATTCGTCGCCGACGAGATCGAGAAGCTGCACAGTGCCGGGATGGACTACAAGGACATCGCTGTCTTCTACCGCACCAACGCTCAGACCCGAGCGCTGGAGGAGATCTTCATCCGGTCGGCCCTTCCCTACAAGGTGATGGGCGGCACGAAGTTCTACGAGCGTGCCGAGATCAAGGACTCCATGGCGTACCTCATCTCGGTCGCCAACCCGGACGACATCCTGGCTCTGCGTCGCATCCTGAACACGCCGAAGCGCGGCATCGGCCCGGCGACGGAGACCCAGCTGGCGAGCTATGCGGCCGACAACGGCCTCACGTTCCGCGCCGCGATGCGCGACGCCGCGTCGCTGGGGCTCGGCCCGAAGGTGACGAATGCGATTCTGCAACTGTCGAACCTGCTCGACGAGGCGGCGGCGAAGATCGACCCGTCGAACCCGGCCGGCGTTTCGACGGTTGCCGATGTTCTCACCTTCCTGCTCGATGGGAGCGGGTATCTGGAGGTGCTCCGCAACAGCCGCGACCCACAGGATGAGGCGCGCGCGGAGAACGTGGACGAGCTCGTGGCCGTGACGCGCGAGTTCGCGCGCAACAACCCGGATGGGACGCTGGTCGACTTCCTCACCGAGGTGTCGCTGGTGGCCGCCGCGGATGAGATCGACGATTCGAGCGGTTCGGTCTCGCTGATGACACTGCACACCGCCAAGGGGCTCGAGTACGACGCCGTCTTCCTGACGGGCATCGAGGAGGACCTCCTGCCGCACCGTATGTCGGCCAATGAGCCGGGCGGTCCTGCGGAGGAGCGGCGCCTGTTCTACGTGGGCATCACGCGGGCCAAGAAGCGGCTGTTCCTGTCGCTGGCGATGACCCGAGCGCAGTTCGGCGAGACCGCGGTCGCCATGCCGAGTCGCTACCTGCAAGAGATCCCCGCAGACCTGATCGACTGGCGCCAGTCGCCCGGTTCGGCGAACGGCCGCGGCGGGACGCAGTCGCGAGCGCTGAACGCACGGCGTCCGGGCCTGGGCGCCGGTTCCGGCAGCAGCTCCGGCGGGTGGAACGACAGCCTCGCCGCGGCGACGTTCCGCCAGGAGCGGCCGAAGGCGGAGTGGCCCAACCGGGTCACCGGTAAGGTCCGCGACAACGGCGACCTCGAGCTGGCTCCCGGCGATCGCATCCGCCACACCGACTTCGGCGACGGCCGGGTCACGGCGGTGACCGGACAGGGCGCAAAGCGGGTCGCGCACGTGCAGTTCGAGAAGGCGGGCGCGAAGAAGCTCCTGATCAAGATCGCGCCGATCGACAAGCTGTGAGTCGCCGCTTCTCGGCCCCGCAGAATCTGGAGGTCGGTCTGCGGGCGGCGCTCGCTGTCGCTGTCCCACTCTTTTTGCTGTTCGCCGTCGGCCGTCTCGACCTGACTGCCTACGCGACCTTCGGCGCGTTCACGGCGCTGTACGGGCGCAACGAGCCGTATCGCGTCCGGGTACGCACGCTGACGGTGGCGGCCATCGCCCTGCTGGTGAGCATCGCCGCAGGAACGCTCCTCGCCGCTGCGGGGGAGCCGCTGCCGCTGGTGGTGGTCGCTCTGGTTGCGGTGGTGGGCGGCGGGACTCTTTTCGTCACGGTGTTCCAGATGGTTCCGCCTCAGGCGTTGTTCTTCGTCTTCGCGCTCCTGGTCTGCGCCGGGGTCCCGACGCGACCAGCCGACGTGCTCCCGCGCATCGGCCTGGCAGCCGTTACAGCGGCGTTCGCGTGGCTGTTGACCATGTCCGGCTGGGCGATCCGCCGCATCCCGGGGATCTCGCACGGACTGCTGGCGCGCTCCGGCCTCGTGAACGACCTGCGTCGACGCCCGAGCCTCGACCTCGGCGCCCTCAGTGATCCACGCGTGTGGCTCACCGTGGCGCAGAACGTCATCGGCGTCGTCATTGCCGGCTCCGTGGCCCTCGCCTTCGGCTTCGGGCATGCCTATTGGGCTGTTGTCAGTCTGGTCGCGGTGATCCCTCCTGCCAAGGCCGCCCACTCGATCTCGCGCTCCGTGCATCGCATCGTGGGGACGATCGTCGGCGTCGTCGTGACTGCCGTGCTGCTCGTCTGGTCGCCGCCCGCTGCTGTCGTGATCGGCGTCATCGTGGTCTGCCAGTTCTTCGCTGAGATCTTGGTCGCCCGGCATTACGGCGCAGCACTCGTCTTCATCACGCCGCTCGCGCTCTCGGTCTCGCATCTGGCCAGCCCGACTCCGCTGAACGTTCTCGTCGTGGATCGCGTGCTGGAGACCATCCTCGGCGCGGCGGTGGGCATCGTCCTCGTTCTGCTGACGCGAGGCATCGAGCGTAGCCGCGGACTCGCTCCCTAGCCTGTCTGCACGCGGTCCTCCGGCTGGACTGCTCGGCGGAGCTTCGCCAGGTAACGGTCGTGGGGTCGATGCCGAAGTCGACTCGGCAGGCGGGGGTAGACGAAGGTCACGCACCGGAGCAGCCGGTCGAACCGCCGCTGCCTGCGCGCGCTCCACGGAAGGCGGAATTCCGACCGCACCGATTCCGGCAGCAGTCCGGCGGTGAGAAGCCGAAGGGTCGGCAGGGTCGGCCTCAGCCACCACGGCACACCGCTCGGGTGGAGGATCTGACGTGAGACCGCCAGCACGTCGCCATCTACGCGCAGCGAACGGACCATGCGCTCCCAGTACTCGTCGAAGGCCGCTCGCGACTCCGGCCATTTCTCGGGCCGCAACTGCAGGTTCGAGAGCGCCCGCACGAGCTCCTGATAGGCGGCATCCGCTTGGTCGGCGGCCAGCGGCCCGTACACCCGCCGGTGCAGGTTCATCATGGTCTCGTAGAGCGTCGCGGCGACCCACAACTGCAGCTCGGGGTCGTACGCGTTGTAGGCCGCACCGTGGGTGCCGGCGGATGTGTCGGTGCCCACCGGGCCACCATGCACCGGAGCGTGCGCCCGATTCACCATCCGCCGCATCGCGCGAACCTCGTCCGGCGAGCCGTACATCGACGCCGTCAGATAGAGCATCGTCGCGTCGAAGCGATCCATGAGGCGGGAGGCGAAGTCGCTGTGCTCGGCGACTCCCCGGCCGACGGCGGGATGAGCGATCTGCAAGAGAAGCGCCCGCCCGCCGCCGGCGAGCGTCAGCGCCTCCGACGCGATGTCGCGCACGTCGACGGGTCTGTTGCGGGATCTGCGCACAACCCCATCCTGACGCGTAGTCCTGCGAGCAGGCGGAGAGACCGTTGCCGTCGCCGCTCACGGACCGACCCAGGTCGAACGTGCGCGGCGCGGGCCGGGAAGCCGCCGACCGGCGACCCGCGGACGTCGCGCGGGCCGCTGCACGCCGTCCGCATCCATCCGGATGGTCTCCAGCGCCGCCCTGCGGCCACGTGCCCGTCGCGACCGACGAGAGGCACCGATGCGTCGCGAGCGCATCCGCGAGAGACCGAGGAGCCCCGCCCCTGTCGCGACGGCCCCCCCGCTCACAAGGGTCGGGACGGTCACGTCGGACCCGGTCTTCGCCAGCTGGCCGGTCTTCTGGATGGGCGTGACGGACGCAGCGAGGGCAACGGCGTGGGTGATCTCGCTGGCCGCACCGAAGGCCGATGCCCACGGCTTCAGTCGCGCACCCCCGTGCTCCGCGTCGGTCCGTGCCGGGTCGATCGTCTCCGTCCAGACGTAGTACCCCGCGGATGGAAGGACGCAGGAGGGTGTCGTGTACTCGCGTGCGCCGTCGACCGTGGTTTCGACGGTGCATACCGTGGGCGCGTCGGCCGGCGCCTTCACCGCTGCGGCGATCGGGTCGGCGAACGGTCCGTTGAGAGTGCTCTCCACCACGGCGGTCACGGGCGCGAAGCCGTCTGCCGTCGAGTGCACACCCCAGGTGGGCAGCAGGCCGTCTCCCTCCTGGACGCCAACCGTCAGCCGGTCCGCGACCTCCGCGCCGGGGTGCGCGTCAGGAGCCGTCGTTCGCGTCTGAACGTTCGGCTGGAACGGTAGCGGAGAGGGCCCGGCGACATCGGCCGTCGCGTCGGTGGATGCGGTCGCGGGCTGGGCGATGAGCACGGCCTGCGCATCCACGGCGGGCAGGGCCACCGTGGCCCGGTTGCCGTACGGCAGATCGGAGGCCGTCGCGGTCGCGGTGACGGACACGCTCGCCTCGGTGCCGGTCGACAGGATCGGAATGTCCGTGCCCGAGGGCACCGAACTCCTGTCTTTCCCATCCTCGAAGGTCGCCCCCTCCAGGCTGACCGTGACGGGGTGGGCGCCCCCGGGGAGGAGTTCCGGTCCGCCGAGGTGGTCCACCGTCAGCTCGACGCGCACCCGGCCCGGCCCGGTCTCCGCGAGTTCGACCACCGCCGCGGCACGGACACCGGTCGAGCCGCGGTCCTTCGCCTCGGCGAGCATCTCGAGAGCGCGCGCATAGACGGCGTCGGTGTCCGCGCCGGCGCGCCCGGCCCGGTTGTGCGCGTCGGCGTCGGACATGCCCGCGTACATCCACGTGGCGACCTGGCCGGCCGCTGCCGTGAGCCGGTCGCCGCTCCCTGCCCAGGTGCGGGCGATGTAGGCGTACACAGCGGACTGCTCGGGCGTCCACCACCCGATCGTCGTGGTGTCGGCGTAGCTGTAGGTCAGCCCGACCGGTGCCACTTTGCCGGGGTTCAGGCAGAAGCCGAGTGCTCCATCGTCGAAGTGGTAGGCACCGAGCCACCACCCGTCGGACGAGAGGTAGCCGGGCCCGTGCCCGTCCGAGACGAGTGCCCGGGCCGGCGCCGCTGGGCCGAACAGGCTCTGCAGGACTCCGAGGAAGACGGCGAGCCCCACGAGGCTCACGGCAGTGATCAGGGTGAATGGTCGTTGGGTCATGCCTCCACCGTCGCGGTGGGTGGCCGCCCGTCGGCTGGCGATCAACGAAACGGTGGAGAAACGCATCCCGAGCCGGCCTGTGCACACTTCGCCGGTTACGGCCTGTTCAGGCGGACGCGCTACAGTTCTTCCTGGCGAAAATTATCTCGGCGTCGAGCTAATCTCGCGTCGGACCGCCCGGAGAAATCAGCCGGCAGCCGCGAGCGCACCGGACCACCAGCGGATTGGATAACCGTGGATCTATACGAGTACCAGGCCAGAGACCTGTTTGAGAAGTACGGGGTCCCGGTGCTTCCGGGAATCGTCGCGGACACTCCGGAGGAGGTGCGCGCAGCGGCCGAGAAGCTCGGCGGTGTGACCGTCGTCAAGGCCCAGGTCAAGGTCGGCGGTCGAGGCAAGGCCGGCGGCGTCAAGGTCGCGAAGAGCCCGGACGAGGCCGAGGAGGCCGGGAAGGCGATCCTGGGCCTGGACATCAAGGGTCACGTCGTGCGCCGCGTCATGGTCGCAGGAGGCGCCCGCATCGCCCGTGAGTTCTACTTCTCCGTCCTGCTCGACCGGGCCAACCGTTCGTACCTCTCGCTGACCAGCGTCGAGGGCGGCATGGAGATCGAGCAGCTCGCCGTCGAGAAGCCGGAGGCACTCGCCCGCATCGAGGTCGACCCGCGCGGCGGCATCGACCACGCGAAGGCTGTCGAGATCGCGCAGTCGGCCGGGTTCCCGGACGAGCTGGTCGAGAAGGTCGCGGACGTCTTCGTGAAGCTGTACGAGGTCTACACCGGCGAGGATGCCACCCTGGTCGAGGTCAACCCGTTGGTGCTCACCGAGGAGGGTGACATCATCGCCCTCGACGGCAAGGTCAGCCTCGACGAGAACGCCGGTTTCCGTCACCTCTACCACGAGGCCCTCGAGGACTTGGACGCCGCCGACCCGCTGGAGGCCAGGGCCAAAGCCGCTGACCTCAATTACGTCAAGCTCGACGGCCAGGTCGGTGTCATCGGAAACGGCGCCGGCCTCGTCATGTCGACGCTGGATGTGGTCGCCTACGCCGGCGAGAAGCACAACGGTGTCAAGCCGGCGAACTTCCTCGACATCGGCGGCGGCGCGTCCGCCGAGGTGATGGCAGCCGGTCTGGACGTCATCCTGAACGACCCGCAGGTCGAGAGCGTGTTCGTGAACGTCTTCGGCGGCATCACCGCCTGCGACGCGGTCGCGAACGGCATCGTCAAGGCGCTGGAGATACTGGGCGACGAGGCGAACAAGCCGCTGGTCGTCCGTCTCGACGGCAACAACGTCGAGGAGGGCCGCCGCATCCTGACCGACGCGAATCACCCGCTGGTCACCCTCGCGCTCACCATGGACGAAGGCGCCGACAAGGCCGCCGAGCTGGCCGCGAAGTAAGCGAAGGACGAAAACTATGTCTATCTTCCTCAACAAGGACTCCAAGGTCATCGTCCAGGGCATCACCGGCGGCGAGGGCACCAAGCACACCGCTCTCATGCTGAAGGCGGGCACCCAGGTCGTCGGCGGCGTGAACGCGCGCAAGGCCGGCACCACCGTCACGCACGGGGACGTCGAACTGCCGGTCTTCGGCACCGTCGTCGAGGCCATCGAGAAGACCGGGGCGGACGTCTCGATCATCTTCGTGCCGCCGGCGTTCGCGAAGGACGCGATGGTCGAGGCGATCGACGCCGAGATCCCGCTCCTCGTGGTCATCACCGAGGGCATCCCGGTGCAGGACTCGGCCGAGGCGTGGGCCTACGCCAAGGAGAAGGGCAACAAGACCCGGATCATCGGCCCGAACTGCCCCGGGATCATCACCCCCGGCGAGTCGCTGGTCGGCATCACCCCGGCGACGATCACCGGGAAGGGCCCGATCGGCCTGGTGTCCAAGTCGGGCACGCTGACCTACCAGATGATGTACGAGCTGCGCGACCTGGGCTTCTCGACCGCCATCGGGATCGGCGGCGACCCCGTCATCGGCACGACGCACATCGACGCGCTCGCCGCCTTCGAGGCCGACCCGGAGACCAAGGCGATCGTCATGATCGGCGAGATCGGCGGCGACGCCGAGGAGCGCGCGGCCGACTTCATCAAGGCGAACGTCACCAAGCCGGTCGTCGGCTACGTAGCCGGCTTCACCGCGCCCGAGGGCAAGACCATGGGCCACGCCGGCGCCATCGTCTCGGGCTCTGCGGGCACGGCGCAGGCGAAGAAGGAGGCGCTGGAGGCGGCGGGCGTGAGGGTCGGCAAGACCCCGTCCGAGACCGCCGAGCTGCTCCGCGAGGTGTACGCGGCGCTCTAGTCGACGCGCGCACGCTGAAGGCCGGGACCCGCACAGGTCCCGGCCTTCCGCATTGCGACCGCATTTACTCTGTGTCATTTACTCTGTGCCATTTACTCCCTGCCGCGCCGCGCCCCGCCCGCGTTACAGTGTGCGCACCGAGACCCGGCACCGGGACCGGGCTGGCGGAAGGGGGCGTGATGGCTCGCCTGACGAACACCGAACTACTCCAGCGCATCGCCGCGCTGGAGGACGAGAATGCGTCGCTGCGCCTGCAGGCGGGCGAAGAGCCGGGCGCTGTGCCCGCCGTACCCGCGCCCGCTGCCAGGAAGCACCGGCGCAGCTGGGCCTGGACCCTGCTGGCGACGGTTCTCATCGTCGTGGGTGCCATCCTGGCCCCGCTCGCCGTCGTGGCGTCGTGGGCGAAGGTCCAGCTGACCGACACCGATTCGTTCGTCGCGACCTACGCCCCGCTGGCGCACGACCCTGACGTGCAATCCTTCGTCACCGACGAGTCCGTGAAGGCCATCAAGGAC
This sequence comes from Leifsonia sp. 2MCAF36, assembly GCF_052115525.1. Classification (NCBI taxonomy): domain Bacteria; kingdom Bacillati; phylum Actinomycetota; class Actinomycetes; order Micrococcales; family Microbacteriaceae; genus Leifsonia; species Leifsonia sp. 2MCAF36. The sequence continues at coordinate 272,007 of NZ_JBFRGV010000003.1, read as the reverse complement.
AACGTCGACATCCCCCAGATCACGTCGCAGGTGATCGACGGGATCACGCAGCTCGGCACCGGCCCGGTCGCCACCAAGGCGCTCGACTCGCTCAAGGCGCCGCTCGCGCAGGGGATCGTGTCGCTGATGCAGACGACGATCCAGCGGTTCGTGGCGTCCGATGCGTTCGCCCAGGTGTGGCAGCAGGCGCTGCGCACCAGCCACGACCAGTTGATCGCGACGATGCAGAACAACCCGAAGGCAGCGATCACCGTCGGCTCGGACGGCTCGGTCGGCATCCAGCTCGCGCCGATCATCGGCCGGGTGAAACAGCTGCTGGTGGATCAGGGGCTCACCTTCGCATCCCGCATCCCGACGGTCGATCGTACGATCACGGTGGCGCAGAGCTCGTCCATCCCGACGCTTCAGCTGTTCTACGGTCTGGCGATCGCAGCGGGCGCTTGGCTGCCGTGGGTGGCGATCGGGCTCCTCGCGCTGGGGGTTCTGGTCGCTCGGAGACGCGCCCTCGCGCTGGTGTGGGCGTCGGTCGCCCTCGGTCTCGCGATGGCGCTGACTCTGGCCGCGATCGGGATCGGACGGCTCGTGTTCGTGGCGTCCGCCTCGCCGTCTCTCGTGCCGTCGGCACTCGCCCGGACCCTGTTCTCGACCGTCACCGACGCCATGATCGCCACCGCCGTCGCGGTGCTCGTCCTGGCGATCGCGGTGGCCGTGGTCGGCTGGTTCGCCGGACCGTTCGCGGTGCCGCGACGGTTGCGCGGCTTCTTCGGCTCCGGCGTCGGCTGGGTGCGCCAGTCGGCGGAGCGGCATGGGATCACGACCGGACGAGCCGGCGAGTGGATGTATGCCCAGCGCACTCTCCTCCGCGCGACCATCGCCGTGATCGCGGCCGTGGTGGTGCTGTTCGTCCGCCCGCTCTCGCCTGCGCTGATCATCTGGACGCTGGTGCTCGCGGTCCTCGTCGTCGCGGTCCTGGAACTGCTGCAGCGTCCCGTGATCACGGTGCCTGAGGCGGCCGATGAGGAGACCCCTGTCATGACGGTCTCCTGAGCCCCGAAGTGTCGGCGGCCCGGCGGGGCCGCGCGACGGTAGGCTCCGTTCGGTCATGAGTCGCACAACCGTCGCCCTGCTCGCCGCGCTGGAGGCGCTCATCGTGGCCGCTATCGGCCTCGGGATCTGCGTGGTGCCGATCACGATCCTGTGGGCGGCCGAGTACCACCTCGGCGCCGACTTCGGGGTGGTGTGGCGCTCCGCGGCGGACATCTGGCTGGTCGGCCACGGCGTGAACCTGACCGTCGCGCTGGACCCGCAGACCGTCGCGCAGCTCGGCCTCCCCGCGGCGGCGGCGCCCTTCCAGGTGACCATTGCACTGCTGGGGTTCGCCGCCCTGACCGCGGGCCTGGGCGTCCGGACCGGGATGCGCGCGGCCGAGAGCGATCAGCGTCTGGTGGGAGCGATCAGCGCGCTTGGGGCGTTCGCCGCCATCTCAACCGTGGTGGTGCTGTCGTCCGGTTCGGTGGTGGTGCAGCCGTCCGTCTGGCAGGGGATCGCCCTGCCGCCTTTCGTCTACGCGGTCGGTATCGCCGCTGGTTTCGGTTTCGCTGCCTTGCGAGGTCCGGCGGAGGAGCGGGCCGGTCGGCCGGGTGCCGACGGAGCCGAGCCGATCACGCCGCCGTCGGAGGGCGGTACGGCCCCAGCCGTCCTGTCGGCTCTGCGCACTCCCGTCCGTGTCCTGGCGGTCCCCGAGCAGTTGCGCGTGGGAGCGGCGGCCGCGTTCCGTGCGGGCACGGCGGCGACCGCGATCGTGATCGGCATCGCCGCGCTCATCCTGGCTCTGCTGATCTTCGGCAACTACGGCACCATCATCAGCCTGTACGAGCAGTTGCAGACCGGTGTGGCGGGCGGCGCGGCGCTGACCATCGGCCAGCTCGCGGTACTGCCGAACGTGGTGGTCTGGATCGCATCCTGGCTGGTCGGTCCGGGCTTCGCGATCGGGACCGGTTCGTCGGTCGGTCCGCTCGGGACGGCACTCGGACCGCTCCCTGGCCTGCCGCTGTTCGGTGTCATCCCTCCCGGCGGCTTCTCCTTCGGGCTCGTCGGCGTGATCGTGCCGCTCCTCGCGGGGTTCCTCGCGGCCGTTCTGCTGCGCTCCCGAGTGGATGCCGTCGGCAGCGGTCTGGCGGGCGTCCGTGCGCGCATCCTCACCGCCGTCGGGATCGGGGTCGTCGCGGGCATCCAGTTGGGGCTGCTCGCCTGGTGGTCGTCCGGCGCCCTCGGCCCCGGCCGGCTGCACGATGTCGGGCCGAACCCGTGGCTGGTCGGCTCGATCGCGGCCGCGGAGGTCGCCGTCGCCGCGGTGATCGGGCTGGTCGTCGGCGGCCGCGCGCGCCGCTGACTGGCTCGCCGCTGACTGGCTCGCCGCTAGGCTGGACGCGTGCTCTCGATTGTCGTGCTGATCTCCGGCGGTGGTTCCAACCTGCGCGCACTGCTGGAGGCGGCGGGGGACGCCGAGTTCCCCGCGCGCGTCGTCGCGGTGGGTGCAGACCGCGAAGCGGAGGGCCTCGAGCACGCCGAGTTCTTCGGCATCCCGACCTTCACGGTCCCCTATACGTCGTACCCGAGCCGTGAGGAGTGGGGCGACGCCCTGCTGGAGCAGATCCAGCAGTGGGAGCCCGACCTCACCATCCTCTCCGGCTTCATGCGTCTCGTGCCGCCGCGGCTGGTGGAAGCGCTCTCGCCCGACCTGCTCAACACCCACCCTGCGTACCTGCCGGAGTTTCCGGGAGCGCACGCGGTCCGCGACGCCCTCGCCGCGGGCGTGACGCAGACCGGCGCCAGTCTGATCGTCGTCGACAACGGAGTGGACGCGGGACCCATCATCAGTCAGGAGCGCGTGGAGGTGCTGCCCGGAGACTCCGAGGCCGCCCTGCACGAGCGCATCAAACCCGTGGAGCGACGGCTGCTGATCGACGCCGTCCTCGACATAGCCAACGGACACATCGACCTCGAGGAGCTAGCCCGAGCATGAGCGGACCCCGTCACGACGCCAGCCTGTACCGGGAACGGGACCTCGTCCCGATCCGCCGGGCGCTGATCTCGGTCAGCGACAAGACCGGTCTCCTCGACCTGGCGAAGGCACTCGCCGACGCCGGGGTGGAGCTGGTCTCCACGGGATCGACGGCGCAGACCATCCGTGACGCCGGCTACGCGGTGACGGATGTGGCGACCGTCACGGGCTTCCCGGAGTCGCTGGACGGCCGGGTCAAGACGCTGCACCCGGCCATCCACTCGGGGCTGCTGGCCGACCTACGGCTGGCGTCCCACGAGGACCAGCTGAAAGAGCTCGGCATCGAGCCGTTCGAGCTCGTCGTGGTCAACCTGTACCCGTTCGTCGAGACGGTCGCGTCGGGTGCCGTCGGGAACGATGTGGTGGAGCAGATCGACATCGGCGGACCGGCGATGGTGCGGGCTTCGGCGAAGAACCATGCGAACGTCGCGATCGTCGTGTCGCCGGCGGACTACTCCGCCATCACGACCGCTGTGGCCGCCGGGGGCACCACGTTCGACCAGCGGCGCGACCTGGCCGCGAAGGCGTTCGCGCACACCGCCGCGTACGACGGGGCTGTCGCCGCCTGGTTCGCGGGAGACGCGCCGTCCACCGACGATTTCGCTGAGCGCTGGGAGGCCCGGGCCGAGCTGAAGCAGACCCTCCGCTACGGCGAGAACTCTCACCAGGCGGCCGCCCTGTACGCGGAGCCGGGGGGACGCGGCATCGCGCAAGCGGAACAGTTCGGCGGCAAGGAGATGTCGTACAACAACTACGTCGACGCGGATGCCGCACTGCGCAGCGCGTACGACTTCGCCGAGCCGGCGGTCGCGATCATCAAGCACGCGAACCCCTGCGGAATCGCCGTCGCCGACGACATCGCCGAGGCCCACCGTAAGGCGCACGAGTGCGACCCGGTGTCGGCCTACGGCGGCGTCATCGCCGCGAACCGGACCGTGACGCTCGCGATGGCGGAGACCGTCAAAGGCATCTTCACCGAGGTGCTCATCGCCCCCGGCTACGAGTCGGCGGCGCTGGAACTGCTCCAGACCAAGAAGAACCTGCGCATCCTGCAGCTTCCGGACGACTACGCCCGCTCGCTGACCGAATTCCGCCAGATCTCGGGCGGCGTGCTCGTGCAGGACAGCGACCGGTTCACACAGTTCTCCTCCGAGGGATGGACGCTCGTCGCCGGTGAGGAGGCCGACGCCGCGACCCGTTCCGACCTCGAATTCGCGTGGAAGGCATGCCGCGCCGTGAAGTCGAACGCCATCCTGCTCGCCAACGACGGCGCGTCCGTCGGGGTCGGCATGGGCCAGGTCAACCGCGTCGACTCGTGCCACTTGGCCGTGGATCGTGCCGGCGACCGCGCCAGCGGGTCTGTTGCCGCGTCGGACGCCTTCTTCCCGTTCGCGGACGGAGCGCAGATCCTCCTCGATGCCGGTGTGCGTGCCATCGTCCAGCCGGGTGGCAGCATCCGCGACGAGGAAGTCATCGCGGCGGCAAAGACGGCGGGCGTGACCATGTACTTCACCGGAGAGCGGCACTTCTTCCACTAGGGTCCCGTCCGGCGTTGCTTCCCGGTCGGGAGCGCGGGAGAATGGACGGCGGTCCACAAGACCGCCTACATTTTCACCGCGATCCCACGAGGAGACACCGATGTCCGTCCTGCCCACAGACTTGCCGCACGAAACACTGCACGTGGTGAGGGGGAGGCGGAGCGGCCTCACCATCAGCATCGCGGTTCACTCCACCGTCCTCGGTCCCGCGCTCGGCGGCTGCCGCGTGTGGACGTATGACTCCTGGCAGGAGGCGGTGGCAGACTCGCTGCGCCTGGCCGAGGGCATGACGCTCAAGAACTCGGCGGCAGGACTCAACCGTGGCGGCGGGAAAGCGGTCATCTACCTGCCGCGCGGTACGGTGCTCACGCCGACTGAGCGCTACGAGGCCATGCTCGACCTCGGCGACGCGGTCGAGACGCTCGGTGGCAGCTACATGACGGCGGAGGATGTCGGCACGAGCGCCGAGGACATGTCCGTCGTCGCCAGCCGAACCGCGCACGTCTGCGGGCTGCCGCCGTCGGAGGGCGGCGTCGGGGAGCCCAGTGACGCGACCGCCGCGGGCGTGTACGCGGGCCTGCTGGCCACGCTGGAGCGCGCCTTCGGCAGCCGCTCCGTCGCCGGTCGCCGGGTGACGGTGCTCGGGCTGGGCCACGTCGGCTCGATCATCGCGATGCGTCTCGCCGCGGAGGGCGCGGTGCTGACGGTCACGGATGTGAACCCGGCCAAGCGCGCGCTTGCCACCTCGCTCGGCGCCACCTGGGTGGAGCCGGAGGAGGCGCACCGCGTCGAGGGTGACCTGTTCGTGCCCGCCGGCGTCGGCGGCGTGCTCACCGACCGTGTCATCGACGAGCTGCGGGTCGCGGCCGTCGTGGGTCCGGCCAACAACCAGCTCGCCGAGCGCTCCGGCGCCGAACGACTCGCCGCGCGTGGCATCCTCTGGGCGCCGGACTTCGTCGTCAACGCGGGCGGCGTGATCTTCCTCGACATGATGTCGGAGCCGGGCGTGACCGCCGAGGCCACGCAGCAGCGGGTGGAGCGTATCGGGGACACCATCGCGGAGATCTTCCGTGCGGCCGACGAACGCGGCGTCACCACGCTGCAGGCCGCGGAGGAGCTGGCGCTCGGGCGACTGCGGGAGCCAGCCAACGCATAGCGGCGCTCCACTAGGTTGGTTCTCATGACGTCTTCCTGGGGCCGCCGGCTCGTCGCATCCCTCTCCGCCGCTGTCGCTGTCGCAGCCATCGCCTTCGTCGCCTCGACGTTCGTGATCCTGGTCGCCAGCCAGCTGAACTCGGCGGCGCTCGCCACCACGACGCCGTATGTGGGATGGAACTCGCTGGTGGCGCTGGTGCTCGGCTTCGTCGCCGCGCTGCTCGGCGCCATGGACCGACGCTGGATCGCCGTGGTGACGGGCATCGTGCTCGCCCTGGTGAGCACGGTGCTCGGCACCCTGATCCTCTTCACGGTGCTCAAGGTGACGCTCTCGGGTGATGCCTGGGGGCAGCTGCTCCAGTCGTTCATCGGCATCAACCTGCCGTTCTGGCTCGCGGTCGCTGTGGCGTTCCCGACCGCCGGCTACGCGGTCTTCCGGGCGGTGGAGGGCGATCAGCGGGCCGAGCGTCGGATCGCGCTGGTGCGCATCCCGGCGCCCAACCTCGCCGACGGCCTGACGACGCACATCGACCGCGAGCCGGTGGACACGGACGTGGCCGACGCGCAGTGGGACGCCTACGTGGCCGCGCTCGCCGCGGCAGGCTGGCAGACCGTCGAGGTAGCGAGTGCCGATGGCCTCGCCGACTCGGTCTTCGTCGAGGACACTGCTGTCGTCTTCGGCGACACCGCCGTGATCACGCTGCCCGGCGCGGAGTCGCGCCAGGGCGAGCCGGCCGGCACCGAGGCCGCGCTGCGGGCGCAGGGTCTGCGCCTGGAGCGCATCGAGGCTCCCGGCACGCTGGAGGGCGGCGACGTCCTCAAGGTGGGCTCCACCGTGTATGTCGGCCGCGGGGGCCGCACCAACGCGGAGGGCGTGCGCCAGCTGCGCGCGATCGTGGCCCCGCTCGGCTACACGGTGGTCGCCGTGCCGGTCACCAAGGCGCTCCACCTGAAGACGGCGGTCACGGCCCTGCCCGACGGAACGGTCATCGGCTACGAGCCGATCGTCGACGAGCCGCGCGTCTTCGAGCGCTTCCTGCCCGTCCCCGAGGCGCACGGGACGGCCGTCGTGGTGCTCTCGGACGACACCGTCCTGATGTCGTCGTCCGCGCCGCAGTCCGTTGCTCTGGTCGAGAGCCTCGGCTACACGGTCGTCCAGGTCGACATCTCGGAGTTCGAGAAGCTCGAGGGCTGCGTCACCTGCCTGTCGATCCGCATCCGCTGAGCCCGGCGGCCTCGAGTGGTGACGTGATGTCACCACTCGAGCGAAATTCCGGCTTCTCCTCTCATTTCGACGGGCCGGTTGGGCCCGTCGAGAAGAAAGTCTTGCTTTCTCGCTGAAGCTGGCAATATCCTGTAGGGCTGCCTTGTTGCAGCACTGAGGATGCATTCATCGAGGCTGGGAGGACGCCATGACGACGATCGAGACCGCACGAAAGACCACCGTGCCCGGGTCCGTCGCCGCGCTCGCGGCCGGCCGCCGACCGTCCGGTCGGTAGCTCACAGCCCCCTTCCGCGCGCCACGGCGCGCGCTCGCATCCTTCACGAGGTCTGCCAACGTCGGCGGTCCTTCGGCGACGCCTCCGCGTGCTCGCCGCCGACTCCCGTCGGACCACTCACAGAAAACGGAACCCCCATGTCTGTCGCTTCGGCACAGAAGAAGAACGACCCCAACACCCACGGGAAGAACACCCAGCGGGCGGGCACCCTGCGCACCCTGCTGCGCATCCTGCCGTTCGCGAAGTCCGCCGCGCCCCGCATCGTGCTCGGCATGGTCGCCGCGCTGCTCGCCAGCCTGGTGGCGCTGACCATCCCGCAGGTGCTGCGCTGGCTGGTCGACGGCCCGCTCTCGACGGGCGACTCGTCCGCCGTCTGGCCGGCCGCGCTGCTGGTCGTCGGGCTGGGCGCGGCCGAGGCCGTCTTCATCTCGCTCCGGCGCTGGTTCGTGCTCACGCCCGGCACCCACGTCGAGGCGCGGATGCGCAACGCCCTGTACGAGCAGCTGGAGGACCTCCCGGTCGCGTTCCACGACCGCTGGCCGAGCGGACAGCTGCTGTCGCGCGCGGTCAGCGATCTGAGCCTGATCCGCCGGTGGCTGTCCTTCGGCATCGTGCTGCTGGTGGTCAACGTGGTCACGATCGTGGTCGGCTTCGGCATCCTGATCGCGTGGAACTGGATCCTCGGGCTCATCTTCCTGGTCTGCTCGATCCCGCTGTGGATCTACGGCTTCGTCTTCGAGAACAAGTACTCGGTGATCGCACGCCGCAGCCAGGACCAGGCCGGTGACCTCGCGACGGCTGTGGAGGAGTCGGTGCACGGCATCCGGGTGCTCAAGGCGTTCGGGCGCGGCAAGCATGCCCTCAAGAGCTTCGAGTCCCAGGCCGAGCAACTGCGCGGCACGGAGATCGAGAAGGCGAAGGCCATCGCCGGAATCTGGCTGTGGCTTCTCCTGGTCCCGGACATCGCGTTCGGCATCTGCCTCGTTGTCGGCGTGTGGTTGTCGTCGCAGGGTCAGTTGTCCGTCGGCGAGCTGGTGGCGTTCTTCGCGACCGCGACGGTGCTGCGCTTCCCGATCGAGTCCATCGGCTTCCTGCTCTCGATGACGTTCGACACGCGCACCGCCGCCGATCGTTTCTTCGACGTGATGGATGAGGTCAACACGATCACGGACCCGGTCGAGCCGAAGAAGATCACCGAGCCGCGCGGCGAACTCGTGTTCGACGACGTGCATTTCCGCTACCAGGACTCGCCGGAGCGCTTCCCGGACCTGCTCGACGGCATCCGCCTGACGGTGCGGCCCGGCGAGACGATGGCCCTGGTCGGCCTGACCGGCTCCGGCAAGTCGACCCTCACCGCGCTGACGACGCGTCTCTACGACGTGACCGGTGGCGCTGTGAAGGTCGACGGCGTCGACGTGCGCGACCTCACCCGCTACGACCTCCGTAAGGCCATCGCGATGGCGTTCGAGGATGCGACCCTGTTCTCGGCATCGGTGCGGGACAACGTCCTGCTCGGCCGCGACGACCTCGACCCGTCTTCCGCGGAGGCGGAGCGGGTGCTCACCGAGGCCCTCGACGTGGCGCAGGCCGGCTTCGTGTACGACCTGCCCGAGGGGGTGGAGACGAAGGTCGGCGAGGAGGGCCTCAGCCTGTCCGGCGGCCAGCGTCAGCGCCTCGCCCTGGCCCGCGCGGTCGCGGCCAACCCGAGCATCCTGGTACTCGACGACCCGCTGTCGGCGCTCGACGTCGACACGGAGGCCCTGGTGGAGGCGGCGCTCCGACGTGTGCTCGCCGCGACCACCGCGCTGATCGTGGCGCACCGTCCGTCGACAGTGATGCTCGCAGACCGGGTGGCCCTGCTCGAGGACGGTCGCGTGACCGCCGTCGGCACCCACCACGAACTGCTCGCCACCAGCGAGCACTACCGCTTCGTCATCTCCAGCCTGGAGGACGAGGAGCCGGACAACGATACGACTGGCGAGATCCTGGAGGAGGCGAACCTGTGAGCGCAACGACTGTGCTGGGCGTCGAAGGCGAAGAGCGCAACGACCTCAACAAGGAGGAGAGCAGGCAGGTCCGGCGGCGCTCGCTGCGGCTGCTCGGCTCGCTACTGCACCCGCTGCGGACCCGACTGGTCCTGACCGCGGTGGTGGTCGTCGTGAGCACCGCCGCGCAGGTGGCGGGCCCGGCGATCATCGCGTTCGGCATCGACAACGGGCTGCCGGCGCTGCTCAAGCAGGACTGGTTCCCGCTCGCCGCGGCCGGCATCGCGTACCTGATCACCGGTGTCATCGGCGCCGTGCTGATCGCCTGGTACACCGTGCTGAGTGCGCGGATCAGCCAGGCCATCCTGATCGACCTGCGGAAGCGGGTGTTCCTGCACACGCAGAAGCTCTCGCTGGAGTTCCACGAGTCGTACACCTCCGGGCGGATCATCTCCCGGCAGACCAGCGACCTCGACTCCATCCGCGAGCTGCTCGACTCGGGCATCAACCAGCTGGTGCAGGGCTTCCTGTACATGCTGTTCATCGGGATCGCGCTCTTCTCGATCGACTGGACCAGCGGCGTCGTGCTGCTCTGCTCGCTGGTCCCGCTGTACTTCCTGACCCGCTGGTTCCAGAAGCGTTCGCAGGTGCTGTTCCGCATCTCGCGGGTGGCATCGGCCAAGCTGATCGTGCACTTCGTGGAGACGATGACGGGAATCCGCGCCGTCAAGGCCTTCCGCAAGGAGAAGCGCAACGAGAAGGAGTTCGGCGGGCTGGTCGAGGAGTACCGCGACGTCAACGCGCGCGTCATCCAGCTGTTCGGGATCTTCGACCCCGGGCTCGTGATGATCGGCAACGTGACGGTCGGGGTCGTGCTGCTGGTCGGCGGCTTCCGCGTCGCCGACGGCCAGCTCGCGATCGGCGTGCTGCTCGCCGTCCTGCTGTACACGCGCCGGTTCTTCGACCCGATGGAGGAGATGGCGATGTTCTACAACTCCTACCAGTCGGCCGCGGCCGCCCTGGAGAAGATCTCGGGCGTTCTGGAGGAGGAGCCGAGCGTTCCGGACCCGGTCAAGCCGGTCGACCTGTGGTCGGCGCGGGGGCACGTGCGGTTCGACGACGTCACCTTCGCCTACAAGAAGGACCGCGTCATCCTGCCGCGGTTCACGCTCGACATCCCGGCCGGGCAGACGGTGGCCTTGGTCGGTTCGACCGGCGCGGGCAAGTCGACGCTGGCGAAGCTGATCTCGCGCTTCTACGACCCGAGCGAGGGCTCGGTGCTGCTCGACGGTGTGGACCTCAGGGACCTGCACCCGAAGGACCTGCGCCGGGCGATCGTGATGGTCACCCAGGAGGCGTACCTGTTCAGCGGCTCGGTCGCCGACAACATCGCGCTCGGCAAGCCGGACGCGACGCGCGACGAGATCGTTCACGCGGCACAGGCGGTCGGCGCCCACGAGTTCATCGCCGGTCTCCCGAACGGCTACGACACGGACGTGAACAAGCGCGGTGGCCGGGTCTCGGCGGGCCAGCGGCAGCTGATCTCGTTCGCTCGGGCCTTCCTCGCCGACCCGGCGGTCCTCATCCTGGACGAGGCCACCAGTTCGCTGGACATCCCCAGCGAGCGGCTGGTTCAGGAGGCGCTGCAGACGCTGCTCGCGGACCGCACGGCCGTGATCATCGCGCACCGTCTGTCGACCGTCGCGATCGCCGACCGGGTGCTGGTGATGGAGCACGGCCGCGTCGTCGAAGACGGCACGCCCGACGACCTCATCGCGGGCACCGGCCGGTTCGCGCAGCTCCACGCCGCCTGGCGGGACTCGCTGGTGTAGCGGGCAGCCGCGCCGCGTTCCGGCGGGGACCACGGGGAAGCCTTCCCGTGGTCCCCTCCGCCTGTCTTCGGTCGGCCGAGGGGTTGAGTCAGCCTGCCGGGGACCAGGTCGAGCGCGCCCGGGACGGGCGCAGGATGCGGCGCCGCCTGCGGAGGACGAGGACCTCCGCGCCGGCGTCGATGTAGTCGCTGGCCGTCGCGGCGTCCGCATAGCGCTCCGTGGAGCCGGCGACGATCGTGATGGCGTCCGCGGTGACGGCGCGTCCCGCGGACGCCGTGACGGTCACGCGTGAGGTGACCGGCGCGACGAGCGAGCGGATGCTGCGCCCCAGTTCTGCCACGTGCTCGGGGCGCCTCGTCCGCGGTCCGCCGAACACCTCACCGAGGTCGAGCGTCTCCGTGCGGAGCCCCGTGGCTGACGCGATCCGTGCGCCGGTCTCGACCGCCGCCTGCACGGCGTCCAGGACCTCGCAGGATCCGGCACCCGGCGCGAGGTCCAGCGCGAGCCCGGCCACCCGGACGCCGAGCGTCTGTGCACGGCGGGCAGCCTCCACGGCGACGTCCGGGTCGAGCCGGAGCAGTAGGGACGTTCCCGCGGGTGCGGCAGCGAAACCGTCGAGGTCATGCGGGTCGTCCACGACGAACCGGCGCCCCCCCGCCTCCCAGGCGGTGCGGCGACGCGGCCAGCGCGCTCCGGGCGTCGCGTGCAGTACGCGCCCGAGGTCGGCTCCCGTCCTCTGCAACACGGGGAGGCCGGAGTCGTGCGAGACGACGAAGGCGGCGCCGTCCGCGGCGACCGCCTGGAGAAGTGCTGGATGGGCGAGAGCGCAGACGTCGTAGCGTACGTCCACCCACGGCAGCGCCGCTCGCAGTTCGCGGAACCGCTGCGCCACTCGCGGCAGATCGATGACGACGATCGGCGTCGACGGGCGCGTGCCGCGCGTGCCGCGCGTGCCGGAACGGGGAGCGCGGTCGCCCACCGCGACCGCCCCGGTCGCCGTGGGGTCCACGGCGGTTCCGGTCGGGCCGGCGGTTCGGGTCGCGATGGACATCGCTCTCTCCTCGAGTGGGATTCGGTCCGCCGAGCCGGACCGGCGACCTCATCATTCGGGTTGATGAGGTTGCCTCATATGCTCGTCCGGTGTGCGGCGTCCCGCATCCGGGGGGTCACCTCATTCCGAATGCGTGGAGGCACGGATGAATGACCGGGAGGGTGCGGAGAAAATGGGCACATGTCCCTCCGCGTTGTGATCGTCGACGACCACGAGCGGTTCCGAGCCCAGGCCGCGGAGCTGCTCCGCCTCGAACTGTTCACGGTGGTCGGGGACAGCGACACCGCAGCCGGGGGAGTCGAGCTCAGCAGGCTCCTCGCGCCTGATATCGTGCTCCTGGACGTGGGTCTTCCGGACGCCAGCGGCTTCGACATCGTGCCTGCGATGCGGGCGACCGGAGCGGTCGTCGTGCTCACGTCGAGCCGGTCGGCGACCGACTACGGCAGGCGCGTCACCGACAGCGGCGCAGAGGGCTTCATCAACAAAGACGAGTTGACCGGTGAGGCGATCCGCAGCCTGCTAAGGTAAGCGCGTGAGCGGGGGACAGACAGACGGTTCTCGCGCGCTCCGGGTGGCCGTCGCCGACGACGCAGTGCTTCTGCGCGAGGGGATCGGGCAGATCCTGCGCGCGGGTGGGATCGACGTCGTCGCGTCCGTCGACACGGCCGAGGAGCTTCTCGCCGCGGTCGAGGCCGACGGTGACGTCGACGCGATCGTCCTCGACATCAAGATGCCCCCGACGCACACCGACGAGGGCCTGCGTGCGCTCGAGCTACTGCGTGCGCGGGGGTCACAGGCCGGCGTCCTGTTGCTCTCCATGTACACGACCGCGTCGTACGCCATTCGCGCCATGAGCTCGGGCAGCGGGACGGGCTACCTGCTGAAGGATCGCGTGGCCGACGCCGACACCCTGGTGACGGCCGTCCGCACGGTGGCGCGGGGCGGCTCCATCGTCGACCCGGAGGTCGTGCAGCTGCTGGTGTCCGCGCGCTCGTCGGAGGCCGCGGTGGAGTCCCTGTCCGCCCGCGAGCGGGACGTGCTGCGGCTGATGGCCGAAGGCAAGTCGAACGTCGGAATCGCCGGCGAACTGCACCTCAGCCTGCGGACGGTGGAGTCGCACATCGGGCACATCATGGCGAAGCTCGACGTGGAGGACTCCGCGGAGGGCCACCGGCGGGTTCTCGCGGTGCTGCGCTTCCTCGGCCGGGACACCTGAGCCCGTGGTCGTCGCGCGGCCGGACCTCGCACGCACGGACGCCCTGAGTCCCGTGGCGCGGCCGCACGGCGTACGCCTGCTGGTGCGCGCGCTCTTCGTGACCATCGCCATCGCCTCCAACGTGCTGGCCCAGGTGCTGAGCGCCATGACCGACGACTACGGTCCGCGCCCCTCCGGGGTGGGCTGGGCGATCGTGTTCGTCGGCGTCGCTCTCGACTACATCATCTGTGCGGTGGTCGCCTGGCGACTGGTCAGAAGCTTCGTCCCGGGCTGGCTCATGGTCGGCGCAGCCCTGTTCTGGTCGGCAGGCGCCTGGTACCCGCTGGTCCGGCAGTGGGGCTGGGTGTGGCCGTGGGTGGAGGGCGTCACCGACCTCTGGGCTGTGCTCGTCGGCGTCCTGGTCCTCTGCTACCCCAGCGGGCGGCTGACGGCGCGGTTCGACCGGGCGATCGTACTGGCGGTGACGGTCGCATTCACCGTCCGTCTGGCCGGCATCCTCCTGTTCTCGTCGCCCGAGCCGGCGGAGTGCGGCTGCGCGCCCAACCCGTACGCGGTGCTGCCCAGCGACACCGCCGACTTCTGGCTGGGGCTGGGCTGGCGTTTCGTCGGGCTGGCGCTCATGCTCACCGTCGCTGCGCGGCTGATCGGGCGCTGGTTCACCAGCTCGCTGCCCGCGCGCCGCGTCGCCTTCGTCATGCCGCTCGCGATCCTGCTGTGGTGCCTCGGCACGATCCAGGACTCGCTCAGCTTCGCGTTCGACTGGGACGGCGGCTGGCTGCAGTTCGTCCCGCCGGTCTCCATCGCGCTCATCCCTCCCGCCTTCGTCGGGGGCGTGCTGTACGCCAGAGGGCTGAGATCGCGTGTGGCCGACCTGGTCATCGTCGCGCGCGACAAGGTCGACCGGGGGCTGTGGGAGTCGAGCCTCGCGCGGACGCTGCACGACCCGTCGCTGCGCGTGTTCTGGTGGGACGAGCCGCTGCAGACCTACCAGACCAGCGACGGGCAACGCCCTCCGGAGGCGGTTTCCATCCCCCGGGCCGGGCGCTCGACCCTGGCGATCGACTCGGACCAGGGGCCGATCGCCCTGATCGAGCACGACGTGGCGCTGAGCCAGGACGACCGGCTGCTCGACGCCGTCTCGTCCGCCCTGCTGCTCTCCGTCGACAACGACCGCCTGCGGGCGCGGCTCGAGCGGACCATCCAGGAGCTCCGCGAGTCGCGCCTGCGCATCGTCGAGGAGGGCTACCTCGCCCGGCGCAAGCTCGAGCGGGACCTCCACGACGGCAGCCAGCAGCAGTTGGTCTCGCTGGCGATCAGCCTGCGCATCGCCACCTCGAAGGCGGAGGCGCATGGCGACGAGGAGCTGGCCGGCGACCTGCAGCGCTCGTCGGAGCAGCTCGCCGATGCCCTCCGTGAGCTGCGAGAGCTCGCCCGTGGCATCCACCCGACGGTGCTCACCGACGGGGACCTGCGCTCGGCCATCGAAGAACTCGGCCTGCGCAGCCACCTGCCGGTGGAGGTGCGCGTCGGGCTGAGCGAGCGGCTGCCCGACGTGGTCGAGGAGACGATCTACTTCTGCGTGTCCGAGTGCCTCGCCAACGCCGCAAAGCACTCCCGCGCCCGCAACTGCTCCGTCACGGTGACACGAGCCGACGCGACCGTCACGGTGCTGGTGAAGGACGACGGCCAGGGCGGCGCCAGAATCGAGCCGGGCGGCGGCCTGGAGGGGGTGCGCGACCGGGTGGAGGCGGTATCCGGCCGGGCGGATGTGCGCTCGGTCGAGGGCCTGGGCACCATCATCGAGCTGACCATCCCGGTCGCGTCCTGACGGCGACGGCGGGCCGGCGGGACCCGACTGGGGCCCACCTCGCGACTACTTCGTCGCGGCCTTAGCCGCCCAGACCTGGTCGCCGATCGCGAATGCCGACCAGCCGCCTCCGCAGTCGCCTGCCTGGGCCGGGAATCCGTCCACCGGCCACCAGCTGTCCTGGATGGTCGGCTTCGGCACAGCCGTCGGTTTCG
This sequence comes from Leifsonia sp. 2MCAF36, assembly GCF_052115525.1. Taxonomy (NCBI): domain Bacteria; kingdom Bacillati; phylum Actinomycetota; class Actinomycetes; order Micrococcales; family Microbacteriaceae; genus Leifsonia; species Leifsonia sp. 2MCAF36. The sequence continues at coordinate 256,645 of NZ_JBFRGV010000003.1, read as the reverse complement.
TGCAGGTGTTCGGAACCAGGTGCGTCTTCGACGAGTACGTCAGGATCGCCGACCCGTCTTGAGTGTCGTAGTCGACCCGGATGATCGTCGCGTCATCCGGGATGAACGACGGAGAACCGACGACGGGCGCATGCGCCGCCTTCAGGTCCTTGGCCGTGTCGAAGATCTCCGAGGAGACATGCGGTTCGAAAGCGGTCAACACCGAGCATCCGGAGAGTGCGAAAGCGAGAGCGGTCGTCGTCGCGATGACTCCGGCGGTTCGGATGCGGGGCACGGCAGCTCCAGGGGCAGGCGGACAGGGAATGGAGGAAAGGGCTCCGTTATGAAAGTGAACACTACGGATCTGAATGGTTCATCGGTCCAAGGGATGATTCCGAGTGTCATCGTATCGGGCCAGCCGCAGGTCCACGCGGTAGGCCGCCGTGCCGGCGCCGAGCAGCGGCGTTCCCTCTGCGCGGTAGTGGGGGAGCGCGAGGTGCTCGTGCTTGACCGGCGGATGGCCGCTGGCCCTCACGACGCGCCACCAGGGGACGTCGCTGCCGTAATAGGCCATGATCTGGCCGACCATGCGCGCGGCGCGCGAGCCGAGCGTGGCCGCGACATCCCCGTAGGTCATCACCCGGCCGGGCGGGATGGCATCGACGACCGCGAGGACGCGCTCGACGAAGGAGTCCTGGCCATCGTCCTCACCGGATCCAGCGCCCGGCACCTGGTCGGATGGGCGGTCAGAGATCGAGGGCACCGATCGTCTCGCCGTACTGGGTCTCTCCGACGGGCTGGAAGCCGCTGCGGAGGAAGAACTGCTCCGGACCGAGCTCGCCGGACTCCCAGATGACGTAGAGGCGCTGGTGGTCCCTGGCGCGGGCCTCATCGGCGAGGGCGCGCACGGCGAAGGTGCCGATGCCCCGGCCCTGGTCGTCGGCGTCGACGTTGATGCGCCAGAGGATGGCGGTGAACTCGTCGTGCTCCGCGTGCGGGTCGAAATTGCCCATAATGAAGCCCACGACCTCGTCGCCGTCGAGGACGACGCGCTGCCACGAGGTGTTCGGGTCGACGACGGCCGCCGCTGCCGAGTAGGAGACCGGAGCGATGAACTGCTCCTGGCCCGGCTTCAGTGTCAATGCGTTCGCCGCCACGACGGTCCGCGCGCTCAACTCTTCCAGTCTCAACTCAGCCATGACGAAAGGGTAACGTGCGGGGCGACCGTCGCATAGCTCCGACCGCAGCCGATGGTTCGCCGAGAGAAACTGTCTCGATGTCAAGATAGTTGTCGCGCTCAGGTAAGCTGTCGTCGGCTTGAAACGGCATACACCCAGGAGAAGCATGGACAAGATCAAGGTTGACGGAACGGTCGTCGAACTCGACGGCGACGAGATGACTCGCATCATCTGGAAGGCCATCAAAGACTCACTCATCCACCCGTACCTCGATGTGAACCTCGAGTACTACGACCTCGGCATCCAGAAGCGCGACGAGACCGACGACCAGATCACGATCGACGCGGCGCACGCCATCCAGAAGCACGGTGTCGGCGTGAAGTGCGCCACCATCACGCCCGATGAGGCACGCGTCGAGGAGTTCGGCTTGAAGAAGATGTGGCGGAGCCCGAACGGCACGATCCGCAACATCCTCGGCGGCGTCGTCTTCCGCGAGCCGATCATCATCTCCAACATCCCCCGACTGGTGCCCGGCTGGAACAAGCCGATCGTCATCGGCCGTCACGCTTTCGGCGACCAGTACCGCGCCACCGACTTCGTCTTCGACGGGCCAGGAACGCTGACGATGAGCTTCCAGCCGGCCGACGGCGGCGAGGCGCAGTCCTTCGAGATCTACCAGGCGCCCGGCGCCGGTGTCGCGATGGGCATGTACAACCAGGACGACTCGATTCGCGACTTCGCCCGCGCGTCGTTCAACTACGGTCTCGACCGTCAGTACCCGGTCTACCTGTCGACCAAGAACACCATCCTGAAGGCCTACGACGGCCGCTTCAAGGACCTCTTCCAGGAGGTCTTCGAGGCCGAGTACAAGGAGAAGTTCGACGCCGCCGGGCTCACCTACGAGCACCGCCTCATCGACGACATGGTCGCCTCCAGCCTCAAGTGGGAGGGCGGCTACGTCTGGGCGTGCAAGAACTACGACGGTGACGTGCAGTCCGACACCGTGGCGCAGGGCTTCGGCTCGCTCGGCCTGATGACCTCGGTCCTGACCACCCCCGACGGCTCGGTCGTCGAGGCGGAGGCCGCCCACGGCACGGTCACCCGCCACTACCGCCAGCACCAGCAGGGCAAGCCCACCTCGACGAACCCGATCGCCTCGATCTTCGCCTGGACGCGCGGCCTCGCGCACCGCGGCAAGCTCGACGGCAACCAGGAGCTCATCGACTTCACCCACGCCCTCGAGGACGTCGTGGTGAAGACGGTCGAGGAGGGCAAGATGACGAAGGACCTCGCGCTCCTCGTCGGTCCCGAGCAGAAGTTCCTCACCACCGAGGAGTTCCTCGACGCGATCGCCGAGAACCTGAAGACCCGCATGGCCTGAACGCTGCGCGCACATTTGCGCCGAATGTCGGTTCTCGCGGCGGCGAGAGGCGACATTCGGCGCAAATCGTTAAGCGGTTGTCGCGTCAGCGGGCGGTCCAGCCGCCGTCGATGGCGAGCGTCTGGCCGGTGATGAGGGATGCGGACGGCGACGCCAGGAACGCGACCGCTCCCGAGACCTCGCGCGGCACGCCGATGCGGTGGAGCGCGGCGATGCGCTCGACGGTGTCGGCGCGGAACGCGTCGTCCGAGAGCGCGGCCGCGGTGCCGTCGGTCTCGATGAAAGTCGGAGCCACCGCGTTCACGCGGATGCCGTACTGCCCCCACTCCACCGCCAGGCAGCGGGTGAGGTGCACGACCGCCGCCTTCGCGGCGCAGTACGACGATTCGCCCGGCAGCGCGACGAGTCCCGCCTGCGAGGCGACGTTGACGATCGACCCGCCGCCGTTCTGGAGCATGCTCGTGGCGAGGTGCTGCGAGAGGAAGAACGTCGAGCGTGCGTTGAGCTGCCACACCCGGTCGAAGTCCTCCTCGGTCACCTTCAGGGCCGGTGCGTCGATCCCGCCGCCGGCGTTGTTCGCCAGGATGTCGATCGGCCCAAGGTTGCCGATGGCCGCGTCGATAGCCGATCGGCACGCTGCCAGATCGAGCACGTCCATCCGGATCGCCGTCGCCTGAACCCCGAACGCGCGCAACTCCTCGACCAGCTCCGACGTGCCCTCGGGGTCGCGGACTCCGAGGACGACGTCCGCGCCCTGACCGGCCAACTCCAGCGCGATCTCGCGGCCGAGTCCGCGACTGGCGGCGGTCACCAGTGCCCGCGAGCCGGTGAGCGAGAAGGGGGTGCGGGTGGATGCGGTGCTGGGCGACGTCATGCCGCCATCCTGCCGCCGTTGTCCAGCATCCAGGTAACGACTTCATTTCGTCTCTTGCATTTCATTTGTTCGTAAGCTTTACTAACAAACATGACGACGACGGACGTGCAGGGAAGCACCGGCGGGCTGGGCCCGGGCCGGGTGCTCCGGCCGCGCGTCAAGGTGCTCCCGGAGCACGCGCGTGGGCACAACCGCTCGCTCGTCCTGCAGACGCTGTACCGGTCCGGCACCCGCAGCCGCGCCGATCTCGCCCGCGAGACCGGACTGACCAGGGTCACCGTCTCCGACCTCGTCGCCGAGCTGCTCGCCGAGGGGCTCGTCATCGAACTGGGGCAGCGGGAGTCGGCGCGACCGGGCAAGCCGGCCGTCCTCCTCGACATCAACCGCAGCGCCCACCAGATCGTCGGCGTCGACCTCAGCGACCACGACCGCTTCCGCGGCGCGGTGATGGACCTCGACGGCGCGATCATCGCCTCCGCCGAGGTGTTGCTGGCCGACCACGACGGTCGGGTCGCGACCGGTGAGGATGCGCTCGGCAAGGTCGAGTCGCTCGTCGACCGGCTCGTGGCGGCGGCGACGGCCCCGATCCTCGGCATCGGGGTCGGCTCGCCCGGCGTCGTCGACCTGACCGGCACCATCCTCACCGCACCGAACCTGGGCTGGGCCGACCTCTCCCTCCAGCAGCACCTCGCAGCGCGCACCGGGCTGCCGGTGATCGTCGCCAACGATGCAAACGCGGCTGCGCTCGCGGAGCACACCTACGGGGGAGCGGCCGGCGACATGATGCTCATCCGCGTCGGCCACGGCATCGGCGCAGGGCTGCTCGTCGCCGGCGCCCTCGTCTACGGCAGCCGCTACGCGGCGGGCGAGATCGGCCAGGTCATGGTCGGCACAGACCTGGGGCTCGACACCACGTACAACCGCGACCAGGTGCTCGAGCACTGGCTCAGCGTCCCCCAGCTGCAGCGCGGCCTCCACGACGCCCAGGCGGCCGGGGTGGATGCGACCCCCATCCTGCGCGAAGCGGGCCAGCGGCTCGGTATCGCCCTCGCGCCCGTCGTCGGCGCCCTCAACCTGTCGGAGATCGTGCTCAGCGGCCCGACCGAACTGCTCGACGGCCCGCTCGCCGAGGCGACCGTCCACACGCTCCGGAACCGGACGATGGCGGAGAACCACGCCGAACTGTCCCTCCGGATGACCACGCAGGGGCAGGACATCGTCCTGCGCGGCGCGGCCGTTCTCGTCCTCTCCGGACGGCTGGGGGTCTCGTGAGAGCGCGTCACCCCATCGACCATTTCGAAGTCCCTACCCAACAGAGTCCCACCATTACGAAAGGAACAGCCATGAAGAGAAAGCTCGTCGGCCTCGCCGCTGTGGCTACGGCTTCCGCTCTCGTGCTCGCCGGATGCGCCTCAGGAGGCTCCACCGGAGCCAGCACCGACGGCAAGGGCAAGACGGTCACCCTGTGGCTCGTCGGCTCCGACACCCCGGACAAGCTGCGGAACTACCTGAAGACGGAGTTCAACAAGGAGACCGGGGCGACCCTCAAGATCGAGCAGCAGGACTGGGGAGACATCGTCACCAAGCTCACCACCGCGCTGCCCGACGCGAACAACACGCCGGACGTCACCGAGATGGGCAATACCCAATCGCCCACGTTCACCAATGTGGGTGCGTTCCTCGACATCTCCGACATGTACAAGGAGCTGGGCGGAAGCGACCTGCTCCCGTCGTTCGTGGAGGCCGGGAAGGTGGACGGCAAGAACTACACGCTGCCGTACTACTTCGGCTCGCGATACATGTTCTACCGCAAGGACGTCTACCAGGCGGCCGGGGTCTCGGTGCCCACCACCCTCGACCAGTTCAACACGAACGTCGCGACCATCACGTCCAAGAACCCGAAGGGGATCGACAACTTCTCCGGCTTCTTCCTCGGCGGTCAGGACTGGCGTGACGGCATCTCCTGGATCTTCGCCAACGGCGGCGACATCGCCAAGAAGGACGGCACGAAGTGGAAGGCCACGCTCGAGTCCGACAACTCGCTCAAGGGTCTCCAGCAGCTCCAGGACCTGTACAAGAACGCATCCAAGGCGCCGAACGACGCCAAGGACTCGAACCAGTACATCTACGTGAACGACAGCGACCAGACCCTCGACGCCAACGGCAACAAGACCGGTGACACGTCTTTGGCGGCCGCCACCATCATGGCTCCGGGATGGGCGCACTGGTCGATCGGCGACCTCGGGAAGGGCGCGGACGGCAAGCCGACCCGCACCTGGAATGACGCCACCTTCGGCACCTTCGTGCTCCCGGGCAACGACGGCAAGCCGGCACCGGTGTTCGCCGGCGGCTCAAACATCGGCATCTCGGCGAAGACCAAGGAGCCGGGACTGTCGAAGACGCTCCTGAAGATCATGTTCTCGAAGGAGTACCAGGAGATGCTCGGCCAGAACGGCCTCGGCCCGGCGAACTCGAAGTACACGTCGTCCCTCGGTGACGACCAGTTCGCCAAGGCGCTGATCGAGTCGGCGTCCAACTCCAAGCTGACCCCGGCCGCACCCGGCTGGGCCTCGGTGGAGTCGGGCAACGTGATGGAGGAGTTCTTCTCCAAGATCCGCGACGCATCCGACCTGAAGGCCCTCGCGCAGGAGTATGACAAGAAGATCGACGCTCTGCTGAACGTCAAGAGCTGACCACCGCTCGAACCATGGGACGCAACACGCCGTGTCGGCACTGACCGGTGCGGCGTGTTGCGTCACACGGAACAACCAAGGAGACGTCCGTGACCGCCACTGAGGACACCCGCCTCATCCTGCCGCCTGCCCCGCCGCCGGCGTCGAACCAGCCGCGCAGGCGCCGCGGGAAGATCACGCCGTACGGCCTGGTGCTGCCGGCCATCGTCATCCTGCTCGTCGCGCTCGGCTACCCGGTCGTCTGGCAGCTGATCACGTCGATGCAGCACTTCGGGCTGGCCCAGCAGTTCGGCAAGCCGGCTGCCTTCGTCTGGTTCGAGAACTACATCACCCTGTTCTCGGACGGCTACACCTGGGTGGTCGTCGCACGTTCCATCGCCTTCTGCCTGGTGACCGCCTTCGTCACCGTGATCATCGGTGTCGGGATGGCCCTGCTGATGAACGCCGTCAACCGTGCGGTGCGCATCATCCTGCAGGTCGCTCTGCTGCTCGCCTGGGCCATGCCCGTCGTCGCCGCGATGACCGTCTGGAACTGGCTGTTCGACTGGCGCCGCGGCGTCGTCAACTACACCCTCACCTCGTGGGGGCTGGACTTCCAGGACCACAACTGGCTGCAGAACCCGCTCTCGTTCTTCTTCGTGGCGATGGTCATCGTCACCTGGATGAGCGTGCCGTTCGTCGCCTTCTCTGTCTACGCCGGACTCACCCAGGTCTCCACCGAAGTGGTGGAGGCGGCGCAGATGGACGGCGCACGCGGATGGCAGCGGCTGCGGTACATCATCCTGCCGATCATCCGGCCGGTGCTCGGCATCGTGCTGCTGCTGCAGATCATCTGGGATCTGCGCGTGTTCGCTCAGATCAAGCTGCTGCAGGACAAGGGCTCCATCGCCAGCGAGACCAACCTGCTCGGCACCTACATCTACCAGCTCGGCGTGGGCTCCAGTGACTTCGCGATGGCCAGCGCCGTCAGCGTCTTCGTGCTCGTGCTCACGGTCGCCCTCAGCTGGTTCTACGTGCGCCACCTGCTCAAGGAGGACGAATCATGACCGCTGCGCCCTCGCTTCGTAAATCCGGCACCCGCTCGACCGCCGTCGCCGCCCGGCCCCGGAGCCGTCGCCGCATCCGCCCCTCGCGTGTGCTGCTCGGCGCCCTCGGTGTCGCGCTCGCCCTGATCTGGGCGTTCCCGGTGTACTGGATGGTGAACTCGGCGCTGCTGCCGAACGTCATCCTGCAGAACACGACACCGACCTGGCTGCCGTTCGGAGGCTCGTTCGACAACTTCAGCGCGGTCGTCGCCGGCGGGACGTTCTTCCCGGCGCTCGGGATGAGTGTCGCCGTCGCGCTGATCACCGTCGTCTGCTGCCTGGCGTTCGCGTTCCTCGCGGCGCTCGCGATCAGCCGGTTCCGCTTCCGCGGCCGCAAGGCGTTCGTCCTGGCGGTGCTGCTCATCCAGATGCTCCCGGCGGAGGGCCTATTCATCGCGCAGTACAAGCTGATGGGCACGCTCGGCCTGCTCAACACGGTCGTCGGGGTCAGCATCCTGTACGTCGCGGCGGTGGTGCCCTTCACGATCTGGATGCTGCGCGGCTTCGTCGCCGGCATCCCGGCCGACCTCGAGGAGGCCGCGATGGTGGACGGGCTCAGCCGGACCCAGGCCTTCCTGCGGATCACGTTCCCGCTGCTCGCCCCCGGACTCGTCGCCTCCGGCGTCTACGCGTTCCTGCAGGCCTGGAACGAGTTCACGGTGGCGCTCGTCATCCTGCCGCAGTCGAGCAGCGCGACGCTTCCGCTCTGGCTGCGCGGGTTCGTCCAGCAGTCCGCCTCCCGCGCCACCGACTGGGGCCAGGTCATGGCGGCGTCGACGCTGGTCGCGGTGCCCGTCATCATCTTCTTCCTCATCGTGCAGGGGCGGATGACGAGCGGGCTGGTCAGCGGGGCGGTGAAGGGGTGACCGGCGCGTCCGTCACCGAAACCGCCCCGACCCTCCCCGACCTGCGCCGCAGCATCGCCGCGACGCTGTTGCCGGGATTCGTCGGGACGACACTCCCCGAGTGGCTCGCCGCGCGACTCCGGGAGGGCCTGGGCGGAGTGTGCCTGTTCGGTCAGAACATCGCATCTGCCGAGCAGCTGCGCGCCATGACCGACGCCATCTACGCAGCCAACCCGGACGCCATCGTCGCGATCGACGAGGAGGGCGGAGACGTTACCCGGCTGTACTACGAGAGCGGCTCGCCCTATCCCGGGAACGCGATCCTCGGCCGGCTGGATGACGTCGCCTACACCGAGGACGTCGCGCGACGGGTGGGGGAGGAGCTGAGGCGCGCCGGTGTGAACCTCGACTTCGCGCCCGACATCGACATCAACTCCAACCCGGACAACCCGGTGATCGGCGTGCGCAGCTTCGGCACCTCGGCGGACGTGGTCGCCGAGCACGGCGCGGCGTGGGCGCGGGGGCTCCAGTCCGCGGGCGTCGCGGCCGCGGCCAAGCACTTCCCGGGCCACGGGGACACGGGGGCGGACTCCCACCGGGAACTTCCGGTGGTCGACCTGTCGGCGGCCCAGCTGCGCGAGCGCGAACTCGTCCCGTTCCGCGCGGTCGTCGCCGCGGGGGCGCGGGCGGTGATGACCTCGCACATCCTGCTGCCGCAGCTCGACGCGGCCCTTCCGGCCACGCTCAGCCCGGCGATCATCGAGGGGATGCTGCGCGGCGAGCTCGGCTTCGACGGCGTCGTCGTCAGCGACGCCCTCGACATGCACGGTGCGAGCGGAGAGCGCGGCATCCCGGAGGCGGCGGTGCTGGCGCTCGCCGCCGGCTGCGACCTGCTCTGCATCGGCACCGAGAACACCGACGCCCAGCTCACCGCCATCGAGCAGGCCATCGCCACCGCCGTCGCGCTCTCCCGTCTCTCCCCGTCCCGTCTCGCCGACGCCTCCGCCCGCGTCCGCACCCTCGCGCACTCCATCCGCCCCACCGTCGAGTCCTCACAAAGTGAACGGCTCGACGGCGTGTCGCGTGCACTTTTTGAGGACTCGACGGAGCTGCGGGGGGCGGATGTGCGGGAGGTGGGGCGGGCGATTGAGGTGAGTGCGTATGCGCGGGAGTGGGTGCGGGAGAGTGACGGGATCTACTCCGTCGTGCGGATCGATACGGTGGCGAACATGGCGGTGGGGACGGCACCGTGGGGGCCGTTCGCCGAGGTGGAGGCGGATCCGACGGGCGCGCGGGGGGCCAGGTTCGCTGCCAACCCGATGGTGCTGTTCACCGAGGGCGACCATCCCGACCTCGTGCTCGCCGCACGATCGCCGGTGCTGGTCGTCGGCAGGGACAACCACCGGCACGCGTTCGCCCGCGCCGCGATCGACCGGCTCCGCGCCGAACGCGAGCGTGTGCTCGTGGTCGACATGGGCTGGCCCAGCGACGACCGCGCCTACGCCGACATCGCGACCTTCGGTGCGTCGCGGCTGGTCGGGCGCGCCCTGCTCGAACTGCTCGGGCAGAGGTCGTGAGGCTCGGCATCGACATCGGCGGCACAAAGACCGACGCGGTCGCCGTGGATGAGCGCGGCGCCCTGGCCCAGCGGGTGCGGCTCCCCACCGGATTCGGTCACGCCGCCGTCGTGGACACCGCTGTGGCGGCGGTGTCGCGCATCGGCGAGCTGACGGGGCTGGCGCCGGCCGCCTTCCAGTCGATCGGCGTCGGTGTGCCCGGGATGGTGGACACCGCATCCGGGAACGTCGCCCACGCCGTCAACCTCGGACTCGACCGGCTGGAGCTCGGCGGCATGCTGGCGGGGAGGCTGGGCGTCGGCGTCCGCGTCCGCGTCGAGAACGACGTCAAGGCGGCCGCCCTCGGCGCGTACCACCTGCTGGGTCTGTCCGGCACCATGGCCTACCTCAACCTCGGCACCGGGATGGCGGCCGGCATCGTCGTCGACGGGAGGCTGTGGCGGGGCAGCGGAGGGATCGCCGGCGAGATCGGCCACCTGCCGGTCGACCCGCAGGGTCCGCTGTGCGCGTGCGGGCAGCGGGGCTGCCTGGAGACCGTGGCGAGCGGCTCCGGAGTGGCCCGCCAGTGGCCCACGCACGACCCGCTGCCAGTTCGCGCGGTGTTCGCCGCCGCGGCCGCGGGCGACCCGGACGCCCGGGCGATCACGGCTAGGCTGGCAGCGGGCATCGCCGCCGCGGTGCGCGTCCTGGTGCTCACCGTCGACCCCGCCACCGTGGTGATCGGGGGAGGCCTGAGCCACCTCGGGGAGCGCCTGCTCGGCGACGTCCACGGGGTGCTGCACGACGCGGAGCGCGCGTCGCCGTTCCTGGCGTCGCTCGACCTCGCCGGGAGGGTGCGCCTCGTCCCGGAAGGAACCCCCGTCGCCGCGCTGGGTGCGGCACTCGTAGGAGAGAACTGATGGCCGAAATCGTCGTCGTCCCCGACCAGGACGCCGCGGGCGCGCTCGCCGCGCGCAGCATCCTGGACCTCATCGCCCTGAAGCCGGACGCCGTGCTCGGCCTGGCGACCGGTTCCACCCCGCTGGCGGTGTACCGGGCGCTGGAGCGCGGCATCCGGGAGCGTGGGGTGGACGTGTCCCACGTCCGCGGCTACGCGCTCGACGAGTACGTCGGACTCCCGGCCGGTCACCCCGAGTCCTACCGCGCGGTCATCACGCGCGAGGTGGTCGAACCGCTGGGGCTGACGCCGTCGCTCATCCACGTGCCGAACGGGTCCCTCGAGGGCATCGAGCACGCCGGCGCCGACTACGAGCGGGCCATCGCGGAGTCGGGCGGGGTGGATGTGCAGCTGCTCGGGATCGGGACGGACGGGCACATCGGGTTCAACGAGCCGGGCTCGTCGTTCGCGTCGGTCACCCGCGTCAAGACGCTGACCGAGCAGACCCGCGCGGACAACGCGCGCTTCTTCGCGTCGGAGGACGAGGTGCCGATGCACTGCATCACGCAGGGGCTGTCGACCATCATGAGGGCGCGTCACCTGATGCTGCTGGCCTTCGGCGAGGGCAAGGCGGAGGCTCTGGCCGGCGCGGTCGAGGGGCCGGTGTCCGCCTCCAACCCCGGGTCTGCTGTCCAGCTGCACCCGCACGTCACGGTGCTGGTCGATGAGGCAGCCGCGTCGCGGCTGAAGAACATCGACTACTACCGCTACGCCTACGCGAACAAGCCCGCCTGGCAGACCCTGTAGCGCCGCGAGTGCGGCCGTTTGTCACGTCCGCGGTGCGGCGCGCGGCGGCGAATGCGACAAAGGGCGGCACTCGCCGCGTTGGGCGCGCGTCGGAAGGCGCGCGAGGGCGGGCGGCGACGGCGCGCGGCGGCTAGAGGGCGGCGCCGTCGGCGATGACCGTGCGGACGTGCCAGTCGTGGTCGAGCAGCACGGCGTCGGCGACGTACCCGGTGTGCAGGCGCCCCAGGCGGTGACCCTCGCCGAGCACATGCGCAGGCGTCTGGGTGAGGGCGGCGACGGCATCCACAGGGTCGACACCGACGAGCGTCACGGCGTTGCGGAGGGCCGCATCCTGCGTCAGGGTCGAGCCGGCGATGGTGGCCGTGCCGGACAGCACGGCCAGCCCTTCATGCACCGTCACGTTGAGGCCGCCGAGGCGGTAGTCGCCGTCCGTGGCGCCGGCCGCCGCCATCGCATCGGTCACCAGGGCGACGCGCCCGGGCGCCTCACGGAAGAGCAGCCCAGCGACCGGCGGATGCACGTGCAGGCCGTCGAGGATCAGCTCCAGCGTCACGTCGTGGTTCTCGATCGCGGCCAGGACCGGACCGGGCGCCCGGTGATGGATGCCGGCCATCGCGTTGAAGGCGTGCGTCAGCAGCCGCGCGCCCACTTCGAACGCGCGCACCGTCTGCGCGTAGTCCGCCGCGGTGTGGCCGACGCCGACGACCACGCCGGCTTCGATCAGCACACCGATGGACTCGAGGGCGTTCGGCAGTTCCGGTGCGATGGTCGCCGTGCGGAGGGTTCCGCGCGCCGCGCCGATGAGCTCCTCGACCGCCTCCGGTTCCGGGTCCCGCAGGAAGCGTGCGTCGTGGGCTCCCCGCCGCTCGGGCGCGAGGAACGGACCCTCGAGGTGGGACCCGAGCACCAGCGGGTCGGTCGCGGTCAGCTCGGCGACGATCCCGAGGCTCTCGCGGAGTGACGCCAGGGGATTGGCGACGTGCGAGATCAGCGAGCGCGTGGTGCCGTGCGCCCGATGCGTGGCGAGGGCTGCGCGCATCTCCTCGACGCCGTCGTCGTAGGGGTGGCCGCCTCCGCCGTGGCAGTGCAGGTCGATGAAGCCGGGGGTCAGCCAGTGCCCGTGCGCATCGATGACCTGGTCGCCCGGTGTCCCCTCGGCGGCCGACTGCCGCCATCCGGAGCCGCTCCCGGTGGCGGTGATCTGCGCGCCCTCGGCGACCAGCCAGAAGTCGTCCACCAGACCGTCGGCGTCGACCTTGCGGGCGCTGTGGACGATCAGGCGGCTCATGCGAACTCGCGCCGGCCGTTGATGATGCCGCTCACGGTCGCGATCACGGCGAACACGATGGCGACGATCGGCTGGCCGAGACTCCACCAGGCGAACGCGGCCGAGCCGAACACGACGACCTCCACGACGGCCTTGACGAACGGGTCGACATGCAGCACTGCACGGGGGGACCGGAACAGCGCCCAGAGCAGGATGGCGATCGCGGGAGCGCCGATCCCGACCACGATGTTCCACGGCAGCGGCCAGGCGAGGAAACCCCACAGGCCGAGCGAGACGATCGCGAACAGTTCGAGCACGAACCGGAGCACATCGTTGAAACCCACCTTGACGGCGGCATGCTGGTCGGGCGCGGAAGTCACCAGGTCAGTCTACTGGCGGGCGGGTCAGCGGAAGATGATGGTTCGGGCGCCGTCGAGCAGCACCCGATCCTCCGCGAACCATTTGACCGCCTGCGTCAACGTGCGGCTCTCCTCGTCCTGTCCGATCGCCACGAGCTCCTGCACGGTGTGGCTGTGGTCGACGCGCACGACGTTCTGTTCGATGATCGGGCCCTCGTCGAGGTCGCTCGTGACGAAGTGCGCGGTCGCGCCGATCAGCTTCACGCCTCGGGCGTGGGCCTGCCGGTAGGGGTTGGCGCCCTTGAAGCCGGGCAGGAACGAGTGGTGGATGTTGATCGCGCGTCCCGCCAGCCGCTCGCACAGCTCCGGCGAGAGGATCTGCATGTAGCGGGCGAGCACGACGAGCTCGATGTCGTGCTCCTCGACCGCCTCCAGGATGCGCGCCTCGAACGCCGCCTTCGCCTCCGCGCCGGCGACCGCACGCGACTCGAACGGGACACCGTAGAAGCCGGCCAGGTCGCTCAGGCTGTCGTGGTTCGAGAGCACCAGCGGAATCTCCACCGGCAGCTGCCCCGCGCGCTGGCGGAACAGGAGGTCGTTGAGACAGTGCGCGGCCTTCGACACCAGGACCAGGGTGCGGAGCGGGCGGCCGACGTTGTCGACGTGGTGCGTCATCCCGAACCGCTCGACGACCGGCGCCAGAGCCTCCTCGAATTCGTCGCGTCCGGCCTCCGACTCGACCTGCAGCCGCATGAAGAAGCGCCCGGTGTCGGTGCTCGCGAACTGCTGGCTCTCGGTGATGTTGCCCCTGGCTGCGACGATCGCGCCGCTCACCGCGTGGACGATGCCGGGACGGTCGGCGCAGCTGAAGGTCAGCACCCAGTGGTTGGAGGCGGGGGAGTCGGTCACCAGATCAGGGTACCGGGCCGCGATGATAGGCTGGGTTGTATGTAACATATGAATGCATTGGAGGCATAACGATGGAACAGATCGCGGTAACGGTCGGCATCGACAAGGACATCTACGAGACGATCGAGCGTCTGGCCGAGGGGTCCCGCCGCACGGTGGACGAGGAGCTGCACTACATCATCGGGCAGGCAGCGGTCGGCGAGCCGGTGGATCCGCGTCCAAGCATTCGTAAGCTCGGCTTCGTCGAATACATCCGCAATCGGGTCGAAGCGCTCGACGAATGATCGTGCTCGACACGAATGTGCTCTCGGAGCTCATCAAACCGCTCCTGAACCCCCGAGTCCTCGACTGGTTCGATTCGATCGATCAAGACGCGGTGCGGATTACGACGGTGACGGTGGCGGAGATGCTGGCAGGCGCCAACCTGATGGACGACACCCTGCGGGCCCAGCAGAAGGCCGATCTCATCCTGGAGACGATCGAGTCCTACCACCGCAGAACGCTCCCCTTCGGCATGGTGGCAGCGGCGGAGTACGCGACAATCGTGTCCCTTCGAGCGTCCGCGGGACGGCCGATCGGTGTGCCCGACGCGATGATCGCGGCGACGGCGATTGCCGCTGAGGCGGAGGCCATCGCGACGCGCGACAAGGGCCTTCAGGGCGTGGGCATTCCGGTGGTGGACCCGTGGACCGGCTAGCACGCCGCTGTTGACGCGCGGCCGCGGGTGCACGACGATCGGTGCATGACCAGCACCGGTGAGGACACGCCCGACACCCGCTCTGGCGCGGCGTCCGCCTTCAATGTCGAGCTCAATGGCCTCAACACCATCCAGGAGGACGAGCGTCGGGGACGGCCGCGCGACCTGTTCTGGCCGTGGTTCGGCGCGAACGTTTCGGTGTTCGGCCTCAGCTACGGCTCCTTCCTGCTCGGGTTCGGGATCTCGTTCTGGCAGGCCACGATCGTGGGCGTGGTGGGAATCGTCGCGTCGTTCCTGCTCTGCGGGGTGATCGCGCTCGCCGGCAAGCGCGGCTCAGCGCCCACCATGGTGCTCAGCCGCGCGGTGTTCGGAGTGGAGGGGAACCGCGTTCCGTCGTTCCTCTCCTGGCTGCTGACGGTCGGCTGGGAGACGGTCCTCGTGTCCCTTGCGGCTCTCGCCACCGCCACGGTCTTCCAGCAGCTGGGCTGGGAGGGCGGCGTGGTGACCAAGCTGGTCGCGCTCATCGTGGTGGTCGCCCTGGTAATCGTCGGCGGCGTCATCGGCTTCCACCTCATCATGCGGATGCAGATGATCATCACGATCGTGACCGGCGTGCTGACGGTGGTCTACATCCTCCTCGTTCTGAACCACATCGACCTCGGCGCGGTCGCAGCCCTTCCGGCAGGCGACGCCCCGCACGTGATCGGCGGCTTCGTGTTCATGCTGACCGGGTTCGGCCTCGGCTGGGTGAATGCGGCGGCGGACTACTCGCGCTACCTGCCGCGGTCGGCCCGCAGCGGCGGCGTGGTCGGCTGGACGACCTTCGGCTCGTCGCTGGCTCCTGTCATCCTGCTGATCTTCGGTGTGCTGCTGGCGGGGTCGTCGACCAAGCTGAGCGACGCGATCGCCGCCGACCCGATCGGCGCGCTCGCCTCGCTGCTGCCGACCTGGTTCCTGGTGCCGTTCGTGATCGTCGCCGTCCTCGGGCTGGTCGGCGGCGCCGTGCTCGACATCTACTCGTCCGGACTCGCCCTGCTCAGCGTCGGGGTCCGCGTCCCCCGGTACGTCGCCGCCGGCATCGACGGGGTCATCATGACCCTCGGTGCCATCTACGTGGTGTTCTTCGCCACCGACTTCCTCGGCCCGTTCCAGGGCTTCCTCATCACCCTCGGGGTTCCGATCGCCGCCTGGTGCGGCATCTTCATCGCCGACATCCAGCTGCGGCGCCGCGACTACGCTGAGGCCGAGCTGTACGACCGGCGCGGACGCTACGGCGCGGTGCGCTGGCTGCCGATCGCCCTCATCGTCATCGGCACGGCGATCGGCTGGGGGCTGGTCACCAACGGGTCCGCGCAGTGGCTCAGCTGGCAGGGCTATCTGCTGGGCCCGATCGGCGGGACGAAGGGCGACTGGGCGTTCGCGAACCTGGGCGTGCTCGTCGCGCTGGTGATCGGCTACCTGGGCACGCTGCTGTTCTCGCGCGGCGCGGTGCGACGCCAGGAGGAGCGGTGACCGACGCGGGGCCGACCCTCGTGGTGATCGACATGCAGCAGGTGTTCGGCGCCCCCTCCAGCCCGTGGTTCACCCCGCGGTTCGCGGAGGCGGAGGCGGCGATCGCGGGGATGGTCCCGGCGTTCGGCGAGCGCGTCGTCTTCACGCGGTTCGTGGCGCCGGAGCGGCCGGAGGGCGCCTGGGTGCCGTACTACGAGCAGTGGCCGTTCGCGCTGGTCCCGGAGGACGATCCGATCTACGACCTGGTGCTCGCGTTCCGCGACACCGGGCACGCCGTGGTCAGCGAGCCGACCTTCGGCAAGTGGGGACCGGACCTGCGCGCTGCCCTGCTGGGATCTCAGGATGTGGTGCTCGCCGGCGTCTCCACCGACTGCTGCGTACTGAGCACGGCGCTCGGCGCGGCCGATGCCGGGGTGCGCATCCGGGTCGCCGCCGACGCGTGCGCGGGGCTGTCCGACGCCGACCACCAGCGTGCGCTCGATGCCATGGCGCTGTACGCACCGCTCATCGAGATCACGGACAGCGCTTCCATCCAGGACGCCCTCCGGTAGAATCGGTGATGGTCGGCGGTTCCCGCGCGGCCCTGGGCGCGCACATCAGCGCGTAGTCGACCCGCCATTCCCTCCGAATCTTCGGTCGCCGTTCGTCGCGGCGGAATGGCTGGGGAACGCCGTCCGTTGGACAGACCCGCATGACTACCACTTCGACGACCCCGGTGCCCGTTGCACCGAAATTCCCGTGGACAGGGCTGATCGCCCTCGCCGCCGCCACCTTCCTCTCCGTCACCAGCGAGATGATCCCGACCGGGCTGCTGCCGGACATGAGTGCCTCGCTCGGGGTGAGCGAGGCCCAGATCGGGTTGCTCGTCACCGTTTTCGCGTTCACTGTCGTGGTCACCAGCACCCCGCTGACGGCGCTGACCAAGCGGTGGCCGCGGCACGGCCTGCTGATCGGCATCCTCATCGTCCTCGGGATCTCGAACGCGTTGACCGCGATCGCACCGACCTACGAGTTCGTGGTCGGCTCCCGCATCCTCGGCGGTATCGCGCACGGGATGTTCTGGTCGATCGTCGGGGCGTACGCCGGGCACCTGGTGCCCAAGGAGCAGATCGGCCGCGCCGTCTCCATCACCCTGGGCGGCGGCACGCTGGCCTTCGTTCTCGGGGTGCCCCTCGGCACGTTCGCCGGCCACCTGTTCGGCTGGCGGCTCTCGTTCGGGTTGCTCGCTGGTCTCATGGTGGTCGGCGCCGTCGTGGTCTGGAAGCTGCTGCCCGCGGTGGAGCGGGAGTCGGATGCGGTCGGCGGGCGGCGGCGCGACCGTTCGGCTCCGAGGCAGCGCGACCGCACCATCCCGGCCGTCGTGATGGTCTGCCTGATCTCGGCGGTCACGATGGTCGGCCACTACGCCTTCTACACGTTCGTGGTCCCGTTTTTGACGGGGCCGATGGGCATCCCGTCGGGCAACGTCGGTGCGCTGCTGTTCGTCTACGGCATCGCCGGTGCGGGCGGTCTGCTGCTGGCCGGCTCCGTGTTCGGCCCGAGGCCGCAGCTCGGGCTGATCCTCGCGCTGCTGGTGACGGGTGCGGCCGTCGCCGCGCTGGCGGTGCTCGCGGCCCAGCCCATCCCGGCCCTGATCGCGTTCCTGCTGTGGGGCCTCGCCTTCGGGGCGCTCCCGCCGCTGCTGCAGACGCGCCTGCTCCACACGTCGTCCGCGGCATTCCGTGACACGGCGAGCGCCCTGTACACGACCTCCTTCAACATCGGTATCGGTGGGGGAGCGCTCGTCGGCTCGCTGATCTTCGCCGCGGGCGGCCTGATGTTGCTGCCCTGGTGCTACGTCGGGCTGCTGGTCGTCTCGCTCCTGCTCGTCGTGGTGGTGGGGCGGATGACGCGGTCACGCGCCGAGGTCGCCGCCGCCTGACGCCGGAAGACGCGTCCTGCGACCGCTTCCGTCACTCCGCCTTCGGACGAGACGGCTTGCGGCTGGGCGCGCTCGGCACGCTGACGGCCCGCGTGGGGTGGGCGGTCGTCGCGGAGGCGGTGTTGGCCAGCGATTCCGTTCCCCGGTCCAGGTAGCCGAAGGCGGCCTTGTGCTCCAAGAAGCGGTCGATGCGCTCGCTGATGTCGGTGATCTTCTGCCACAGCGACGACGACACGTCGTCGTTCCATGCGGAGTGAAGGATGGGCGCGTGCCCGGTGACGCCGGTGAGGCTGTGCTCCTGGTCGCCCTCGACGGAGAAGACCGCCGCGCCGAACGCCGGCGATCGGGGGTCGAACCGTGAGAAACGGCCGAGCACAGCCTGCGGATCCTTCGTGGACTCCGCCGCGTAAACCTCGCGCGCGTGCAGCGCCCCGGCTGAGCCCACCGTGTTCTCGATCCCCGCCGACCCGAGCATCACGACCGAGTCGATGTCGAGGGGTTCGTTGGCCAGCGCGTCCGCGGTGACGGTCGTGCCGTAGGAGTGCGCCACCACGTTGACCCGGATGTCACCGATGTCGGCGCTGCGGGCGGCCCGGAACCCTTCCAGATCACGGATGAGGTGCGGCGCGCCCTGTTCGGCGTAGTCGCCGCGCGATGCCTCGATGCTGGGGGGCGGCGGGGGTGGGACGTAGCCCATCCAGGCGACGACCGTCCGCCTCTTCGGCGCGCCGACCGAGCCTTGCGCGTCATAAAGGTTCTGGGCGGCGAGGGACCAGAGCGGCATGTCGGTGCTGTACGTGCCCATTCCCGGAACGAGCCAGGTGGCCTGCCGGGCGGTGTCGAGGTTTCCGACGCTGATCGCGGCCAGCGGCATGACGTCGCCGGTGAGCTCGATGAGCATGCGCCGTGGTTTCGTCGGCTTGAGGGCTTTGGTGATCGCCTGGTAGGCGCTGAGGGATGTCTTGGCCGCCTCATCCTCAGGGAAGGATCGGAGTCGATCGCGCACTTTCTTGATGCGGACGAGCAGCGCGCGGCGATTGAGCGAATCCCGGAGCTTGTAAGGGATTCCGTTGAGATTGCCGACGGATAGGGGAAGGGCGGCGGCGTTAGCCGTCTTCTCGGCCGCGGTGGCGGACGCCCACTGCTTCGCAACCTCTCGCGGGCTGAGGCCGGCGATCCCTCGAAGGTTGTCGTCGATGTCGTAGTCGGGATCCGCCAGGCCGTCCTGACTGATCGCGCTGTGCGACGCATCGATGCGCGCGGGCGTGCGATCGGGCGCGAGGATCGCTGCGCCGACTGCCAGCGTGGTGAGCAGAAGCAGCGCGGTGATCCGGCGGATGCGCCGTACCGCAGGGCGTGAAGACACAGTCACCGTTTCGGCTCCGTGAAGAGGCGAGCCCGGTTCCGCGCACGAGCAGGGACCGGGCTCGTATTCCCGTTCGCTGTGGTGCTGGGGTTTCCCTTGTGAGCGAAGAGAGCAGCGCCGACGCCGAGGGACGCAAGGAGGACGGCGGGGATGACGAGCTTCGTCTGGGGAGACATGATGCGCGGTTCCAATCGTGGTTTCCGGGACCGTGTAAGGGGTCCCGACGATTAAGACGTCGCTCATCGCGTTTTATGACGGCAAACCCGCCTCAGAGCACCGGCTCTCCGTCGCACCACACCTGCTGCACCCGGAAGTCGTCGTCCAGCAGCACCGCGTCGGCGGCGTACCCGGGCTGCAGCCGCCCGAGGTCGCCGCCGCGGCCGACAGCGGCGGCGGGCGTCTCGGTGAGCGCACGGACAGCCTCGGCGACGGGGAGGCCGACCTCCTGCACCGCGCGGCGGAGCGCGTCGTCGAGCGTGAGGGTCGAGCCGGCGATCGAGCCCCCGCCAGCGAGGCGGGCGACGCCGCCACGGACCTCCACCTTGAGGGAGCCCAGCAGGTAGTCGCCGTCGGCCGCGCCGGCAGCCGCCATCGCGTCGGTGACCAGGGCTACCCGCCCCGATGCCGCGGCGAATGCCATCCGCACGACCTCCGGGTGCACGTGCACGCCGTCGTTGATGATCTCGAGCGTGACGCCGGGCGTCCGCGCGGCGGCGGCGACCGGTCCCGGCGCGCGGTGGTGCAGCCCCGGCATCGCGTTGAAGGCGTGGGTCAGGATGCTCGCCCCGGCGTCGAAGGCCGCGAGCGCCCGGTCGTAGTCCGCTCCCGTGTGCCCCACCGCCACCGCCACGCCGGCCGCAGAGAAGGCGCGGACCGCGTCCATCCCACCCGGCAGTTCCGGGGCGATGGTGATCTGACGCAGAGTGCCGTCCGCCGCCGCCAGCAACACGTCGATGTCTGCGGGCGTGGCCGGTCGGAGCAGCGACGGGTCGTGCGAACCCTTGTGGCCCACGTCGAGGAACGGCCCCTCCAGGTGCGCGCCCAGGATGCGCGGGTCGGCCGCGGTCAGGGCGGCCACCTCCCGCAGCCGTCGGGCGAGCTCGGGGACGGGCGCGGTGACGAGCGAGATCACCGAACGCGTCGTCCCGTGCCGCCGGTGCAGGTCCAGTGCCCGCGAGATCGCCTCCGCGCCGTCGTCGAAGCTCGCGCCGCCGCCGCCGTGCACGTGGAGGTCGACGAACCCGGGCGTCAGCCACGCGCCCGCCGCATCCGTCGCCGCCCCAGCGGGCCGTGACCGCCACGACGACCGCCACGAGGACCCGGCGCCGACCTCCGCGACCACCCCGTCCGCGAACCGCACCCAGCCGTCCTCGACGACGTGCCCGCCGTCGACCAGCCGCGCCGAGTGGATGAGGTGGTCGCCGCTCACGCGACGATCACCTCGAACCCCTGATCGACGAAGGCGGCCCGCTGGTCGGCGGTGATGCCCTCGTCGGTGATCAGCGTGGTGAGCAGCTTCGGGCCGCCGAGGGTGGCGAACGCCTTCCGGCCGATCTTGGAGGAGTCGGCGACGACGACGGCACGCGTGGCCCGGCGTGCCATCAGCGAGTTGACGCTCGCCTCGCCCTCGTCGTGCACGGTCGCGCCGACCAGCGGGTCGATGCCGTTGACGCCGATGAACGCGATGTCCATCGTGATCTTCTCCAGCACCACGTCGCTGTACGGGCCGACCAGCTCGTACGAGCGCGCGTGCACGACACCTCCGGTGACCACGGTCTTGATCTGCGGGCGCATGACCAGCTGGGCGGCGATGTTGATGGCGTTGGTGACGACGGTGAGGCTGGGATGCGGCGACGGCTCCATCAGGTCGGGCCGCGATCCGAGCACCGTCGCGACGGCCGTGCTCGTGGTCCCCCCGCACAGTCCGACGACGGCGCCGCGCGGGACGAGGGCGCTCGCCGCCTGTGCGATCCGTAGCTTCTCGGGGGCGTGCTGCTCGCGCTTGTACCGGATCGGCAGGTCATAGGCGACGGACTGGCCGATCGCCCCGCCGCGCGTGCGGGTGAGGAGTTGCTGCGACGCCAGTGCATCCAGGTCCCGGCGCGCAGTGGCCGCGGAGACATCCAGCTTGGCGACGATGTCGTCCACCTCGACCTGGCCGGCCTCGGCGAGGAGGTCGAGGACGGCGTTCAGCCGCTCGGCTCTGTTCATCGGTGTTCCGTCTCCGTTCCGCCTGTGCCGCCGCGGCTCGCCACGTCGAACAGGGTCATCAGTCGCGCCGCCTCCGCGGTCACCGCGGACCGTCCAACGCCCACGTACTTCCGCGGGTCCACGACGTCGGGATGCGTGGCGAGGTATCCGCGGATCGCGTTCGTGAAGAAGCGGTTGAGGTGGGTGGAGACGTTGACCTTGGTGATGCCGGCGCTGATGGCTTGCTCGATGGTCTCATCCGCGACCCCGCTGGACCCGTGCAGTACGAGCGGAACGGGTACGGCGTGTCGCAGTTGCGCGATGAGGTCGAGATCGAGCGCGGCCGTGCGCTCGGTCATGGCGTGCGAGCTGCCGACCGCCACGGCGAGCGCGTCGACGCCGGTCTCCTTCACGAAGCGACGCGCCTCGGCGGGGTCGGTGCGAACTCCGGGGGCGTGGGCGCCGTCCTTTCCGCCGATCTCGCCGAGCTCCGCCTCCACCAGCACGTCGTTCGCGTGGGCGTACTCGACGACCCGGATGGTGGCGGCGACGTTGCGCTCGTAATCGAGCGTGGACCCGTCGAACATGACGGACCCCAGGCCCGCCTCGACCGCACGACGGGCCAGGTGCTCGTCCTCCGCGTGATCGAGGTGCACGGCGACGTGCGCGGAGGATTCCCGAGCGAGGGCGAGGGTCGCGGCGGCGATGGGCTCCAGCGAGCCGTGATAGGTCACGCAGTTCTGCGAGATCTGCAGGATGACCGGGAGACCGGTCTGCTCGGCGGCGGTGACCAGAGCCTCCGCCGTCTCCAGCTGGATGACGTTGAACGCTGCGAGACCGGTCCGGTGGGCGACAGCGGTGTGCAGCAGGTCGGAGGTGGGGACGAGAGGCATGGTGGCTCCGGAGTGGGCGGGGGTCGGTGTCAGCCGGTCACGAGGCGCGCCTCGAGCTCCGGGTAGGAGGGGTGGAGCTCGCCGGCGAGGGGTGCGAGGACGGCCGAGCCGGACCAGGCGGTGGCCCGGCGGAGCAGCGCGGCGGGGTCATCGGTTCCGGAGGCCAGGAGGGAGGCGACGGCGGCGACCGCGGCGTCCCCCGCGCCCGTCGCGTTGCCGGTGAGCGGCTCCGGGAGGTGTGCGTACAGCGGCTCGCCGGTCGGCGCCACGGCGAGCATGCCGTCCGCCCCGAGGGAGACGAGGACCAGCCCGGCTCCCGCGTCCAGGAGCACGCGAGCACCGGCGACGGGATCGTCGTGGCCGGTCGACTCGGCGAGTTCGCGACGGTTGGGCTTCACCACGTGTGCGCCGGCCTCGGCGGCGAGCAGGAGCGCCGTCCCGACGGCGTCGACGACGCTCGGCACGCCGTGCGCGGTCGCGATAGCCACCAACTCCGCGTAGAACGTCGCCGGCGCGTCCGGCGGCAGGCTGCCCGAGCCGACGAGGCAGGTCGCCGGGAGGGTGAGTCGCGTCACGGCCTCCCTGAGCGCGGTCCACTCGGCGCCGGTGAGCGGCCCGCCGGTCTCGTTGACGACGGTCGTCTCCCCGGTGGCCTCGTCGACGATGGCGACACTGCTGCGGGTGGGGGAGCCGACCGGGATGAGCTCCGCGGGTAGGCGCGACGCCTCCAGATCGTCCGCCAGGCGCAGGCCGGAGGGCCCGCCCGCCGTGGTCAGCGCGAACGCCCGGCCGCCGGTCTGCGCGATCACCCGCGCGACGTTGAGCCCCTTGCCGCCGGCCCGCACCGCGGGCGGCCCGGCGCGGTGCGTCTCGCCGGGCTGCAGGGCGGAGACGCGGTAGGTGAGGTCGAGGGCCGGATTCGGGGTGACGGTGAGGATCACGAGGCGGCCTCCGCAGCGGACGGTCGGAGCGTCGCCGCCGCGGCAGCCGCCGCTGCCGTCGCCGGTGCGCCGAGCAGGTCCCGCGCTCGCAGCGCCGCCCCGATGACACCCGCGTTCTCGCCGATGCTCGCGGGCAGCAGCACCGGCCGGCGGTGGAAGGTGAGGATGCCGTCCAGCTTCTCGGCGAGCGGCCCGAACAGCGCCTGACCCGCCTGGGCCAGCCCGCCGCCGATGACGATGGCTTCCGGTGCGAGCAGGGCGACCGTGTGCGACAGGTCGAGCGCGAGCGCGTCGACAGCCGAGTCCCAGACCTGGCGGGCGACCGCGTCGCCCTCCTCGGCCCGCTGGAGCACCTCCCGTGCTCCGGGCACTCGGGCGCCGGTGAGGGCGTTGTACCGGCGGGCGATCGCGGCCGCGGAGGCGACCGCTTCCAGGCAACCGACGCCTCCGCAGGCGCACTCCGGCCCGTCGGCGACCCGGGAGTGCCCCATCTCGCCGGCCATGCCGCCGCCGGAGTGCAGTCGGCCGTCCACGAAGATCGCACCGGCGATCCCGGTGCCGATCGCCATCACCACGACATCGCGGTAGGGCGCGGCGGCGCCGAGCCGGTGCTCGGCCTCACCTGCGCCGCGCACGTCGTGGCTGAAGGAGACCGGCAGGCCGAGAGCCCCCTCCGCACGAGCACGGAACGGGAAGTCGCGCCAGCCCAGGTTCTCCGCGAAGACGCCGATCCCGGCGTCATCGTCCACGTGGCCGGGAACCAGGAGCCCTGCCGCCTGCGGCACCACCTCGGGATGCTCGGCGGCGTACCGCGCCGCCAGCCCGGCGATCGCCTCCACCACGGCTTCACCGGTGCCGGTGCCCGCGTGCGGCGTCGGGATGCGCGCCACCTGCACCAGGCGGCCCTCGCCGTCCACGAGCGCAGCCTTCGTGTCGGTTCCTCCGACGTCGAAGGCCAGCACCGGTGCGCCGCCCCCCAACGGGGCGGCGGCCGGCGCCTGCAGCTGTACGGGGTCGAGGGTCACGAGGACAGGATCACCGATCGGGTCAGGTTGCGCGGGCTGTCCGGGTCGAGGCCGGCCCGGCGGGCGCGGGCGAGGGCGACGCGCTGGGCCCGGACGAGGTCGGCCATGCCGTCGATCGGGCGGTCCTCGAAGCGGGCTCCCGTCACAGCGAGGTCGCCGGCGAGTCCAGCGGGAGCCTCGCCCAGCATCCAGGTGACCCGGCCGGGTGCCGCGATCGCGATCGGGCCGTGCCGGTACTCCTTGGCGGGGTACGACTCCGTCCACGACTGGGACGCTTCGCGCATCTTGAGTGCCGCCTCGTGGGCGAGGCCGACGGTCCAGCCGGCGCCGAGGAAGGCGTACTGCTCGGCGGAGACCAGT
The DNA here is from genome assembly GCF_052115525.1 of Leifsonia sp. 2MCAF36. Lineage (NCBI taxonomy): Bacteria > Bacillati > Actinomycetota > Actinomycetes > Micrococcales > Microbacteriaceae > Leifsonia > Leifsonia sp. 2MCAF36. The sequence continues at coordinate 231,909 of NZ_JBFRGV010000003.1, read as the reverse complement.
TCGTCGTCCAGCTCCTCCTCGATCGCAGCGGCCGCCTGGTCGATCGCGGGGGAGAGGTCGTGGCCGAGGGAGGCGCGGACCAGCGCGAGGGCGGTCGTTGCGAAGCGCGTCTGCACCACCGACTGCTCGTCGGCGAAGGGCAGGCGGATGGCCGTGTCCACCAGGTCGACCAACGGGGTCTGCGGGTCGCCGACGATGCCGACGGTGCGTGCGCGGCTGCCTGCCGTGCGCAGCTGGTCGAGGAGTTCGAGGACTTCGGTCGTGGTGCCGGAGCGGGTGATCGCGACGATCGCGTCGTATCGGCGGTCGAGGACGGGCGCTTCGGAGGCGGCGAACGCATCCGTCACGCCGTGGCCGGCCTGTTCGCGCAGGGCGGCGTACGACTGCGCCATGAACCACGACGTGCCGCAGCCGACCACCGCGATCCGCTCTCCCGCGGCGGGCAGCCGGGACTGCTCGTCCCGCAGCCCGGCAGCGGTCGCCCAGGTCTCGGGCTGCGAGCGCAGCTCGGCCTCCATGTGGGCTCCTGCGGGGGATGCGTGCGTCACTGGTCGCTCCTGTTCGGCGTTCGTGCAAGTCGATGCAAGGTTGGTTCCTCACAATGATTGCTGATGATCGAACACTATGTCTAGTAATCATGTTCAATCGTTTCTCGCAAAGAAGGGGCCGGAACCGGGCGTCGGTGTAAACGCCGTGTAACGATCTCTCGCTTTGTCCTTGACGCGGGGGCCCGTAAGCGTCATGCTTTCGATCATCCATTGAGTGCAAGTGCTTGTTTCAAGCAGAAACAAATCACTAAGCATCAAACAGCTACGCATCGTCGCGCAGGCACCATCGGCAGTGACGGTTCGTGTTTTCCCTTCAAGAAGTGAGGAAGTCAATGAAGAAGTCACTGCGGTGGGGAGCGGCGGTCGCAACAGCGGCGGTCGCCACCATGACGCTCGCCTCCTGCGGCTTCAGCGGCGGGTCCGGAGGCTCGTCCGGCGGCGCGCAGACGCTCGACCTGATGGTCGCCAGCTACTCGGACAACACCAAAGCCGAGTGGCAGCAGATCATCAAGGACTTCGAGGCCAAGAACAGCGACATCAAGGTCAACCTCGACGTCGAATCCTGGACCGATATCAACAACGTCATCAAGACGCGCATCCAGGCCCAGAAGCAGCCCGACATCCTGAACATCGACGCGTTCGCCGGGTTCGCGTCCGACGACCTGCTCTACCCGGCCAAGGACATCGTCTCGGCATCCACACTGAACGACTTCCAGGACGCCTTCAAGAAGAACGCCAGCATCGACGGCACCCAGTACGGTCTGCCGTTCATCGCCTCGGCGCGCGGTCTGTTCTACAACAAGGACGACTTCTCCAAGGCCGGCATCTCGGCCCCGCCGAAGACGTGGGCCGAATTCGAGGAGGACGCCGGCAAGCTCAAGGCCGCAGGAGTCACCCCGTACGGGATGCCGCTCGGCAGCGAAGAGGCGCAGGCCGAGACCGCGATCTGGTTCTACGGTGCGGGCGGAGGCTACGGCGACGCCAAGAAGCTGACCATCGACAGCCCGCAGAACGTCGAAGGCGCGACCGAGATGCAGAAGATCATCAACCAGGGCTACACGGAGCCGAACCCCGGTTCGACCAACCGCACGCCGCTGCTGAACGTCTTCATCCAGGGCCAGCTCGGCATGCAGGTGGGTCTGCCGCCGACAGTCGGACAGCTGAAGGACAAGAACCCGTCCCTGCAGTACGGCATCGCGCCGATCCCGACGAAGGACGGCTCGCCGTTCACGCTGGGCGTCGCAGACCACCTGATGGCGTTCAAGAACAAGACCGACAAGACGGCCTCGATCAAGAAGTTCCTCGACTACTTCTACTCGAAGGACGTCTACACCAAGTGGGTCAAGGCGGAAGGCTTCCTGCCGACCACCAAGTCCGGTGCGGACGTGATGGGCTCCGACGAGACCATCAAGCCGTTCCTCGACCTGCTGCCGAACGCGAAGTTCTACCCGTCCACCAACCCGAACTGGTCCGCAGCGCAGGGCGCGATCCAGAGCCAGATCGGTCAGCTGGGTCAGGGCGCCAAGCCGGAAGACCTGCTGAAGTCCATCCAGGCGAAGGCCGACGGCCAGTAGTCCCGGATGACCAGTACGACTGAAGCGACTCGCGCGGGGGCGGCCACCGGCCGTCCCCGCCGCGGGGCGTCCCCCAAGCCCCCCGGCCGTGGGTCGGACCTGCTGCGTGCGGTCCCGTGGACCCTGCCCGCCCTCATCCTGATCTTCGGCGTCGTCCTCTTCCCGGCCGGCTACATGGTCTACAACTCCACCCGGAAGATCTCCCTCGCGGGTATCGACCACGGGCCTGTCGGCCTGCAGAACTACATCACGGTGCTCTCGCGTCCCGAGGTTCCCGGCATCCTGGTCAACACCCTCGTCTGGGTCGTCTCGGTCGTCGTGATCACGGTGGTCATCTCGCTCGCGCTGGCCCAGTTCCTCAACAACAACTTCCCCGGCCGTCGCTGGGTGCGGATGGCGATCATCGTCCCGTGGGCCGCGAGCGTCGTGATGACCACGACCGTCTTCGTCTACGGCCTCGACCCGTACTACGGGATCATCAACAAGTTCCTGGTCGACCTCCACCTGCTCGCCCAGCCGTTCGGTTTCACAAAGGAGCCGCTGCCGGCCTTCATCTCCTCCATCGGCATCGCCGTGTTCGTGTCGCTGCCGTTCACGACCTACACGATCCTGGCCGGCCTGGCCGGCATCCCGGGCGACATGCTCGAGGCGGCCAAGGTCGACGGGGCGAGCGCGACCCGCTCCTACTTCAGCGTGACGTTCCCCAACCTGCGCGGCGCCATCGCGCTGGCGACGCTGATCAACATCATCAACGTGTTCAACTCGCTCCCCATCCTCAAACTGATGACCGGATCCATCCCCGGCTACAAGGCGGACACGACCACCACCTACGTGTTCAAACTGCTGCAGAACGAGCAACGGATCGACCTCTCCAGTGCGCTCAGCGTGATCAACTTCCTGATCGTGCTGGTCGTGGTGGGCCTCTACCTGTGGATCGTGAAGCCGATGAAGGAGGTCTCGTGACCGCGCCAGCCCCCAGTCTGATCGGGGGCGCTCCGACGCCCCGTCCTGGCCGCTCCCGCCGCTCGCGCCCCTGGCGTACCCCCGTGAAGGTGCTCGCCGGGATCGTCATCGCCCTGGTCTTCATCGCGCCGTACCTGATCATGCTGATCGGCTCGTTCAAGAGCAGGAACAACATCCTCGCGGTCCCGCCGACCTACCTGCCGACGCAGTGGCATCCGGAGAACTACATCACGATGTGGTCCACGCCGGAGACGCCGCTGCCGTTCAACCTGATCTCGACGATCGTGATCGCCGTGTTCGCCACAGCGCTGGTGATCCTCGTCTGCGTGCCGGCCGCCTACTACACGGCGCGGTTCCGGTTCCCGGGGCGAGGGATCTTCCTCTTCCTCGTCATCGTCACGCAGATGCTCCAGCCGACGGTGCTCGCAACAGGCCTGTTCAAAGAGATGGTGGCGCTCGGCATCAACGACACCTGGTTGGCGATGATCCTCGTGAACGCGGCGTTCAACCTGGCATTCGCGATCTGGATCATGCACGCCTTCTTCGCCGGCGTCCCGAAGGAGGTCGACGAAGCAGCCCAGCTGGATGGCGCGGGCAAGTGGACGGTGCTCTTCCGTGTCCAGCTGCCCCTGGTCTGGCCGGGGATCGTGACCGCCATCATCTACACGTTCGTCGCCTCCTGGAACGAGTTCGCGGCCAGCCTGGTGATCCTGTCGACGGATGCGAACCAGCCGCTGTCGGTGGCGCTCACCAAGTTCGTCGGCCAGTACGACGCCGCCTGGCAGTACGTCTTCGCGGTGTCGGTCGTCGCGGTCATCCCCGTGGTGATCCTCTTCGCGCTCATCGAGAAGCGCCTGGTCGGCGGCCTCACGGCGGGCAGCGTGAAGTAGCCCACAGTCAACCGGTCACGACGAGCAGCGTGCGCGGGTACCATCCAAGGGGCGAATCAGCGGACGAGCGACGGATGGGGCGATGACAGCGGGCACGACGAGCACACGGCGGTCGGTGCTCACGCACCTCCCCTCGGCCGTGCCGCGGCGGCTCCGGTTCGCCGGGCGCGATGTGCCGTGGTGGGTCGCGGTGCTCGTGATGTACGCCGTGTCGCGGCTGCTCACCACGTCGCTCATGCTTGCGCTGTTCATCGCGGCGAACATCGGCCACTGGTCGTACTCCAGCCCGTCGATGGACCCGACGTTCTTCACGTTCTCCGGTTCGTGGGATGCCGCGTACTACGGCCAGATCGTCGAGCAGGGGTACCCGACGTCGCTGCCGCTGGACAGCAACGGATCGGTGCAGCAGAACCCCTGGGCGTTCCTCCCGCTGTACCCGATCATCGTGCGCGGCGTCATGTTCGTGACCGGGATGACGTTCTACCCGGCCGGTTTCGCCGTCGCGATGATCTTCGGAGCTGGAGCCAGCCTGGTCCTCTTCCGTCTGGTCGCAGCGCGGGCCGGCGTGTCGAGCGCGTTCTGGACGACCGCGTTCTTCTGCTTCGGACCGCTGTCGTTCGTGCTGCAGATCGCCTACGCGGAGAGCCTCTTCTTCCTGCTGATGTTCGCCGCGCTCCTGGCGATGGCCCAGCGCCGCTACTGGCTGATGCTGCCCTTCGGAGTCGCGGCGGCGTTCACCCGGCCGGGAGCTCTGGCGCTTCCGCTCGCGCTGGGCATCATGCTGCTGATCCGGACGCTGGACGCTCGGCGCGGCGGCGAAGGCTTCCGCCCGGGCGAGCGGGTCAGCATGATCGTCTCGGGGGCGGTGATGGCCGTGGCCGGGATGTCCTGGCCGATCATCGCCGCGGCGGTGACCGGAACGGGCGACGCCTACCTCAGCACCGAGCTGTCGTGGTGGACCGGCTTCATCGGCAACGTCGCGTTCATTCCGCTGACGCCGTGGTTCCTGCTCAGCTGGCGGTACCTCAGCATCCTCGGTGCGCTGATCGTCATCGGGATCGTCGCCGCCTTCACGTGGATGCTGACCCGGCCGTCGGTACGCGCGCTCGGCACGGACCTGGTGGCTTACGCGGTGAGCTACGGACTCTACCTGTTCGCCGTCTTCCTGCCGCAGCAGAGCACCTTCCGGCTCCTGCTGCCGCTGTCTCCGCTGATGGGAGCGCGTGGGCTGACGCAGAATCGGAAGGCGCGGAAGGTGGTGCTCCTCGCGGGGATCGCACTGCAGCCGGTCGCGCTGGTGCTGCTCTGGTTCATCGGGTACCCGTGAGCTCGGCGGCCGTGAGCGGCTAGGTTCCGACGGTCTCCGGCCAGGCGACGTCCGGCACTCGACGGTAGCGCGTGCCCGCCGCATCCCAGTGCTCGGCCAGGCTCGCGACGCGCGCCGCGAACTCGGTCGCATCGCGGACGGTCTCGACCGCATCCGTGTCCGCCGGCGCCGCCGACCAGCCGACCTCGGCGACCGCCGCGAGGCGCGGGAACGCCATCTCCTCGGCCTCCTCGATCGTCGCGACCGTCTCCGTCCAGAGCGGGGCCTCCACGCCCAGGATGTGCGCGTCGCCGATCCCGGGGACGATGCGCGCGGGGTCCCAGACGTACGCGTCCCGGAGCGTGGTCGGCCCGTCGGCCCAGTCCTGCCCGATCGGGTCGCCGTCCGCGTAGACGATGTCGAGGTAGGCGACGTCGGAGGGCGACATGATCAGCGAACCGCCGACGCCGACAAAGGCTCGCGCCAGCTCGGCGGCGTTCCCGCGCGGTGAGGTGAAATCCCAGTACTGGCCGACGGTCCCGGTCGGCAGGTCGCCGACCTTGCCGACCTCGTGCCAGCCGATGGGCGTCTTGCCGCTCTCGACCACGACGCGCGCGGCATCTCTGACGAACGCGACGAAGTCGGCGTCCGTGGTGCTCAGGCACTCGTCGCCGCCGAGGTGCAGGTACGGGCCGGGCGTCAGGGCGGCGACCTCCCGGACGATGTCGCGCACGAACCGCTCCGTGGTCGCGTCGCCGGTCTGCAGCGTGCTGAAGCCGACGTCCGACCCGGTGTACAGGGCCGGCGCGACGCCCTCCGGGTCGAGCTCCGGATACGACGCGAGCGCGGCGTTCGTGTGGCCGGGCATGTCCAGCTCCGGCACGACGGTGATGTGCCGCTCAGCGGCATACGCGACGAGGTCGCGGAACTCGTCCTGCGTGTAGAAGCCGCCGCGGCCGCCGTCGCTCCCGGTCGACCCGCCCACCCTGGTCAGCTCGGGCCACGACTCGATGTGGATGCGCCAGCCCTGGTCGTCCGTGAGGTGCAGGTGCAGGTGGTTCAGCTTCAACACGGCGATCGCGTCGATGAACCGCTTCACCTCGGCCGGCGTGAAGAAGTGGCGTGCCACATCCAGCATCGCCCCGCGGTAGGCGTAGCGCGGGTGGTCGTGCACCCGGACGGCGTCGATCGCCAGCGCGTCGTCGCAGCCCACCGGGATCAGCTGGCGCAACGTCTGCACGCCCCAGAAGGCTCCGGCGGGCGTGACCGCGCCGATCCGGACGCCCTCGGCCGCCACCTCCAGTGTGTAGCGCTCCGCACTGTCCGACCCGTCCTCGTGCGGACCCTCACCCGGCGCGATGACGATCGCGATGTCGCCGAACGCGGGAGGCTCGTGCACGATGGCCGGCTCCTGGCCGCAATCCGTCGCGAGTTCTGCCCGCAGCAGACGGGCCACCGCATCCGCACCGTCTCCGGCAACGCTGATCCGGGCCGCGGGGGAGAGGACGAAGGGCGGGGAGACCGACGGGTCACCGGCGGATTCCAGTCGGACAGGGCGGGGAACGACCACAATGGCTCCTGACGCATCGGCGACACAAATCGCAAGAAGAGCGGATGGGCCGACATCGCCCGCCCCACGAGGGGTCGGCCACAGCGAGTATCGCAGGGCTCGCAACTTATCAGCAAGGGTTCCAGGGCGGGTCCGCTTTGCTATGCTTGCCCACGTCGCAACTGGCGCTCAGATGGTCACCATCGGGGAGCGACACGCAACCTCCGAGAACACGGGTGGATTTCGGCCGCGCGCCTGGGTCGATACGCAGATGGTCCATCCCTGTACGAAGGAGCCGGTTTTGACCGACACGTTGCCCTCAACTTTCACCGCCCCGCTCAGCGAGGTCGACCCCGAGATCGCCGAGGTGCTGCAGCTCGAGCTCGGTCGCCAGCGCGACTACCTCGAGATGATCGCCTCCGAGAACTTCGTGCCGCGCGCCGTGCTCGAAGCGGTCGGCTCGGTGCTGACCAACAAGTACGCGGAGGGCTACCCCGGCCGCCGCTACTACGGCGGCTGCGAGTACGTCGACATCGCCGAGCAGCTCGCCATCGACCGGGCCAAGGCACTGTTCGGTGCGGAGTACGCCAACGTCCAGCCGCACTCCGGCGCCTCGGCCAACGCGGCCGTGCTGTCGGCCATCGCGACGCCGGGCGACACCATCCTGGGCCTGGAGCTGTCGCACGGCGGCCACCTCACCCACGGTATGAAGCTCAACTTCTCGGGCAAGCTCTACAACGCCGTCTCGTACGGCGTCGACCCGGAGTCCTTCCTCGTCGACATGAACGTCGTCCGCGACAAGGCCCTCGAGCACAAGCCGCAGGTCATCATCGCCGGCTGGTCCGCCTACCCGCGTCAGCTCGACTTCGCCGCCTTCCGTGAGATCGCGGACGAGGTCGGCGCGAAGCTGTGGGTCGACATGGCGCACTTCGCGGGGCTCGTAGCAGCCGGTCTGCACCCGTCGCCGGTCCCGCACGCAGACGTCGTCAGCTCGACCGTGCACAAGACGATCGGCGGACCGCGGTCCGGTTTCATCGTTGCCCGTGACACCGAGCTCGCGAAGAAGCTCAACTCCAACGTCTTCCCCGGCCAGCAGGGCGGCCCGCTCATGCACGTGATCGCCGCAAAGGCGACCGCCTTCAAGCTCGCCGCGACGGAGGAGTTCAAGGACCGCCAGGCGCGCACCATCCGCGGTGCCCAGCTCCTCGCCGAACGCCTCACCGCCGACGACTCGCGCGCTGCGGGTGTGGATGTCCTCACCGGCGGCACCGACGTCCACCTGGTGCTCGCCGACCTCCGCACCTCGGAGCTCGACGGCCAGCAGGCGGAGGACGTGCTGCACGAGGTGGGCATCACTGTGAACCGCAACGCCGTCCCGTTCGACCCGCGCCCGCCGATGGTGACCTCGGGCCTGCGCATCGGCACCCCCGCGCTCGCGACCCGCGGTTTCGGCGACACGGAGTTCGCCGAGGTGGCCGACATCATCGCCCTCGCGCTGCGCCCCGGTGCCGACACTCGCGCGCTGCGCGCCCGCGTCGACGCCCTGACCGCCGCCTTCCCGCTCTACCCGGGCCTGACCCCCTCCGGCCAGGACGCCTTCACGGTAGAGATGCCCTCCTCGATCTGACCCCGCCGCCCATCCGTCGAGTACACGAATAGTGCACGCCGCCACGGCGATTCACGTGCACTTTTCGTGTACTCGATGGCGGAAACGTTAGGAGAGACGCGTGACCGCACAGCTTCTGGACGGGAAGGCGACGGCCGCGGAGATCAAGGCCGAGCTCAGGGAGCGCGTCAGCGCGCTGCGCGAGCGCGGGATCGTGCCGGGGCTCGGGACGATCCTCGTCGGCGACGACCCGGGCTCGCAGTGGTACGTCGCGGGCAAACACCGCGACTGCGCGGAGGTGGGCATCGCCTCCATCCGCCGCGACCTGCCCGCCGACATCTCGCAGGCTGAGCTCGAGGCGGTCGTCGAGGAGCTCAACGCCGACCCGGACTGCACCGGCTTCATCGTGCAGCTGCCGCTACCCGGCCATCTCGACACGGACGCCATCCTCGAACTGGTCGACCCGGCGAAGGATGCGGACGGCCTGCACCCGACCAACCTCGGCCGGCTGGTGCTCAACGTGAACCGCCCGATCACGTCGCCGCTGCCGTGCACGCCGCGCGGCCTGATCGAGCTGATGCTGCGTCACGGCATCGACATCCGGGGCGCGGATGTGGTGGTCGTCGGACGCGGGGTGACCGTCGGCCGCTCGCTCGGTGCGCTGTTGACCCGCCGCGAGTTCGACGCGACCGTGACCCTGACGCACACCGGCACCCGCCAGCTGGAAGAACACCTGCGGCGCGCCGACATCATCGTCGCCGCTGCCGGTGTCGCCGGCCTGATCACCGCCGAGAACGTGAAGCCGGGCGCGATCGTCCTGGACGTGGGAGTGAGCCGCATCGAGGACCCGGTGACCGGCAAGAGCGTGGTCGCGGGCGACGTGGCCCCCGAGGTGGCCGAGGTCGCCTCCTGGGTGTCGCCGAACCCCGGCGGCGTCGGCCCGATGACGCGCGCACTGCTGCTGCAGAACGTGGTGGAGTCGGCCGAGCGGGAGCTGGCATGACGGACGCCGAGCGGACGCATCCCGCCGTCGAGCGTGTGGAGGCCGCGCTGCGTGCAGCCGACGTCGAGCCGCGGGTGCGCTGGTTCCACACCGCTACACCGACGGCTGTCGCCGCAGCTGCGGAACTCGGCGTCGCTGTGGGTGCGATCGCGAACTCGCTGGTCTTCACCCTCGACGGCGAGCCGCTGCTCGTGATGACGTCGGGCGCGCACCGCGTCGACACCGCGTTCCTGGGGGAGCACCTCGGCGGTCGCATCCGCCGGGCCGACGCGGACACCGTCAAGGCCGCGACCGGCCAGACGATCGGCGGCGTTGCGCCCCTCGGTCACCCGACGCGGCTGCGCACGGTGGTGGATGTGGCGCTCGCCGACTACCCCGAGATCTGGGCCGCCGCCGGTCACGCCCACACCGTCTTCCCCACCACCTTCGACGAACTCGTCCGCCTCACCTCCGGCTCCCCCGCCCCCGTCACCCCCTGAGCTCCGCCCCTCCCGCGCAGTCCCACCGTCGAGTCCTCACAAAGTGCACGCTCCGACGGCGTGTCGCGTGTACTTTGTGAGGACTCGACGGTGGGGGGGAGGGGGCGCAGGTCAGCGGTCGAGGACGACGATGAAGCGGCGGCGGACGACGCGCTCACCGGGGGCGCCGGTGAGCTCGTCGAGGGCGGCGAGCACGCGGTCCAGGATGCGCGGACGCAGCGGCAGCGGAGCCTCGTCGGGCTGGTGAAGCGTCCCGGCGGGGTAGGCCACGCCGGGGTTCGTGGACATCTCGATGTGGGCGCCGCGCAGCTCGTTGACCGCCGCGGTCGGGTCGTCGCGGAACCGGATGAGGCGCTCGATCGTGGCGCGGAACTGCGGCAGGTCGCGCACGTACAGGTGTGCAGGCAGGACGGTGTCGCCCGTGAACAGGATGCCGGTCCTCCGGTCGAAGAACACGACGGCGGAGGGCTCGTGGCCGGGGCCGCCGATCACGTCGATCACGCGGCGTCCGAGGTCGAGCGCGACCGTCTCATCCGGCCACGAGCGGAAGCCGAAGTAGCCGATCACCTCGGCCGGGCTGGTCCCGACGACGGTCGTACCGGGTCGGCCGCGCAGCAGCGCGTCCCCCGCGATGTGGTCGCCATGCGCGTGCGAGTGCGCCACGACCAGGGGATACGGACGCACGAACACGACCGGGTTGCGGCGCAGCCAGTCGGACGTCAGCCGCTCGATCGTCCCCCGCAGGGCGAACTGCTCCTCGTCGCTGGTGGCGCCGGTGTCGATGAGGAGGGACCGCTCCCGCCCGAACAGCAGGTACAGGAAGGGTGCCTCCCAGTGGGACGACTTCGGCTGCCGCAGCTGCGCGGTGTCGGGGTCGAGCCAGGTCACCTCGGGCTCGTTCGCGCGCTGTTCCGTCACCCGTCCCATCCTGCACCTGCCCGGTAACGCGCAGGTGAACGCGTCCGCTGCGGTCATGTCTGCGCTCGCTCGTCACATTCGCCCCTGTGCGCGCAGCAGCGGATGTGACAAACGGCCGCACCTGCCGTCAGGGGCGGCGGCCGCGTCGCGTCAGCTCTCGCGCCGGGTGCCTTCGGAGGCGCGGACGGTGAAGAGCTCCGGCTGGCCGAAGCCGTGCTCCGCGAACGCGCCATCGAGCGCGACCAGCACGCGGCTCATCGCGTCGGCCGGCACCAGTGCGAGCGCCGAGCCGCCGAAGCCGCCGCCGGTCATCCGGGCGCCGATCGCACCGTTCGCCTGCGCCGTCTCGACCGCGAGGTCGAGCTCGGGAACCGAGATCTCGAAGTCGTCGCGCATCGAGACGTGGGAGGCGTCGAGGAGACCGCCGGTCGCGGCCGGCCCCTCCTCGCGCAGGGTCCGTACCGTGTCGAGCACGCGCTGGTCCTCCGTGACGATGTGGCGGACCCGGCGGAACGTCACGTCGTCGAGCAGCTCGCGTGCGCGGTCGAGGTCGGCGACCGACACATCCCGCAGCGCCTCGACGCCGAGGATGCGCGCGCCCTCCTCGCAGGACGCCCGCCGCTCGGCGTACCCGCCGGTCGCGTGGTCGTGCATCACTCCGGTGTTGATGATGAGGATCTCGAGCCCGGCATCCTCCAGCCCGAGCGGCACGATCTGCGACTCGAGCGAGCGGCAGTCGAGGAAGACGGCGGCGTCGCGCTCGCCGAGGAGGGACGCGGACTGGTCCATGATCCCGGTCGGTGCTCCGACGGCGACGTTCTCGGCACGCTGACCGACCCTGGCGAGCGTCTGACGGTCGAGCCCGAGCTGCCAGATCTCGTCGAGCGCGAACGAGACGGCCCCTTCGATGGCGGCGGACGACGAAAGTCCGGCGCCGACGGGGACGTTGGAGTCGATCAGGATGTCGACACCCGGCACGGCCGCCAGGTCGGCGCCGAATTGGCCGAGCGCCCAGACGACTCCGAGCGGGTACGCGGACCAGCCGCTGAGCGCCTCCGTGGTCAGGTCGTCGAGGGACACCTCCACCAGTTCGTCGGTGAACGTGCTGCCGACACGGATGGTGCGGTCATCGCGCACGCCGACGGCCGCCAGGGTGCGGCGGTTGATGGCGAACGGCAGGACGAAGCCGAGGTTGTAGTCGGTGTGTTCACCGATGAGGTTCACGCGGCCGGGCGACGACCAGACGCCGTCCGGTTCGTGGCCGAAGATCTGGGTGTAGTCGTCGCGGACGGCCGTTCGCAGGTCGGTCATCGGTCAGCCTCTCGGTCGGTAGTGGATGCGGTCACGAGTTCGGTGACGGAGACCGGCAGCTCGCCGACCGGGTTCTCCGCGTCGGCGCGCGAGATGGCCTCGCGCAGCGCCGCGGCCGCCTGCTCGGGCGGGACATCGCCGATCCAGGCGCCCATGGCAGCCTCGGAGCCGGCCAGGAACTTCAGTTTATCGGCGCCGCGGCGAGGGGAGGTGAGCTGCAGCATGAGACGGATCTCGTCGCGCCGGACACCGACCGGCGCCTGGTGCCAGGCCGCGATGTACGGGGTGGGGGAGTCGTAGAGCGCGTCGACGCCGCGCAGTACGCGCAGGTAGAGGGTGGCGAGTTCGTCCCGCTCGGCGGCGTTCGTCTCGGCCAGGTCGGCGACGTGCCGGTGCGGCAGCATGTGGATCTCGATCGGCCAGCGGGCGGCGAAGGGAACGAACGCCGTCCAGTGCTCGCCGGCCAGCACCACGCGCTCGGAGGCCCGCTCGCGCTCCAGGATGTCTGCGAACAAGGTGGGCCCGTAGGCGTCGAGCGAGCGGATGAGGTTGGCCGTTCGCGGCGTGATGTACGGGTACGCGTAGATCTGCCCGTGCGGGTGGTGCAGGGTGACGCCGATGGCTTCGCCACGGTTCTCGAAGGGGAACACCTGCTGCACGCCGGGCAGTGCCGACAGCTGCGCGGTGCGGTCGGCCCAGGCCTCGATCACCGTGCGGGCGCGGGAGGGGGTGAGGCTGCCGAAGGCGCCGGTCGTCGCCGGGCTGAAGCACACGACTTCGCAGCGGCCGACGGAGGTGCGGGTGCGGCCGAGTCCGACGGCCGCGAGGTCGTCGATGCCTTCCGGCGCGTTGCCGTCGTCGATCAGCGGCCCGAACGATGGGGATTTGTTCTCGAACACCGCGACGTCGTACAGGTCGGGGATCTCCGACGGGTTCGTCGGGGTGGCCGGCGCGAGCGGGTCGAGTTCGGCCGGGGGAAGCATGACGCGGTTCTGGCGGGCGGCCGCGATGGAGACCCACTCGCCGGTGAGCGGGTCCTGGCGCATGGTCGCGGTCGCCGGACGGGGGGCCGCCTCGCGCTGGTCCGGCTTGCGTTCGGGGCTCAGCGTAGTGTCGGCGTCGTCGTAGTAGATGAGGTCGCGGCCGTCGGAGAGACGGGTGGGACGCTTCGTGATCGCAGCCATGCCATCCTTTCGTTTTCGAAAGACAGAATACGCTGTGGCTTTCGCATTGACAAGAATACGCAAGCGATCCAGCATGGGTTCATGAGCGAACCGTTGCCCGCCGCACTCCGGCGCGAACGGATGCTCGAGCTGATCGGCCGCGCCGGTTTCGCTCGCGTCTCCGATCTGAGCGAGGCGTTCCAGGTGTCCGATGTGACCATCCGGAGCGACCTGGATGCGCTCGACCGCGAGCAGAGCATCCGCCGCGTGCACGGCGGAGCGATGCTTCGCGCGGCGGGGACGCGTGAGGTGAGCTTCGAGGAGGCGCTGGAGTCGTCGGCGGAGGAGAAGCGCCGCATCGGCCAGGCCGCCGCCGCGATGGTCGTCTCCGGCAGCAGCGTGCTCCTCGACGTCGGGACCACCACTGCCGCGATCGCGCGCGCGCTGGTGGAGCGCGACGACCTGGAGGGGATCACCGTCATCACCAACGGCCTCACCATCGCACTGGAGCTGGAACGCGCCATCCCGCGCTTCGAGGTCGTCGTGACGGGCGGTACGCTGCGGCCGCTGCAGCACTCCCTCGTCGAACCCCTCGCGGCTGTGCTGCTGGAGCGTGTGCACGCCGACATCGCATTCATCGGTTGCACCGGCGTGCATCCCACCGGCGGCATCACGAACGTCAACCTGCCCGAGGCGGACCTCAAACGGGTGATGGTGCGATCGGCGGAGCGGGCAGTCGTGGTCGCCGATGGCAGCAAGCTGGGCCGTACCCACCTGGGCCGCATCGCCGCGGTGGATGAGGTGGCCGAGTTGCTCACGGGAGTGTCGGCCCCGGGCGACTCCGTCGAAGCGCTGCGGGATGCAGGACTCCCTGTTGTCGTGGCCTGAGGCCTAACCTGTTCCCATGCGACCCGCGACCGGTGATCAGTACGAACTCGACTTCGGCGACCTGAGCGCCACCATCGTCCAGGTGGGGGCAGGGATCCGGTCCCTTCGTTTCGCGGAGTCCGACCTGACCGAGCCGTACCCGGCCGAGGAGCAGCCGCCCTCGGCGTGCGGGATCGTGCTGGTGCCGTGGCCGAACCGGGTCGCGGATGGGCGCTGGGAGTACGAGGGCGCGCCCCGTCAGCTCGACCTGACCGAGCCGGCGAAGCGGAACGCCATCCACGGGCTGCTGCGCCGCCGCCCCTACGAGCTGGTGGACCGCAGCGACGCGAGCGTGACGCAGGCCGCCGCCATCTTCCCGGAGCCCGGCTACCCGTTCGCGTTGGAGACCACCGTGACGCACGAGTTGCACACCGAGGGGCTCTCGGTGACCCACACCGTCAGCAATGTCGGCGAGGCGGCGGCGCCCGTGGCGGTCGGCGCCCATCCCTACCTGCGGATCGCCGACGTCCCTCCCGAGCAACTCACCGTGACGGTGGCCGCTCGCACCCGCTTCGAGGTGGACGACCGCAGCAACATCACCGGGGAGGTGCCGGTGGCCGGTACGCCGTACGACCTGTCCGCGGGCCGCCGGGTCAGCGAGCTGGACCTCGACACCGGCTTCGCCGACCTGCCCGACGGACCCGTCGAGCATTCCCTCGCCGCCGACGACGGCCGCCGGGTGGTGCTCTGGGGCGACGACGCATTCCGCTACGTGCAGGTGTTCACGCACCGGAAGTTCGCCACCAAGCCGGGCGGGGTGGCCCTCGCGATCGAGCCGATGACCGCCCCGGCGAACGCCCTCAACTCAGGTACCGGTCTGCGCTGGCTGGAGCCGGGCGAGACCTGGACACTGAGTTGGGGCATCCGGCCGGAGGGTTTCGGCGGTGAGGCCTACTTGGCCAGCTGGGGGTAGAGCACGCGGACGTCCTCGTGCAGTCGTGACTTGACGAACTGCGCGGTCTCGCCGACGATCGCCTCGGCCTCGTCGTTCGCGACGGCATCCAGCGCCTGCTCGGCGACCTGCTGCGGCGGAACCTTCACACCCTCCGCACCTGCGGCCATGTCGGTGTCGACGTAGCCGACGTGGACGCCGACGACCTGGATGCCCGCGGGCGCCAACTCCACACGGGCCGAGTTGCTGGCGGACCAGAGGGCGGCCTTCGTGGCGCTGTATGAGCCGGTGGCCAGCCAGCTGAGGGCGGAGTGCATGTTCACGATCGCGCCGCCGCCGTTACCCTCCAGCACCGGGGCGAAGGCGCGCGTGACGAGCACCGGGCCCCAGTAGTTGGTGTCGAGCTCGCGGCGGATCTCGTCGAGGTCGCCGGTCACCAGCGACGCGTTCGCCGCGATGCCCGCGTTGTTGACGAGTACGGTGACGTCGGTCGCGATGGCGGCGGCACGGCGGATGCTCTCGGCGTCGGTCACGTCGAGTTCCAGCGGAACCACGCGGGGGTCGCGGGAGGCGATGGATTCGGGGCGGCGGGCGGCGGCGTAGACCTTCGTGGCGCCGCGCTCGAGCAGAGCGGTGACGAAGGCGGCGCCGAGCCCGCGGTTGGCGCCGGTGACGAGGGCGACGCGTCCGGTGATGTCGGTCATGATGGTCCTTCCAAAAAGTAAACAGATCTGTGTATCGATGCTGGACTCAATGTACACAGATCGGTTTACATTCTGCAAGCGTCGCCCTATCATCGGTACATGACCACCGCGACGACCCTGCCGAAGCCCAAGCCGCGCGACCGCGTGCTGGCGGCAGCCGCCCGGCTCTTCATGGGCGAGGGCGTCAACACGGTGGGGGTCGACCGGCTGGCGCAGGAGGCCGAGGTCTCCAAGCGGTCGATCTACCAGCACTTCGACGGCAAGGATGCGATCGTCGCGACGATGCTGCAGGAGTACGGCCCGCGGGTCGTCGCCGGCTACTTCGCCGCGGATGATGAGGGCAGTCCGCGCGAGCGGACGCTGCACGTGTTCGAGGCGCTGCACGAGGCGGCGCAGGTGAGCGACTTCTACGGCTGCCCGTTCGTGAACGTGGCGACGGAACTGCGCGACCGTGCGCATCCCGCCGCCATCGTCGCCCGCCACTTCAAGGAGGAGCTGACCGCCTACTTCGAGCGGCAGGCCGCGGCGGCCGGCGCGCGCGACCCGCACCTGTTGGCCGTGCAGCTGACCCTGCTGTTCGACGGCGCGTCCGCCAGCGCCGCGATGCGCGGTGGCACTCCCGACGCGGCCCTGCAGGCGGCCGCGCAGCTGTTCGACGCGGCGACCGCATCCGCCTGACCGCGACGCGCTACGACCCGCTACGGCGCGATCGACAGGAAGATGAACGCGGCGAAGAGGACCAGGTGGATGCCGCCCTGCAGGCGGACGGCCCGGCCCTGCACGATCGTGAGGATGCTGACCAGCACGGTCAGCACGAGCAGGACGATCTGACTCGCCCCAAGACCCAGGTGCAGTGCGCCGGGCAGCCAGATCGACGCGACGGCGATCGCCGGAATCGTGAGACCGATGCTCGCCATGGCGGAGCCGAGCGCCAGATTCAGACTCGTCTGCGTGCGGTTCAGGATGGCCGCCTTCGCTGCGGCGATCGCCTCCGGGAGCAGCACCAGCAGGGCGATCACGACGCCGACGAACGACTGCGGGAGGCCGATCCCGGTCACGGCGCGCTCGATCGGCGTCGACTCCAGCTTGGCGAGCCCGACGACCGCGACCAGGGACACCAGGAGCAGCGCGAGGCTGGTCCACGTGGTGCGGTTCGACGGCGCCTCGGCGTGGTCGTCCTCCGTCAGCGGCTGGCCCTTGCTGCCCACCGGGAGGAAGAAGTCGCGGTGCGAGATGGTCTGGGTGAGCACGAACATCCCGTACAGGGCGAGTGAGGCGACCGCCGCGAAGATCAGCTGGGGTGTGGAGAAGACCGGCCCGGGCGCGGAGGTGAAGCTCGGCAGCACCATCGTCAGCGTCGCGAGCGCGGTCACGGTGGCGAGGGCCGCTCCACTGCCCTGAGCATTGAACGCGGTGGACTCGCGACGGGACGCGCTGAGCAGCAGCGACAGCCCGACGATGCCGTTCATCGTGATCATCACGGCGGAGAAGACGGTGTCGCGGGCGAGCTCGGGGGAGTCCTTGCCCGTCGTCATCAGTGTGACGATGAGAGCGACCTCGATAATCGTCACCGCCACCGCGAGCACGAGGGAGCCGAACGGTTCGCCCACCCGGTGCGCGACGACCTCGGCGTGCTGCACGGCGGCGAGCACCGTCCCGGCCAGGACGACGGCGATCACGGCGACGGCCACCGTGTTGAGCTCCGCCGTCCAGAACGCCACCAGGACCACGACGCCGATTGCGGGCACCCCGACCGTCCACCACCGTGCGAGCCAGGAGCCGAGCGCCGTCATACGTCCATCCTGCCAGGCCGCCGGGACCCGGCCCCCTCCCGGGTGCGTACCGCTCGCGCAGTCAGGAGCAGACGCGGGCGATCGCGCCGCGCCAGGCCTGCGTGACCTGGCTGTTGGCCTCCTCCACCGCGTCGTCCGCGAGGGATGCGCTCGGTGCCGCCGCGTAGGCCTGGACGCTGTCCGAGAGGGTGTGGAGTCCGCCCCGGATGGGGCCGAGCGCCGACTGGACGGCCGGGGTCGCCAGATCCTGGGTGCGCGCGTCGAAAGCGGCGACCGCCGAGCGGATGGCCCGGGCGGCGTCCGCATCCCGGGACCGCAACGGCAGGTGGGCCCCCAGTGCGGCGTCGAGCGCGTGCCGGGCACTGGCGATCTTCGTGCAGTCGCGGCCACGCGCTGCCGACGCCTCGGAGAACAGCGGGAACTCGGACTGCAGGGCGGCCGCGAGGATGAGCGTGGCCACGACGCATCCCACGCCCAGGGCGGTGAGCGCGGGCCAGAAGCGCGTGGCGGTCCGTCGAACAGTCATCTCGTCGATAGAGACGAGCGATCCGCGCTTTCGTGACGCGGCGGACGCGGAGGACGGGGCGGACGCGGCCGGATGCGCCGGCGACTCGTCCTGCTCGAGCTCGATCGGCTCGGGGAGGGAAGGGGCCACGCGCTCACGCTAGCGGTGAACGGTGAACATTTCGTTGCTGAATGTGGACCCTCGCTCTGGGGTGTTGGCCCACTTGGTCGACCAACGATACGTTTCAAGCGAGCCCGAAACTGAAGGAATTCACATGCGCACCCCGATACGACTCCTCAATCGCCACAAGCTGTTGGCCATTGCAGCGGTTGCCTTAGCCGCTCTCGTGGTCGGGCCTGTGTCGAGCGGGGCGGCAGTGGCTCCCTTCTCGGAAACCGGTGGCCAGGTTGCCGCGACTGCTTCTACCAAGGTCGTTCCGAATGTTGTCGGCAAGACCGCGTATGTCGCTAAGAACACCCTGAAAAAGGGTGGGTTGGGCTATGCATACAGTGCGCCAAAGGGCAGCTTCGTGGTGCTCTCCAAAGATTGGACCGTGACGAAGCAGTCGCCCAAAGCGAGTGCTCGGGTCAAAGCGGGAACCAAAGTGAAGCTGACTGTGGTCAAGACGGCGTCTCTCCACTCGGCTTCGCCCACTCCCGCGACGCCGGCTGCACCTGCGATGAGCCCTTCGCAACTCCAGGCGGTCATGGCGGCCAAGGCCTACCTGTCGAGCGGTATGGGATTCAGTCGCCAGGGGCTGATCGACCAGCTGACGTCTTCCTACGGAAACGGGTTCCCGGTGGCGGATGCCACCCTCGCGGTCGACTCGTTGAACCCCGACTGGAATGCACAGGCGGTCGTCGCCGCGAAGGCCTACATGTCGAGCGGTCAGGGGTTCTCACACGACTCGCTTCTCGATCAGCTGACGTCGCCCTATGGCAACAACTTCACGCCGGAGCAGGCGGCCTACGCGGTGGGCCAGGTCGGCCTTTAGGCCGCCATCCGTCTGGCCGTAGTTGTGGCCGTGCTGCTGCCGCTAGCCTGGCGGCATGCTTGAGGCCACGACGACGATCGACGTGCTCGTCTTCGGGGGAGAGTACGCGTGCTGCGGTGTGCCGTTCGCCATTGGCGACCACATCACCCTCGCCCTTCTCGCTGTCGCCTCACGAAGCGGCGGAGTGGACAGGACGGAGTACTTCGACGACCGTCACCCGACGAATGATTTGACGCCGCCCTTGGACGTGCGCGGCCAGGTCGAGGGCATCACCGCGGTCCACACCCGCATGGTGCCGGTTGCCGGTGCGCACTACCTGACGAGCGATCCTGCGGACAGGATCGAACGTCAGGTTCCCGCCGTCCCGGACCTCGGCGGCCCCGCAGGGTATGGCGGCCCGGACTACCGCGTTCGCCTGCGCATCCCGAAAGCCACCCGCCTCCCGGCCCCGGACCGGCGTTCCGACATGGCTGAGCCCGGCCGCATACCAGAAGAGGTCCCAGCAGACGCCTTCCTGCGCCAATTGACCGACGTGATCGGCGAGGTGATCGCGCGTTATGGCGACGCGGTCGGGATACTCCGTGACCACCGGGACACCGCAGTGACCCTGTCGTCGCAGCGTTCGGGTGCGGCCGAGCTGCGCTGGAACGCGTACGGCAGCGTTCTGACAGTGGAAATCGAGCGCGCCACCTGGAGGCTGCCCGCCGGCGACACCGGCGTCCGAACCCTCCGCGACCTCATCGCCGCCGCGGCCGACGGTGGGTTCTCGGAAACCCTCGATCATGGCACATTCGTGTCGCTCGCCCGTCTACCCGACGGCCACATCCTCCGGTCGACGGCGGATGCGCCGCACTTCCCGCTGGATGGGGGCGCCATGGTGGTACCGAGCTCGACGTACCGACGTATGGAGAGGGCGCGCGCGGGGATCCCGTACCTCCCGTGGCTGGCGGACTTCGACGTGCAGCCCGACCGTGCGGGACCGGTTGGGCCTCGATGAAGTAGCCGTTCCTGTGCTCAGGCGCGGCAGGTGATGCGGCCGAGGCACGGGTCCATGGGGAACCCCCACAGTATGAGCGTAACGGAGGCGTCGATGAGGCGGCGCGTGTTCGTGGGGGAGCGCAGAAGGTACGCGGTGTCCACAAGTGCGTCGTACTCGTCCTTGGACGTGAGCATTGCGGAGCCGCGCTTGGAGATGATCTCGACCGCGGTCTGGTCCAGGTTGACGCGCTCGATAAGCCCGAACGGGTCGCTTCGCGCTTCGCTCGCCGTGATGGCCATCATTCCTCCAAGTGGTACACGATTTCGTACCACTCGTTCGGCAGCGTCCACATGCACAACCGATTCCAGTACACGGCCACGCTTCGAAGGGTGGGCCCGGTGGGGCTCGAACCCACGACCCGCGGATTAAAAGTCCGATGCTCTGCCAACTGAGCTACAGGCCCTCGCCTCCAATCTAGCGTGGATTCACCCGGTCCGGTCGCAGGGGCAGAATAGGAGGATGTCCGACCGCTTCCACAAGCCCGCCCTGTTCACGAGTGGAATGTTCGAGGCCTTCATGGGTGGCGAGGATCCCGCGCAGATCAGCCGGGTCGCGCACGAGACCGCGCGAGCCCTGCTGGCGCGCGTCCGCGACAACCCGGACCCCGAGGTGGTGAACCGGCTGGTCGCCTTCACCGACGAGCACGGCATCGATGCGCTCGCCGAGCTGTGGTCGCGTTCGAACGCGAAGAGCCTGCCCGGCGCGCTGTGGCGCATCTACCTGCTCCGGTTGCTGATCCGACAGGATGCGGAGGGCACCGCGTACCTGTACCAGCGGGGAACCGAGGTGCTGCCGTCCATCGACCCGGTGATCGCGGGAGCGCCCAACCCGGCGGGACCGGCCGAGATCACCGAGCTCGCCGACCGCATCCTGCGCGGGCTGTTCGAGGGCGACTTCGCCGTTGCGCTCGACCGTGCGGCCGCGTTCTGCCGGGTGGCGGCGGCGGGGGCCGCGTCCGTCGCCGACGATCGGGACATCCTCGACCCGGAACGTGCCAGCGAGCTGACCACGCGTTCGCTGCGCTTCACCCGGACCGCGGAGGAGCTCACGGCCTGCGCGCGACTCTGGCGCTCCGACTCCCTCGACTGAGCACGCACGTGCCGGGTCTACTCGGCGGCGGCGAGTCAACCCCTCCGCGCGCATCCGCGTTCTCCCGCTGCGAACGCCACGCCCGGCGGCGGCCAGAAGCGCTCCTGTACACTGGATGACGCCGGGCCGCAGTAACCCCGGGCTCCAAAACTAGCCGCTTCGAGCGGCCTCGCGCCGAGAGGCGTTCTGCGGCCCGGCACTACTCTGCCGAGCGAACCCCTCGGGAACGCCGACGGGCCGGATGAGCGGAGACGACGTGGAGGACGCCCCTGCGGTCGACCTCGACGCCCTCCTCATCCGCACGGCGACGGGCGACCAGGATGCGTTCTCGCGCTTCTACGACGCCACCGCGCCGCGGGTGCTCGGCCTCATCCGCCGCTTCCTGATCGACGCCGCGCAGTCGGAGGAGGTCGCACAGGAGGTCTACCTGGAGGCGTGGCAATCCGCTGCGCGCTTCGATCCGAATAAGGGTCGAGCGCAGACGTGGATCCTCACCATGGCCCACCGGCGCGCCGTGGACCGGATCCGCGCCTCCCAGGCTTCGCGCGACCGCGATAGGGCCGTCGGCATCCGCGACCTGCCGACCGCCTACGACCAGGTGGCCGAGACGGTGGAGGTCCGCGTGGAGCACGAGAGGGTGGAGGAGGCCATGGCGAAGCTCAGCGAGCCCCAGCGCGAGGCCGTCGCCCTGGCGTACTACGGCGGCCTCAGCCAGTCCGAGGTCGCGGCAGAACTGGGCATCCCGCTCGGCACAGCCAAGACACGGCTGCGCGATGCGATGATACGGCTGCGACAGGAACTGGGGGTGACGACATGACCGCCGAGAACGACCGCGAGGGGCGACTGGGCTACCGCCTGGGTGCGGACGATGAGCAGGAGGCGCGCGCCTTTGAAGAGGTCGCCGCTGAGCTGGCGCTCTCCGCCGAGGCGGTCACCCCACGCCCCGAGCTGAAGGCGGCGCTGTTCGCCAAGCTGGCGGACACCCCGCAGCTGCCCGCCGCATCCGCGCCTGCGCCTGCTGCAGCGCCTGCGGCGCCCGCCCCTCCAGCGACGACCACGGGGGGTGCCGAGCGCACAGCCCAGCGTCGGTGGTTCCAGCGTCCCGCCCTGCTCCTCGGCGCCGCGGCCGCCGCCATCGTGCTGTTCGTCGGCGGCGCGTTCGTCGGTTCCGCCCTCTCCGGCACCAACTCGTACACCTCGCAGCAGGCGTCCGCGTTGGCCCAGATCAACGCGGCGTCCGACGTCCAGCACGCGACCGCGTCGATCGCCGGCGGCGGGACCGCGACGCTCGTGTGGTCGGGAGCGCTCGGCCGTTCCGCCCTCGTCGCCAACGACCTCCCGCAGTTGCCCGCGGACAAGACCTATGAGCTGTGGTACATGCGCGACGGTCAGGCGATCCCCGCCGGCACCATGGAGCCGGCCGGCTCCGGTTCGACCTGGCGTGTCCTCACCGGCGACATGGCCGCTGGCGACACCGTCGGCGTCACCGTCGAGCCGCGCGGCGGCTCCACCAAGCCGACCACCCCTCCCATCGTCGCCATCCCCTCCTAGCGCTCCGCACCCACCGCCGAGTACACAAAAAGTGCACGCGGGACCGGCGTGTCGCGTGCACTTTTTGAGTACTCGGCAGAGGGGCGGAGGGGCGGATGGGCGAGGGGCGAGGTCCGGGATCAGCCGAAGCGGCCGGAGACGTAGTCCTCGGTGGCCTGCACGGTCGGGTTGGAGAAGATCTGGTTGGTGTCGTTGTACTCGATCAGCTTGCCCGGCTTGCCGGTGCCCGCGATGTTGAAGAACGCGGTGCGATCCGAGACCCGCGAGGCCTGCTGCATGTTGTGGGTCACGATCACGATCGTGTAGTCGTTCTTCAGTTCCTCGATCAGGTCCTCGATCGCCAGGGTCGAGATCGGGTCGAGCGCGGAGCACGGCTCGTCCATCAGCAGCACGTCCGGGGAGACGGCGATCGCGCGGGCGATGCAGAGGCGCTGCTGCTGACCGCCCGAGAGGCCGGAGCCGGGGAGCGCGAGACGGTCCTTGACCTCGTTCCACAGGTTGGCGCCCTGGAGCGAGGACTCGACCAGCTCGTCGGCCTCGCTCTTCGACATCCGCCGGTTGTTCAGCTTCACGCCGGCAAGCACGTTGTCGCGGATGCTCATGGTCGGGAACGGGTTCGGGCGCTGGAACACCATCCCCACCTGCCGGCGCACGAGCACCGGGTCGACGCCCGTGCCGTACAGGTTGTTGCCGTCGATCAGCACCTCGCCCTCGACGTACGCGCCGGGGATGACCTCGTGCATGCGGTTCAGCGTGCGGAGGAACGTCGACTTTCCGCAGCCCGACGGACCGATGAACGCGGTGACGGTGCGGGGCTCGATGGTGAGCGACACGCCTTCGACCGCGCGGAAGCTGCCGTAGTAGACGTTGAGGTCGTTGACTTCGATGCGCTTGGACACGCCGTGACTCCTTTGAGAATTGGCCTTGCTAGTCGGGTGGGCCGGTTCAGCGGCCGTACTTGGGGGCGAAGACCTTGGCGATGACGCGGCCGATCAGGTTCAGCAGCATCACGATGATGATCAGGGCGAGCGCGCCCGTCCAGGCCCGGTCGATCGACGCCTGCGCGTGCAGACCGGCGGCCTGCGTGTACTGGGTGTACACGAACACCGGCAGCGCCATCATCCGGTCGTTGAAGAGGTCGTAGTTCATGCTCGTCGTGAAGCCCGCGACGATCAACAGGGGTGCGGTCTCACCGATGACACGTGCGACGGCCAGCATGACACCGGTCACCAGGCCCGCGATCGAGGTCGGCAGGACGACCTTGAGGACGGTCAGCCATTTCGGCACTCCGAGGGCCAGCGACGCCTCGCGCAGCTCGTTGGGGACGATCCGCAGGATCTCCTCGCTGGAGCGCACCACCACCGGGAGCATCAGCACCGAGAGCGCGACCGCGCCCATGAAGCCGTTGCGGATGGCCGGGCCGAAGAACATCGCGAACAGCGCGTAGGCGAACAGGCCGGCGACGATCGAGGGGATGCCCGTCATCACGTCGACGAAGAAGGTGATGCCGCGGGCCAGCGTCCCGCGCCCGTACTCGACCAGGTAGATCGAGGTCAGGAGGCCGATCGGGACCGAGATGATGGCCGCCATCAGGGTGATCTCGAGCGTTCCCACGATCGCGTGCAGTGCGCCGCCGCCGTCGCCGATGATGTTGCGCATCGACTCGGAGAAGAACGTGAGGTCGAAGCGGGCGAGGCCCTGCGCGACGACCGTCCAGCCGAGGGAGATCAGCGGGAGCAGCGCGATGATGAACGCGGTGGCGACCAGCGACGTGACCAGCCGGTCCATCGCCTTCCGCGAACCCTCGACGAGCAGCGAAGTCGCATAGATCGCGACGTCGAACAGCACCGTTCCGAAGAAGATCGCGCCGACGATATTGAAGTCCTTGGTCGTCCCGCTGGCGGCGAGGATGGCGAAGATCGCCCCGAACACCACCCACGACACGACGAGCATGGTCCAGGGCGCCCAGCGGGGCAGCTTGCCGGCGGTGTAGGAGTTCGCGAGCGGACGCGGTGCCGTTGCGGTGACAGTGGTGGAGGCCATCAGTTCGCTCCCGAGAAGGCCTTGCGGCGGCTGACGATGTAACGGGCGAGCACGTTGATGAGCAAGGTCACCACGAACAGTACGAGGCCGGATGCGATGAGCGCCTGCACGCTGATCCCGGTCGCTTCGGGGAACTGCAGCGCGATGTTGGCCGCGATCGTGTTCGGGCTCTGCGCCTGCAGCACCGCGAACTTCACGACGAGCGCGGGGGAGAGCACCATCGCGATGGCGAGCGTCTCGCCGAGGGCGCGGCCCAGTCCGAGCATGATGGCGGAGATGATCCCGCTGCGGGCGAAGGGGAGGACGGCCATCTTGACCATCTCCCAGCGCGTCGCGCCGAGGGCCAGCGCGGCCTCCTCGTGCAGGCGCGGGGTCTGCAGGAAGATCTCACGGCAGATGGCCGTCATGATCGGGATGACCATGACGGCGAGGACGATGCCGGCGGTGAGGATGGTGCGGCCGGTGCCCGAGACGGGCGGCGCGAAGAGCGGGAACCATCCGACGTTGGCGCCGAGCCACGCGTAGAACGGCTGCACGAACGACGACAGCGTCGCGATCCCCCAGAGGCCGAAGACCACCGAGGGGACGGCGGCCAGCAGGTCGATGATGTAGCCGAGCACCGACGCGACGCGGCGCGGCGCATAGTGCGAGATGAAGAGGGCGATGCCGATGGACAGCGGCGTCGCGATCAGCAGGGCGATGAGGGCGGCCCAGATGGTGCCGAACACCAGCGGCCAGACCCACGACCAGAAGTTGGTGGCGTTGTTGGGGAGTTCTCCCGGGCCGGCGAAGAGGGCCGGGATGCTCTGGACGACGAGGAAGATCGCGACAGCGGCGAGAGTGGCCAGGATGAGCGATCCGGCCACGATGGTGCTGCTGGAGAAGACGCGGTCGCCGAGGCGGACCTTCGCTTTGGGCCTGATGGCTCCTGCGGTTCCGGCGGTCATTCCTTGCTTTCTCTCATCGGGTGCGCCTGGGGAGGGCGGCTGAGGTGGGAGCACCGCTCGGCCCGGGCTGTGGACAGCCCAGGCCGAGCGGGTAAAGCACTACTTGATGCTGGCGGTGGCCTTCGAGACCTTGTCAGCGAGGTCGCTCGACAGCGGGGCCGAGCCGGCCTGCTCCGCGGCGGCCTTCTGGGCGTCGCTGGAGATGATGTAGTCGACGTAGCCCTTCACCAGGTCCGCCTTGGCGGCGTCCGTGTACTGCTGGCACGCGATCACGTAGGAGACGAGAACGAGCGGCCAGGCGCCCTTCTTGGTGTCCTTGCGGTCGATCTTGATGGCCAGGTCGTTGGCCGTGCGACCGTCGGCGATGGGGGAGGCGGCGACCACGGCGGCAGCACCGTCGGCGCTGATCTTCGTGTAGGTGTCGCCGACCTTCAGCTGGGCGATGCTCAGCCCGGCCGAACCCGACTCGTCGATGTAGGTGATGGAGTTCTTCGCGTTCTTGGTGGCGTCCGCGACACCCGAGGTGCCCTTGGCTGCGTCACCGACCTGGAACGGGAAGGTCTGGGCGGCCGGGGCAGTCCAGACGTCGGGGGCGTTCGCCGCGAGGTACTCGGTGAAGTTCTGGGTGGTGCCCGAGTCGTCGGAGCGGTGGACGACCGTGATCGGGGCCGACGGGAGCGTGGCGCCCGAGTTCTGGCCCTTGATCTTGGCGTCGTCCCACGTGGTGATCTTGCCCGAGAAGATGCCCGCGATGGTCGCGGCGTCGAGCTTCAGGTCCTTGACGCCGTCGACGTTGTACGCGATGGCGATCGGGGAGATGTAGACGGGGAGGTCGATGCCCTTGCTGCCCGCGGCGCACCCGGTGAACGTGGAGGCGAGCTCCTCGTCCTTGAGCGCGGCGTCGGAGCCGGCGAAGTCGGCCGCGCCGGAGATGAAGCTCTTGCGGCCCGCGCCGGAACCCTGCGGGTCGTAGTTGATGGTGGCCTTCGGGTTGGCCTGCTGGAAGCCGGCGGCCCAGACGGTCTGCGCCGCGCCCTGGGCGGACGAGCCGATGCCGTTCAGCGTGCCGGTCAGGTTCGAGGCCTTGGCCGTCGTGGTGGACGGCGTGCTGCCCTCGTTCGCCGCACAGGCGGTGAGCGAGATGGCGGCGGCGGCAAGCAGAGCCACGGGAGCGCCGATGCGCTTGAGATTCACAGTTGTCCCTTCGGGGATCAGTAACAACAGGACGGGGTCGGTGCGACCCGCGTGAGACGCTATTCCCGGTGTCTGTCCAGAGTCCCCCGGAGCGGTAAACGGAAGGTTAACGCGGGGTGTTCTCTTGTCCGTGCGGCCCTGTGAATCCGCGGTGTGATCAGGCGGTGATCTGCACCGCCGTGCCCAGCGGGAGCGCATCCACTGCGGCGATGGCTTCGGCGGACAGCCGGACGCAGCCGTGCGACACCGCGCCGGTGGCGGTGGACTGGAAGTGGATGCCGATGAGGCCGCCGTCGGAGCCGCCGTACGGCTCGTCCGCTGTCGTCGCGTGGAGGGAGGTGAGCTGGATCCGGTGTTCGGTCTGGTTCTGAGCGGGGTCGAGATAGCGCGCCTGCAGGTACCCGGTACCCGTCGGCGTGGGCGTCTTGGACGTGCCGACACCGACCGGGAAGGTCTGCAGTGCCTCCCCTGCCGCGTCGACAATCGTGAGCGTCTGCTTCGAAGCCGAGATCGCGATGCTCCGGCTGAGGGGGGTGGCGATCTGCAGGGAGGATGTGCGGACCCAGGCGGAGCTCTGCGCGGGAGCAGGAGCGTCAGTGGTCGCCTTCGAAGGAAGCTGCTGACGGGCCGCCGTCAGGACCTGCGACCATTTGCCCCTCGACGCGACCCGGACGACGACCGTGGGCTCGCCGAGGAAGTCTTTTGCCGGGATGCGTGCGACCGGGGTCGTGAAGTCGGCGCCGTAGACCACCGTGTCGAAGGCGACGTGGTACGCGGCCTTGATCCTGGCCGCCGCGGGCGCGGCGAGCAATCCGGGAATGACCGCGTCGTAGGTGGTCGCGGGCAGCGCGGCGATCTGTGTCGGTGTGAGCGCCGCGGGAAGCGCCGGACCTGCGTCCGCCGTCGCCGTCGGTGTGGCGCTGGGCGCGGTGCTGGTGACGGACGTGCCGCAGGCTGTGACGGTCGTGAGCACGATGGCAGCGGCGAGGGCGGCGGCGGGGAGACGAGGCGGGGTCATGGCGGGGTCCAGGGGAGTAGGGGGATGAATGGGGGCTCGCGCGCTGTGGGAATACGGAGACGGGAATACGGCGGCGGTGCGGACCATACCGGTCCACACCGCCGCCGTGCGGAGGGCTGTGATCAGCCGCTGACGACCGGGAGCTTTGCCGCGGAGGTCGAAGCGCTGCTCGCGGGTGTCTCAGCGGCGTCGATCACCGGGGCGGTGGACGGTTCACTGCCGTCGACGAGGACATCCGGGCCCGTCACCGTGATGTCGATGCTCTGGCTGACACCCGAGGTGCCGCCCACGACGGTGATGTTCATGGTGCCGGCCACGGCCAGTCCCGCGGCCAGGGAGAGGCCGAAGTCGACGGTGCCGTCTGCGGCCGCCGTGTGCGGGCCTACTGTGTCCGTGCTACCGCCGTAGACGACGGTGGCGGTGACCAGCTCGCCGGGGTTGTACCCGGCGGCGTGGATGCTGACGCCGGTGTTCGGGTCCGCCAGCTCGGCGGTCGTCACGGTCGTCGCCCTCGCCTGAATGCCTTTCGGCGGGAGAGCGGGGTTCACAGTCAGCGACAGGAAGTTGGAAAGATCGCCGACGTCGGTCCTCACGAGGAGCGTAAGCCCCGCGCCCGGCGCGAGCGTCGGGAACCCGACTGGCGGGATGTAGGTCTCAGTGAACGCACCGGTGGCGTCGACGGGTGCCGTCGCGACGTGCGTATCGATCACGGTCAGGTTTTGGAGACTCAAGAGGAACGTGGCGGTGGAGCCGGGAGTGAAGCCGGAACCGGTGATGGTGAGACCCGAGCCCCAGTTTCCCGCGGTGAACGTGGTGTTGGCGGCGGTGATCGTCCCGTTCGCAGCGTGGGCCGGAGCGGCGGCGAAGAGGCCGCCGGCGACGACGGCTGCTGCGGCCGCGAGGGCGCCGAAGCGGATTCGTGTTGAGCGTGTCATTCAATATCCCTAGTGCTGACTCAGGATGCCGATCGGCAACCCGGGCATAACCCTAGAGGAACTAAAATACACGTATCAACCATCTACGATGATTGCGGCCAGTTTCTAGCCGTCGACGGGCGCGTACGTCTCGATGGAGACGATCCCGGAGGCCGGGTTGGTAGCCGAGAGGTGCACCACAGAGAAGCCGCCTGTATCCAGGTCTGCGGCATCGTTGAGGTAGGCGCCGGGCATCGTGCCCGTCGCCAGGGCGATCTCGCGCATGATCTCGGGAAGGACGGGCCCGTGGCTGCAGAGCACTGCCGTCTTGCGCGAGCGGATGCGTTTGCCGACGACCCGGCGCACTTCCGGCTGGCCCTCCTCGTAAGCCTCCTGGCTGATGCCGTGGTCGCGGTGCGGCTTGATCCCGCTCGCTGCGGCCAGGGGGGCCACGGTGGTGACGCAGCGGACCGCATCGCTCGTGACGATCCGTTTCGGCCGCCAGGCCTGCAACGTCGTGACGTCGGCGGCGGCCTGCTTCACGCCGCGCTCGACCAGGGGGCGCGAAGCGTCGGTGCCCTCCCAGCGGTCACGCGGGGCCGCCTTGCCGTGCCGTAGCGCGATCAGAGCGAACGTCGAGGTGATGCCCTGGTGCACCAGCGCGTCGAACGCGTCGAGGATCTCGACGTCGCGCTCGTAGGTGAGGTAGCCGCGGGCCTTCTTGATGGTGACCCACTCGATGGCCGCGATCTCGCTGTTCGGGACGAACGTCGACTGGGCGATCGCCTTGTCGCCGACCTCCGCTGCCCAGAAGTGCACGATCTTCTCGCGTCCGCTGCTCAGCGGGTAGGTGGAGACACCGAGCGGCACTCCGAGGCCGATCCGCAGCCCCGTCTCTTCCTGGATTTCGCGGACGGCGGTCTGCGGGAGTGTCTCACCCGGGTCGACCTTGCCTTTGGGGATGGTCACGTCGCCGTACTTGGTACGGTGCACCAGGAGCACGACGATCCGGTCGTCCACGACCCGCCAGCAGAGGGCGCCCGCGGCGTAGATGGCCGGGCTCACCGCCTCGATCCCGTACGGGTGCTGCGTGGGCGGTGGCTGTACTGCTGGATGAGCTTGCTCTGCAGGTCGACCAGCGGCTTGCCGTCGGCGTCGAGGTGGTGCCGCGTCCACACGCCGTCCTGGTCGAGCTTCCAGGTCGCGGTGCGCTCGTCGAACGCCAGGTCGAAAAGGTTCTCCAGCTCGCGCAGGTGCTCCGGGTCGGCGAGCCGGACCAGGGCCTCGACACGGCGGTCGAGGTTGCGATGCATCATGTCGGCGCTGCCGATGTAGACCTGGGGGTCACCGCCGTTGACGAACGAGAAGACGCGGGAGTGCTCCAGATAGCGGCCGAGGACCGAACGCACGCGGATGTTCTCAGAGAGCCCTTCGCGGCCCGGGACGACCCCGCAGATGCCGCGCACCCAGAGGTCGACCGGCACACCGGCCTGACTGGCCCGGTAGAGCGCGTCGATGATCGCCTCGTCGACGATGGAGTTCAGCTTGATGCGGATGCCGGAGGGGCGGCCGGCCTCGGCGTTCGCCCGCTCCGCGTCGATCCGCTTGAGGAGCCCCTTCCGCAGGTGCAGCGGCGCGACGAGCAGACGCTTGAACTTCTTCTCGATCGCGTAGCCCGACAGTTCGTTGAAGAGTCGGGTGAGATCCTTGCCGACCTGGTCGTCGTCCGTGAAGAGCCCCAGGTCTTCGTAGATTCGGGAGGTCTTCGGGTTGTAGTTGCCCGTGCCGATGTGGCTGTAGCTCTTCAGCACCCCCTTCTCCTCGCGGATGACGAGGGCGAGCTTGCAGTGGGTCTTGAGTCCGACCAGCCCGTAGACGACGTGCACGCCCGCCTTCTCGAGCTTGCGTGCCCAGGAGATGTTGTTCTGCTCGTCGAAGCGGGCCTTGATCTCGACCAGCGCCAGCACCTGCTTGCCCGCCTCGGCGGCGTCGATGAGCGCCTCGACGATCGGGCTGTCGCCCGAGGTGCGGTACAGCGTCTGCTTGATGGCGAGCACATGCGGGTCGGCCGCCGCCTGCTCCAGGAACGCCTGGACGCTCGTGGCGAAGGACTCGTACGGGTGGTGCACGAGGACGTCCTGCCGCGAGATGGCAGCGAAGATGTCCGGCTTGGCGTTCGGCTCGCTCGGCATCAACTGCGCCGGGGTGGTCGGAACGTGGTTGGGGTAGTGCAGGTCGGGCCGGTCGATCTTGGCCAGGTCGAACAGCCCGCCGAGGTCGAGGGGTGCGGGCAGTCGGTAGACCTCTTGCTCGGTCACGTCGAGTTCGCGGACCAGCAGCCCGAGGGTGACCGGGTCCATGTCGTCGGTGACCTCGAGCCGGATCGGCGGACCGAACCGGCGCCGCAGCAGCTCCCGCTCCAGGGCCTGGATGAGGTTCTCGGTCTCGTCTTCGTCGATCTCGACGTCTTCGTTGCGGGTGATGCGGAAGACGTGGTGCTCGAGGATCTCCATGCCGGGGAAGAGGTCGCCCAGGTGGTTGGCGATCAAGTCTTCGAGCATGATGAACCGGACCTGGCCCAGCCCTTCGCGCTGGTCGATGCGGACGAACCGCGGCAGCATCTGCGGCACCTTGAGCCGGGCGAACTGCTCCTTGCCGGTACGGGAGTTGCGCACGCGAACCGACAGGTTGAGCGAGAGGCCGGAGATGTAGGGGAAGGGGTGGGCGGGGTCGACCGCGAGGGGCATCAGCACCGGGAAGATCTGCTGCGAGAACACCTCGCGCATCTGTGCCCGGTCGGCCTCATCCAACTCATCCCAGGTCGCCACCGTGATGCCGGCCTTGCTGAGCTCCGGCTGCACCAGGTCGTGGTAGGCGCGGGCGTGCCGCAGCTGCAGCTCGTGCGCCATCTCGGAGATATCGGCCAGCACCTCCTGCGGCGCACGCCCGACATTGGTCGGCACGGCCAGGCCGGTCGCGATGCGGCGCTTCAGGCCGGCGACCCGCACCATGAAGAACTCGTCGAGATTGCTGGCGAAGATCGCCAGGAAGTTCGCGCGCTCCAGCACCGGCAGGAGTGGGTCTTCAGCCAGCTCGAGCACCCGCTGATTGAAGGCGAGCCAACTCAGTTCACGGTCGAGGTAGCGGTTCTCGGGGAGGGACGGGTCGGGCTCGTAGATGAAGGGAGCGAAGTCGTCGTCGAAGTCGCTGCCCAGGCTCCCGCCCAGCCCTGTGTCGAAAAGGCCGTTCTCCAGAGTGGTGCGCTCGTCCATCCACCCATCATGTCACCGCGGGCAAGCGCCCGGGACGGTCGCACGTAAACGGTGGATAAACGCTGCCTGTGGATGAATGGACTCAGGAACGGACCGACGTCGGGAGGCGGTCGTTGTCCTCCTCGTAGACGTTGAAGCGGTAGCCGACGTTGCGCACGGTCCCGATCAGCGACTCCAGGTCGCCCAGCTTCGCGCGGAGGCGACGGACGTGGACGTCGACCGTCCGCGTCCCGCCGAAGTAGTCGTAACCCCACACCTCGCTGAGCAACTGCTCGCGCGTGAACACCCGAGACGGATGCGTCGCGAAGAAGCGGAGCAGCTCGAACTCCTTGAAAGTGAGGTCGAGCTGACGGCCGTGCGCCTTCGCCGAGTAGCTGGCTTCGTCGATGGTGACGCCGGAGGCTTGGATCTTCGACTGCGAGTGCTCCTGGGTCTGGCGGCCGATTGCGAGCCGGATGCGCGCATCCACCTCGGCGGGGCCCGCCACATCGAGCACGACGTCGCTGACGCCCCAGTCGGCGCTCACGGCGGTGAGCCCGCCCTCCGTCAGCACGAGCAGCAGCGGGACCGTCACCCCGGTGGTGGTGAGGATCTTGCAGAGCGACTTAGCGCTCGCCAGGTCGCGGCGGGCATCCACGAAGATGAGGTCGCAGCTCGGCGCGTTGATGAGAGAGGCCGGCTCGGCGGGGATCTGGCGGACGCGGTGGCTCAGCAGCGCCAGCGCGGGCAGCACCTCGGCGCCCGGACCGGCGGAATCGCCGACGGAGGAACTGATCGCCCCGGTGGTGCTGGAGGCGGACGAACCCGACGCAGACGTGAGGATAAGAAGTTGCGCCACGCATTCCTCCTCATCCGTCTGGTGCCGTAATGCTACCGGAAACGCGGGGTCGTCCTTCCGGACAGCCGCGGTCGGGCCGCGCGGGGCACAATGGGAGGGTGAGCGACGAGACACCGGAGAACCACGTACCGCACGCGCTGGGCCCAGCGGCGGCCGCCGGTCCCGTGCAGCCCGCGCTTCCGCGGTGGGTCACCGTCACCAGCATCGGTTCGATCTGGCTGGTCGCACTCGTGCTCGGCATCCTGATCGGCGTGCTCTCCCGCCCGGCCGCCTACGCCTCCTGGCTGTCGCTGGCGCTCGCCGTCTGCGCACTTCTCGCGTTCGTCGCCCAGCTGGCAACGCAGCAGAAGGACGGATTCGTCACCCGGTTGGCCGCGACGCTGGCCGGCAGTTTCGTGGTGCTGGGGCTGATCGGCGGCATCCTCGCCCTCATCTCGGGCCTGGCCTGAGCCGCTCCGCCCGAATGTCGGCGGCTGCTGGTTAGACTGGTCGCATGCTGGTCGCTCTCGAACTCTTCTTCGTCGGCCTTCTGGGCCTGGCAACGCTCGCCATCCTCGGCGTCTCCGGACTGGTGGTCTACAACCTCTTCCGCGGTCAGCGCTGAGCCGGGAGGCGCGGATCATGATCGAGATCCCGACCGACCTCCCCGCCGAGCTGGTGCCCCTGTCCTGGTTGATCGGGATCTGGGAGGGCACGGGCGTGATCGACTACGCCGTCGGCGAGGAGCACACCCAGCTGGAGTTCGGCCAGCGGATCAGCTTCAGCCACGACGGTCTCGGCTACCTGAATTACTCGTCGACCTCCTGGGTGCTCGATGAGGAGCAGACGCCGCTCGCCGCCGAGACGGGCTACTGGAGGCTGCACCGCAAGCTCGTCGAGGGCGACTCCGGTCCGGCGATGCTTCCGGGCAGCGGAACGCGACCGTTCAACACGGCCCAGTCGGTCGAGGCGCTGCGGACCTCGAACGGCGCCTTCGAGATCGACGTGTCGATCATCCACCCGGATGGCGTGAGCGAGCTCTACCTCGGGCAGGTGGCCGGTCCGCGCATCGATCTTGCGACCGACGCTGTCCTGCGCACGGCCGGTGCGAAGGAGTACACCGCGGCGACGCGCCTGTACGGGCTGGTGGAGAACCACCTGCTCTGGGCGTGGGACATCGCCGCCCTCGGGCAGGAGCTGCGCACGCACGCGTCGGCCCGCCTCGCCAAGGTCGACTGAGGCGATCATGACGGAGCGTTCGCCCTTCCTCGACCTAGCTGGCGCGGTCGACCTCGCCGATGTCGGCGTGCCGTCGCACTACGGCAATCCGCTCGGCGAGCAGCGGGCACTGGCTGAGGGTGCCGCGATCGTCGACCTGTCCGACCGTGCGGTGCTGACCATCCAGGGCCCCGACCGGCTGAGCTGGCTGAACTCGTTGACGAGTCAGGCGCTCACCGGACTCCAACCGGGGGAGTCGTCGGAGACACTGCTGCTGGATGTGACCGGTCGCGTCGAGCACGCCGTCCGCCTGATCGACGACGGCGAGACGCTGTGGATGCTCGTCGACCGGCCGGAAGCCGCCGGACTCCTGGGGTGGCTCGACTCCATGCGCTTCATGCTGCGGGTCGAACTCGCCGACCGCTCCGCCGACCTGGCCACGATCGGCACGCTGGCCGATCCTCCGCTGCCGATCGCCGCCCCGAACGGTGTCCCGCTCATCTGGCGAGACCCGTGGCACGCTGTGACGCCCGGTGGGCACCAGTACGCGCAGGGCGAGCATCCCGGCGCCGGATGGACGTGGAGCGAGCGCCTGGTGCCACGCGACGCGCTGCCCTCGCTGGTCGCCCGGGTGCTGTCCGGCGAGCTGGCGTCGGCCGGCACGCTGGCAGCCGACGCGCTCCGGATCGCCGCATGGCGGCCCCGGTTCTCGACCGAGGTCGACGAGCGGACCATTCCGCACGAGCTGGACTGGCTGCGCACGGCCGTCCACCTGAGCAAGGGGTGCTACCGGGGGCAAGAGACAGTGGCCAAGGTCCACAACCTGGGGCATCCCCCGCGGCGGCTGGTGATGCTGCATCTGGACGGTTCGGAGGGCGTGCATCCCCAGCCCGGTGCCGCCGTGTCGCTGGACGGGCAGGAGGTGGGCGCGGTCACGTCGGTCGCCCTGCACTACGAGCTCGGACCGATCGCCCTGGCGGTGGTCAAGCGGTCGACCAGACCGGATGCGACACTCACCGTGGAGGCGGACGGAACCAACGTCGCCGCCGCGCAGGAGATCGTGGTGCCGCCCGAGGCGGGCGCGGAGGCGCACGTCCCACGGTTGCCCCGGCTCGGCGCGGTCACCCGCACCCCGCGCGCCTGAGGCCACCGTTCACTCCGCCGGCGCAACCGCCTCCCACTCCACCGTCAGCTCGCCCAACCGCCACCGCGTCCGGCCGCCGACCACCGGCCAGCCGGCGCTGCGCATCGCCTGCGCCACCGCGATCCAGCGCTGACGGGGGCCGTAGGCGGCGAGCGGCGACTGGATGCGCCACTCGCGGTCGAGCTCCGAGAGGAACCGGTGCACCCGCTCACCGGGGACGTTGCGGTGGATGAGCGCCTTCGGAAGCCGCTCCGCAACGACAGACGGC
This sequence comes from Leifsonia sp. 2MCAF36, assembly GCF_052115525.1. Lineage (NCBI taxonomy): Bacteria > Bacillati > Actinomycetota > Actinomycetes > Micrococcales > Microbacteriaceae > Leifsonia > Leifsonia sp. 2MCAF36. The sequence continues at coordinate 196,270 of NZ_JBFRGV010000003.1, read as the reverse complement.
GCGTCCAGCCCGCGCAGGCGCAGGGACACGGTGAGCGATCGCGGCCCGTCCGCATCCAGCGCGACCCAGCTGGCGATCCGGCCGATCTCATCGCAGGTGCCCTCGACCAGCAGGCCTCCGGGCTGGAGGCGGGACCGCATCCGCCCCCATGCGGCCGCCACATCGACCTCGCGGTACTGCCGCAGCACGTTGAAGGCGCGGATGACAGTGGCCCGGCGACCGTCCGGAAGTGGCACTTCGAAGCCGCCCAGGCCGAAGCGGATGCGCGCCGACGGATCGAAGCCCGTCGCGCCGGCCCGCAGCCGAGCGAGCTGCTCGTTCGCCGTCCGCACCCGCCCCGGCTCGATCTCCAGCCCGACGACCTCCACCTCGGGTCGCGCCTTCGCTAGCCGCTGATGCAGTTCGAGCGCGGTGACGCCGCTGGCGCCGTAGCCGAGGTCCACCACCAGAGGGTCGCGGGCGCGGCGCAGCTCGGGGAGCGCCGCGATCCACCGGTCGACGCGGCGCAGCCGGTTGGTGTTCGTCGTGCCACGCGTCACCGTGCCGACCGCGCCGGAAGCCATGGCTCCAGTCTGCCAGCGCGGCAGCGGACCACCGTCACCCGATAGATTGGGGGCATGGCCGCTCCCTACACCCTGATCCTCCTGCGCCACGGCAGCAGTGAGTGGAACGAGAAGAACCTGTTCACCGGCTGGGTCGACGTACGTCTCAGCGAGACCGGCGTCGCCGAGGCCAAGCGGGCCGGTGAGCTGCTCCGCGACTCGGGGCTCGCACCCGACGTGCTGCACACCTCGGTGCTCACCCGTGCCATCCAGACGGCGAACTACGCGCTCGACGTCGCCGACCGGCTCTGGGTCCCGGTGCAGCGGTCGTGGCGGCTCAACGAGCGCCACTACGGTGCGCTGCAGGGCCTCGACAAGGCGGAGACGCTCGAGAAGTACGGACCGGAGCAGTTCCAGCTGTGGCGCCGGTCGTTCGACGTTCCGCCGCCGCCGCTGCCCGACGACAGTGAGTTCTCGCAGGTGGGCGACCCGCGCTACGCCGGCCTCGGCGACGACGTCCCCCGGACCGAGTGCCTCAAAGACGTCATCGCCCGGATGCTGCCCTACTGGGAGTCGGACATCACCCGCGACCTCGCCGGCGGCAAGACGGTGCTGGTCACCGCGCACGGCAACTCGCTGCGCGCGCTGGTGAAGCACCTCGACGGCATCTCAGGTGAGGACATCGCCGGGCTCAACATCCCGACCGGCATCCCGCTCGTCTACAAGCTCGACGACGACTTCGCCCCGCTGGAGCCGTCGTACTACCTCGACCCGGAGGCCGCCGCCGCCGGTGCCGCCGCCGTAGCCGCCCAGGGCAAGAAGTAGCCACGACCAGCACGTTCGTCGTCGTCGCGTTCCTTCCGGGGCGCGGCGGCGACGTGTCTCCGGACGAGTTTCCGGCCACGGACTGGCCGCTGCACGTGACGGTGGTCCCTCCGTTCGAGACGGAGCTGGCGGCGGACCAGGTGGCCGCGCTGGTGCCGCTCGTGCCGCCCATCCCCATCGCCGGTGCGACGCGCGAGCGCTTCGGCACGCACGGCACGGTGCCGGTGACCGTACTGCGCGGGTCCGCTGCGCTCGTCGCCCTGCACACGTCCCTGGTGGATGCGCTGGATGCGACGGGCGCGACCCTCCGCGACCAGCGTCACATCCGCGCGGACTTCCGTGCCCACGCGACGGACCAGCGCCGCGGCCGCCTGCACCCCGGCGAGCACGCCCTCCTGACGGAACTGTGCATCGTAGCCCGAGCCCCCGGTGGCCTCCGCCGCGTCGCCGCTCGCGTCCCCCTGCCGCCCGCCTAACTTCGCGCCACGACCCACCGTCGAGTCCACACTTTCTACACGCGACACGCCGTGGGGGCGTGCAAAAAGTGTGGACTCGACGGTGGGGCGGGAGGGGAGCAGAGAGGGGGTTAGGCGGGGAGGTCGGGGGCCCAGTCGCCGGTGGCGAGGTACTGGACCTTCTTGGCGATCGACACCGCGTGGTCCGCGAAGCGCTCGTGGTAGCGCGAGGCGAGGGTCGCGTCGACCGTGTCGACGGCTTGGCCCTTCCACGTCTCGCCGAGCACCTTGTCGAAGACGCTGATGTGCAGCTCGTCGATGTCGTCGTCGTCGTTGCGGATCTCGTCCGCGAGGCGGATGTCCTGCGAGCGCAGCAGTTCGGTCAGCTTCTCCGCGATCTGCACATCCAGCCGGCCCATCTCGGCGAACGTCGAGCGCAGGCTCTTCGGCACCACCTTGTCCGGGAACCGGTAACGCGCGAGCTGGGCGATGTGCTCCGCCATGTCGCCCATCCGCTCCAGCGACGCGCTTATGCGCAATGCGCTGACCACGATGCGGAGGTCCCGCGCGACCGGCTGCTGCCGGGCGAGGATCTGGATGGACAGCTCGTCGAGCAGCACCGTCAACTCGTCGATGCGGTGGTCGTTGGCGATCACGTCCTCGGCGAGGCTCACGTCCGACTCGTTGAACGCCTGCGTGGCGTTCTTGATGGAGCGGACGACCAGCTCGGCGATCTCGACGAGGCGGTCTTGAACCTCCGCCAGCTCCTGCTGGAAGACTTCGCGCATGGGGTGGATCCTTCCTCGCGTGCAGGCACGCAGAATGCCGGCCCTCTGACCGGCGTAAGAATGTTCGCCGCGACAGGTTAACAATCGGTGCCGCCGGGCTGAACACTGTCTAACGTACCCGCGAAAAGACGCGGCCCGTGGAGGCGTGCGTCCATGCGCGTGTATTCGAATCAGTACGCTTGGGGCCATGGACTCCACCTGGTTGGTGCTGCTGTCGCTGGGCCTGGGGCTCGCCGTCGGCGCCGGTTTCGTGTGGGTCCTGCACATCGCCGAGCGTCGCGGACACAATGCGGTCCAGGTCGCGAATCCGGCGGTCCCGGACGGCGTGGATCAGGTGCTCGACGCGATGGAGTCGGCAGGAGTGGTGCTCGACCCCTCCAACAACGTGATCAAGGCGTCGCCCGGCGCCCACTCGATCGGTCTGGTGTGGAACGGTGCGCTCGTGCATCCGCACCTGGTGGAGCTCGTCGACCACGTGCGACGCACCGGCGAGTCGATCACCGAGGAGCGCGAACTGTCGCGCGGCCCGTTCGGCGACGCGAACATCCACCTCAGCGTTCGGGTGGCCCGGCTGGGCTCCCGGTACGTCCTGCTGCTGGCGGAGGACCGCACCGAGTCGTTCCGGCTGGATGCGGTGCGCCGCGACTTCGTGGCCAACATCAGTCACGAGCTGAAGACCCCGATCGGGGCGGTCGGCCTGCTCGCCGAGGCCCTCGACGACGCATCGGACGACCCCGACCAGGTGCGCCGCTTCGCGCTCCGGCTCTCGGAGGAGGCGCGGCGCCTCGCCCGCATCACGCAGGACATCATCGAGTTGAGCCGGCTGCAGGCGACGGACGCGCTGGGGACCGCCACGGAGCTGTCCGCGAGCACGGTGGTCAAGGCGGCGATCGACCAGAACCGGGTGGCGGCGGAGACGCGGAACATCGAGCTGGCGATGCGCGGGGACAAGCAGGCGCTGGTTTTCGGCAACGAGGCCCTGCTGGTGACCGCCGTGCACAACCTCATCTCGAACGCCATCCAGTACTCCCCGGACGACTCCCGCATCGGGATCGGCGTGCGCAACGCCGGGGGCGTCGTCGAGATCGCGGTGACCGACCAGGGCGAGGGCATTCCCGAGGAAGACCTGGACCGCGTGTTCGAGCGCTTCTTCCGGGTGGATCAGGCCCGCTCCCGCAACACCGGTGGCACTGGCCTCGGGCTCTCCATCGTCAAGCACGCCGTCCAGAACCACGGCGGGGAGGTGCGCGTCTGGTCGCAGCCCGGGCGCGGCTCCACGTTCACCATCCGGCTCCCCGAAGCCTCCACTGCCGGACCCCCGATAGGAGACAACCAGTGACATCCATCCTGCTCGTCGAGGATGAGGGCGCGCTCAGCGAGCCCCTCGCGTACCTGCTGAAGCGGGAGGGCTACGAGGTGGAGATCGCCGAGGACGGGCCCAGCGCGCTGGCCGCGTTCGACCGGAACGGCGCCGACCTCATCCTTCTCGACCTGATGCTGCCGGGGATCCCGGGTACGGAGGTGTGCCGCGAGATCCGGACGCGCTCCAACGTGCCGATCATCATGCTGACGGCCAAGGACTCCGAGGTGGACATCGTGGTCGGGCTGGAGCTCGGAGCGGACGACTACGTCACCAAGCCGTACTCGTCGCGCGAGCTGCTCGCCCGCATCCGCGCGGTCATGCGGCGGCGGGTCGAGGAGGAGGAACTGCAGGACGACGGCGTGCTGGAGGCAGGCACGGTCCGGATGGATGTCGACCGTCACACGGTCGCCGTGAGCGGCGCGGAGATCTCCATGCCGCTGAAGGAATTCGAGCTCCTCGAGCTGCTGCTGCGCAATGCCGGTCGCGTGCTGACCAGGGGTCAGCTGATCGACCGGGTGTGGGGGAGCGACTACTTCGGCGACACCAAGACGCTGGATGTGCACATCAAGCGCATCCGCTCGCGCATCGAGGAGACACCGTCCGAGCCGCGGATGCTGGTCACCGTGCGCGGGCTCGGGTACCGCTTCAACGCCTGAGCGCCGCCGTTACCGACCGAGCGGCGTTACGGGCAGCGTTACTGGGCGGCCGGCAGGATGGTCGGCGGCACGAGGCTCGCGTACTCGGGGAGCTGTCCGTCGAGCACAGGGACCGTGAGGTTCACGCCGGTCTGGTCGCCGTACCGGAAGTAGACGGAGTACAGGCCGCCCGGCTTCGTGGTGAATTCCGGGATCAGGATGTCGCTGGCACTGCCGTTCTCAGGGTCCTGCCCGAGCTGCTTCACCTGGCCCGGCTTCACCGTGACCCGCGCAGCGGAGGAACTGCCGTCGCCGGCGCTGATCGACACCTGCTGGGTCGCGTTGCCCGTGTTCACCAGAGTGACCACGAGGTTTCCGACGGTGCCGTTCTTCGCATCCGTGATGATCATCGCGTTGCGGACGTCGACGGTGCCGACCGAGCCGCTCACTCCGTCACTCGCGTCGTAGTGCTTGGTGGTGGCCTGCGGAGCGACGAAACCGCATCCCGCGGTCCCGAGTGCGACGGCCAGGGCGAGGGCGACGGACGTCGCGACTCGAGCTTTCACGGATGACCCTCCCGGTGGAATTTTCAGTCCAACCCTATCCCATCGGGAGAGGCGCGCTGCGGGCCCGGGAGGCGTGAGGGCGAACCTTAGCACGAGCCTCGTGTGGTATCCTATTCATTGCTGAAGGGACAACAAATCTATGCTTTTCGAGGTTGGCGAGACAGTCGTCTATCCGCACCACGGTGCCGCAACGATCACCGAAGTCAAGAAGAGAATCATCAAGGGTGAAGAGAAGCTATACCTCAAGCTCAATGTGACTCAAGGCGACCTCACCATCGAGGTTCCCGCTGAGAACGTCGACTTGGTCGGCGTTCGCGATGTCATCGGCAAGGAGGGCCTCGACCGCGTGTTCGAGGTGCTGCGAGCTCCCTTCACCGAGGAGCCCACCAACTGGTCCCGCCGCTACAAGGCCAACCTTGAGAAGCTCGCCTCCGGCGACGTCATCAAGGTGTCCGAGGTCGTCCGCGACCTGTGGCGTCGCGATCAGGACCGCGGTCTCTCCGCAGGCGAGAAGCGCATGCTCGCCAAGGCCCGGCAGATCCTGATCTCCGAGTTGGCGCTGGCCGAGAAGACCGACGACGAGAAGGCTTCGAGCCTGCTCGACGAGGTACTGGCCTCCTAGAGCCGTTCCGACGAAGGCCCCGCTGCCACGCAGCGGGGCCTTCGTCGTTCCCGGTACAGGCTGTGGCGCTTTGTCGCGTCTGCGGCGCGGCGAGCAGACGCATACGTGTCGACGGACAGCACGCGCGACGGCGCGGGCCGGTACGGTGGGTGCGTGGAGAACACAGGGACCCGGGTTGCTGTCGTTGTCGTGGCAGCGGGCTCCGGGACGCGGCTGGGCGCGGGGCGCCCGAAAGCCTTCGTGACCCTCCAAGGGCGGACGCTGCTGGAGCATTCGCTCCATGCCGTCCGCGGCATGCGCCACGCGGCCGACCCGATCGTCGTAGCGCCGGCGGACCTGCTGCAGGAAGCGAGCGAGCTGTCCGAGCGGGTGACCGGGCGGCCGGTGACCGTCGTCGCCGGGGGCGACTCCCGCCAGCGGTCGGTCGCCGAGGGCCTCGCCGTCGTCGACCCGCGCATCGACGTCGTCCTGGTGCACGACGCCGCGCGCGCTCTGGCGCCCGCATCCCTCTTCGACGCCGTCGTGGATGCCGTGCTCGAGCGCGGCTACGGCGTGGTGCCCGGGCTACCGGTCGCCGATACCGTCAAGCGGGTCGGCCCCGATGGCGCAGTGCACGAGACGGTGGACCGGTCGGCGCTGTCGGCCGTGCAGACGCCGCAGGCCTTCCCGCGCGAGCAGCTGCTGACCGCGTACGCCCTCGCGAAGAGCGACGAGACCGATGACGCGGGTCTGGTGGCGGCGGCGGGTTTCCGGGTGGATGTGGTGCCCGGTGACGCGCGCGCGTTCAAGGTGACGACGCCCTGGGACCTGCAGCGGGCGGAGGACCTGCTCGCGGGCCGGACGGTGCCGCGCATCGGCACCGGAAGCGACACGCACGCCGTCGACCCCGGCACTGAGCTGTGGCTGGCCGGTCTGCACTGGCCGGGCGAGCCGGGGCTGGCCGGCCACAGCGACGGCGATGCGGTCGCGCACGCCATCGTGGACGCGCTGCTGTCCGCCGCGGGCCTCGGCGACATCGGCGGCGTGTTCGGGACGGGCGACCCGCGGTTCTCGGGTGCGCACGGCGACGTCTTCCTCACGGAGGCGCGGCGGCGGGTCGAGGGGGCCGGCTTCCGGATCGGGAACGTCGCGGTGCAGGTGATCGGCAACCGGCCGAAGCTCAGCGCCCGCCGGGCCGAGGCGGAGGAGCGGCTGTCGTCCATCCTGGGCGCGCCGGTCTCCCTCGGCGCGACCACCACAGACGGGTTGGGCTTCACCGGCCGCGGCGAGGGCGTCACGGCGCAGGCGACGGCGTTGCTCCTGTCCTGACGGCCTCTCGTCCTGTCCAGACGGCCTCTCGATCGGCGACAGGCTGCTGGCCGAGGGCCGTCCCCTGGCCTACTGTGGCCCGTGGAGCGCCGCGGGCAGCGGCGTGGGAAGGACGGGACATGGCAGCCACGGACGCGGAGACCGACGCGGAGACGGTCGCACGCAAGTACATCCAGGCGGTGGGCGCGCACGATGAGGACCCGCTCGACGACCTGCTCGACGTCGCGCTGGTCGCCGAGTTCGCGGGGTCGACCCTCGACAAGGAAGGCTGGCTGAAGGCGCTGCACCGGCTGCTGCCCGCGCTGGTCCGTAACGAGATCCGAGAGGTGTTCAGTGCCGGCGACCGCGCCTGCGTGGTCTACGACTTCGTCACCGACACGGCGGCCGGCGCGGTGCGCTGCGTCGAACTGCTGACCGTGCGGGAGGGGCGGATCGCGCACATCGAGCTGCTGCTCGACCGCGTCGCGTTCGGGCCGGTGAACGAGGAGCTCGCCCAGCGCGCCGCCTCCTAGCCGCTGCTCCCTCTAGGCTGGTGGGCGTGACTCTGCGACTCTTCGACACGAAGGCGTCCGCCCTGCGCGACTTCGTCCCGCTGCGCGACGGCGAGGTCGGCATGTACGTGTGCGGACCGACCGTCCAGTCGTCGCCGCACATCGGCCACCTGCGCTCGGCCCTGGTGTACGACCAGCTGCGCCGCTGGATGACGTACCGCGGGTTCGACGTCACCCTGGTGCGCAACGTCACCGACATCGACGACAAGATCCTGGTGAACGCCGCGGCCGCACAGGCGGCCGGGGGGAGTGAGGAGTGGTGGGCGCTCGCCTACCGTTTCGAGCTGGAGTTCACCGACGCCTACCGGGCGCTCGGCGTGCAGGCGCCGACCTACGAGCCGCGCGCGACCGCCAGCATCCCGCAGATGCAGGAGCTGATCGAGCGTCTGATCGCAGCGGATCACGCCTACGTGGCCGCCGACGGTTCCGGCGACGTCTACTTCGACGTGAAGAGCTGGCCGTCGTACGGCGAGCTGACCCGGCAGAGCATCGACAACATGGAGGCAGCGGCGGACGCCGACCCGCGCGCGAAGCGCGACCCGCGCGACTTCGCCCTGTGGAAGGGACGCAAGGCCGACGAGCCCGAGTCCGCCGCATTCCCCTCGCCGTGGGGCGACGGCCGGCCAGGATGGCACATCGAGTGCTCCGCGATGTCGCGGCGATACCTGGGACCGCAGTTCGACATCCACGGCGGCGGCCTCGACCTGCGCTTCCCACACCACGAGAACGAGGTTGCCCAGTCGACGGCGGCCGGCGATGCGTTCGCGAACTACTGGGTGCACAACGGGCTGGTGCACGTCAACGGCCAGAAGATGAGCAAGTCGCTCGGCAACTCGGTCTACGCGGCCGACCTGCTCGGTGCCGCACGCCCGCTGGTCGTCCGCTACTACCTCGGCTCGGCGCACTACCGGTCGACCATCGACTTCAACGACGGCTCGCTGGCCGAGGCCGAGGCCGCGCTCGATCGCATCGCGGGCTTCTTCGAGCGCGTCGAGCGGCGCCTCGCCGGCACCCGGTTCGCCGGCCACGGTGTCGAGGTCGTCCCGTACGCCTTCGCCGAGGCGATGGACGACGACCTGGCGGTGCCGCAGGCGCTCGCCGTGCTGCACGACACCGTGCGTTCAGGGAACGCGGCGCTGGATGCGGAAGACTTGGAGGCGGCCGCCACTGCACGCGGGCACGCGCTCGCCATGACGGAGGTGCTGGGCATCAACCCGCTGTCGCCGCAGTGGCGGACCGGCGGCTCGACGGCGGCGGAGTCGGCACTCGGCGAGTTGATCGGCCGGCTGCTGGCCGACCGGCAGGACGCCCGGGCCGCACGAGACTTCGCGGCAGCCGATCGCATCCGCGACGAGCTGACCGCGGCAGGAATAACCATCGAAGACACCCCGACGGGGTCGCATTGGAGCATCGGATCATGAAGAACTCGGGTGGAAAGCCCCGCGCCGGGGCGGTGCGCAAGAGCAAGAAGGGCGCCCAGGTGGGCACCGGCGGTCACGGCCGCAAGGCACTGGAGGGTCGCGGGCCGACCCCGAAGGCGGAGGACAGGGACTACCACCCCGCGGGCAAGGCGAAGGCCCTCCGCGAGCGGGCGGCCGCCAAAGCCGAACTGCGCGGTGGCCGCGACGGCGCCCCTCGTGGTGCGTCGGGTGCTTCGCGTCGCGCCAAGACCGGTGACGAGAGCGAGATCGTGACGGGCCGGAACTCGGTGCTGGAGGCGCTGCGCGCCGCCATCCCCGCGACGACGCTCTACATTGCGGCTCGCGTCGAGTTCGACGACCGGATGAAGGAGATCCTCTCCATCGCGACTCGCCGCAACCTGCCCATGCTGGAAGTCATGCGCCCGGAGCTCGACCGGCTCGCCGGCCGTGACGCGGTGCATCAGGGGGTGGCGCTGAAGGTGCCGCCGTACGAGTACGCCCACCCCGGTGACCTGCTCGACCAGACCATCCGCTCCGGCAAGACGCCGCTGTTCGTCGCCCTCGACGGCATCACCGATCCGCGCAACCTCGGTGCGATCATCCGCTCGACCGCGGCTTTCGGCGGTCAGGGCGTCATCGTCCCGCAGCGCCGATCGGTCGGCATGACCGCGTCCGCCTGGAAGACGTCTGCCGGCGCCGCCGCACGGACGCCCGTCGCGATGGCGTCCAACCTGACGCGAACGCTTCAGGACTTCAAGAAGGCCGGCGTCTTCGTCCTCGGCCTCGACGGCGGAGGGGACACCTCCCTTCCCGGCCTGTCCTTCGCCGACCACCCCGTGGTGATCGTCGTCGGCAGCGAAGGCAAAGGCCTCTCGCGACTGGTGACCGAGACCTGTGACGCCGTGGTGTCCATCCCGATCAGTGCCTCCACCGAGTCGCTCAACGCCGGAATCGCGGCGAGCGTCACGCTCTACGAGATCTCCAAGCTCCGCGCCGAGGCCGGCGGCCGCGTCTGAACGACGCCGTTCGTCACGTCAGCACCTGCGCGAGCAGCGGCGGATGTGACGAACGGGCGCCGACGCGCGGCGCTCAGACCTTCGAGCGCCAGTCGTCCTCGTCCTCGTCGTCGTCCGTCGCGGCTGCGCCCAGCACCGGAATGGCGATGGTCTCCGTCGGCGGGGCGATCACGGTCGCCTCGTCCCGGCGGTGCCGCAGGATGTCGTTGATGTAGGAGGTCAGCGCTTCGGCCAGAGGTACGTCGCGCCCCTCCTTCTGCGACATGAACCAGCGGTGCTCCAGCAGCTGGTGGAAGACCTCGGCCGGCTCCAGCTTGCCCTTCAGGTCGGCGGGGATGGAGCGGATGACCGGCTCGAACACGCGCAGCAGCCACTCGTGCGCCATGGCCTCCTCGTCGAGGCCCTCCTTGCCGAGGGTCGCAGCGTACGAGTCCAGGTCGTTGAGCAGGCGGCGGGCCTGGTTCTCGCCGGTGTCGAGGCCGGTGAGGCGCAACAGGCGGCGCTGGTGGTGCCCGGCGTCCACGACCTTCGGCTGGATGCGCACCTTCGTGCCCTCCTCCGACGTCTTGATCGCCAGCTCCTCGATGTCGAAGCCGAGCTCGTTGAGGCGCTCGACGCGCTCGCTGATGCGCCAGCGCTCGGACGACGAGAACGACTCGCTGCCGGTCAGCTCCTTCCAGAGCGAACGGTAGGCGGCGACGATGCCCTCGGAGAGGCGGATCGGGTCCAGCTCCTCGTCGGCGCGGCCGCCGGCCTCCAGGTCCATCAGCTCGCCCGCGATGTTGACCCGCGCGATCTCCAGGTCGTTCTCGCGCTGGCCGTTCGAGAGGCCGCCCTCGTACAGCTGACCGGTCTCCGCATCCACCAGGTAGGCGGCGAAAGCGCCGGCGTCGCGGCGGAACAGCGTGTTGGACAGCGACACGTCACCCCAGAAGAAGCCGACGATGTGGAGGCGAACCAGCAGCACTGCGAGCGCGTCGACCAAGCGTGTGGCGGTGTCCGGTCGCAGCGTCTGCGAGAAGAGGGCGCGGTAGGGGAGCGAGAATTTCAGGTGGCGGGTGACCAGTGCGGCGTTCAGCGGCGTTCCGTCGTCGTCCGTGCGGTTCTTGATGACCGCGACCGGGTCGACGCACGGCACGTCGTAGCGTTGCAGGGTGCGCAACATGTCGTACTCGCGCTGCGCCATCTCGGCCGTCGTCTCCTTGATCGCGATGACGTACCCGGAGAGGTTGGCGAACCGCACCAGGTGACGGCTGATGCCCTTGGGCAGCAGCGCGATGTGCTGGTTCGACCAGTCCTCCAGGGGGATGTTCCACGGGAGGTCGAGGAGCGCCGGGTCGACGGTCGCTGCGGTGATGTTGACGGATCCGGCCACGATGGTCCTCCGGTCGGTGGTGAGAAAGCACTCTGCCGCAGCCCGATCCGGACTGCGGCAGAGTGAGGAATCGCTCCTTGGCTGATAAGCCTACGGGCTTAGTCGACGACCGCCCCGCCGAGGCGCTCGCCCGACTCCGCGTGGAACGCGTGGACGTGGCCCGGCTTCGGGGTGATGTAGACCGTGTCGCCCGCGTTCGGGTGGACGCGACCGTCGACGCGGCCGACGATGTCGGTGCGCTTGCCGTCGATCTCGGAGTGGCCGTACAGGTAGCCGTCGGCGCCGAGCTCCTCGACGAGGTCGACGGTGACCTTCAGGCCCGTCCCCTCGGTCGACGAGACGACGACGTCCTCCGGACGGACGCCGATGGTGACAGACGAGCCGGCGTTCGCGATGGTCTCGCGCTCGATCGGGACGACCGAGGTGCCGAACTTGACGCCGCCGTCGGTGACGTCGGCCGAGAACAGGTTCATGGCCGGGCTGCCGATGAAGCCGGCGACGAACACGTTGTTCGGCTGTGCGTACAGGTCGCGCGGGGTGCCGACCTGCTGCAGGACGCCATCCTTGAGCACCGCGATGCGGTCGCCCATGGTCAGCGCCTCGGTCTGGTCGTGCGTGACGTAGACGGTGGTGACGCCGAGACGGCGCGTCAGCGAGGCGATCTGCGTACGGGTCTGAACGCGGAGCTTCGCGTCGAGGTTCGACAGCGGCTCGTCCATGAGGAACACCTGGGGCGAACGGACGATCGCGCGGCCCATGGCGACGCGCTGACGCTGACCACCGGAGAGGGCCTTCGGCTTGCGGCCGAGGTACGGCTCCAGGTCGAGCAGCTTGGCGGCCTCGAGGACGCGCTGGGCGCGCTCCTCCTTGCCGACACCGGCGATCTTGAGCGCGAAGCCCATGTTCTCGGCGACGGTCATGTGCGGGTACAGCGCGTAGTTCTGGAAGACCATCGCGATGTCGCGGTCCTTCGGCGGCACATCGGTGACGTTGCGCTCACCGATGAAGATGTTGCCGTCGTTGACCTCTTCGAGGCCCGCGAGCATGCGCAGGGAGGTGGACTTACCGCAACCCGAGGGACCGACGAGAACGAGGAATTCCCCGTCTGCGATCTCCAGGTCGAGTGCGTCCACTGCGGGGCGGGTTGATCCCGGGTAGAGCCGGGTCGCTTTGTCGTAAGTGACTGTCGCCATGTTGTTCGTTTCTCCTTCACCGGCAGGTACGTGCCGGACGATCCGTTGTGAATGGATGAATGTGACGTCGACATCCGATGGCGTCGATGCCACTGGCCATAATATGGCATAGGGGGACCTGCTCTCGACCGGACCGTGAACCGGCTCCGCGAGCGACCCGCCGACGCTGTGCCCGCTGTGGTCGTGCGTCCAGCCACCGTCTGGTCGATTCCCAGACTGCCGGTTTACGCTGTCCCGGTTGTGTGCGTGCGGCAAGTGCGCCACCCGCCGCGTCCCCCGCGCGGCCCGTTCGATCCCGAGAGCCCTACCCGGAAGATATGAGCCAAATGACCGATCCCGACGACAGCCGGCCCGGCGATGTCCGCGCTGCCGCACGGGAGAAAGCTCGCCAGCTCCGCACCTCGCACCAGCGCAAAGAACGCCGTCGCCGCGCCCTCCTCGGTGGAGGCATCACGATCGGGGTCATCGCCGTCCTCGCCATCGTGGCCGTCGTCATCATGAGCGCCATTCGGCCGCCGGTGCCCGGCCCGAAGAACATGGCCAGCGACGGTGTCGTGGTCGGCTCCGGCCTCAAAGTGAAGACCACGATGGCCCTCGCGCCCGACGCCAAGCCGGTCGCCAGCACGCCGGACCCGAAGGCCAGCACGGTCGACATCCGGATCTACGCCGACTATCTGTGCAAGCTGTGCGGAGACTTCCAGCGCACCAACCTGAAGCAGCTGGAACCCCTGGTCAAGAACGGCGCCGTGACGGTGGAGATGCACCCGGTCGCCATCTACACGAGCCACTCGGCAGGCACGAAGTACTCGCTCCGTGCGGCGAATGCTGCCGCCTGTGTCGCCAACTACGACCCGAACGCCTTCTGGAAGTTCAACGCCTCGCTGTTCGAGAAGCAACCGGCCGAGGGCGGGCCCGGACTCAGCGATCAGCTGCTGAAGCAGCGCGTGGAGGCCGCGGGCGCGGAAAGCGCCAGTGAGATCGATTCGTGCATCGACGACGGGCGCTTCAAGAGCTGGGTGACCACGGCAAGCGACCGCGCGCTCAGCGGCCCCATCCCGCACTCGGATGTCCCGAAGATGACGAACGCGCTGCTCGTGCTGGTCAACGGCAAGCCGTACACCGGCTCGCTGACGGACGCGGACGACTTCAAGGCGTTCATCCTGCAGTCGCAGGGCGACGAGTACACCTCGACCGCCACTCCCACGCCGACACCGACACCGGGCGGCTGATCGGCCTGACCGCTGCCCTAGGATGGTGTCGGCGGGCGACCGCCACGCCGGCTTAGCTCAGTTGGTAGAGCACTCGCCTTGTAAGCGAGCGGTCGCGGGTTCGAGTCCCGCAGCCGGCTCGATGTGCCGGGTCTCGTGCGTCACGAAACGACCGGTGCCCTCGTCTCTGAGGGTATGACCCAACAGTTTCCCCTCGTTTCCGAGCCCTCATCGCCTCCGATTGCGGAGCAGGCGCTTGTCGCACCCGAATCCGAACCCGAGTCCGGACCGAAAGGCCGGCTCGAGCTCGACACGGTGGCCGCCGTTTCCGCCTCCCTCGTGGGCGCGACCTCGGTGCTGGTGGCTGCGGTGGGCTTGATCGAGCTCTGCGTCGCCCCGCTGGGAGTGGTGCCGGTGATCGTGGCCGCGGTGGGCTCGGGAGTGCTGGTGACCACGTTGCTGGCCGGCGCGGTCTGGGTCTGGCGCGTGGACCGGAGCGGCCGCGCGGCCTGAAGACGGCGCGCCGCCCGCGGATCGGCTAGGCAGGCTCGCCGGCGTCGTTGCGGTGCCGCAGCTCCTCCTCGAGGCGGCGGATGCGGAGGTCGCGCTCGGCCGCCTCGATCTCGCGTTCGAGAGCGGCGAGTTGCGCCTCCGTGCTGCTGGGACCGCCGTAGGGCGCTTCGGTGCTGGGGGCGCTGTAGGGCGACCGGTTGCGCGCCGCCGGCATGCGCAGCGTGCTCCGGTGCGACGACGACTGCTGGTACTCCCGGCCGACGGCGAACCACAGGATGCTGCCGATGAGCGGCAGCAGGATGACGATGAACACCCACGCCAGCTTCGGCAGGTGACGCACCTGGTCGCCGGGGCGAATGATGATGTCGACGAGCGCGAAGACGAACAGCGCGAAGGTCAGCAGAGGCAGCAGCACCATACGGGCGAGTCTAGGAGAACGCTCAGCCGAAGGACAGGACCTGCTCGCCCCACCCGGCACGAAGGGCTGCGTCGAGGTCGCGCACCGACCGATCCCGGCGGTCGATGACCAGGGTCGAGCGGTCGTCCGGACCGTACACAGCCCATCCCTGGCCAGGCTCACCTCCGTGTGCGAACGCCGTCCACCGTGCCCGGACACTCACGGACACCGCCGTCGCAGCGCGCCGGCCGCCGAGAAGGAACGACGGATCGTGCGGGAGCCCTCCGAACTCGCCCCAGACGTACGGGAGGTCCGTGGCGTGCGCCGCGCCGATCCCGGTGAGCCGGAGCAGCGGTGGAGCGAAGTCGAAACGGTACAGGTAGGTGGGGGCGACGGCAGCGTGTCCCGCGGCCAGCCAGAGCGCGGGCATCCGGAAGGCGATGTCCGTCGCGACGCGCACACTGCGGGTGAGCCGGAGGCCCGAATAGGCGGCCAGCACCCGCTCGCGGGGTGGCAGAACGACGCGGTCGCGCCCGCCGGTTCCCGCCTGCTCGTCGCGCATCGCTGCGAACATACGCTCGAGCGCCGCGCGGCGGATCGGCAGGAGGGGCGACCGCATCAGGCGGAACAGGGTCGCCTCGTCGTGATTGGTCCCGATGATGAGCGGCACGGGCAGCCCGCGGCCCTCGCTGAGTACGCGCAGCGGCGACTCCGGCAGCAGATCGTCGCCGACGCTCGGCGCGAAGGCGAGAGTGCCGGGATGCGTCCGCGGCACCTCGGTGTAGACCGCCGCCCCCGCCTCCACGATCGCATCGACAGGGAGGTCGCGCAGGGCCTGGACGTCGCCAGGAGGGAGGCCCAGGTGGTCCAGGAACCGCCGGGCGACGGCTGCAGACCGCTCGGGCCCGTACATCGACCCGACCGGCGGGCTCTGCGCGATGGCGCGGTGGAACAGCCCCTCGGCTGCCGGCGATGCCAGGAGGGCGGTGACGAGTCCGGCGCCGGCGCTCTGACCGAAGATCGTCACTGACTGGGGGTCGCCGCCGAACGCGTGGATGTTGTCCCGCACCCAGCGCAGCGCGAGCAGCACATCCCGCATCGCGACGTTCGTCTCCGTGCCGGGAACGCCGGCCGCCCCGAGGTCCAGGAACCCCAACGCGCCGAGCCGGTAGTTGAGCGTCACCAGCACGACGTCGCCGTCGGTCACCAGGGCATCGCCGTGGTAGACGAGTTGGCTGGACGAGCCCAGCGCGTACGCGCCGCCGTGCAGCCACACCATGACGGGCCGCGGGCGGCCGGAAGGAGGTGGAGCCGACGGCCGGACGACGTTCAGGAACAGGCAGTCCTCGTCCATCCGCGGGCCGCCGGGCTCGCCGGGTGCCAGCGGAACCGAGGGGTTGGGACGCTGCGGCGCGGCGGGCCCGAACCGCACGGCCTCCGCGACCCCCTGCCAGGGCGTCGCGGCGACCGGTGCGCGCCAGCGGAGCGCGCCCGTCGGAGGGTCGGCGTAGCGGATGCCGCGCCAGATGCTGACGCGGCCGTCGTCGCGGCCGCGGACCGCGCCCGCTGCCGTGACGACGACCGGCCGGCCGTTCACGCTCCCGCGGTCTCCTCCCACTGCATGAAGGGCCGCAGCTCCAACTGACCGTTGCGCGCCATCGGGTGGCGGGCGGCGATGTCGATGGCCTCTTCCAGGCTGTCCACGTCGAGGATGTCGAACCCGCAGATCCACTCCTTCGTCTCGGCGAACGGTCCGTCGGTGACGTAGCGCTTGCCGTCGCGCACGCGCACGATCCGTGACTGGACGGGCGGCTGCAGCACCTCCCCGATGACACGCTTCCCGGTGGAGTCCAGCTCGTCCACCCACAGGTCGACGTCGGAGTCGTCCGGCTCGGTGTCCGGGGTGCTGTCGGTGATCACGAACATCATGTACTTCATCGTTTTTGTCCTCTCGATAGCGAACGCTTCACCGGGGCGTCGAACGGGATGGCCGCTGCTCGACATTCTGGCCCGAGACGGCCCGAGACCGCGCGTTTTCAGCGGATCGCCAGGAGAACGAGGGGGGAGGTTAGTGTAGCCTTACCTTAGTCCAGCATGCCGTCCATCCCGACCCGGAATACCGCCGTGACCACCGTCGCCCCGCCCCGCATCGAGCGCCAGAGGCCCGCCTACCGGCCCTACCGGGCGACCGTCGCAGAGGTCAGGAGGCTCAGCCCGCACTTCACCCGTGTCACCTTCCGCTGCGACGACTTCGAGCACTTCGGCACCGAATGCCTCGACCAGCGCATCAAACTGCTGTTCCCTCTGGCCGACGGGAGCTTGTCCGACCTCGGATTCGACGACCACGAGGCGCAGCTGGCCGGCGACTGGTACCAGCGCTGGCGCGCGCTGCCCGAGGACCGGCGCAACCCGTTCCGCACGTACACGGTGCGGGCGATCGACCCGGACCGGTGCCGCCTCGACGTCGACTTCGTGGCGCACGGTGACGGTGGGCCGGACGGCGGGCCGGCTTCCCGCTGGCTGCTCACCGTCCGGGCGGGCGACCGGCTGGTCGTGATCGGGCCGGACGCGCGCAGCCCCCACCGCGGGGTCGGCATCGACTGGCGCCCGGGCAACGCACATGAACTCCTGCTCGCGGGCGATGAGACCGCGGCCCCGGCCATCGCATCCATCCTCGAGGCCCTCCCGCCCGGCCGCCGGGCGCGCGCCTTCATCGAGATCCCGTCGAAAGACGATGTCCTGCCGTTGCGCCTGCCGGACGACGTCAGCGTCACCTGGCTCGCGCGCCACGACGACGCAGGCACCGGCACAGCGCTCATCCCGGCCGTCCAGCGCTGGCTGGACGCCAATCCGCGGGTCGTGACTACCGCGGCCGTCTCCGGAGAGCAGAGCCTCGACGAGGTGGATGTCGACCACGACATCCTCTGGGAGAGCCCGGAGGATGCGCACGCCGGCTTCTACGCCTGGATCGCGGGGGAGTCGGCGGCGGTCAAGACGTTGCGCCGGATGCTCGTGCGCGACTACGGGATCGATCGCTCGCAGGTCGCCTTCATGGGCTACTGGCGGCGGGGTCGTGCCGAGAACTGAGCGGGAGCGCGCCCGTTCTAGTGGTCTTCGCGCTCGACCCCACGATAGACGTCGGGGTAGTCGTCGAGCCAGCTCCAGTGACTCACCGGCCAGCTGACAACGAAGGCCTTGCCCACCACATCGGACAGCGGCACGAAGCCCTTGCCCGGGTCGTCCATGTGGTACCGCGAGTCGGCCGAGTTGTAGCGGTTGTCGCCCATCACCCAGACTGTGCCCCGCGGCACGGTGACGTCGAACGACTTCTCCGAGACGGTCTGCACCCCCGCCGGCAGCAGCACGTACGGCTCCTTCAGCGGGACGCCGTTGACACTCATCTGCCCGAGCGCGTTGCAGCAGCTGATGCGATCGCCCGGCAGCCCGATGAGTCGCTTGACGAGGTGCTGGTCGGAGTCGGAGGCCCCGAGCCCCACGAAGTCGAGGACCGCGCCGACGCCCTGCTGGACGGCGTTGCCGGTCTGCGGCGGGGCCGGTGGCAGCCATCCACCCGGGTCCTTGAAGACGACGACGTCGCCGCGCTGCAGGCCGAACACCTTCGGCTGGAGCTCGTTGACGATGATCCGGTCGTTGATCTGGAGGGTGTTCTCCATCGACCCCGACGGGATGTAGAACGAACGTGCGACGAACGTCTTGATGAGGAACGAGACCAGGACGGCGACGACGAAGATGACCACCACATCGCGAAGGAGCGTCTTCCAGCTGGACGTACGCCGGGCGGAGCGGCGCGAGCTCGCGGCGGTGGTACTTTCGGTCACAGTCTCACACCGTAACGTGCCGAGGCTGTGAGCCGCATCACACCCTTGGCTCGTGTCTTGTTCTGCGTGGCCCGCGGTGAGAGCATCTCACTACGGGCCTGCGGCGCCAGCCGCCGGTCCGATGCCATCATGCGGACAGCTTTCGAGGTGCCACGGAAAGCGACGCGGTTCGGGGGACCGCGCCTCCTCCACACCTGTGCCGTCGTCGCGCTGGTGACCGGGGGCATCCTGGCGTTCCCGACGGTGGCGTCCGCCGACGACTGCAGTGCGACGTGTACCCCCGCGCCGACGCAGGGTGCGACCGAGCGGCCGAGTCCTGACCCGACAGGGACCCCGGACCCGACGTCCACGCCGACGCCGACTCCGACTCCGACGCCGACTCCGACGCCGACTCCGACTCCGACGCCGACGCCGACGCCCAGTCTGACTCCGACGCCCACTCCGACACCGACCCCCACACCTACACCGACGCCTACGCCGACCACCGACTCCGGGACCGCGCCGGTGCCGACCGACGACATCACGCTCAGCGCCCCCGACCTCCCCTCGTTCGACCAGGTGGACCCGTCCGAGCTGGAGCAGACGGTGCAGCTGGCCAGCGACCTGGCGGCCGCCCAGCAGCAGCTCGTCGACGCCACCCAACAGTCCGAGGACGCCCAGCGCGAGCACGACCGCGCGCAGGCGGCTGCCGACGCCATCCAGAAGCAGGCGGACACAGCGCAGAAGCAGGCGACCGAGGCCGCGGCGGTCGTGACCGCGCTTCTCCGCACGACCGGCACGCACTTCCTGACACAGGATCCGGTCAGCGCGGCACTGCACGGCTCCGGCGACCTGCTGACCCAGCTCGGGGCCGCCGACCGTTTGGCGACGCTTTCGGCGCACCGCGACGCGGCCATCCGCGCCGCGACCAGCGAGAAGAAGACGGCGTACAAGCTGGCCGAGCAGGCGAAGAGCGCGGTGGATGCGGTGAGCGCCATCGATCTGGAGGGCAGCCAGCAGGCGGTCGCCGACGCCCAGGCCCAGGTGGATGCGGCCTCCACCGCTCTCGCTGCCGCTCCGACCGTGATCGAGGCGGGGTCGGGCTGGCAGGTGCTGACCTCCGACCCGAAGCTCGTGGCCGGTGGCTGGGCGCTGCCGGTGCACGGCGGTCTCACCGACGTGTTCGGCCCGCGTCCGTCCCGGCCGCTCGGTACGGACCCGTTCCACCCCGGCGACGACATCGGCGCCGCCTGCGGCACCACGATGTACGCGGCCGCGGCCGGAACCGTGGTGCGTGCTGGCCCGTTCAGCGGATACGGCAACTACATCCTCATCGATCACGGAGGCGGCGTGGAGACCGCCTACGGGCACATCCGTGACGGCGGCATCGGCGTGACGGTCGGCCAGCAGGTGGCTGCCGGCCAGCCGATCGCCCAGGTCGGTTCGACGGGTCTGTCGACCGGCTGCCACCTCCATTTCGAGGTCCACGTCAACGGCCTGCAGATCGACCCGCAGCCGTTCATGGCGGCGCGCGGTGTCGTCCTCGGCACCCGCTGAGGATTCCGTGCGAACCCCTGCGCGCGATCGTGGGAGCGGGCGTACGGTTCAGACATGACCGAACTCACCGAGCTGGTCGGAACCTGGATGCGGCGCCAGCGCTGGTACTCGACGAAGAACGTCGAGCCGCGCCTGCGCCTGCTCGCCTCATTCGACGCCGAACCGTCCGACGCCGACGTCCGCATCGTCACCCACTTCTTCTGCGACGACGCGCCGCGCACGCCGCGGATGTATCAGGTGCCGGTGGTCGCGCGTCCCGAACGCGACGGGGACGAGGCGGCGTTCATCGGCGAGGCCGGCGGCCGGTACCTGTACGACGGCCCGACCGAGGAGTCGTACGTCGCCGCTCTCGTGCAGCTGATGACCGGCCAGGACCGTGCCGAGGGACGTGAGGCGCACGCGCAAGGCCACACCCTGGGTGAGCGGCTCGCGCTGCGCTCGTCGCGCAGGCTGACGGGGGAGCAGTCCAACACCTCCATCGTCGGCGAGCTCGAGGATGGCCGGCGTGCGCTCATCAAGGTCTTCCGTGTGGTGCAGGACGGTGAGAACCCGGACGTCTCCACCCTCGCCGCGCTGACCGCGGCGGGGTCGCGGCGGACACCGTCGCTGCTCGGCTGGCTGACCGGCCGGTGGCCGACCGCGGACGGCGGCACCGCCTCCGGCGAGCTGGCGCTGATGCAGGACTTCGTTCCGGGCGCCGAGGACGGCTGGGAGCTCGCGGTGAGCGCTGCGGAGCGCGGCGAGGACTTCACGGACCGCGCCCACCAGCTGGGATCGGGGACCGCCGAGCTGCACCGGCTGCTGGCGAAGGCGCTGCCCACCGCCCCGGCCTCGAAAGAGGATGTGGCGCTCGCCCTCGACGGCATGTTCCGGCGGCTGACCGTCACCACCACGGAGGTTCCGGAGGTCGAGGAGCTTCGCGCCGGGATCGCCGCCGTGTACGAGGAAGCGGCCGCAGCGCCGCTGCCGCTGCTGCAGCGCATCCACGGCGACCTGCACCTCGGCCAGGTGCTGTTCTCGCCGGAGCGCGGCTGGCAGTTCATCGACTTCGAGGGCGAACCGCTGCGACCGCTCGCGGAGCGCGCCCTGCCCGACGCGACCATGCGCGACGTCGCCGGGATGCTGCGTTCGTTCGACTATGTGGCGGGCTCGCTGGCACGCCGCGAGACGCCGGTGGACGCGAGCGCCTGGGCCGCGGACGCGCGGAAGGCGTACCTCGAGGGCTATGCGTCGGTGGCCGGCACGGAGACGGATGACTTCCGTCAGCTGCTCGACGCCTTCGAGCTGGACAAGGCGGTCTACGAGATCGCCTACGAGGCGCGGCACCGCCCGGCGTGGATCCCCATCCCGCTGGCGGCCGTGCAGCGGCTGCTGGCGACGCGGGTCGGCTGACATTCCACTTCGCACTGGAGACGCCTGACGGCCAGTCGCTGAGAAACTGAGCGAAGTTTTTTCGCTCAACCGCGTCACGGGTAGACGATTCGTTCGTCTTACCTATCGTGGGTAGTTTTCATAACAGGTTCACTCGTTCCATTCACCTTGCGGCGCTGTGCGCGGCGGGCGTCGCGTTCGCTCTGCTGAGCATCCTCGCGTCCGCCGCGCCGTCGCTCGCAACCGTCAGGGTCGCGGCGTCGTGCTCGGCGACGAGTGACCTGAGCGCCTGCGACGCCGATCACGACACCGTCCCCGATGCGGTGGAGCGGGTGGTGTGCGGAAGCGCGACCTGTTCGACGGGCCGGGAAGACCGCGACTCCGACGGGATGCCCGACTGGGTCGAGGTGACGGCGTGCGGGTCGGTGACCTGCGCATCGCCTGCCGAAGACTCGGTGGGCGACGGCGTCCCTGACTTCGCGCGAAAGATTGTGTGCGGTTCGGCGACGTGTTCGACGGGCAACACGGATGTCAACGTGAATGGCGTCCCGAACTGGGCATCTGTCGTCATCTGCGGCACGGCGAGCTGCAGTACAGGTCACGAGGACTATGATGCGGACGGCGTCTCGGACGCCCTTCAACTGGCCGCGTGCGTCAAGCCTCGCGACGCTCTGGCCAGCACCGGTGCCACGATCGCGATCGGCCTGATCGCCGCACTGGCAGCCGCGTTGATCGCGGCAGGAGTGCTCTTGGCACGCAAGCGACATCTGTTCTCGGCGGCGCTCGCCGGGGCGGACGCCTGATGCGGGGCTACTGGGTGCGGGGCGCTGTCGCCGCCGTCACAGTCGGCTCGCTGATAGCGGTCGGCACTGTAACACCGGCGGAGGCCTCTCCGTTCGAAATCGCTCGTCGGACGGCGGCGGCGACGTTGGCCGAGGTACGTGCGGCCGCCACCGTGCAGGATGTCGGAGTCACTGCCCAGACGGAGGCGCCTTCGCCGGCGGCTGAGGGCACAGTGCGGCCGAATACGTCCGCGACGGTGGTGGCAGACGCAGTGGGCGCGAAGGTGACGTTCTCCGGCAACGAGGTGGCCGCGGACCTCAGCGTCGCCGTGGGCGAAGCTCCGAAGGATGCCGCAGAATCGGCGCAAGCGGAGCAACCGGGCGCGGGTGAGCCTGTGTCCGAACCGGTGCAGATCACCGCAAAGGACTCGTCCGGAAAGCCGCATACTCAGTTCCCGGCCAAGCGGACGCACACCCGCGGTGGCGGGAAGAAGGGCCCGGTTGTCTCCGATGTGATTCCCGGTGTGGCGCTGAGCGTGAAGCCAGACCTGGACAAGGTGAGGCAGAGGGGGCTCGACGCGAAGTCCCTGAAGATCTACACCCGCGAGAGAGAGGGTGAGCCCTGGGTCGCGTTGCCCTCGTACTTCAACGCGAAGTCCGGTCTGGTCGAGGGCGAGTCCACCCACTTGTCACAGTTCGTCGTGATCGGCACGAAGTTCGTTCCACCGCCGGGACCTGTGATCGTTCTCGACCCGGACGACGACGAAGGCCGCGTATCGACGCCGGCTCCGCCGGTGACCGAACTCGCCTACAACATCCGGATGGCCCAGCTTGTCGCGGGCCTTTTGCAGCAGGACTGCCGCGCCGTCGTGCAAATCACCCGCCAGGACCCCGCGATGCCGTATGTAAGCCGATCGGTTCGTGCCGGGATAGCGGCGAACCAGAACCCCGTGGCGACCCTCGGCATCGGGTTCAACACGTTGAATGGGGTCGCGTGGGGCGGCTCTGACCCTTCGACAGGCGGTTCGCAGTCCTATTCGCGCGGCAGTGCGGCGGATGATGCGCTGTCCGATTCTCTGGTGGGGAACCTGCCCGTGTATACCGGGCGGCCGGCGAAGAACCTGGGCAACAACGGCAACTTCCCCGGCCCTGACTTCGACGGTGTGCCGGGTGCACTCGTGCACCTGGAGCCCCTCTTCATGGACAACCACTACGACCGGGCGGTGATGGACGATGCCGTCGGCTTTCAGAAGACCGGAGAGGGGATACTGACCGGCCTGGGGAAGTGGCTGGAAACGCAAGGGTTCGACTGTACGGACCCTGTCACCGGTGGCTGGCCGTCGCCGCCTTCCGCAGCCGACCTCGCGCGGTGGCGCGCGCTCGGACTGCAGAGCTACCTCACGTACGGCGGCGAGCCGTTCTCCTTCTCGACGGGCAACCTGGTGGAGCAGGAGAAATTGTTCAGCCTCCCGGGCCTGGGTGGTTCATCGACGGACCTCACCCTGTTCTACAACTCCCAGGACGGGCGGCTTTCGCGGGTGGGCGCGGGTTGGTCTTTCGGCCTGGGAGCACGTGCGCAACGCTTCAGTGACGGGAGCGTGATGGTGGTGCGCGGTGACGGCGCGAGTTTCGTGTTCACCGCGGACGGCAATGGAGGCTTCGTCTCCGACCCGACCCTGCATCAGACGCTCTCCGAACAGTCGGGCGGGCGGCTCGTACTCACGGATGTGTCGGGTGAATCGTGGGTGTTCGATGCCGGCGACATCGAGGGCATCGGCGAGCTTCTGCTACACACGGATGCCAACGGCAACGCCACGTCGCTGACCTACGGTCCGGCGGACGAGAACTCTCAGCAGTTCGTCCCCCTGACCTCCATCACCGCACCCGGCGGTCAGGTGATCCAGGTGCAGTCGGACAGCGTCGGCCGGGTCGTGGGTTTCACGCGACCCGGAGGCGATACCTGGCGGCTGTCGTATGACGGCGCGGGCGACCTGAGTACAGTGACCCTTCCCGACGGACGCACCCACACGTTCAGCTACGACGGGTCACACCAACTGCTGACCGCGACGGATGCCACGGGCGCTCAGTACTTGAAGAACGAATACGACAGCCAGGGCCGAATCGTGAAGCAATGGGATGCTGTCGGCAAACTGCGTTCGCTCGACTACTCGACGCCAGGGCAGACCACCTACACGGACACCCTCGGCCGGAAGAGCGTCTACCACTACGACTCGGCCTATCGCATCACCAAGGTGCAGCACGCGGACGGCACCACAGCGACTTTCAGCTTCGACGCTCAGAACAACGTCACCAGTTCGACCGACGAGAACAAGCGAACAACCGCGTACACCTATGACGGCTCGGGAAACATCCTCACCGAGACGTCGCCCAGTGGCTCTGTCGCGAAGTACACGTACACGCCGAGCGGGAGGCTGGCGACCAAGACCGATGCTGGTGGCGCCAAGGGTCGGCCGCGAACGTGGGCGTACGCGTACGACGGCTCCGGTCGTCTGACGGTCACGCACCAGCCCGACGGGACGACCGTCACCAACCGGTATGACAGTACGGGCACTCTGATAGCGAGCGTGCGGCCGTCCGGGGCGACGACCACCTACCAGCATGACGGGGCCGGAAACATCACCGTCGCTACCGACGCGACGGGCGCAAAGACGAGGTACTCGTACGACAGCGCCGGGCGCATCACGGCGGTAACCGACCCGAACGGGCACACAACGTCGTACGGCTGGGACAATGGCGATCGTCTGGTCAGAATCACCGACCCCGAGGGCAACGTGTCGGCGTACGGCTATGAGCCGAACGACCACGTCTCGCAGGTGACCGACCCGACGGGGGCCGTCACAAAGTACAGTTGGGACGCTTTGTTCCACCTCACCCAGGCGGTCAACGCCATCGGGGGAGTCACCAGCTTCGCTTTCGACAGCGAGGACTCTGTGACAGGGCAAACAAATCCGCTGGGTGCTCAGACGGCATACGTCACGGACGAGCAGAACCGGGTGGTCGAGGTCACCGACGCCAACGGCGGTGTGTCTAAGCGCACGTACGACGGTGTCGGACACCTCACCAGCGCCACGTCCCCGGCCGGCAGGACGACCACATACGAGTACGGCAAGACGGGCGAGCTCATTCGGCAGGTCGACCCGACCGGTGCGGTCACAAGGTTCGGCTACGACAGCGTCGGGCGGTTGGTCAAGCTGACCGATCCGGACGGAGTGGCTACCCGGTTCTCCTACGACGTCATGGACCGGGTGACACGGGTGACGGATGGGTTGGGCAAGCACAAGGACTACGGCTACGACGTCGACGGCAACCTGACCGCGGTGACCGACCGCGGCACGGCAGTTACCACGTACACGTACGACGCCGCCGGCCGCCTGACCTCGACCACCTCGCCGCTGCAGGAAACCACCGCCTTCAGCTACGACGCTGCAGGCAACGTGGTCTCGCGCACGGACCCGCTCGGGCGCGTCAGCAGCGCTACGTACACCTCCACGGGCCACCTCCGCTCCATCACCGACCCCGAAGGCAACACCACCACGTACGACTACGATGCCGCCGGGCGTCGCATCAAGGTGACGGACGCAAACGGGCACACCACTGCGTTCGCGTTCGACGGGGACGGACGGCAGACGTCCACCATCGACGCTCTGGGCGCAAGCACGACCTACGGGTACGACCCTGCGGGTCAACAGACGTCGTTGATGAGCCCGAACGGCAATGAGACGGTGTACGACTACGACCCGGTCGGGCGCCTCAGGCGGGTGATCGAGGGGTTCAAGGCCGCGGCCGCGGCCGATCCGTCCACCAACGTCACTACGCGCTACGGCTACGACAAGGACGGTAATCGAAGGCAGGTCACCGACCCCAACGGCCACACCACAACGTACGAGGTCGATGCAGCGGGGCGGACGACTCGCGAGGTCGATCCGCTCGGCCACGCCTCGAGCACGACCTACACTCCGGCCGGCCGCATCGCGTCGACGGTCACCGGGACCGGTGCCACCACTGCCTACAGGTACGACAACCGAGGCGACCTGATCCGGCGGGATGCCGCCGGCGCGATTGCAACGTTCGAGTACGACCCGGAACAGCGCCTCATCGCGATGACCGATTCCGGTGGTGTCACTGGCTTCGTCTATGACGCGGCCGGACGGGTCCAGACGCAGATCGATCAGCAGGGTGGCCGGTTGAAGACCGGCTACGACAAGGCCGGCCAGACCACCTCCATTACCCTGCCGAGCGGGCAGCAACTGGCATACACCTACGATCTGGCCGGAAAGGTCACCTCGCAGGCCTCTCCCTGGGGCTCGTTGGCCTACGTCTGGGATGCCGTCGGCAATCTGGCTGAGCAGTCCCGCTCGACAGGGGTCACCTCCACATACCAGCACGACGCCGACGACCGGATCACCGCGATATCGCACTCGACGCCACGGTCGCCTTCGTCGCCTCCGACTGCAACGCCCACACCCGTGCCGTATGCGGCCGGGGACGCTGCGGCGGCCGACTGCACGAGCGTGGCCGGGTACCTCGGTGCCCGCGCCAGCACCAAGACGGACGCGCCGCTGTGCGAGCGGACGGCACCGTACTTGAGCGGCCGAAACATCCCGGTGCCCGCCAACCCTGTGCCGGACGGGGGCGCCCTGAAGTACCAGTACGGCTATGACGGCGACGGTAACGTAACGGCGGCAAGTCGCACGATGACCGATACTCCAGACGCGCTGACGACGACGGGCCAAGCGCCGACTCCCACCCCGAAGGCGAGGGTCACCAAGACCGCAATCACCTATGCCTACGACGCGCTGGACCGCCTCAGTTCCTCTGCGACGAGTGCGGGCGAGAAGAACGCGTACGGCTACGATCCGGCGGGAAACCGTGTGAGCTGGTCGAGGTCCGGGGCACGCGACGGCGATTTCACGCAGCAGGCCTCATTCAACGACGCTGATCAGTTGACCCGCTCCGAGACCTCTGATCGGGGCCGTGGCGTCTCCGCCGGAATCGCGATCTACGGCTATGACGACGCCGGCGACCGGACGACTCAGACCATCAGCGGCACATCGACTCAGTTCGCGTACAACCCCGCAGGCCAGACCACGCAGATCAACCGCGACGGCCGAACGACGGCCTACGGGTACGACGCATTGGGCCGCAACACCACCACGACCGACACGACGGGCTACGGCTCGACCACGACACACACCGCGTTCGACGGTTCGAGCCCGGCTCAGACGACCGCTGAAGCGGGAACGTCGACGCTGGTCCGTGACGCGCTGGGCAACCTGGTCGAGCACGTCAGCCAGAACGGGGAGGCCACCTGGGACCTCCTGGACCGCCTCGGTTCCACGATCGCCGGAGCACAGGGCTCCTCCATCACACAGTTGTCGAGCTACGACGACTGGGGCGCTCAGCAGTTCGAGACGCCGGGATGGTCAGCCCCCGAGAACTACACCGGCGAGCAGACCGACCCAACGCAAGGCCTGAACCACTACGCCGCTCGCGCCTACGACCCCGCCGCGGCCGCCTGGACCACCCCGGACCCGTGGCGAGGAACGGCCGACCAACCGCAATCGCAGAACCGCTACGGTTACGGCTGGAACAACCCCACCAGCAACGTCGATGTGGATGGCAACCTGTGTGCTCGTGTCAACCCAACCTCCGACGCGCTCCCCACCGGCTGCGTAGGTACCCCGGTCCAGGCCCACAACGCCGTCACGCCGCCCGCCCCACCGCAACCCCAGCCCCCGCAAGACAAGCCCAAGAACCCGCCAAGCCCGAAAGCCACCGGGCCGAATAGCCAAAGCAACGTCCAAGACCGCCACGACGACATCGACTGGGCCTTGGTGGCGAATGTTTTCGGCATCGTTTCCGGTGTGGCTGGGTTCTTGATCTGGGCGCCTCCGCCGTTCGGGGAGATATTTATCGCGATCGCCGGCGCAGCGGGGTTGGTCAGCACAGCTATCGCGTGTATGCAAGCCGGCAAGACGAACAAGCGAAGCGACTGGGCAAATTGCATCGTAGGAGCGTTGCTGACCCTTATACCGTTCGTCCCTCAGGCTGTGAAGGCGTGGGTGCGAAATTGGGCGCTTGACGCGGTCAATGGAGCAATGTCGGCTCTTGGAATCGTCGGCAGTGGATATTCCACGGCTGTTAGTGGCGGCGGGCTGGTCAGTGGGAATGGGTAGGCGATGAAAGAGAACATGCCACCTCGCCCTTTCAAGCGTTCCTGTCCCTTTGCCGCGGTCAACATGCTCCGATTGGCTACCTCCTTCATGGTCCTCGCCATAGTGCTGGCGATATCGGGACTCGGGTTGCTACTCGTTCCCGGCGGCGTCCCCTACGGAATGCTCGCCGCCATCATGATGGCGCTCATAGGCGGAACGCTTCTGTTCTATTTGCTCGCTCGGCTGGTCGGCACCAGGGAAGCTCGATCCGGGTACACCACGCTGACCAACCGCTACCGAGAGTTGCCTCAACTCGACCCCCTCTCCGGCACCGTGATCCGTGAGCCAGGAAAGCCCTATCACACAGCATCAAAACGAAAGCGATAGACCAAATGACGACCGAAGGAATCATCTACGGGGTCGTGGCCCTCTCTGTGGTGGCGGTCATTGTGGCGGGCATTCTTACCATCACATCGATTCGACTCAACACCGTGAGACGGGGCGCGTTGAACCCACCTACGACGGCGCTGACGATGACTGGCCTCTACGGATCGGTGACCAATGCGGTCCTCCGCCGAATGGCGACGGCATCTGGGACGGAATCACATCGAACAGGGCAACGGTTCACCGTAATCGTGGATGAATCGGCCATGACATGGTGGCGAGGTTCAGCACAGCCCACGAAGATAGCGACCTTCCCGCTTTCGACTATCTCCGACGTGAAAGGTGGAACGACGCATTACGGCCGCATCACTTATCAGACTCTCTTTCTCGGGGTGACGGTTCTTGACAAGACGTACGAGCTCCAACTGCGTCTGACCGGCCCAAAGGGAATCACGTACGCGTCCGTGGCACAGAGGGAGGACTACGTTGCCGATCTATGGAGCCGAGTGGCGGCCACGAATCCAGGGGAAGACGTATAGGTTATGGCTCCCTTCATTCCGCAGGTCATCAAAGCCTGGATCCTCGAACTGGCACTCGAAATCGCAAAGGCAGTCGTTCAAGCGGTCAGCGGTGTTGGTACAGGTCTTAGCGTTGCTGAGGGCGGGGGCAAAATCATCCAACAGGTTCAACGAAGTTGATACTCACGCCCAAACGATCATCCGGGAAAGCTAAGCGGCGGGCACGCGGGAGTGTTGACATCGTGACGAACAATTTCGCGAGCGTGCTGTGGTGGGCGCGGAGCACGCGCAACGCCGCCGCATGGATACCGTGCATGCTCTCTTTGGAGGGTCAGCGCGTTGAACTGGTATCCGAGCGGGGCGTTGAATTGGCTTGTGACGTGTCTGACCTCAGGATCGAAATCACAGGACTCAGCGCTCTGAGACTTGTCGGGGTGGAGAAGGAATTTGTGCTGTCCGCCGTGGGCGGGAGGACTGTTCTACTGCCTCTACCGTCGCTCGAGAAACGATTGAGTATTTTCAGGGCTGCACACCCTGGCGGCCCGAGCGAATCGATGATCGACCCGATCGCGCAATGGCAGAAGCTGTTGGTCGAGGCGGGGGCACAGCGCTCTGGTCGCTCGCGAAGCCGATTGCGTTTGCTTTGGGGGGTCGCCGTATGTGTTTTCGCGGCCTTCCTCGCAGCAATCGGAATTCTGGTCGGCCTTTTGGCAGCAAGATGACTTTCGCTTGGAATCGCAGGGCGGGGGCGCTCGGGCTCGACCCTAGTGGCAGGTCGCCAGCAGCCAGTCGTTGGACGTGGGGCGAACGCCGCCGGCGGATTGGTTTCATTGTGGCGGCCAGTTGGTTCTCATATCTAGCCGTCGTCCCAGCGACAATTTTCCTCGCTTTTCCGCCCGTGTTTGTGCAGTTTCCCCAAGCCTTCCTCATTGCGGTCGCGCTCTTCGTTCTCCCGCCGGCCTGGATCCACGTCAACTGGGTCTTCAACCCGGAGTATCTCTTCACCTCTAATGGCGCTCGCCGGATTCGCTTCAGCGAGCACGTTGAGGCGCAGGTGTCGTTGAAGAGCAACATCGTCAACGATTTCGGCATCCCGCGGCTGCCCGTGGACCTGCGCACGTCTCCTTCGCGCGGTGTAGGCGGCGCAGACCAGTCGGCCCATCTGGAAATGACTTTGACTCGGGTGCTCTGGGACGACTATCTCTACATCCCTGGCCGCGCGCTCATCCCTGCGGGGCCGTTTCCGAAGCGCACACTCTCGGCGATCCTCGAGTTCGGTCCGGACGGGTTGATGCTCAGTGCGGGACTGTGGCGCCCGGGTGTCGTTCTCGAGCTTCCGTACTCCAGAATTATCGGGGTGTGGAACGGAAGTCAGATCAAGACGATCGACTCTGGCGGCGTGCTCGTTGTGGTCGTCGATTCTGGTGACGACGATTTACTGTTCCCGTTCGACGTCGTGCGTGTGACCCCGAAACAGAGTCCGCGCGCGGCGGTGGAGGCGCTCGTCCGCCTCCTGGAGGAGCGACGACAAGGACCGACGGCAACTGTGGAAGGAAGGGAAACGTGACCCCATCACGGTTCATGGCAGGCCGCCGAATACGTGATGTGGTCACCGACCGGTGAACCGCGGCTTCCGTTTCTCCTGGAAGGCGCGGAAGCCCTCGCGGTAGTCGTCCGTGTCCCGGAGTGCCTCCTGGGCCGCGTTCTCCGCGGCCACCGAACCCCACAGGTCGAGGGAGCCGTCGCGGAGCCCTGCGACGATACGCTTGCTCGCCAGGAAGGCCTGGGTGGCACCGGAGGCGGCTGCCGCGGCCGCCGCATCCACAGCCCCGAGCAGCTCGGACGTCGGCAGTGCACGCGAGAACAGACCGCCAGCGACGGCCTCGGCACCGGACATCAGCCGCCCCGAGTAGATCAGGTCGAGCGCCCGATGCGGGCCGAGGCGCGAGACCAGCAGCCAGTGTCCGCCCGAGTCGAGCGCAGCGCCGAGGGCGGCGAACGGGGAGCCGACCTTGGCATCCTCGGCCGCGTAGACCACATCCGTCGCGATCAGCAGGCCGAGGCCGACGCCGAGGCACGCCCCCTGCGCCGCCGCGAACGTCGGCGCGGGGAAGGCGGCGATGCGCTGAAGCAGCGGCGTCACCAGGCCATCGAGGTAACCGCTCACATCGTCGGTCGCCGGGTCCACTCCGGCGATGTCGCGTCCGGCGCAGAACGCGCGGCCTTCGCCGCGCAGCACCAGAGCGCCTACGCCGGCCGCCTCGGCCTCCGCGTAGGCGGCGGTCAGGGCTCGCAGGTCGTCGGGTCCCAGTGCGTTCAGCCGCTCGGGCGCGTTCAGCGTCACCCGGGCGATCCCGTCGGCGATCTCCAGTTCGATCACGCGCGGCTCCTCTCAGACGTCGTAGTCGACCACGACGCGGTCGGTCAAGGGATGCGACTGGCAGGTGAGCACGTAGCCGCGCTCCAGCTCGTCCGGCTCCAGGGCGTAGTTCTCCGTCATCCGCACGTCGCCCGAGATCAGGCGCGCCCGGCACGTGCCGCACACCCCGCCGGTGCAGGCGAACGGCACGTCCGGGCGCACCCGCAGGGCCGCGTTCAGCACCGACTCGTTGGCATCCACCGGGGTGGTCACCGTCGAGGTGAGGCCGTCCAGGGTGAACTCGATGTCGGCCGTGCGCTCGCCGTCGTGCACCACCACCGGGCGGCCCACGTCGCCGCGGACCTCGCCGGGCTCTCCGGTCGTGAACAGCTCGAAGTGGATGCGCTCGCGCGCCACCCCGTACGACTCCAGTACATCCCGGCACAGCTGCACCAGCTCGAACGGTCCGCACAGGAACCACTCGTCGACGGTGTCCGGCGGGAGCAGGGTGTCCAGCATCCGCCGCAGCCTCTCCTCGTCGATGCGGCCGGAGAGCAGAGGGGCGGAGCGCTGCTCGCGGGACAGCACGTGGTGCAGCGCGAGGCGGGACGGGTAGCGGTCCTTCAGGTCGGCCAGTTCCTCCAGGAACATGACGTCGATCGCGGTGCGGTTCGTGTAGACCAGCGACACCCGCGACGTCGGAGAATCGGCCAGGATGCCGCCGGCCAGCGCCATCAGCGGCGTGATGCCGGACCCGGCGGCGATACCGACGATGTGATGTCCAGCCGTTCGCGCGGGGTCGAGCGTGAACGTCCCCTGCGGGCTCATCACGTCGATCCGGTCGCCCGCCCGCAGCTCGCTGGTCGCCCACGTGGAGAAGGCACCGCCGAGGTCGCGCTTGATCGCGACGCTGATCCGGCCGGGAGTCGGCGGACGGCAGAGGGAGTAGCTGCGCCGCAGCTCCCGCCCGCCGACGTGCGCGCGCAGCGCGACATGCTGGCCGGGTAGGTAGTCGTACTCGCCGTGCAACTCGTCCGGGACCGCGAACGTGACCTCGACGCTGGCGGCCGTCAGCGGTCGCACCTCGGCGACGGCGAGGGTGTGGAAGCGGGCGCGCGCCATCCTCAGAGCGCCTTGAAATGGTCGAACGGCTCGCCGCACCCGCGGCAGACGAACAGCGCCTTGCACGACGTGGAGCCGAAGTGGGCCACCTCGCGGGTGTCCAGCGAGCCGCAGTGCGGGCACTTCACCGACAGGCTGACCCGGACCGGGCCGGCAGCCGACGGGGGAGCGATGCCGTACTCCTGCAACGCCGAACGTCCGGCAGCGCTGATCCAGTCGGTGGTCCACGCCGGGGACAGCGTGAGACGGACGCGCACGTCGGCGAAGCCCGCGGCGGACAGGGCGCGGACCACATCCTCGCGGATCGCATCCATTGCGGGGCAGCCCGAGTAGGTCGGGGTGATGACCACCTCCACGCCGTCGTCCGAGACGGTCACCTCGCGCAGCACGCCCAGGTCGTCGATGCTCAGGACGGGCACCTCGGGGTCGACGACCGCTGCGGCCGCCGACCACGCCCGCGCGGCGTCCGCGTGATGGGTCACCATGATGCCCCCGGATGCTGGCGCGCCAGCACCTGCAGCTCGGCGAGCAAGGGCGCGAGGTACTCGGAGTGACGGCCGCGACGACCGCCGCCGGCGGCGTGGAAGGCCTGAGGGAGCTCCAGCTCCGCCTCGGCGAGCACGGGAGCTATGTCGGCGTCGAACGGGGCGCGCAGGGTGGAGGGGCGGACGGCGACACCGTCCAGCTCATCCATCAGGGGCTCATCTCCGCCTGATTCGTCCGAGAACAGCTCGTCGACGTACGGCCAGACGTCCTCGAGCGCCCGCAGGGTGCGGCGGCGGGACTCGTCGGTGCCGAGCGCCAGGCGCAGCATCCACTGGTCCGCGTGATCGCGGTGGTAGTCGACCTCTTTGACCGCCTTCGCGGCCACCCCCGCGAGCACCGGGTCGGTGGAGGCGCGCAACCGGTCGTACAGCACGTACAGGTAGTGGGATGCGGCGAACTGCCGCACGATCGTGTGGGCGAAGTCGCCGTTCGGCTGCTCGAACAGGTGCGCGGAACGGAAGTCGCCCTCCTCGCGCCAGTACGCCAGATCGTCCTCGGTGCGCCCCGATGCCGAGCCCGCGTAGCGGAGCAGGGAGCGGGCGTGGCCGAGCAGGTCGAGTGCGATGTTCGCGAGCGCGACATCCTCCTCCAGCTCCGGTGCCCTGGTGATCCAGGCCCCCAGCCGCTGGGCCAGCACGAGGGCGTCGTCGCCCAGCCAGAGGGCGTACTCGGCGACCTCGGGAGTCGGCGGCACGTCGGAGGCGACGAACTCCTCCGACAGGGTCACGGCGCTGAGTTCGACGTGCCCGTGGTCGAGGTGGGCGCTGTCGAGTTGGGCGTCGGTCACAGGTGCTTCACCCCCTCAGCGGCGGTGTAGTAGGTGGCGTGCCGGTAGTTCTTGCCCGCGGGCGAGGTGAAGAAGGCGCCCTTCGCGTCCGGGTCGCTCGCGGTGATCGCGTCGGAAGGGACCACCCAGATCGAGACGCCCTCGCCGCGGCGCGTGTACAGGTCGCGGGCATTACGGAGCGCCAGCTCCTCGTCGGGTGCATGCAGCGAGCCCACGTGCACATGGCTGAGGCCGCGGGACGCGCGGACGAAGACCTCCCAGAGCGGCCACGGTGCGGTGTTCATGTCTTCGGCGGTCATGCGACGGCCCCCTCGTGGATGCGCGCCTCGGCCTGCTTGGCGGCGTAGGCGGCGGCCGCCTCCCGCACCCAGCG
This sequence comes from Leifsonia sp. 2MCAF36, assembly GCF_052115525.1. Classification (NCBI taxonomy): domain Bacteria; kingdom Bacillati; phylum Actinomycetota; class Actinomycetes; order Micrococcales; family Microbacteriaceae; genus Leifsonia; species Leifsonia sp. 2MCAF36. The sequence continues at coordinate 161,699 of NZ_JBFRGV010000003.1, read as the reverse complement.
TCCCTCCTCGTGTGCCTCGCGTCGCCGCTGCATGCGCTGCGCGTTGCACGGGCCGCGGCCGGCGATGATCTCCTGAAGCTCGCTCCAGTCGATCGGGCCGAGATCGTAGGCCTGACGCTCCTCGTTCCAGCGGAGGTCCGGATCCGGGAGCGTCACGCCGAGCGCCTCCGCCTGCGGGACGAGCATCGCCACGAAACGCTGACGCAGCTCGTCGTTCGAGAAGCGCTTGATGTTCCACGCCATCGAGCGGGCGGAGTTGGGGGAGTCGGCGTCCGGCGGCCCGAACATCATCAGCGACGGCCAGTACCAGCGGTCCACCGCATCCTGAGCCATCCGCTGCTGATCGGGAGTTCCGCGCATCAGCGACAGCAGGATCTCGAAGCCCTGGCGCTGGTGGAACGACTCCTCCTTGCAGATGCGCACCATCGCGCGGCCGTACGGTGCGTACGAGCAGCGGCACAACGGCACCTGGTTGCAGATCGCTGCGCCGTCGACCAGCCAGCCGATCGCGCCGATGTCGGCCCAGCTGAGCGTCGGATAGTTGAAGATCGACGAGTACTTCGCCTTACCGGAGAGCAGCTGCTCGGTCAGCTCGTCGCGGGTGATGCCGAGGGTCTCGGTGGCCGAGTAGAGGTAGAGACCGTGGCCGGCCTCATCCTGCACCTTCGCCATCAGGATGGCCTTGCGCTTCAGGCTCGGAGCGCGCGTGATCCAGTTGGCCTCCGGCTGCATCCCGATGATCTCGGAGTGCGCGTGCTGCGACATCTGGCGGATCAGCATGCGCCGGTAGTCGTCGGGCATCCAGTCGCGCGGCTCGACGCGGGAGTCGGCGGCGATGAGCTCGTCGAAGCGGGCCCGGCCGGCGTCTTCGTCCGTGTCGGTGGTGGCGGTGGTCATCATCGACCCTCCAGTCGCGGATCATTACTTACCGATCGTTCGTTCAGTATATCCGAACGAGGGGCTCGCGTGCCAGACTGAGCGGATGACCGACGCCGCGGGTACCGACGCTGCGAGCACCGACGCTCCGGGTACCGACGCGCTGCGCCGCGGGCGTCCGGGATACGACCAGCGCGGCATCCTCGAAGTCGCGGTCACCGCATTCAACGAGTACGGCTACGACGCGACCTCGATCGGGATGCTCGCCGAGCGTCTCGGCCTCTCCAAGTCGGCGATCTACCACCACGTCGCGTCGAAGGACGAGCTGCTCGGTCTCGCACTCGACGAGGCCCTGGACGGTCTCGAGGGTGTGCTGCGCGCGCCCGAGGCGACCGAGGGGGCCGCCGCCGACCGGCTGGCGTTCGTCCTCCGGGGTGCCGTCCGTGTGCTCGCCGACCGGCTGCCGTACGTCACGCTGCTGCTCCGTGTGCGCGGCAACACCGACGTGGAGCGCGCCGCCCTCGCGCGCCGGCGCGCCTTCGACCACGCCGTGGCCGCTCTCGTCGCGGAGGCCCGCGACGAGGGCTCCCTGCGCACGGATGCCGACCCGGCCGTCGTCGCGCGCCTGCTCTTCGGCATGATCAACTCGCTCACCGAGTGGTACACCCCCTCGGGCCCCCTGACCCCCGACGACCTCGCCGCCACCATCACCGCCCTGGCCCTCCGCTAACCCCCGTCCCTCCACCCACCGTCGAGTACACGAATCTTGCACGCTCGCGCGGCGTGTCGCGTGCATTTTTTGTGTACTCGACGGTGGGGGAGGAGGGGGCTATTTGGCGACTAGGGTGAGGACGTCGTAGGTGGCGACTAGTTCGTCGCGCTGGTTGGTGATGCGGGCGTCCCAGCGGACCTCGCCGTAGTCGTCGGTCTCGCGCGGGGTGATCTGCTTGGCGGTGAGGGCGACGCGGATGCTGTCGCCGGGGACGACGGGCGTCAGGAAGCGCAGGTCCTCGAGGCCGTAGTTGGCGAGCACGGGTCCGGGCGCCGGGTCGACGAACAACCCGGCCGCCCAGGACACCAGCAGATAGCCGTGCGCCACCCGGCCCGGGAAGAACGGGTTCGCGGCCGCCGCATCCTCGTCCATGTGCGCATAGAACGTGTCGCCGGTGGAGGTCGCGAACTGTTCGATGTCGTCGAGCGAGATCTGGCGCGGGCCGGCCTGCACCTGGTCGCCGATGCGCAGGGTCGCCAGCGACTTGCGGAAGGGATGCTGCGCCCCGGCGTGCGCCTCGGCTCCCGGATGCCAGACCCCGGTGATAGCCGTCAGCAGGTCGGGCGACCCTTGCAGCGCGGTCCGCTGCATGTGGTGCAGCACCGCGCGGATCCCGCCGAGCTCCTCGCCCCCGCCCGCGCGCCCGGGGCCGCCGTGGACGAGGTGCGGCATCGGCGAGCCGTGGCCGGTGGAGGTGCGCGCGTCATCCCGGTCGAGCACCAGGATGCGGCCATTGTAGGCTCCCGAGCCGAGCACGAAGGTCCGCGCGAACTCCGGATCGTGCGTGGCGACGCTGGTGACCAGCGACCCGCCGCCGCGGGCGACCAGGGCGACCGCCTCCTGAGCCGTCTCGTAGGGCAGGATGCTCGCCACCGGTCCGAACGCCTCGACCGTGTGCGCTTCCGGCGTCCACGCGTCGGCGAAGCGCAGCAGCAGCGGGGCGACGAAGGCACCCTCGGGAGCCGCGCCGGTGGCCCCGTCCGCGAGGCGGACGGTCGGCTGGTCGAGGCCGCCGAGCACCAGCTCGCCACCCGCGGCGACCAGCCGGGATACCTGCCGGAGCACCTCCTCGCGCTGTGTCCGCGAGGCGAGCGGCCCCATCGTGACGCCCTCGGCCCGCGGGTCGCCGAGGATGACGCGGGAGGCGATCCGGTCGCGGACCGCCCCGATCACGTCGTCGACGAGTGGCGCCGGCACGATCGCCCGCCGGATCGCGGTGCACTTCTGCCCCGACTTGGCCGTCATTTCGACGACGAGCCCTTTCACGTAGGCGTCGAATTCCGGAGTGCCGGTCACCGCGTCCGTGCCGAGCACCGAGGCGTTGATGGAGTCTGTCTCGCTGGTGAAGCGGACGCCGCCGGTCTGCACCGAGTCGTGCGCGCGCAGCCGCTCCGCGGTCGATGCGGACCCCGTGAAGGCGACGAGGTCGCCCAGCCGGAGGTGCTCGAACAGGCCGGGGACCTGGCCGCAGACGAGCTGCAGGGTGCCCGCCGGCAGGAGTCCGGAGTCGACCATGATCCTCACTGCGGCCTCGGCGACGAACGCGGTCGGCGTCGCCGGCTTCACCAGCGTCGGCAGCCCGGCCAGGAACGACGGCCCCAGCTTCTCGAGCATCCCCCAGACCGGGAAGTTGAACGCGTTGATCTGCACCGCGACGCCCTGTAGCCGGGTGTAGACGTGACGGCCGAGGAAGCTGCCGTCCTTCGACAGCTGCTCCGCCGGCCCGTCGAGCACGACCTGCGCGTTGGGAAGCTCGCGCCGACCCTTCGACCCGTAGGTGAACAGCGCGCCGATGCCGCCGTCGACGTCGATCCACGCGTCCGCGCGGGTGGCGCCCGACTGCGCCGAGAGCTCGTAGAGCTCGTCCTTGCGGTCGGTGAGCGCCTGGGCGAGCTGCTTCAGCAGCAGCGCGCGCTGGTGGAAGGTGAGCTCGCCGAGCGAGGCTTGGCCGACGGTGCGCGCGTGCTCGAGGGCTCCGGCGAGGTCGAGGCCGGCCGCGCTCACCTGGGCGACGGGTACGCCCGTGGAGGCGTCGAGTACCTCCGCCGCGTCGCCCGCGGTCCTGCCGAGCGCGTCCTCCGGGGTCCACCATCCATCACGGATGTAGCTGGGCAGGATCATGTGAGGCCTCCTCGTGTGGATGCGTATGCTGGCCGCATGGCCGACGGCGACTGGACGATCGAACTGGGTGAGCTCGACGTGAAGATGGGGGTGCGCATCCTGGAGCAGTCCGCGGAACGTGTGGTGGCGACCATGCCCGTCGAGGGCAATCGCCAGTCGTTCGGGCTGCTGCACGGCGGGGCGTCGGTCGCGTTCGCCGAGGCGCTCGGGTCGTGGGCGGCCGTCATCCACGCCGGTCCCGGGCGGAGCGCGGTGGGGGTGGACATCAACGCCACGCACCACCGGGCGGCCCGGTCGGGGCTGGTGACCGGGGTCGCGACGGCGATCCGCCTGGGTCGCACGATCGCATCGCACGAGATCGTGGTCAGCGACGAAGACGGCAACCGGATCTGCACGGCGCGCATCACCAACCTCATCATCGACGCCCCGGATCGGTAGGCGGCGGGGCGTCGGTAGGCGGCGGGGCGTCGGTAGCCGGCGGGTTCCCGGCCGCACCGGTCGGCGGGGCGTCCTTCGTCCAGTCGTAGAAGCCGTTTCCGGTCTTCTTCCCGAGCATCCCCTCGGCGACCATCTGGCGGAGCAGCTCCGGGGGCTCGAAGCGCGGGCCGAGTTCGCGCGCGAGGTACTCGGCGATGTCGAGCCGCACATCCAGCCCGACCAGGTCAGTGAGGCGGAGCGGACCGACCGGATGCTTGTAGCCGAGCGTCATCGCCCGGTCGATGTCGTCCGGCGTGGCGACGCCCTCCTCCACCATCCGGATCGCCTCCAACCCGAGCAGCACGCCCAGCCGCGACGACGCGAAGCCGGGGGAGTCGCGCACGGTGATCGCCGTCTTGCCGAGGGCGCCGACCCAGCGGGCAGCGTCCTCGGCTGCGGTCGTGGCGGTGGCGGTCCCGGTCACGATCTCGACCAGGGTGGATGCGGGCACCGGGTTGAAGAAGTGCATCCCGAGGAACGCGCCCGGCCGCTGCAACCCCTGCGCCAGGGCGTCGATCGACAGCGATGACGTGTTCGTCGCGAGCACCGCATCCACCGGGAGCAGGTCCTCGGCGCGGCGCAGCGCCTCGCGTTTGAGGCCGACGAGTTCCGGGACGGCCTCGATGGCGAGCCCGGCACCGTTGAGTGCTTCCCAGGTCACGGTCACCAGCAGACGGTCCGGGTCCGGGGCGGGGGCGCCGCGCCGGACACTGTTCTCCACCGACCCGAGGATGCGGTCCCGCGCCTCCTTCGCCGCGGTCGCGTCGCGCTCCACGACGGCGACGTCGGCGCCGGCCATCACGAACGCGTGCGCGATGCCCGCGCCCATCCGTCCGCCGCCGATGACGGCGATCCGCTCGGGAAGCTGCTGTGTACTCATCGGGCCTTCCTCCGTTCCAGGAACTCGGTCATCCTGCGCCGCTTCTCCGGCGACTCGAACAGCCGCGCCTGCGCCTCCCGCTCGGCGGCGGGATGCTCGGCCGTCGGCGCCCGCAGCACCCGCTTGGTCAGCTGCGTGGCGAGCGGGTCGTTCGCGGCGATCCGGTCGGCCAGCGCGTGCGCGGCGGGCAGCAGTTCGCCGGGCTCGTACAGGTCGCTCACGAGTCCGGCGGCCAGCGCCTCCTCGCCGTCGAGGATGCGGCCGGTCAGCACCAGCTCGGTCGCCAGCGGCAGGCCGACCAGCTGGGGGAGCCGCCACAGCGCGCTGGCGGCGGCGATGATTCCGAGGCCGGTCTCCGGGTTGCCGATGCGCAGCCGTGGGGTGCCGATCCGGAGGTCGGCCGCGTAGGCGAGTTCGGCGCCACCGCCGAGGGCGTAGCCGTCCAGCGCTGCGATGACCGGCATCGGCAGGGCGGCGATGCGGGAGAAGATCGTGTCGTTGATGCCGCGTTCGGCGTCAGCCGCCGTGCGCTCGCGCAACTCGGCGATATCCGCACCCGACGCGAAGACGCCGCCCGCCCCGGCGAGGATGAGGATGCGCGGCGCGACCTCCAGCGACGCGCAGACCCGGTGCAACTCATCCACCATCCGCTGGTCGATCGCGTTGCGCCGCTCCGGACGGTTCAGTGTGACGACCACCCGGTCACTGCGCTCCTCGACGGTGAGGCTGGGCTGGTCGCTCATACCGCCTCCACGATCAGTGACGTCCCCTGGCCGACGCCGACGCACATCGTCGCGAGCCCTCGCAGGGCGCCCTCCCTCTCCATCCGGCCGAGCAGGGTGACGAGGATGCGCGACCCGCTCGACCCGAGGGCGTGGCCGAGCGCGATCGCTCCGCCGTCGGCGTTGACGGTGGCGGGGTCGAGGCCGAGCCGCCGGATGCAGGCCAGGGCCTGGCTGGCGAAGGCCTCGTTGAGCTCGACCGCGTCGAGGTCGCCGACATCGAGGCCGGCCCTCGCGAGCGCCTTTCGCGTCGCCGGGACCGGGCCAAGCCCCATGACCTCGGGTGCGACGCCCGCGCTCGCGGCGGAGACGATCCGTGCCCGCGGACGGAGGCCGTACCGTTCGATCGCGTCGGCACTGGCGACGAGGATCGCGGACGCGCCGTCGTTGAGCGGGGAGGCGTTGCCCGCGGTGACCACGCTGCCGCCGGCGACGACGGGCTTCAGCCGTGCCAGTGCCTCCAGGCTGCTGTCGCGTCGGATGCCCTCGTCGGCGCCGACCGTTCCGGACGGCGTCTCGACCGACAGCAGTTCGTCGTCGAAGCGCCCGGCGTCCGCGGCGGCCGCTGCGCGCCGGTGGCTCTCGAGGGCGAAGGCGTCCGCCTCCTCCCGGCCGATCCCGTCGATCCTGGCGACCTCCTCCGCCGTCTCGGGCATGGTGTAGGTCGCCTTGTCGCGGTCGAGGAGGCGCGGGTTGGTGAAGCGCCAGCCGATCGACGTGTCGAACTGCGGGCCGGGCTTCGCGAAGGCGCGCTCGGGTTTCGCCTGCACCCAGGGCGCCCGCGTCATCGACTCGACGCCGCCTGCGACGATGAGGTCCGCATCCCCGGCCCGGATCGCCTGAGCGGCCTGGATGACGGCGGTGAGCCCGGAGGCGCAGAGGCGGTTGACGGTCATGGCGGGAACCTCGTCCGGAAGTCCCGCCAGCAGGACGGCCATGCGGGCGACGTTGCGGTTGTCCTCGCCGGCCTGGTTCGCAGCTCCCAGGATCACCTCGTCGAGCGCGTCCGCGGGCGCGCCGCTACGGCGCACCGCCTCGGCGACGACGAGCGCCGCGAGGTCGTCGGGCCGGACGCCCGCGAGCGCGCCGCCGTAGCGGCCGACCGGCGTGCGCACGCCGCCGACGAGGTAGGCCTCCGCCATCGTGCTCTCCCTCGAACCCGACGAATTACCGAACGATCGTTCAGTCTAGTCGATCGTCGCAGAACGCGACCCTCTGGGCAACCGTCTCCGCACGCCCGCTTCGGCCGCGGCGACGACCAGCACGAGGATGGCGACGGCGCACACCACCGTCGCCAGCGCGGGGAGTGCGAACCCGGCCACCACCAGGACCAGCGGCAGGACGACGGCCGGGACGGCCCAGCGCAGGATCGCACGCCAGGCGTCACCGAACCGCCGGGCGATCATCGCGTTCGTCAGGTAGAACAGCGCGATCCCGCCGCCAAGGCACAGCGACAGCGCCGCGGGCAGTGGATCGGCGGGGTGCGCAATCGCCCCCGCCAGCGCTCCCGAGATCGCGGTCACCCCGGCAAGCAGCAGGAACGGCAGGAACGCCACCGTGTCCCGGATGGCGCCGACGTCGCCCCTCTCGCGCAGCGCCTCCAACCCGCTCCGCATCCTGTCGATCCCGAAGAGGAAGAAGGACCACGCGAGTCCGGCGACCAGCAGCAGTCCGAGCACACCCGTGACGGCGGCGGCGGCAGTCCAGGTGCCGCTCACCGCGGCGACCACCGTCAGCACCGATTCGCCGAGCACGATGATGACCAGCAGGCCGAAACGCTCCGAGAGGTGCTCGACGTTCAGCCGTCCAAACGCCGCCGCCGACCAGCGTGCGGCCGTGGTGGTCAGCAGCACCACCTCCAGGGCCACCGCGACCGCCCACAGCAGGTAGCCGGCCGGCTCGGGCAGGAAGATGGACACGATCCAGAGCAGGGCGGTCACGCCGTTGTACACGAGGAGGCGCACCCGAGACGCGCGTCCGTCCGACCAGGACCGGCGGATCCACACCGCGAGCAGGATCAACCGCAGCAGCGCGTTCCCGGCGGCGAACAGCCAGGCGCGCTCGCCGACGGCCTCCGGTGCGGCGACGGCCATCGCCCCGATCGCGAGCATCGCGGACAGCATCACGACGGACAGCCCGCGCACCGTCAGCCCGGGGGACACGTCGATCACGAACGTCAGATTGACCCACGACCACCACACCGAGGCGAACAGCACCAGGAAGATCGCGAGCGAGCCGAACCCGGGGTGCACGTGCAGCCCGTGCGCGAGCTGCCCGACCAGCGCGACGAAGATCAGGTCGAAGAACAGCTCCATCCAGTGCGCGCGCGAGGGATCGCGGTCGCTGAGCTCGGCCATAGTGGGAGGGTATCGGCCGGCGAACCTCCGCGCGACGCTCAGCGCGGGTCGTGGTCCTCGAGCACGGCAGCTACCTGCGCTTGCGTCGGAGATTCGGCCGCTTGTGTCGGAGATTCGGGCGCTTGCGTCGGAGGTTCGGCCGCTTGCGTCGGAGATTCGGGCACCCCAGGGGTCGGATCTCCGCCTGACCGCTTTGCGTCGGAGATTCGAACGTTTCATACCGACGTTGGTCGATGCCGCGCGCGACAACCGGGTGCGCGGCGCCCGACAGCTCAGCGCAGGTCGTGGTCCTCGAACACGAGAGACGTCTTGGTGTCGCGCACCGAGGGGATGCTGGTCAGCTCCTCCAGCACCACCCGCCGCAGGTCTTCGTTGTCGCGGGCGCGCACCAGCAGGATGACGTCGAAGTCTCCGCCGACGAGCGCGAAGTGCTCGACCTCGGGGATGCCGCGCAGCCGGTCCCGGAGGTCGTGCCAGTCCGCCTGCTCGACGCGCAGCGTGACGTACGCCGAGGAGGCGCGACCGGACAGGCGCGGGTCGACCTTCGTCGTGAACCCGGTGATGACGCCCTCCGCCACCAGCCGCGAGACCCGCGCGTAGGCATTCGCCCGCGAGACGTGTGCGGTCTCGGCGACCGCAGTGATGGAGGCGCGGCCGTCGGCTCGCAGAGCGTCCAGGATGCGTGCGTCGATGTCGTCCATGGTGCTGGACAGTCTGGCACCGAAGCGTCGCCAGCGCATCCGTTCGTCTCGACTCTTTCGCACCCGTAGCGCTGGCCGTCCGCCGAAGTCATCCTGAAGAGGAGCGACGTCTTTCGAAGGAGAACAGATGCACGCGGACGATCTGCTGCCCGGCGACACCCCGCTGCGGCTCATCGACCAGGACGGCGGGTCCCACCCGGACGACCGGCACCCGATGCCCCCCACCGACACCCTGCTCGACGGCTACCGCCGCCTTGTGCTGGCCCGCCGGCTCAACGACCAGGCCGATGCCCTCGTGCGCCAGGGCCGCCTCGCTGTGTACCCGTCGTCGCACGGGCAGGAGGCCTGCGAGGTCGCCGCCGCGATGGTGCTGGCGGAGCGGGACTGGCTGTTCCCGACCTACCGCGACACGGTCGCCGTGATCGAACGCGGTGTCGACCCGTTCGAGGCGTTCGTGCTGTTGCGCGGGGACTGGCACTCCGGCTACGACCCGACCGTCCACCACGTCGCGCCGCAGTCGACCCCGCTCGCCACCCAGCTGCTGCATGCGGTCGGGTTCGCGCACGCGGCGCGGATGCGCGGCGAGGACACCGTGGTGCTGGCCATGTGCGGGGACGGCGCGACCAGCGAGGGCGACTTCCACGAAGCGCTCAACTTCGCGGCCGTCTTCCACCTGCCGGTCGTCTTCCTGGTGCAGAACAACGGGTACGCGATCTCCGTCCCGCTCAGCAGGCAGACCGCCGCGCCAAGCATCGCCCACAAGGGCGTCGGCTACGGGATGCGCGGCCGGCTCGTCGACGGGAACGACCTCGCCGCTCTGCTCGCGGTGCTCGGAGAGGCGGTCTCGGAGGCCCGGGAGGGCGGAGGACCCACCCTGGTGGAGGCGCTCACGTACCGCATGAAGTCGCACACCAACGCCGACGACGCCACCCGCTACCGCACGCAGGAGGAGGTGGAGCCGTGGCTCGCCCGCGACCCGCTGCTCCGGCTGCGCAGCTGGCTGGCCGCGCAGGGTGCCCTGGACGCGGGCGACGACGCCGAGACCCACGCGCACGCCGAGCGGGTCGCCGCCGAGCTGCGCACCGCGATCATGGCCGACGCCGACCCGCACCCCGAGGAGCTCTTCGCCCACGTCTACGCGACGCCCACCCCGCAGTTGCGCGAGCAGGCCGAGCATCTCGCCGCCGAGCTGGCCGGCACCGAACTGGCAGGCACCGAATCGGCCGAGACCGACACGGCTGCCACCGACTCCACCCGCACCCAGGAGGTCGCCCGATGACGCTCATGCACGACGCCCCCACCGACCGCGCCGCATCCACAGCCCCCGCCACGATGACCATGGCGCAGGCCCTCAACCGCGCCCTCGCCGACGCGCTCGCCGCCGACCCGTCGGTGCTGGTCTTCGGCGAGGACGTCGGAACCCTCGGCGGCGTCTTCCGCATCACCGACGGCCTGACCGCCCGGTTCGGCGAGAACCGCTGCTTCGACACCCCGCTGGCCGAGGCCGGCATTGTCGGGACCGCGGTCGGCATGGCCATGAACGGGATGCGCCCGGTCGTCGAGATGCAGTTCGACGCGTTCGCGTACCCCGCCTTCGAGCAGATCGTCGACCACGTCGCCAAGATGGGCAACCGCACCCGCGGAGCCGTGCGCCTGCCGATGGTCATCCGCATCCCGTACGCGGGCGGAATCGGCGGCGTCGAGCACCACTCCGACTCGTCCGAGGCGTACTACGTGCACACGCCGGGCCTCACGGTGGTGTCGCCGGCCACGCCGCAGGATGCGTACGGCCTCCTGCGTGCAGCGATCGCGCATCCCGACCCCGTCGTGTTCCTCGAGCCGAAGAAGCTGTACTGGTCGACCGGCGAGGTGGATGTGGATGCTCCGCTCCCCGAGATCGGCCGGGCCCGCGTCGCCCGGGAGGGCACCGACGCGACGCTGATCGCGTACGGCCCCTCCGTCCCGGTCGCGCTCGCCGCCGCCGAGGCTGCGGAGGAGGACGGCCGCAGCGTCGGGGTCATCGACCTCCGCTCGCTGGTGCCCTTCGACGACGAGACCGTGTGCGCAGCCGTCCGGGCGACCGGCCGTGCCGTCGTCATCGCCGAGGCGCCCGGCTTCGCGAGCATGGCGGCGGAGATCGCCGCGCGCGTCTCCGAGCGCTGCTTCCACCACCTGCTCGCGCCGGTCCGCAGGGTGACCGGGTTCGACACTCCGTTCGCGCCGCCGAAGCTCGAGAAGTACTACCTCCCCGACATCGACCGTGTGCTGGACGCCGTGGATGCGCTGCAGTGGGAGGACGCGTGAGCCCCCGGGTCTTCACCCTCCCCGACCTGGGTGAGGGTCTGACGGACGCCGAGCTGGTGCGCTGGCTGGTGGCCGTCGGCGACACGGTCACCACCGACCAGCCGATCGCGGAGGTGGAGACGGCCAAATCGGTGGTCGAGGTGCCGTCGCCGTACGCCGGGACGGTCGCTGCGCTGCACGGCGAGGAGGGGGAGACCATCCTGGTCGGAGCGCCGCTCATCGAAGTGGACGAGGGGGCCGCGCCGGCAGAGCCGGCGGCCGAGTCGCCCGCGAAGTCGTCCAGCGGCTCGGGTCAGGTGCTCGTCGGCTACGGCACGGTCGAGCACGGGGGACGCCGCCGCGGGCGCGTCTCCCGGGGCTCGACGCTCACCGCCGAGCGCCCGGCGGCGGTCAGCCCGGCCGCGCCGCCCCGGATCGTGCCCGTGGTCTCCCCGGTGGTCCGCTCACTCGCCCGCAGCCACGGCATCGACCTGACGACCCTCCGCCCGAGCCGGCCGGACGGCGTGCTGACCCGGCGGGATGTGGAGGCCGCGTTCGCGACAACGCAATCGGCGGCCGACACGGCAACGCGCACCGACACGGCTACGCGCACCGACACGGCCACAGGCACCGACGCGCGCACCGGCCTCGCCGTCACCGCGACCACCCCGTTCTCCCGCCTGCGCCGCACGGTCGCCGAGACGATGTCGCGCAGCCGCTCCGAGATCCCCGAGGCCACCGTCTGGGTGGATGTCGATGCCACCGACCTGTGGGAGGGCCGCCGCCGTCTCACCCGCGACGGCCGCGCGCCCTCCTTCCTCTCGTTCGTCTCGCGGTTCGCCCTCGCCGCGCTCGCACGCCATCCCGAACTCGCCGGCCGCGTCGCAGCCGACGGCCAGGGCCTCGTCACCTTCGACGGCGTGAACCTGGGATTCGCGGCGAACACCGATCGCGGGCTGCTCGTGCCGGTCGTCCGGCGCGCCGACAAGCTGTCGGTCCGGGAGCTGGACGCCGAACTGGACCGGCTCGCCCGGGCGGCACGCGACGGGACGCTGCCCCCGGCCGACCTCGCCGGCTCCACGTTCACGATCAACAACTACGGCAGCCTCGGCGTGGACGGCAGCGCAGCGATCATCAACCACCCCGAGGTCGCCATCCTCGGCCTCGGCCGGGCGATCGAGCGGCCGTGGGTGGTCGACGGGGCCGTGGTGCCGCGCCGCATCCTGCAGCTGTCCCTGGTCTTCGACCACCGGGTTACCGACGGCGGGGTCGCTGCGGGCTTCCTGCGCGAAGTCGCCGACGCGATCGAGTCGCCGCTCGGTGTCCTGGCCGATGCTCCCGGTCCGCTGGCGGGACTGGCTCCCTGACGGACCGAGCGTACGGTGGCGGCATGAGCGACAAGAAGAACGACGGCGACTACGACCTCAGCGAGGAGAAGGAGGTCGCGCCCGAGGAGAACATCGACTGGCTCCCGCATCCCGAGCCGACCGACGGCGACGCCCCGGCGCCCTGACGACCGGCGATCGGGCACCCGCCGACCCGCGACCCGGCGACGGGCCGACCGAGCGCGGTGCCGGGCATAGGGTGGAGCGAGTGACTCGTCGCCCGCTTCCGCTCTGGCTCGCCGTGGTCATCGCCCTTTTCTGCGGCGGCCTGGTGGCGATCCAGACTCGGATCAACGGCGAACTCGGCGGCCGGCTCGGCGACGGCTTCACGGCCGCGGCCATCTCCTTCGGGTCCGGGCTGATCATCCTCACGGTCGCGTTGGCCGTCGCCCCGGCCGGGAGGCGTGGGCTGGCCCGGGTGCGCGACGCGCTCCGCACCCGTCGGATCCCGTGGTGGTACGTCTGCGGCGGGGCCGCCGGCTCGTTCCTGGTGCTCTCGCAGGGCCTCACCGCCGTCGCTCTCGGCGTCGCGCTCTTCACCGTCGCGGTGGTGGCCGGCCAGACCATCAGCGGCCTGGTGCTCGACCGCGTCGGCATCGGCCCGGGCGGCCGCCGCCCGCTGACCCCCGCGCGACTCGTCGGAGCACTGCTCGCCCTCGCGGCCGTCACCTGGGCGGTCTCGGCCCAGTTCGGTGGCAGCGCGCCGGTCTGGCTGATGATCCTGCCCCTCATCGGGGGCCTCGGCACCGGCTGGCAGCAGGCCGTCAACGGTCAGGTGAGGGTCGTGTCGGAGAGCGCGCTCAGCGCGACCTTCGTCAACTTCATTGTCGGGACGACCGTCCTGGTGGTGCTCATGCTCGGGCGCTGGTCGTTCGTCGGCCCGCCCGCGCACCTCCCGACCGAGCCGTGGCTGTACCTCGGCGGCGCGCTCGGCTGCATCTTCATCGGCGCGACCGCCCTGCTGGTCCGCATCACCGGCGTCCTGCTCATCGGCCTCGCGACGGTGGCCGGCCAGCTCGCCGCGGCACTCCTGCTCGACCTATTGCTGCCCACGTCGAGTCAGGCGCTCGCCTTCTCGACCATCGGCGGCACGCTCCTCGCGATCGTCGCGGTCGCTGTCGCCAGCATCCGCTGGGGCGCGCGCACGCGCACCTGATCGCGTGGCCGGCGGACGTGCGGCTCAGGGCTTGTAGTCGGCCCCGATGACCACCGTCAGGTCGGCCCCGGTGTCGGCGAAGGCCGTGCTCTGCTGGACCGTCGCCCCGGGGAGGGACTGCGCGGCGCCGAGCGCGGCGGCCTGATTCGCCGGGTCGCTGTAGTACACGATCGTCGTCGCGAGGTCGTTGCGGTCCGCGTTCGCCGTGGCGCCGACCTTCCAGCCGGCGGCGGTCAGCTTGTCGGCCACCTTGGTCGCCAGCCCGGTCGTCGTCGTCCCGTTCAGCACGTTGACGCTGAGCGCAGGGTTGACGGTCGGGGTGATGGTCGGCGTCGGCGTGGGAGTCGGGGACGTCGTCGTGCTCGCCGAGCCCGAGCGGCTCCCGGAGCCGGACGGGCCGTGGAACGAGATGTTCCCGTTCACCAGCGACAGGCCGAAGACTCCGGCGCCGACCAGGAGCACGGTCGCGAGGGCCGCCCATCCGACCGCGATCCAGCCGCGGCCGCGCGGACGGGGACCCCGGTGCGCGCCGACCCGCGTCAGGTCGTCCGGGATCTCGTCGAAGCGGTCGCGGGGGAACTTCTCTGCCATCGGGGAATGCGGTCCTTGGGGTCAGTCGGCGGACGGGAGCGTCCGTGCGTGTCGTGCAGCCAGTCTCGTCTCTCGCAGCCGGAGCAGGCGTTTGACGAGCATGGGGTCGTGGCGCAGCGCTTCGGGACGGTCGATCACTGCGCCGAGCAACTGATAGTACCGGGCCGCCGAGAGACCGAACTCTTCGCGGATGGCCTGCTCCTTGGCTCCGGCGTGCCGCCACCACTGGCGTTCGAATGCGAGGATCGCGGCATCTCGATCGCTCAGCGCGTCAGCGCCCGCGTCCCCGTTCGAGGGCTCACGGGCGGCGGCGGGTCGTCCGTCGGCTGACCGGGTCACGCTCACCGCCTTCACTCGTCGTTCGCTCGTCATCCTAGGGCGGCGGTCCTGTGTGTTTCCGGTTCCGGCCCGGCACGTCGCGGTTCGCTACCGGGAACAGGCGGCGGCGCGACGCCGTTTAGTCTGGTGAAGAGGAAAGGAACGGCATGGCACAGAACGACACGTCCAGCGAGGGCTACACGGTTTCCAAGAGCGAGGACGAGTGGCGCCGGGAACTCAGCCCCGAGCAGTACGCGGTCCTCCGTGAGGCCGGAACCGAGCGTCCGTGGACGGGCGAGCTCCTCGACGAGGGCCGCGCCGGCCTCTACACCTGTGCGGCCTGCGGTGCGGAGCTCTTCCAGGCCGGAACCAAGTTCGACTCCGGATGCGGCTGGCCGAGCTTCTACGAGTCCGTCCGCCCGGAGGCGGTCCAGCTGCTCGAAGACAAGAGCCTCGGCGTGGTCCGCACCGAGGTGCGTTGCGCGAGCTGCGGTTCGCACCTGGGCCACGTCTTCCCGGACGGCTTCGGCACCCCGACCGGCGACCGCTACTGCATGAACTCGATCTCGCTGAACTTCGCCCCGGAGTCCTGATGACCGACCTCGCCCGCCGCGTGGCGGAGCGCCGCTCCTACTCGCGGGTGACGGCGGATGCGCCCAGCCACGAGGAACTGCTGCCCCTGGTCGCTGCGGCGGGCCGGGTGGCCGACCACAGCGCCCTGCACCCCTGGCGCATCATCGAGCTGCGCGGGGCGGCGCGCCACCGGCTGGGCGACGCGTTCGTCGCCGACGCCAAGGCGACCGGCTCGGAGGCGGAGAAGCTGGCGGCCAAGCCGCTGCGCTCATCCCTTCTTCTGGCGGTCGTGTCGGTGCGGTCGAAGAGCGACAAGGTTCCCGGATGGGAGCAGGATGCGGTCGCCTCGGGCGTCGCGCACATCCTGAGCCTGCTGCTGCACGACGCCGGCTGGGGCGTGATGTGGCGCTCGGGCCACCACACCCGATCGAAGGCGGTGCACCGGATGCACGAACTGGCGAAGAACGAGCGGCTGCTCGGCTGGCTCTATGTGGGCGGGATCCCCGCCGACAGCAAGGAGGGTCACCGCACCACGCTCGACCCTCAGCGGTTCCTCTCCACCCTCGACTGACCCCGCGACGCGCCCGGGCGTTCCGCTTTGTTACGCAGGTGTTTCTGTTTGGAATCATTTCGGTACGGATTCGCAAAATCGCTGGCGTAGCCAGGTATTACAAGCATTAGGATCGGGATTCAGCGTGCGGCGTTGGATCGCGCGAGCGACACAGCAATGGGAGTAAGGCATGGCGAACGGAACCGTGAAGTGGTTCAACGCTGAGAAGGGCTTCGGCTTCATCACCGTCGACGATGGGGGACAGGACGTATTCGTTCACTACTCCGCGATCGACATGGCGGGTTACAAGGTCCTCGAAGAGGGCCAGCAGGTCGTGTTCGAGGTCGGCTCCGGGCAAAAGGGCCCGCAGGCCGAGTCGGTGCGACTGGCCTGACAGCAGCGGAAGTGATCCGCGGAGCGCCGTCCCCTCGTCGGGGGCGGCGCTTCCTCGTTCCCCCGGGGGCCACGCCGTGCTGCTCGTCTTGCACTCCACAGCAACGAGTGCCAGAATCGCTTTAGCACTCCATCTGATCGAGTGCTAATAGACGGAATCTTTCGCACACGTCCGGGAGGGACGAGAAACACATGGCAAAGATCATTGCTTTCAATGAGGACGCGCGCCGCGGCCTCGAGCGCGGCCTCAACACACTGGCCGACACGGTCAAGGTGACCCTCGGCCCGCGTGGCCGTAACGTCGTCCTCGAGAAGAAGTGGGGCGCCCCCACGATCACGAACGACGGTGTCTCCATCGCGAAGGAGATCGAGCTCGACGACCCGTACGAGAAGATCGGCGCGGAGCTCGTCAAGGAGGTCGCCAAGAAGACCGACGACGTCGCGGGTGACGGAACGACCACCGCGACCGTGCTGGCCCAGGCGCTCGTCAAGGAAGGCCTGCGCAACGTCGCGGCCGGAGCCGACCCCATCACGCTGAAGCGCGGCATCGAGAAGGCCGTCAAGGCCGTCACCGACGAGCTCGTCGCCTCCGCCAAGGAGGTCGAGACCAAGGAGGAGATCGCGGCCACCGCGTCCATCTCCGCCGGCGACACCACCATCGGCGAGATCATCGCCGAGGCGATCGACAAGGTCGGCAAGGAGGGCGTCGTCACCGTCGAGGAGTCGAACACCTTCGGCACCGAGCTCGAGCTGACCGAGGGCATGCGCTTCGACAAGGGCTTCCTGTCGCAGTACTTCGTCACCGACCAGGACCGCCAGGAGGCGGTGTTCGAGGACCCGTACATCCTCATCGCCAACCAGAAGATCTCCAACATCAAGGACCTCCTGCCGGTGGTCGACAAGGTGATCCAGGCGGGCAAGCAGCTCCTCATCATCGCGGAGGACGTCGACGGCGAGGCCCTGGCCACGCTGATCGTCAACAAGATCCGCGGCATCTTCAAGTCCGTCGCCGTCAAGGCTCCGGGCTTCGGCGACCGCCGCAAGGCCATGCTGCAGGACATCGCGATCCTCACCGGTGGCCAGGTCATCTCCGAGGAGGTCGGCCTCAAGCTCGAGAACGTCACCCTCGACCTGCTCGGTCAGGCCCGCAAGGTCGTCATCACCAAGGACGAGACCACCATCGTCGAGGGCTCCGGTGACCCGGAGGCCATCGCCGGTCGCGTGCAGCAGATCCGCAACGAGATCGAGAACACCGACAGTGACTACGACCGCGAGAAGCTCCAGGAGCGCCTCGCGAAGCTCGCCGGTGGCGTCGCCGTCATCAAGGCGGGCGCGGCCACCGAGGTCGAGCTCAAGGAGCGCAAGCACCGCATCGAGGACGCCGTCCGCAACGCGAAGGCTGCCGTCGAAGAGGGCATCGTCGCCGGTGGTGGCGTCGCCCTCATCCAGGCCGGCAAGACCGCGTTCGCGAAGCTGGAGCTGACCGGTGACGAGGCCACGGGTGCGAACATCGTGCGCGTCGCCATCGAGGCCCCGCTGAAGCAGATCGCGATCAACGCGGGCCTCGAGGCCGGCGTCGTCGTCGAGAAGGTTCGCAACCTGCCCGTCGGCCACGGCCTCAACGCCGCGACCGGTGAGTACGTCGACATGCTCGCTGCCGGCATCAACGACCCGGTGAAGGTGACCCGCTCGGCGCTGCAGAACGCTGCGTCCATCGCGGGCCTGTTCCTCACCACCGAGGCCGTCGTCGCCGACAAGCCCGAGAAGAACGCCGCCCCCGTCGGCGACCCGACGGGTGGCATGGACTTCTAAGTCCGACCGCACCAGAAGAGGGCGTCTCCCGCACGGGAGGCGCCCTCTTCGCGTCCCCGCGCGGGCCGGCCGCGCGTGAGCTCCGCCGAGGTGCTCGTAGTCGCGGGCGACACGCCGAATGCAGGTGCAACTACGAGCACCTCACGCTCGACAGGAGTGGCGGATGCGGGTGCGGGACGTGGGGCGGGTCAGGGCGCGAGGGGGGCCTACGACGCGCGGGAGCCCGCCAGCGGCAGCGAGACGCGGAACGTGGCGCCGCCGCCCTCGGTGTCGACCACCTCGACCGTTCCGTTGTGGGCGGCCACGATCGACGAGACGATCGCCAGGCCGAGCCCGCTTCCGCCGGTCTCGCGGGCGCGGGAGGTGTCGGCGCGCCAGAAACGCTGGAAGATCTTCTCGCGGATCTGCGGCGGGATGCCGTCCCCGTGGTCCCGCACCTCGATGGTGGCCCGCTCGGTGCGGTGGTCGATCTGCACCGCGACCTCGATCGGACTGCCCTCCGGCGTGTACCGGAGCGCGTTCCCCATCAGGTTGGTGACGACCTGGCGCAGCTTGTTCTCCTCCGCCATGACGATCGCCGGCTCGGCCGGCGCCGCCGGCTTCGTGAGCACGATCTGGTCGGCGGTGGTGATGGGCAGCAGCTCCGTCGTGGTCCGCCGCCCCCGACCGCGGCGCAGCCGCGCCAGCGCAGAGCCGGCGAAGGCGATCGGGCCGGTGGCGTTGCTGGGCCGCGCTCCCGCCTCGGCGAGCGTCATCGGAACGGTGTCCACGCCGGGCTCAACGGTGTCGTCCTCCTCCGGCACGACCGGTTCCGGCGTGAGCACGCTGACGACGCGGCCGGGGGAGCCGGCCATGGCATCCATCGCGGCGTCCTGTGCGATCTTCACCAGATCCACCGGGTGCAGGTCGAGCGGTTTGGTCTCGTCGAGGCGCGCCAGCTCGAGCAGGTCCTCGACGAGGATGCCCATGCGGATCGCCTCCTTCTCGATGCGATCCATGGCCTGGGCGACGTCTTCGGGAGTCTGCAGAGCGCCCATCCGGTACAGCTCGGCGTAGCCGCGCACCGACACCAGCGGGGTCCGCAGCTCGTGCGAGGCGTCGCCGACGAACCGCCGCATCTGCTCGATGGTGCGGGCGCGGTCGCTGAACGCACGGTCGATGCGGTTCAGCATGGTGTTGAGCGACCGGTTGAGGCGCCCGACCTCGGTGTTGGGGGTCGCTCCGCCGAGGCGCTGGCTGAAGTCGCCGTCCGCGATCGCCGCCGCCGTCTGCTCGACTTCGCGCAGCGGTGCGAACGTCGTCGTCACGAGCATCCGGGTCAGCCCGGCGCCGACGATGATGACGATGA
The DNA here is from genome assembly GCF_052115525.1 of Leifsonia sp. 2MCAF36. Lineage (NCBI taxonomy): Bacteria > Bacillati > Actinomycetota > Actinomycetes > Micrococcales > Microbacteriaceae > Leifsonia > Leifsonia sp. 2MCAF36. The sequence goes on along the minus strand of NZ_JBFRGV010000003.1, from coordinate 142,324 downwards.
CGCCGAACCCGAGGAAGATCGCGAGGAAGCTCGCCATCACCGTGTCGATCTGCGACGTGGTCGTCGCGACGACCGCTGTGGCGAGCTCGCCGGTGGATGCGAACGTCTGCGTCGTCGCCAGGGCGCGGTAGGTGGTCAGCCCGTCGTGGCTGGACAGCGTGAACCCGCCCGGCATCGCCTTGGCGTTCGCCAGTGTGAGCGTCTTGGGGATGTCGGGCCGGTGCGCGTACGGGATGTTGGACCAGTTGGTCTTCACCAGTTTGCCGTCGCTGTCGTACAGCGCCGCGAAGTAGTCGGAGGGGCTGGCGTCGGTGGCGATCTTGTCTTGATCGGTGTCCGACGAGAACAGGTAGGTGTTCAGGTAGGAGGCGCCCGAGGCGGCCGAGAGCTGCGCATCCAACTGGTCGAGCAGCACCGGCTTCAGCATCGACATCGTGCCGATCCCGGTGACGAGCAGCCCGAGCGTCAGCATGAGCACGGTCACGCCCGTGATCTTGGTGCGGAGGGAGATCGCGTTCCAGCGGTCGAGCAGGCGTGAATGCATCAGGCCGTCAGTCTATGCAGCGGATGCTGTGCCGGACATGTGTGCATCAGGCGACGCACCCCTGCCCGGCAGAGCACCTCAGACCTTGGCGGCCTTGAGCATGTAGCCGAACCCGCGCTTCGTCTGGATGAGCGGCTCGCTGGAGTGCGCATCCACCTTGCGTCGCAGGTAGGAGATGTAGGACTCCACGATCCCGGCGTCGCCGTTGAAGTCGTACTCCCACACGTGGTCGAGGATCTGCGCCTTCGACAGCACGCGGTTCGGGTTGAGCATGAGGTAGCGCAGCAGCTTGAACTCGGTCGGGCTGAGCTCGATCGGGGTGTCGCCGACGAAGACCTCGTGGGTGTCCTGGTCCATGGTCAGCTCGCCGGCGCGGATGACGGCGTCTTCGTCGGCTTGCATGGTGCGGCGCAGGATGGCCTTGATGCGGGCGACGATCTCGTCGAGGCTGAACGGCTTGGTGACGTAGTCGTCGCCGCCGACCGTGAGGCCGGTGATCTTGTCCTCCGTGTCGTCCTTCGCGGTGAGGAACAGGATCGGAGCGGTGTACCCGGCGCCGCGCAGCCGCTTGGTGACGCCGAAGCCGTTCATGTCCGGCAGCATGACGTCGAGGATGATCAGGTCGGGCTCCTCTTCGAGGACCGCGGAGATCGCCTGGGCCCCGTTTCCGACCGCCCGGACGGCAAACCCGGCGAAACGGAGGCTGGTGGTGAGGAGATCGCGGATGTTCGGCTCGTCGTCGACGATGAGAATGCGGGGTCCGGCGTTCATGGAGACAGTATCTGCGCGTCAGCTGATTCTTAGCTGTGAGCCGTCGGTGCGCCCTGAGTGCGCGGCGCTGGCGCTCTCCGTGTGAACGGTGGATGCTGATCTCATGTCGAATCCGACCGTCGTCATCGCAGGCGCAGGCCTCGCCGGAGCAACCGTCGCCACCGAGCTGCGTGAGCGCGGCTTCGGCGGCCGCATCCTGCTGCTCGGACTGGAGCAGCACCGCCCGTACATCCGGCCTCCTCTGTCGAAGGAGTTCCTGAAGGGCGACGGCGGCATCGAGGAGGCGGACGTCCATCCGGCCGACTGGTACAGCGACAACGCCGTCGAGTTCGTGCCCGGTGTGGAGGCCGGGTCGTTCGAGGTGGGAGCGCACGAGCTGTTCGTCTCCGACGGCGGCCGGATCACCTACGACAGCCTGGTGCTCGCGACCGGCGCGACTGCGCGTCCGCTCGGCGTGCCCGGAAGCGGCCACGGTGCCGTCTTCGCGCTGCGGACGCGGGAGGACTCCGAGCGGCTGCGTTCGGCGCTGCAGCCCGGCGGTCGGCGCGTGGTCGTCGTCGGCTCGGGTTGGATCGGCATGGAGGTCGCCGCCGCGGCCCGCGGGTACGGCAACGACGTGACAGTCCTCGGCCGGGCGTCGGTGCCGCTGAGCGCGGCCATCGGGCGCGAGCTGGGTCGCGTCTTCGAGCGGCTGCACACGGAGAACGGCGTGGTGGTCCACAACGGCGCCAAGGTCGTCGGGGTGGATGGCGGCGACGAGCAGGTGGTCGTCCTCGCGTCGGGCGAGCGCATCCCAGCGGATGTGATCGTCGCCGGCGTCGGTGCGGTGCCGAACACCCTGGTCGCCGAGCGGTCGGGTGCCCGGCTGGGGGACGGCGTGCTCACTGACAAGGGGATGCGCACCAGCATCGAGGACGTCTACGCCGTCGGCGATGTCGCCAGCCCGTTCCTCCCGGCGATCGGCCGGCACCTGCGCAGCGAGCACTGGGCCAACGCGATCGCGAGCGGGAAGGTCGCCGCGCACGCGATCCTGGGCGAGCGCGCCTCCTACGACGACATCCCCTACTTCTACTCCGACCAATACGATCTGGGCATGGAGTATTCGGGCTACGGCCCCCTGACCGCCGGCGCCCGGGTCGTCTACCGCGGCGACGTGGAGGCGCGGGAGTTCATCGCGTTCTGGCTGCGCAACGACCGGGTCGTCGCCGGCATGAACGTCAACGTCTGGGACGTGCAGGACGACATCCAGCGGCTCATCCGCTCGGGTGCCCGGGTGGATGCAGACCGCCTCGCCGACGGAAGCGTCGACCTTGCCGCGGTCTGACGCCGCTGCTGCGGGACCGCACATGCCGTATCTGCCGCCGCTGCGCATCCCGGTGCGCCGGATCGGTGCGCGCACCTTCGACTTCTCGCGTCAGGTCGCCGTCATGGCAGTGGTGAACCGGACGCCGGATTCGTTCTTCGACCAGGGCCGCACCTACGCGTTCGATCGCGCGGTGGACGCCTGCTTCGAAGCCGTCGCGCTCGGGGCCGACTGGGTGGACATCGGCGGCGCGCCGTTCGCGCCGGGCGAGCCTGTCCCGGTCGAGGACGAGGTGGAGCGCGTGGTCCCCGTCGTCGAGGCGCTCCGGGCCGGGTCGGATGTGGTGATCTCGGTGGACACGTTCCACGCGGAGGTCGCGCGGCGCGCGATCGCCGCCGGCGCGACGGTCATCAACGACACGACCGGTCTGCGCGACCCGGAGCTTGCCCCGGTCGTCGCCGACAGCGACGCCACGCTCGTCATCACGCACAGCCTGGCCGAGCCGCGGCGGCCGTACCCGCGTCCGCACTACGGGGACGTCGTCGCCGAGGTCACGGCGTTCCTCACGGACCGGGTGGAGCGGGCCCTCGCTGCGGGCGTGCCCGAGGGGCGCATCATCGTCGACCCCGGACACGACCTCAACAAGAACACCCTGCACTCACTCGAGCTGACGCGGCGCCTCAGCGAGATCGCGGACCTCGGCTACCCGACCCTGGCCGCGGTGTCGAACAAGGACTTCATCGGCGAGACCCTCGACGCACCGCGCAGCGAGCGGCTGGAGGGCTCGCTCGCCGCCGCCGTGATCAGCGTGATGAACGGCGCGCGCATCGTCCGGATGCACGACGTGCGCGCCTCGGTCGCCGCGGTGCGGATGACGGAGGCGGTGCTGGGCTTCCGCGAACCGGCCTACCTCAAGCACAACATGGGAGACCTCAATGACTGACCCCGCCGGCCTGGTTGACCCTGCCGCTCCCGCCATCCACCGGCTGTCTCCGCTGCCGTCGCAGACCGGACTGAGCGACGACGACATCGCCGCGCTCTACCAGGAGGACGCCGGCGACCCGTGGCTGCGGGTCAACTTCGTCACCAGTGTGGACGGGGCCGCCACCCACCAGGGGCTGTCCGGCGGGCTGTCGAACGAGGTGGATGGCCGCGTGTTCGACATCCTGCGCCGCCTCTGCGACGTGGTCCTCGTCGGAGCGGGCACTGTGCGCGCCGAGGGGTACGGGGCGATGCGGGTGGATCCGACCTCCGCCCGCGTGCGCAGCGGCGCCGGGATGACCGCCCACCCCGTCTTCGCGATCGTGTCGGCCGGGCTCGACCTCGACCCGAGGAGCTCGATCTTCCAGGACGCGCCGGAGCGGCCGATCGTGCTCACCACCGGAATCTCGAGGCCGGAGACGCGGGAAGCTCTCGGGGAGGTCGCCGACGTCGTGGTCTGCGGCCGGGAGCGGGTGCAGGCGGAGCGCGGCCTGGCCGTGCTCCACGAACGTGGGCTGACGCGCATCCACTGCGAAGGAGGTCCGCACCTGTTCGCCGACCTGATCGCCGCGCGCGCGGTCGATGAGCTCTGCCTGACGGTCAGCCCGCGGCTGGAGGCCGGAACGTCGTCGCGGATCGCAACCGGCGCGGCGCCGATCGTGCCGCTCGGCCTGCGGCTGGCCCACACCCTGGCGGGAGACGACACGCTGCTGCTGCGTTATGTCCGCGCCTGACGACGAGGTCCGGCCGCACATCGACGCGTCGCTGGCGCGCCGGCTCGTGGACGCGCAGTTCCCGCAGTGGCGCGGGCTGCCCATCCGCCCGGTGGAGCACGACGGGTGGGACAACCGCACCTTCCGCCTCGGCGACGACCTCAGCATCCGGCTGCCGAGCGCCGCGGGCTACCGGGAGCAGGTGGCCAAGGAGCAGTACTGGCTGCCGCGCCTCGCCCCGCTGCTCCCGCTGCCCATCCCAGAGCCGGTCGCCGAGGGCGCGCCGGCCGACGGCTACCCGTTTCTGTGGTCGGTCTACCGCTGGCTGCCCGGGCGACCGGTCGTCCTCCTCGGCGACGTGGCGCAGGATGTGGCGCTCGCCGAGGCGATCGGCGGCTTCGTCGTCGCGTTGCGGTCGGCGCCGACCGGCGGCGCGCCGGGGCCCGGGACGCACAACTTCTTCCGGGGCGCCCCGCCCGACGTGTACGGCGAGGAGGCGCTTGCCGCGTTCCCGTCGCTCGGTGCCGACGCGGACCGGGCCCGCGCTCTGTGGGAGGAGGCGACGGCGTCTCGGTGGGAGGGGCCGCCGGTGTGGTTCCACGGGGATGTCGCGCCCGGCAACCTGCTGACCAGTGACGGCGAGCTGTCGGCCGTGATCGACTTCGGCACTTCCGGCGTCGGCGACCCGGCCTGCGACCTGGTGCCCGCGTGGACCATGTTCGAGGGCGCCGCCCGCTCGGCGTTCCGCGCGACCGTCGGCCTGGACGACGCGACCTGGTCGCGGGCCCGAGGCTGGGCGCTGTGGAAGTCCGCGATCACCGTGCGCGACCGCCCCGCCGACCCCGAGGCCCGCCGCACCCTGACCCGCCTCCTCGCTTAACCCGCCCCCGACATTTGCCCCAAATGTCGGTTCCGGCGGCGCCAGAGCGACGATTTGCCCCAAATGTCGTCCCGGCCCGCGCAGCCGACATTTGCCCCAAATGTCGGTTCCCGCGGCGGGAAAGCGACGCTTTGGGGCAAACCGGGGGGAGGCGCGAGGGCTACGCCGCCTCGAGCGCGTGCGCGTCGAGGATCGTGTACGAGTAGCCCTGCTCGGCGAGGAACCGCTGCCGGTTCTGCGCGAAGTCCTGGTCGACCGTGTCGCGTGCCACCAGCGTGTAGAAGTTGGCGGACAGGCCCGACTCCTTTGGCCGCAGCAGGCGGCCGAGGCGCTGCGCCTCCTCCTGCCGGCTGCCGTACGAGCCGGACACCTGGATGGCGACCGTCGCCTCCGGCAGGTCGACCGAGAAGTTCGCCACCTTGCTGACGACGAGCAGCTTGGTGCGGCCGTCCCGGAACTCCTGGAACAGCCGCTCGCGCTCATCCACCGGCGTCGCACCGGTCAGCTTGGGGGCGTGGAGCGCGTCCGCCAGTTCGTCGATCTGGTCGAGGTACTGCCCGATGACGAGGATGCGCTCACCCTCGTGCCGCTCGACCAGCTGCCGCACGATGTCGAGTTTCGCCGGTGCGGTGGCGGCGAGACGGTACCGCTCGTCGTCGGGCGCGGCGGCGTAGCTGAGCCGGTCGGACGCCGGGAGGTCGATGCGCACCTCGTAGCAGGCGGCGGGGGAGATGAAGCCCTGCGCCTCGATCTCCTTCCACGGCGCGTCGAAGCGCTTGGGGCCGATCAGGCTAAAGACGTCGCCCTCGCGGCCGTCCTCGCGGACCAGCGTCGCCGTGAGCCCGAGCCGGCGCCGCGCCTGCAGCTCCGCGGTCAGCTTGAAGACCGGCGCGGGCAGCAGGTGGACCTCGTCGTAGACGACGAGGCCCCAGTCGAGCGCGTCGAGCAGCGCCAGGTGCGCGTACTCGCCCTTCCGCTTGGCGGTGAGGATCTGGTACGTCGCGATGGTGACCGGCTTAACCTCCTTCACCTGCCCGGAGTACTCGCCGATCTCGTCCGCCGTCAGTGTGGTGCGGCGCAGCAGTTCGTCGCGCCACTGCCGCGCCGAGACCGTGTTGGTGACCAGGACGAGCGTCGTCGTCTTCGCCGTCGCCATCGCGCCGGCGCCGACCAGCGTCTTGCCCGCGCCGCAGGGCAGCACGACGACACCGGAGCCGCCGTCGAAGAAGTTGGTGACCGCTTTGCGCTGGTAGTCGCGCAGCGCCCAGCCGTCCTCCTTCAGACCGATCTCGTGCGGCGTGCCCGGCGTGTACCCGGCGAGGTCCTCAGCGGGCCAGCCGAGCTTCACGAGCTCCTGCTTCAGCTGCCCGCGCGCCCACGCCTCCACGACGAACGTCGCGTCGTCGCGCCGCTCCAGCAGCAGCGGAGAGATCCGCTTCGCGCTGGCGACCTCGGTAAGCACCGGGAGGTCCGTCGAACGCAGCAGCAGCGTCCCCTCGTCGTCGCGCTCGATGACCAGTCGGCCGTAGCGGGCGACGGTCTCGGTCACGTCGACGGAGACCGTCTGCGGGATGGGGAACTTCGAGTACCGCTCCAGCGTCCCGAGCATGTCCTCGGCGGTGTGCCCGGCGGCCCGCGCATTCCACAGGCCGAGCCGGGTGATCCGGTACGTGTGGATGTGCTCGGGCGCGCGCTCCAGCTCGGCGAAGACCGCGAGGTCGTGGCGCGCATCCTCCGCCTCGGCGTGGGCGACCTCGAGGAGCACGGTGCGATCGCTCTGGACGATCAGGGGGCCATCAGACATAGCTGACCAGCCTACGCCCTGCGGCTGGTGCTCCCTGCCGTTGTGGCCACTCGCCGTTCTGCTGGCGCCCGAGGTGCCGCTTCGTTCGCTACCCGGTGTGCGACCGCCCGCAGGCCGGGCACACGCACGTGGCCGACATTGGTTCGTCGAAGAGTGGATGGTTGCGTGCTTCGGCCGACACCCACGGCACATCGGAACGTGCCGCTTCCGCGAGCAGCGTCTGGTCGGTGATGAACCGGATCCGGGACGCCAGCCACACCCGCGCCTGCCCGCGCACTTCCAGGCGGCTGAGCAGGATGATCAGCGACGCCATCCCGAAACGGCCGGACGTGGCGGTGTCGATGCGGTCGAGCAGCTGGTCGATCGTCACGGCGTCGATCTTGAGCGGGAGCTCACACTCGCCGGCGGAGTCCGGGACCACGGAGGCGAGCAGCAGGTCGTTGAGCTCGTCGTAACCCCAGGTGCTGCGGGCGGCGAACCCGGGCAGTTGAAGGGTGTAACTGGTCGTCATCCGGCTGGTCGTCTCCCGTCACGTGCGCCATCGCATCACCGCGATGCTACGGAGGGGTAGACCGCACCGGCCAGAGTGCGAACGCGCGGAAATGCCCGCATAGTGGTCGTCGGCCCAGCAGGCGCCAGCCCCGACTCAGGGGGCCGGGCGCATCCCGCGCACGCTGGAGAGCGGGAGGGTCCGCTCGATGTCCGCCGCGCGGTCCCGCCCGCGCAGGCGGCCGCCGCCGACGCCGGTCGGCTCGAGCAGGTAGTCGACGACACTGCCGTCCGGCATCGCCACCTCGATCACGATCGTCTGCCGCGCCCGGACCGCGATATCCAGCTGCCGGATGAGCCACTGCTCTCCGGTGTCGTCGCCCGCCTCCACCTCCGCCTGGCGCAGCCGCACGACCAGCTCGGCGTCGCGGTCCTGCTCCTCGGCGGCTCCGGGATGCGCGACCCGCTGCCGCCGCAGCGTCACCTCGTTCCCGTCCGCGTCCTCCGCGACGACCGGGTACCGGGCGTCGCTGAGCGCCCAGAACACGACATCGCGCGGGAACCGGCTGACCAGTTCCTCCTCCCGGGTCGGCGTGAGCCGCAGGGAGGCGAGCGTCTGATCCACGTGGATGGTGCGCAGCAGCGTCGCGTCCTCCGATCGAACGGCCGAACGCACGCCCTCGCCCCCGACCTCGTGCACCCGGACCCGGCCGTGCCGTTCGGCCGCGTTCGCGATGAGGTAGTCCACCGGCTGCGGGAGGCCGGTCAGCGAGATGGTGCTGAGGAACTCCCGGATGCCCTCCGCCGTCTCTCCCGCCGTCAGCGCACGGTCGACCGAGGCGCGCGAGATGCGGAACGTGGACGCCAGCGCCCGGGACTCCAGCTCGGCGAGCCCGCGCAAGCGGGACTCGATCTCCGGCGCCAACGGCCCAGGCGAGACGATCGTCAGGTCGTGCTGCAGGTACACGCGGTGCACCTCGGCCGGGAACTGCGCGGCCATGACACGCGTCGCCGCATCCGGTCCGCCCTCCACGAGCGCCGCACCGGCCGAGCTCGGCGCCTGGTGCGCGGTCACGCCCAGCCATTCCGCGAGGCGCGTGTGCGCATCCACCCGCCGCTGCGCCTCCTCGACCGACGCCGGGTACAGCCACGCGACGTGTTCGCGCAGGCTGTCGCCCCAGGCGGCCCGGCTGCGCAGCGCCAGGAGGGTACGGATGTCGCCGGGGAGCGCCTCCAGCCAGGCGGTCGCGAGCGTGCGCCAGCGGTCGGCGCTGGGGGAGTGCGACCAGGCGGCGGCCTCGTCGGTCGGCAGCCACGTCCCGTCGCCCACCGCCACCAGCCCGGCGCGCTCGGCCGCCGACAGTGCGACGGGGATGAGGTCGGCGTCGAGGGAGAGCGCCTCCGAGAGCCGCTTCACGGCGGGCAGCGCGAGGCCGCCCTTCTGCAGCCGCCGCGCACCCTCGCGGCCGAGCTCCGCCAGCAGCTCGGAGACGGCCGCGACGGATTCGAACGCGCGCTCGGAGGCGAGCCGGTCGGTGAACCGGCGCTCCGTGTCCGGCACCGGGGCCAGGGCCGGCGGCGGGGGAGTGTGCAGGACGCTGTCGCCGGAGGGCAGGCCCAGGGCCGGCCATCCGGCCAGCTGAGCGGTCACGGCGTCGTAGACGGCGAACGACGCACCTTCGGCCGGCTCGGTGAGCAGCAGATCGGCCATGTCTTTCAGAGCCGCCGCCACGGCATCCCGGGAAACTCCGGCCGTTGCGGGCTCTGCGGCGAGCAGGGCGGTGACCTCGTCGGTCGTCAACGCCGTAGCAGCCCGGTCGAGAACGACGAGCGTCGCCAAGTGGATGCGGTCAAGCGGCGTCAGGGTGCGCTGCAGCGCGTCCGCGTCGAGCAGCGCATCGGCGAGGTCGAAGAAGTCGGACACGCCCGTCCGCCGGTACGAGCGACCGTGCAGGACCGAAGCGAGCACAGTATCGTCCAGCCCGCGCAGCCGGGCTGCGAGAGCGAGCGTCGTGGTCATCCGCCGAACCGCCGGCCGCCAGGCCTAGCGCCGGCCCTTCGGGCCGTTAGCCCCGTTCGCGCTGTTTCCGGCGCCGGCCGCGCGGTTCGCCGCCCGGTTGCGCCGCGCGCTCACGACCAGCAGCACGATGATCAGCACGAAGGCGATCGGGAGCGCCACCAGGGGGAGGACGAAGACGGTCGGCCAGAGGCCCTCGCCCGATCCCTGCTGCGCGAACTGGCCCGCCGCGGTGCCGATGAGGATGGCCGCGATGCAGACCAGAGAGAGGATAACGAGCGCCGCGACGATGTAGGCGAGGATGCGCTGAAGCCGCGATGCTGGCGGCGAGGTCTGCTGGGTCACGAAATCAAGGATAATTGAGGACGGTCATCTGATCCCCCATCTGAAGTGAGGTTCCCATGCCAACCGGCAAGGTCAAGTTCTACGACGACGAGAAAGGCTTCGGCTTCATCAGCTCCGATGACGGCCAGGAAGTCTTCCTCCACGCCTCGGCGCTCCCCGCCGGCGCCGTCGTCAAGGCGGGGACCCGTCTCGAATTCGGAATCGCGGACGGCAAGCGCGGCGCGCAGGCGCTCTCGGTTCGCATCCTGGAGGCTCCGCCGAGCCTCGCCAAGCTGAAGCGGAAATCTGCCGACGACATGGCGATCATCGTCGAAGACCTCGTGAAGCTGCTCGACGGCATCGGCTCCAACCTGCGCCGGGGCAAATACCCCGACAAGGCGCACGGCGCGAAGATCGCCGCGGTGCTGCGCAAGGTCGCGGACGACCTGGATGCCTGAGCTGGGCGACGAGCGCGACGTCGAGGCTGAGGCTGAGGCTGAGGTCGTCTTCGCTGAGGGCGAAGCTGCCGGCGAGGTCGAGGCTGTCGCCGGCGGCGAGGCTATCGATGACGCGGACATCGCGGAACCGGAGCCGGAGGCGGAGCCGGTGGCGGACGAGGTCCTGCTCTCCGCTGCGCCGCTCGCGCTGAGCGCGCTCGCCGGGATCACTCCGGAGGCGACGATCGGCGAGCCGCTCGGCCACCGCGTCGACGGCCCGCACACCGTTTCGCTGTACTTCGAGTCGCGTCTCTCCGGGTATCCCGGCTGGCGCTGGACCGTCACGCTCGGCCGCGCCGACGAGGACGGCGAGCCGACCGTGCTCGAGACCGAGCTGATGCCCGGCGACGGCGCCCTCCTCGCACCCGACTGGGTGCCGTGGTCGGAGCGCCTGGCCGACTACCAGGCCGCTCAGCAACTTCTCGCCGCGCAGGCTGCGGAAGCGGGCGACGAGGATGTTGAGGACGATGAGGACGAGGACGAGTCCGACGACGAATCCGATGACGACGAGTTCGACGACGGCGAGGACGACCGCGACGTGCACGACCTGCACGGTGACGACGACCTCGACGGCGTGGACATCGACAGCGTCGACGTCGACTTCGACGAGGAGACCGACGTCGACTCCGTCCTCGACCTGGAGGCCGAAGAGGCTGCAGCGCTCGCTGAACCCGAGGACGAGTCAGGCGACGGTGCTGAGCAGGACGAGGAGGAGGACGACGACGCCGACTTCGACGCCGCTCCCGCGTCAGTGCCGGCGGGCGACGGTGAGGTAGCCGAGTCCGAGCAGCCCGAGGGCGATTCCGACGACGATGGTCCAGAGCCAGGTGCTGGTCCCGATGCCGACGATGAGCACCACGACGAGGGCGACCACCCACAGGCCTAGCCCGACGAGCACGGCCCGCCGGTCATCCGTCTTGACGGGGACCGGGTCGGGCCGTCGCTCGTTGTCGCGGAGCCAGAGGCGCATGGCGCTGGTCAGCCCAGCCGCTCGACCACGTACTCGATGCAGCCGATCAGGGCCCGCACATCCGACGGGTCGATCGCCGTGAAGGTCGCGACGCGCAGCTGGTTGCGGCCCAGCTTGCGGTACGGCTCCGTGTCGACGACGCCGTTGGCCCGCAGCGCCTTCGCGACGGCTGCCGCGTCGATCCGGTCGTCGAAGTCGATCGTCACGACGACCTGCGAGCGGTGCTCGGGGTTCGTGACGAACGGCGTCGCGTAGTCGACCCGCTCCGCCCACTCGTACAGCGCGCCGGACGACTCGCGCGTGCGGGCGTCGGCCCAGGCGAGCCCGCCGTTGCCGTTCATCCACTCGAGCTGGTTCTCCAGCAGCACCAGAGTCGCGATCGCGGGAGTGTTCAGCGTCTGGTTGAGGCGCGTGTTGTCGACCGCGTTCTTGAGGCTCAGGAACTCGGGGATGTAGCGGTCGCTCGCCGCGATCCGCTCGACGCGCTCCAGGGCGGCGGGGGAGAACAGCGCGAGCCACAGGCCGCCGTCGGAGGCGAAGTTCTTCTGCGGCGCGAAGTAGTAGACGTCCGACTTGCTGGCGTCGAAGTCGGCGCCGCCTGCGGCGCTGGTCGCGTCGATCACGGTCAGCGCGCCCTCGTCGCCGTTGACGCGGCGGACCGGAGCCATCACGCCGGTCGAGGTCTCGTTGTGCGGCCAGGCGTACACATCCACGCCCTCCACGACCTCGACCTCGCTGCGCGAGCCGCCTGGCGCCTCGATCACGTGGGGAGCATCCAACCACGGCGCCTTCGCCGCCTTGGCGAACTTGCCGCCGAACTCGCCGAAGACGAGGTTCTCGCTGCGCCTCTCGATCAGGCCGAAGGCGGCCGCATCCCAGAACGCCGTGGAGCCGCCGTTGCCGATGACCACCTCGTAGCCGTCGGGCAGGCGGAACAGCTCGCCGAGCCCTTCGCGCACCCGGCCGACCAGGTTCTTCACCGGCGCCTGGCGGTGGGAGGTGCCGAGCAGCTCCGCGCCGGCGCCGGCGAGGTAGGCGACCTGCTCCGGGCGGACCTTGGAGGGTCCGCACCCGAATCGACCGTCGGCGGGCAGCAGGTCAGAGGGGATCGTCACGTCCGGCATAACTGAAGTGTATTGGCTGTTGCATCACGGGGACGGCGGGTTACGGCCGCTCCGGCCTGCGTCTGGCTGTCTGCCGCAGGAAGTAGGCTGATATCCGACATTCGCGCGCCGTCCTGTGGAGGGGTACATGACCGATCTGATCGACACCACGGAGATGTATCTGCGCACCATCCTCGAGCTCGAGGAGGACAACATCGTCCCCCTGCGCGCACGCATTTCGGAGCGCCTCGGGCACTCCGGTCCGACCGTTTCGCAGACCGTCGGGCGCATGGAGCGGGATGGCCTGGTCGTCGTCTCCGGCGACCGTCACCTCGAACTCACCGCCGAGGGCCGCCGCAAGGCCGTCAACGTCATGCGCAAGCACCGGCTGGCCGAGCGCCTGCTGAGCGATGTCATCGAGCTGGAGTGGGAGTACGTCCACGAAGAGGCGTGCCGCTGGGAGCACGTGATGAGCGAGCAGGTCGAGCGCAAGCTGCTGACCATGCTTGGGCACCCGACGGAGTCGCCGTACGGCAACCCGATCCCCGGATTGGGCGAGCTGGGCGCAGCCGATACCTCCGCATCCACTGAGAGCCTCGTCAACCTCGTCGACGCCGTCCGCGGCAGCGATTCCGGCGTGTCCGCGCGCATCCGGAGGCTCGGCGAGCCCGCGCAGGTCGACCCGGAGCTGCTGCTCCAGCTGAAGCAGGCGGGTGTTATTCCGGGCTCGACCGGCACTTTTTCTCCGGCCGGCTCGTACGTCGCCGTGCAGATCGACGGCTTCGACGCCGGGCTGGAGCTCCCCAACGAGCTCGCGGCCCACATCTTCGTCGACGCCTGAATCCCGTTACCAATTCGTTAAAAACCCTCCAAAAGATGTGACAAACGGGAGGCGGTCCCGTAGTCTCTAACGAGTTCGAACGGGCCAGAAGCCGGCCCATCAGAACCCTGGATCGCGACGCTCCACCCCCCCTTTGACCCGTCTCGCGATCCGTGAAGCCGAAGCCACCCAGCTTGGGACGGGGGCAGCATCCCTAGTGCTGCCGGAGCGCTGGAGGTCACACTTTGGCATCATCGAGCACGCCCGGTCCCGACAAGGACCGCACGCACCCGAACCAGAGCGCTTCTTCGACCCTCTCCCGTCGCGCCGTGCGCACGGCCGGGTCGCCCGCGCGCACCACTGCGTCGACCGGCGAGCAGCCGAAGAAGAAGCGCAAGGGCGGTTGGATCCTGAACGCCGGTGTCATCACCGTCGCTGCGGGCCTCGTCGCCACCATGTCTCTCCCCGCCTTCGCGTTCAACCCGAACGGCACCGACAGCGCCGCCTTCGGCCCGAGCGCCGCGGACGCGATGAAGAAGGCCCAGTCGCAGACGGTCGAGGTCGGCGGTGTCACCTCCGCCGCGGTCAGCCGTGACGCGGCCTCCGCCACCACCGAGGAGCAGCTCAACGCGCAGAAGGCCGCCGTTGCCGCCGCTGCCGCCGCCGAGGCGGCCCGTCGCCAGGCAGCGATCGAGCTGACCACCTACGCGAGCAAGTCGAGCAGCGGCCCCTCGGTCTCCGACTTCCTGGCCAACCCGCCGTACCCGAACTTCAGCCTCTCGCAGGTGTTCTCGGTCGCGAAGCAGTACATCGGCACCCCGTACGTCTACGGCGGAGCCAGCCCCGCGGGCTTCGACTGCTCCGGCTACGTGATGTACGTGTACGCGCAGTTCGGCATCAACCTGCCGCACTCCGTGTCAGGCCAGGCCGCGATGGGCAAGCGCATCTCCCTTGCGGACGCACAGCCCGGCGACATCGTCATCATGTCCGGCCACGACGGCTTCTACGCGGGCAACGGCAACATCATGGATGCGCCCGACGTCGGCCGCTCCATCTCGATCCGCCCGATCTGGACGAGCGACTACTACATCGTCCGTCTGGGCATCTGAGCCTCAACGTCTGAACTCTCTGCTGGCCGTTCCTTCGGTTTCCGGCCGGTGAACACTACGCACCGCAGCACCCGAGCGGCGCGCCCCGAATAGGTGGCGCGCCGTTTCTGGGTTACCCTGGCGTTCTGACGCTGCGTGTCGCAGCGTGCAGATTTTCGGAGGATCCGATGGCCGGAACACGTTCCGCCGGGCCGCTGAGGGCGACCGGGTGGGACGAGCGCGGCCTGGAGTTCCTCGCCTGCCGCCACCACTTCGAGGCCTGCCACCGCCTCCATGTGGCCTGCCACCACCATGCCGCTGCCATCCTGGGCGCTGTCCGCACGGACAGTGCCCTTTTTGTTTGCCTGAACAGCCGTTCTCACGTTCCTCGGGAAGGTCGCAGATGAAAACTCTGGTTCTGAACGCCAGCTACGAGCCGCTCGGCGTGATCGCGACGCGAAGAGCGGTCATGCTCGTTCTGGCCGGCAAAGCCTCCACCATCGCGGGCAGCGGCGCCCAGTTGCACAGCCGCTCCCTGGTGCTGGATGCGCCGAGCGTCGTGCTCCTGAACCAGTACATCCGCGTGCCGAACCGCCGCATCCCGCTCACCCGCAAGTCGGCCCTTGAGCGCTACGGCCACGTCTGCGCCTACTGCGGCAAGTTCGGCGACACGCTCGACCACGTCATCCCGCGCGCCCGCGGCGGCACCCACACCTGGGACAACGTCGTCGTCGCCTGCTTCCGCTGCAACAACGTCAAGTCGGACCGCCTCCTCAGCGACCTCGGCTGGAAGCTGCCCTTCGAGCTCAAAGAACCGCACCTCAACATGGCCAGCCTGATCAGCATGCGCTGGAGCGACCCCAACTGGGACGAGTTCACGGAGCCGTGGCGCAGGCACGAGCTGCAACTGGCCGGCTGACCCTTCGGTAGACTTGCCCCGCCAGCCTCTGTAGCTCAATGGAAGAGCAGTTCCGTCCTAAGGAAACGGTTGGGGGTTCGAGTCCCTCCAGGGGCACCTTGTGATGAGTCGCGACATGGGTGACACCTGAGTCGCGGCCTCGGCCTAGCGTCGGAGATCCGGACGCTATCGTCGGAGATCTGGACGCTATCGTCGGAGACTCGCGCGCATCCGGGCCCAGATCTCCGACACACCGCGGCCGGTCGGAGATTCGCGTCCGACTCTCCGACGCAAGGTGCGCCCCGGGTCGGAGGGAAGATGGGCGGCTGGCACTCCCTGCGTCCGAGCGCATCGTCCGCATCCATGTCACCTATCACGTCGCAGAACTATTTTCTGAGCCTGTCGATTTCGGATGCGCTCCCACGTCGTATTGCTGAGTCGACATCTGAGGTCGACCAGAATCGCAAGGAGCACATCATGTCTGCTTTCGTTTTTGCTTTCCGCAACGACCCCAATGCGAATGCCACGGAGGAAGAGGTCGCCGCCTGGGGCGCCTGGTTCCAGAATCTCGGCTCGGCAGTCACCGACATGGGCAGTCGTATCGGGGCGACCAAGCTGCTGGGAGCGTCCGCCGGAGCCAACGCGCTGTCAGGCTACGCGCTTGTCGATGCGACCGACCTGACCGCAGCGACCGCGCTGGCCGAATCGTGCCCCGGCCTCTCCTACGGGGGCAGCGTCGAAGTGGGCGAGGTGGTCGCCATGTAGGCCAGCGCTGTTGGTGCTCGATTCGCGTGCTGGTAGCGGCAGTGGCCGGTCACGGGGCACACTGATCGTAGCTGGGCGCAGACGAGTGTTGGGAGCGTTGCCGTGACTAATCGCACATACCGAGTGATCGAGATCGTGGGCACGTCGCCCGAGGGGACCGATGCGGCGATACGTAACGGGATAGAGCGTGCGTCGAAGACGATCCGCGACATCGATTGGTTCGAAGTGACCGACACCCGCGGGGAAGTGGAGGATGGCCGAGTCGCGCACTTCCAAGTCACCCTCAAGGTGGGATTCCGGCTCGAAGAGCCCTCCGACTAGCGCGCCCAGCCGGTCGAATTGCGTACGGTTGAGTGGGGCGCGATCCGCGCGGATCCGTCATCCATGAAGGGCCTTACGTGAATATCACCCTGCTCGTCCGGTTTGTCGCCGTGGCCGAGGAGCTACATTTTCCGCGTGCGGCAATCGCCCTCAACATCCCTCTCGCTTCTCTCTACTCGTCGATTTCGAAGCTGGAAGAGGAAGTGGGAACTCCCCTCTTTGTCCGCGACTCCGCGGAAACCAGGCTGACCAAGGTGGGAGTCCTCTTCCTCGCCACGGCGCGGGAGGAGATCGCTGCGGCCCCTGCCCCGGTCGAGAAGCCTGCCGTCCCGGCCGGCGGCAAAGCCAAAGCTTCGAAGGGCAAGGGGCGAGCCCCGGCCGTCAAGGGGCAGCCGAAACCATACAAGAAGCGTCAGGGACGTTAGCGCGTCATTCGTGTTCCGGCAGTAGTGGAGTCGACCAGCCGGGATCGCGACCGAGTTGCGCGGCACGAGCGACCGAGGTTGCGCCGAAGCGGTCGCGGACGGCGTCGAGCACGGTGTCGAGACGTGCTCCGTCATCCCAGTCGATCGGCAGTTCCGGTTGGAAGCTGTCGGATCGCCCCAACTGCGAGAGCGAGATGCCGAGGAGGGTGATACCTCGCTCCGTGAGGTCCGGCTGAACAGCAGCCAGGAGGCCGCGGGCCACGGTCAGCAGCACCGACGTACGGTCTGACGGGAAGCCGAGCGTGCGCGATCGAGTGGCTTTGGCGAAGTCGCCGAAGCGCAGACGCAGCACGACCGTGCGGCACGTGCGGTCCCCGTCCCGGAGCCGGCGAGCGAGCCGATCGACGATCTGGGTGAGGATGAGGTCGAGCTCCTCGGCCGTGCGTGGGCGGCTCCCGAGCGCTCGTTGGGAGCCGATGGATCCGCGTCGCTTCGTGGTGTTGACCGGTCGTGGGTCCCGCAGTCGGGCCAGCGCGTGCAGGTGCGCGCCGGTCGCCTTGCCGAGCAGCCTCTCGGCCGTGGCGGCTTCGAGCTCGGCGAGCTGACCGACGGTGCGGATGCCGAGGCGGTGCAGCTTCTCGGCCGTGACGGCGCCGACTCCCCACAGCCGCTCCACCGGGAGCGGGAGGAGGAACTCCTGTTCCCGCTCCGGTTCGACCAGGAGCAGCCCGTCGGGTTTGCTGACGGCGCTGGCAACTTTGGCGAGGAACTTGGTGCGGGCGATCCCGACAGAGATGGCAAGACCGACCTCCGCTCGAACTCGTTCCCGCAATCGGGTCGCGATCTCCTCGGGCGTGCCCGCGATGCGTCTGAGTCCGCCGACTTCGAGGAAGGCCTCGTCGATTGACAGTCCCTCCACGAGCGGGGTCGTATCGCGGAAGATCGCGAAGACGTCTTTGCTTGCGGTGGAGTACGCATCCATTCGCGGCGGAACGACCACGGCCTCCGGGCACAGGTCGCGAGCCTGCCGGCCGCCCATCGCGGTGCGAACCCCCCGCGCCTTCGCCTCGTAGCTTGCCGCCAGCACGACGCCGCCGCCGACGATGACCGGGCGGCCGCGCAGCGCGGGCGCGTCACGCTGCTCCACCGAGGCGTAGAAGGCGTCGAGATCCGCGTGCAGCACCGTCGCCTCGCCGCGCATCCGCCCTCCGATCCATCGCATGTCCGTCAGAATCGTCGCAGGGACCGCGGACATCGGCGTTGGTGCTGGCATCGATTCGTCTTGGACTCGCGCCGCAAAACGCGCGACGGATTCGGTCGGGACACAGCACAATGGGAGACCTATGGTCCCCGACGTCATCCCACCTTCCGGCGGAATCCCCGAGGCGCCGCCCCCGGATCCGTGGACGCGGGTCGATCCCGGCGTGCAGCCGTACCCATTCGCTCCGCCGTACGCGCCTGAACCGTCGTGGAACGTGCTGGCCATCGTCGGGTTCGTCGGCTCCTTCTGGGCCGGACTGATCGGGATCGTGTGTGGGCATATCGCGCTCGCCCAGATCCGACGAACGGGTGAGAAGGGGCGAGGGCTCGCGCTTGCCGGGACGATCATCGGCTACGCACAGTTTGCGTTGATCGGTCTCTGGATTGCAGTCGTCATCGTGTTCAGTGTCATTGGCGGAGTCGCACAGAGCTCGGCAGCATCGAGTGCTGACACACAGATGGCGTCGCCGACCGCCGATTGCGCAACTATCGAGAAGGCGTCCCTCACCCTTTCGAGCGCGCTCACGGACATTGCGACTTCGTCCTGGAAGGACACTCCCGCAGCCGCCAAATCGAAGGTCGTCGTCGCGTCCACTCGGTTCACCGATGAAACGCAAAGCATCTCCGACGACACTCTGGTGCAAGGCATCAATGCTGAACAGAACGACCTGGCGCTCCTCAGCTCGGCCTTGGTCGACTACGAAGCAGCAGCCCCCGGCCAGGGAGACGCGACGAAAGTCACTGCGGCGGTCACCCAGACCTCGGACGACCTCACACGGCTCACGTCCACCTGCGGTTAGCGCCTTCTCCCAGCAGGTTTCGCTGCGTTCGGCTGCACTCACAGCGACGAGGTGGACCGAACTGTCTGCGGTTGCCCCTAGTGTCACGTTACGGCGAACGACAAGCGTTCGCCGATGGACTCCGTGAGAGGCAATCGTGTCAAAACCTGGGTATCAGTACCGTGCATCCGCCGCGACCGCTCGCGGAGGTGACTCGTGAACGATTTCTGGATTGCAACCCTGTCAGCCACCGTCGCCGGCGTTGTATCCGGGCTGTTGCTGGCCCTCATCCCGCTGATACGTACCCGGTCAGGCAACAAGACGACTCCGTCGGGACCTGTCGCGCAGAATTACGACGGAAACCAGATCATCGTGCATGACGGCATTCAGGGAGCCGTCTCAATTGCCGACAACAGCATCAGGATCACCAACAACATCACGACCTCTCTTCGCGATTCGCCCAATGCTGACAAATCGCTTTCGAACGAGTCGACAGCCGCAATCGGCATCGGTTTGGCCGCCTTGGCCTGCCTTTTCGTTTTTTACCACCCCATTGCGCTCGCGCTGACCATCGGGACAGCAATGGGCGTATTAGCCAACTTTGCAATTGCCATCGTCCGAACCGCGAGAGCAGGAATGTGGTCCTCGCGCACGAGGTTGGCGGCGATCCGTGTGGTCTTCTCGTTGGCGATCGCCACGGGCGCTTGGATCGCGATCTATTCTTCGACGCAGGGCGGGTTCAACCTGCTCGCGATGCAGGCGAAGGCGGATGGATCAGCCGCGTCTGCGACGGTGTCGGGCAACATCTTCGCCCAAGTCATCGGCGTCGCTCTCAACCAGATCAAGGAGATCGTGCAGCTGTACGGGCTGCCGGGAGTCACGTTCCTGCTCACTCTCCTCGCGGGTGCCACCTTCGTTGGCGTCCTTCTCCTCTCCGCGTGGCAACTCGTATACGGCTGGAACTCGTACATTCGGCTCGAGTCGGGTGCGGCGTCGCCCAGAGTGGCGGCCAGGGCGAAGAAGTTCCGTGACGAGAACGCACGATCGATTCTCGAGCTCGCAATGATTTCAGCGATCACAATTGTCGCCTCGACCGGCCTGATGTTCTCAGGGATCCAATACCTCACAAATCAGCCCGTGTTGCCCGTCACAGTTCCCACCAACGTGTCGTCGCCAGCAAGCAACGGATAGCGGAGGGGAGAGCCAGCCGACCCCCGATTGTTTCGCTCTGTGAACGCTTCGGTGGCGGCCGTCGGATGAGTTTCGTACTCTGGCCTGCATGAACCCGTTGCTGCACCCCAGTCTTCAAGGCACACTGCTCGAGTGCCATGACGACTGTGCCGCCACGGCTGCCGGGCACGCGCTGTCGCCCATGCAGGTGCGGCTCGCTTCAGCGACACCCTCCAAGTGGGTGGATGGGGTGGTCCTGTCGGTCTCGAAGGCAGGGTGGATCGAAGTGGCTGTTCTTTCGGATGACAGCACACTGATTCTGTGGAACCACGACGGCCTCACCGACTCGCTGCAGGCCGGCGACCCTGTGGCGGTTCACTCGGTCTACGACGTGCTCGCTGTCAGCGACGCCAAGTACAACGTGCTGCCGGCGGGCTCGCTGTAGCGAGCGGTTACTTCATCGCTTTCATCGAGGTCATCATGGCCTCGCAGGCGGCTGCCATTTCCTGACAGGCCTTCGCGCACATCCGACATTGCTCGTTCATGTCCGCGTGCATGCTGCATTCGGCGGCGCACGCCGACGCCATGACCATGCACGCCTGCATCATCGCCATCATGCTGTCCATGTCCATCGCGGCCGGCCGCATCATCATGCGCATCATGGTGTTGCTCATGTCGGCGCAGTTCGCGCACATGGCCGCGCACTTGCCCATGCCTTCCATGCCCATCGAGCTGCTCGAGCACATCGTGCAGGCCTGCTCACACGCGGAGGAGGCCTCCATGAGGTTCTGCATGGCCGTCATGTCCATGCCCTTCATCATCGAGGTGTCCATCATCGTCATCATGCTCATGTCCATGCGAAACTCCCGTGATCGTCAGTGGTCCTTTTGTTACGGAATGTTACCGAGCCGGAGTGACGCAGGGTAGGGATGCGGCCCCGATCGTTCACGGGTCGGTGGCGGGTGTTTGTACGGATCCGGCGACTGCTCGTGCATAGCGGTCGGAGAGCAGTTGGAGTCTGGGGATGAGCTCCGCCGGAGTCTCGACTGTGAAATCCATCATCAGCATCCCGATGTAGGCCGCAATGGTGTCGAGGGTGTCGGCGCCGGTCAGGAGCACGCTGGTCTCCTCATCGATCGGCTCGACTATGCCGACGGTCGGGTTGATGCGTTCCAGAACCGCCCGAGCAGGCGCGGCGATCCGCAGTCGCGCGTGCACGGCCCACCCGCTGGCCGCGATGGTCCGTATCGCGAAGGCGGTGTAGTCGCCGTCGAGGAGTGGCTGTGGTTCGAACCGGCGGCGAGTGGGAATCCGCAGCGCCATCCAGTCCACCCGGAAGGTTGCCCATTCGCCGGTTTCGGGATCTCGTGCGACAAGGTGCCAGCGTCGTTGCCAACTGAGCAGGCGGTATGGCTCCACGAGCCGGGCTCGATCCTGGTAGTCGAAGCGCAGCCATTCGACATCACGGATCGCTGCGGCCACCGTTCGCAGGACGGCAGGGTCGACCTCGGGGTCGGGGGCGTCGGTGTCGATGTTCTCCGGTCCGCGGTCGATGCTCGTGCTGAGCGCGTCGACTATCGGTCTTAGTCGTGAGGGCAGCACCTGCTCGATCTTGCTGCGGGCGCGGGCTCCAGATTCTTCGATTCCGGCCACGCCTGCGGCGACCTTCAGCCCGATGGCCACGGCGACCGCCTCCTCGTCATCCAGTAGGAGAGGCGGGAGTCGTCCGCCAGAGCCGAGCCGATACCCGCCGACCGGCCCACGTGTCGCGTCAACGGGATAGCCGAGATCGCGGAGACGCTCGACGTCGGCTCGCACCGTGCGCGTACTCACGCCGAGCCGCTGGGCGAGTTCGGAGCCGGAGCGCCCCGTGCCGGTCTGCAGGAGGGCGAGAAGGGCGAGCAGTCGGGATGCGGGACTGGTCATCCGTCCTCCGGCGAGATCAGTATTAGGAACATATTCATCCTAATCACTCCCTAACGTTGAGCACATGGAAACCACAACTGCCTTGGCGATTCGCCCATTCACCGTCTCCATCAGCGACACCGAGCTCTCCGATCTGCAGGAACGCCTCGCCCGCACCCGTCTCCCGCAGCCGGCACCGACCGACGACTGGAAGACCGGGACCCCGAACTCCTACCTCCGCGAGGCACTCGACGCCTGGCGGAGGTTCGACTGGCGTGCGGCCGAGGATCGCATCAACGCCTTCCCGCAGTTCGTCGCAGAGGTCGACGGTCAGGACATCCACTTCATCCACGTCCGGTCTGCTAGCCCCGGCGCGACGCCACTGCTGCTCGCCCACACCTATCCCGGGTCCGCGATCGACTACCTCGAGATGATCGACCTTCTCGTCGACCCGGTCGCTCACGGCGGGCGAGCCGAGGACGCGTTCGACGTGGTCATTCCGGACGCCCCCGGTTACGGCTTCTCGCAGCCCGTCGTGGAAGAGGGGTGGAATGTCGGCCGGGTCGCCGCAGCGTATGACACCCTGATGCGCGGGCTCGGCTACGACAGCTATGGGATCCACGGCTCCGACAACGGTGCCATGGTCGCCCGGGAGATCGGACTGCTCAACCCGGAAGGGTTTCTCGGCCTCCACGTACTGCAGCTGTTCTCGTTCCCTTCTGGCGACCCCTCCGAATTCGAACGACTTGAACTCTCCGATTACGCCGGCCTGGAGCACATGAAGTGGTTCCAGTCGGTCGGTGGTTACAACACGATGAACACCTCACGACCGCAGACCATCGCCGCCGGAATCAGCGACTCTCCGATCGGGCTTCTGGCATACAGCGAGCTGTTCAACAGCTTCGGCAACGGCACGTCGCTCGTGTCCCTGGAAAAGATTCTCCTCGAGGTCAGCG
Source organism: Leifsonia sp. 2MCAF36 (assembly GCF_052115525.1). NCBI lineage: Bacteria > Bacillati > Actinomycetota > Actinomycetes > Micrococcales > Microbacteriaceae > Leifsonia > Leifsonia sp. 2MCAF36. The sequence continues at coordinate 119,541 of NZ_JBFRGV010000003.1, read as the reverse complement.
TGAATTGGTTCGCGAACGCGGCTAGCGGGATGAGCCGCAGTTACTACGACAACGCGCACGCACAAAACGAGCAGCGAATCAACCACGCCCCGACGGGGGTCGCGGTATTCAAAGACGACTTCCAAACCATCCGAACCTTCGCCGAACGCGACAATGACAACATCGTGCACTGGAACCGCTTCGACGAAGGCGGACACTTCGCCGCCCTCGAGCGACCGGAAGTCCTCGCGGTCGACATCCGCGCCTTCTACCGCGCCCGCCGCCAGGCCTGAGGGCTTCTGCCGCGGGGGCTGCAGCCTGGTGGCTGGCCCCCGCGACGGCTCAGCTCAGTACCACCAGCTGGTGAACCGGGCGAACGCCTTCGAGAACGCCCACGGCGTCTGGACCACTCCCGAGCAGTTGTTCGCGCCCTTCACTCCGGGGCACGAACCGTTGTCGCGCTGCAGCGCCCAGAAGCTCAGTTCGTTGATGTGCTTCGCGGCCGCCCACTCGACCAGCGGGGACGCCTGGGCAATCGTGAAGGTCTCCTGGGGTCCGAAGTCGTCGATGCCGTTCATCTGGATGATGCCCACCTTGTGCCAGAGGGTCGCGTCCGAGGCGTTCGGAGCGATTGTCGCCCGCAGCTGCCCGACCAGGCCCGCGGCTGCGGTTTGCGCGTCAGCAAGCATGTCGTGGGTGGCGCCGTCCCAGTAGTCGAAGGTCATGATGTTGACCTCGTCGATCGGCGCGCCGTACTTCGCGGCCGACTGCAGGAGGGCGACACCGGTGGCTCCCAGACCCTGCGGGGTGGAGGGGAGTGTGTAGGCGATCGAAAGCGGACGGTGCTGCGCGGCTGCCCACGCCTTCACCTCGACGATCGCCTGGTTGCGGCGGTCGATGCCCGCCAGGTTGCTGAGCGAATCGGCTTCGATGTCGAAGTCGAGGCGCTGCACTTTGTAGGTCGTGATGACGTTCTCGTAGGCCAGAGCGATCTTGTGGACGTCGGTGCAGCTGTCGGCGATCTCGGTGTTCGTGGTGTCCGCGGAGTATCCGCCGAAGGACGGGACCACGTCGCCGCCGCGCAGCCGGATGCGATCGATCGCGTCGCCGAAAGTGTTCGCGGCGACCGGCGTCGCCGTGTTACCCGCCCAGTACACGGTGCAGGATCCGGCAACCTCGGTCTGCAGGAACGCGAGGGACAGCACCTTGGAACCCGACTCCTTGGAGAGGTCCGCGAGATCGCTCACCGAAGTGACGTCGACGTAGGGAGCCGAGAAGTGCGGCGGCAGGGGGAGGGCCGGAAGGATGAACGGCGAGTGGGATCCGGCAACCGAGCTGGAGCCGGCGGATGCTCCCGCCGGCACGGACCCGGGCACGGCGGCCGCTGCAGCCGGCAGCGCGGCGGTCGCGACGCAGAGCGCTGCCCCCAGCATCCCAGCCGCGAGTGTGTAGATGGCACGTTTCATGGACGACTCCCTCGTTGACGTCGAGCACGACGGCCCCTCCGCGCACCCGTGAGCGAAATGATTGTTAGTTAGTAAGGCAAACTAACAAACGGGAATCTAGCAGCAGTCGTGTCACCACACAAGAGGGAGGCGTCCCCGGTCCTCACCCTCGCGGCACCTGGACTGGGGAGTCCCCGGAGCGGGACCTGGCGGTCCGCTGTGTGCCAAGCTGTCCACCGCGCCTCACACGGATGCGCGGACTGGGGGACAGAATGACCGACGCGACCGATGACCGTACTGACACCGGAATCGACGCGGTCGAACAGCTCGCCCCGTCGTCTCCGACCCGGCCCTTCAGCCAGCCGGAACGGGTCGGGCGCGGTCTGGCGCTGGCGCTGGTCATCATTCCCGCCGGTGTCATCGCGTGGACGATCCTCTGGAATGTCGGCTTCATTGCGTCCATCGTGTCGTGGGGAGTCGCTGTCGGGGCCGTGTGGTTGTATCGGGTCGGATCCCGGGCGCGCGTCACACGCGGAGCGTTCTGGGGCATCGTCGCGATCGTCGCCGTCACCGTGGTCCTGAGCTTCTTGGCGGGGATCTTCACGGACATCGTGGGCGTCGCTTCGATCCCGTTCGGCGAGGCGCTGACCAGCCCGGACTTCTGGCAGGTCTACGCGGACAACGTCTTCGGCAACGCCGACATGTGGCAGGCCTACCTTCCGCAGGTGCTTTTCGCCCTGCTTTTCGCCGTCCTCGGCTGCTTCATGACCTTCCGACGGCTGTCCCGGGAGTCCCGCGCTTAGCTCAGACCAGAACTACCTGCGCGGGTCGGACGAGAAACGCCGACCCGCACCATGCATCCCCTCGCGCAGAGCGGTGTACCGTGGCCCGCATCCGGCCGTTATCGACCGACTTCCGGTGGCCCAGCGGGCTTCCCGGGAGGACCGCTGGTGTGGTGAGGGGACGCTGATGTCATCGCCTGAAGTTCCGACGCGGGGGCCGGCGCGCCCTCTTCCCTACGTGATCTCCGGCATCCTGCTGGTGATCGCGATCGTTCTGCCCCTGATGGTGCCGATCTACGCGCGCAGCGAGCCGGCGCTGGGCGGCATCCCCTTCTTCTACTGGTACCAGATGCTCTGGGTGCTGATCGATTCGGCGCTGCTGTGGATCTGCTACGCGCTCATCGTCCGTGAGGACCGGCGTCGCCGGGCCGCGGTCCGGCGACCGGAGGTGGACGAATGACCGCCGTAGCGGCCGGGCCCACACACCCGGTGGACGGCGTCGCGCTGACCGTCGTCATCATCATCTTCGTGATCGTCGCGATCATGGGGTTCGTCGCCGCACGCTGGCGGATCACGCCGGAGGAGCGGGGGATGAAGACCCTCGACCAGTGGGGATTGGGCGGTCGCGGTTTCGGGAGCTGGATCACCTGGTTCCTGCTCGGCGGCGACCTCTACACGGCGTACACGTTCATCGCCGTGCCCGCCGCGATGTGGAGCACCGGCGCGGTCAGCGGCTTCTTCGCCGTCCCCTACACCGTGGTGCTGTATCCCATCGTCTTCCTGCTGATGGCGCGACTGTGGTCGGTGTCGCACCGCCACGGCTACGTGACGCCGGCGGACTTCGTCGGCGGACGCTACGGAAGCAAGACGCTCTCGACCGCCATCGCCGTGACCGGGATCGTCGCCACGATGCCCTACATCGCCCTCCAGCTGGTCGGCATCAAGGCGGTGCTGACCGTCCTGGGTCTCGGCAGCGGCGCGAACGCGTTCACGCAGGACCTGCCGCTGATCATCGCCTTCGTCGTCCTCGCCGCCTACACCTACACAGCGGGACTGCGCGCGCCGGCGGCGATCGCGGTGGTCAAAGACCTCCTCATCTACATCGCGGTCATCGTCGCGATCATCTGGCTGCCCGCCCAGTTCGGAGGCTGGGAGGGGATCTTCAAGGCCACCGAGGCGAAGATGTCCTCGATCAACCCGGCGACCAACCTCCCGGTCGGTTCCGTGATCCCGGGCGCAGCATCCTTCAACGCCTATTGGACGCTGGCGCTCGGCTCCGCGATGGCGCTGTTCATGTACCCGCACTCGGTGACCGGCGTGCTGTCGACGAAGAGCCGCAACACCATCCGCCGCAACGCCGTGGTGCTGCCCATCTACTCGCTGATGCTCGGCTTCCTCGCGCTGCTCGGGTACGTGGCGATCAAGGCCGGCACGAAGCCGATCGGACTCGACGGGGTCGTCAACCCGCAGCTGGTGGTTCCGCAGCTGTTCCTCGACAACTTCCCGTCCTGGTTCGCTGGTGTCGCACTCGCCGCGATCGCCGTCGGCGCGCTGGTGCCGGCCGCGATCATGTCCATCGCAGCCTCCAACCTCTTCACCCGCAACATCTACCGCGACCTCTTCAAGCCGAACGCGACACCGGCGCAGGAGGCGAAGGTGTCGAAGTTCGTCTCGCTGGTAGTGAAGTTCGGCGCGCTGCTGTTCGTGATCCTGATGGACCAGTCGGCCGCGATCAACATGCAGCTGCTCGGCGGCGTGTGGATACTGCAGACGTTCCCCGCGATCGTCGCGGGACTCTACACGCGGTGGTTCCACCGCTGGGCGCTGCTCGCCGGCTGGGCGGTCGGCATCCTCTACGGGACGATCGCCGCGTACAACGTGGTCAACCCGGTGACGCACGCACACTTCGGCGGGTCGATCGCACCCATCCCGTTCACGGATGTTCCGGTGTACATCGCGGTCACGGCCTTCGTCATGAACGCGATCGTCTCGGTCGTGCTGACCCTGGTCTTCCGGGCGCTTCATGTTCCGGACGGGCGCGACCGCACCACCCACGCCGACTACGGCGCGGACGAGGGCGACCCGAAGGTGGTGGAGGTGCTCGAGCCGTACGAGGCGACGGTGGATCGGTGAGGTCGGTGCCGCTGGGTAGGTTCAGAAAATCCCGGAGGCGCCCGGTCGGAGTCGGAACGCGAACCCGAAGACGAGTGGCGCGACGATTCGGCCGGCTATCGACAGCGTAATGAGCGGTACTAAATCGAGGCCCTGGGCGAGCGGGAGAAGCAGGATGCAGATCACTCCCGCGATGGCCGCAACGCCAGCCGTGCGGAGCCAGAGGCGGCGCGGCATCAGGGTGCGCAAGAGTCGGAGCGGTCGCCATCTCTGCGCGGTCGCAAGACGACCCGCAGAAGCCAATAGCAGGATCCCGACATAGCTGGGTGAGAGAACCGCGCCCACCACCAAGAGCCCGATCACGATCACCGTCGAATACTGCTCCACGGCCCGCGGGGTGAGGTCGCGGTATGCGCGGTAACCGAAGATGCCGAGCACCACCGCCGCTACGGCAAGTAAGCCAGCACCGATCATCGCGAAGACAGGCGTTCCTCGTGACCAGGCATTGACCGCGATGAATACCTCGAGGACAACGCCCAAGAGAACGGCGACCGGGGGAGCCAGCCAATCGGAGATCCGGATGGGCGCGCCGGCCGGGATGACCCACTCGGGTTCGGCCGTCGCCTCCTCTTCCATATACGCACAGTAGTGGCCGAAGGAATGGCGCCCGCGCGTCCGGTCGAATTCAGGCCTTGCTGATAGCGGGGAGCCCTAGTCTCGTGCTGACCGGCAGGGCCGGCCCCGCCCGAACCTCGGAGAGATGACCATGACCAAGGCTGACGTCACCGCTGTCGCCGTGAAGCACCCCGTCCCGCACCTTCGCCCGCGCATCCTGCTGAAGAACGCCGACCGGAGCGCCCTGCATCCGACCGTGCTGGCGGAGGCTGAGCACCGCGCTGCCAGCGTTCAGCTGCGCGTCGCCGACGCAATCACATCCTTCGCGGGCTCGATGTGGTTCGTCTACCTGCACATCGTCCTGTTCGGGGTGTGGATGCTGGTCTTCGAGAACTCGCCGTGGCCGACGCTGACGCTGATCGTCTCGCTGGAGGCGATCTTCCTGTCGACGTTCGTGATGATCGGACAGAACCGGCAGGCCGTCTTCCAGCAGGCGAAAGCCGACCACGACTACCAGGAGCAGGGCTCGCTGCTGAAGGAGAACACGGAACTGACCCGGCTGATCCACTCGCTCACGGAGGAGATCCACGCTCGGGTGCTCGCCGATGTGCAGGCGAAGCAGGTGGCTGCCGCCGGGGAGACGACGGGAGTGTGAGACGGGAGCGCCTACAGCTGCGCTCCTGGATGTTCGTCACACCGAAAATGAAAATGCCAAGCCTCACGACGACGAGACAGATCGCCTCTCTGGCGCGGCGCCGTCGGCACGGGTGAACGTGTAGGCCTCCTCGGCGAGCGACTCCCAGAGGCCGGGCGACGGGTCCGTCACCACAAGCCATTGCCGCATCGGGCTCTTCTTGCCCGCGCGGAACGGCTCCCCGGTGGACGCGGCGATGAGCTCTTGCACGCGCTCAGCGCGCAGCTTCACGACGAAGCGGTCTCCGCTGGAGACCATGCAGAACACGGAGCCGTTCACCCGGAGGGCGTCCGAACCGAACCGGCGCGGGCCTCCCGCGGTGGGTGGTGTGACTCCGGGACGCCCGACGAAAGCGGTCACGATGTCATCGAATCGGTCGTGCGTGGTCACCATGGTTCACGGTAGCGCGGGTGGCGGCTCGCGGGAGGGGTCGAAGGCGGCGGGCGGTTCGGGTTCCGCCCGCCGCCGGTCCGGTCAGCCGAGCGTGATCGTCTGCCCCTTGGAGAACGCGTTGTCGCTCACCTGGATGCTTGCCGCCTTCGTCCCGGCGGGGACATCGAAGAGGATGGCGCCCTGGATCGCATTGCCGGGGTTGATCGCGGCGACCCAGGCGCTCGCGTCCGGGCTGACGTACAGGGTTGCTGTCGGGTCGGCGTCGAAAGTCTTGCCGGATGCGTCGACGAGTTTCACGTAGTTGACGATGAAGGTCGCTGCGCTGTTGCCGGTGTTCGCGATCTTCAGGTCGACCTGGATGAAGGTGCCCTGAGCGGTTTTCGAGAGCGGTGACGTGCCGACGGTGTTGCCGACGTCCTTCGCGTCAAGTGCGGTGTACTCGAAGGACCCCGCCTTGACCGGCGTGTTCAGCCCGGGCGCGGACGGAGCCGCAGCAGGGGCCGCCGGGGCCGCGGACGACGAGTTGCTGCTGGTCCCGCCTGCGGCGGGCGTTCCGGCGCTGCAGCCGGTGAGAGCGAGCGCGCCTGCGATGGCGGTTGCGGCGGTGACGACGGTGATGCGACGGAACATGATGCCTCCTGGTGAGTTCGCGGGGCCGGTTTCGGCTTCCACCAGCAGACCGTGAGAGGCGGGGCGGGCGGCACCTCGGTTCGGTCCGACGTGAGTGCACGAAAGGAGGGGTACGCGTCCCTCCGAAAGGCGGTACAGGCCGCTCACGTCACGCCCCTACGATCGGAGCATGACGGTCCCCCCTCCCACGCCGAGCGTTCGGACGCCGGCAGATCCTGCAGCACCTTCGCGTGCTCGGCGGGCCTGGGCGCTTGTGGGGTCGATCAGCCTGGCGGTCGTCTGCTCGCTTCTCGCTATCTCCGCGGGAGGCATCCATGGCGCGGGGACGACCACGTTCCCGGCTCCCGTGCAGCTGCTCGCGACAACCGGGACCTTCGCGATGATCGGCGTCTCGGTGATGCTGGTGTGGAGGCACAAGTACCCGCTCCTGGTGTCGGTTCTGGCGATCAGCGGGACGATCGTCTTCCCGACATCCCCGATGACCGTCCTCGTCAGTGTCGCTGCGGTGACCGCGGCGACGTCAGGCTGGCGCCGCTGGGCTCTCGTGGTGGGCACGTATGTCGGGGTCGTTGTGGCTTTCTCGTGGGATGTTGCGACGCACGCGTCCCTGCTCGCCGGCTTCGTGGGCGACCCCGCCGAGGGCACGCCCGCGCGCCTGGCACTGTTCTGGGTGGTGCCCATCCTCGCCGCGGTGGCCGTGGTCCCGTTCGCGGCCTTCGGGTTCGCCCAGCGGCTGCGGGCCGAGAGGGACGCGGCCACGCGGGGGACAGCGGCAGCCAACCGCAACGTTGCCGTACTCCACCAGCAGGTCGAGCGGGAACGCGAGCGGCAGGAGCTCGCGCGCGAGTTGCACGACACGCTCGCCGCCAAGCTGAGTTCGCTGTCCCTTCACGCCGGCGCCTTGGAGCTGACCGTCGGAGGATCGGACGAGAAGGCGGCCGCAGCGGCGCGCGCGGTGCGAGAGACGGCTCAGACCTCGCTCGACGAATTGCGAAACGTCGTTCACGTGCTGCGGCATCCGGCCGCGACGCCGGGCGGCACGGGTCTGGCAGAGATCCCAAGCCTGATCGATGACGCGCTTCGGGATGGCCTCGATGTGCGCGCGCAACTGCTCGTCGAAGACATGTCGTCCTGCGACCCGCAGGTCGCCCACGCCTGCTACCGGATCGTTCAGGAGTCGCTCTCGAACGCACGCAGGCATGCGCCCGGCTCTCCCGTCCGCCTCGAGGTGCGCGGCGGCCCGGGCGCGGGGATTACGGTCTCATCATCCAACTGGATTTCGTCCGGAACCTCGCCGACGTCGGTCGGCGGTGGCCATGGGCTCGGCGGAATGAGCGAGCGAGTGGCGCTGGTCGGAGGTTCCTTCCGGGCGGGTGCGACCGCGGATGGCACCTTTGCGGTAGTCGCGTGGATGCCGTGGTCACCGGCACGCCCGTGAGCTTGGGTGGCGCGTCCTCGGCTGGATAGAATCCGTTCGTGACCGACCGCCGCATCCGTGTGCTCGTCGTCGACGACGACCCGATGGCGGCAGCTGGGATCACCGCCGTCCTCGGTGCCTCGCACGACATCGAGGTCGTCGCTCGGTGCTCCGACGGCGACGAGGTCGCCGCCGCGATTACGGTGCACCGCCCGGACGTCGTGCTGTGCGACGTGCGGATGCCACGGATGGATGGAGTGGCGGTCGTCCAGTCGCTCGCTGAGGCCTCACCGCGATTCCTGATGATGACCGCGTTCGACGAAGACGGTCGCGTTCTCGACGCGGTCAGTGCCGGAGCGTCCGGATTCATGCTCAAGGACGAGGACCCGCAGCGGATCATCGACGCGGTCCGGCAGGTCGCGGCCGGCGACGCGGCTTTCTCGCCGCGTGCGGCGCGTCAGCTTTCGATGTGGGTGCGGGACTCGCGTGGTGCAGACGCACGCCGCGAGGCCGTCGCGAAGATGGGTCAGCTCACGCCGCGAGAGCGCGAGTTCGCGGTAGCCCTCACCAATGGTGCGTCGGATGCCGAGTTGGCTCAAGCCTTCTTCGTCGCGGAGACGACGGTCAAGTCGACACTCGCGGCCATTCGTACCAAGTGGGGCGTGCGGACGCGCACCGAGCTCGCCGTCGTGGTTGCCCGCTCCGGCGCCTGACCGCTAACGGAGCGTCACAGTCGCTCCATCGCCTCCCCACCAACCGGTCATCAGTTTCACACGATCGAGCGATGCGCCCGACGGGACGTCGAAGAATACGGTGCAGTTGACGCTGAGCCCCGGGTTGACCGTCGTGGAGTAGAAGTCGTCGCCGAACGTGCCCAGGTTCGTTTCCGCCTGGTAGCGGCCGTTCCCGATATACCCATATACGTCCGTCGTCGTTAGAACCTGCGGTCCGGTGCTTCCGTTGGCCACGACGAAGTCGACCTTGCAGAACTGGCCCTTCGGAGCGACATCGCCGAACACGTTGTCCTGAGCGCCGAGGCCGCACTGAGCGCCAGTGACGGTGAACGACACACCAGCACGGTTGGTGACGGCCTGGCCGATCCCCGGAGTCTGGGGCGAAGCGGGCACTGTCGGTGTGCTCGTGCTCGGGGGCGTGGGGCTTGCCGGCGTCGCACTCGCGGACGGCGTAGATGACGCGACTGTGGGGACGTTCGCCTGCGACTCGGGGTTGTCAGCGAGTGCGCCGAACGATCCAAGTCCCATGACGAGGGAGATCATCCACCCGACTCCCACGACGATGATCGCGGAAGTGGATTGCCCTCTGCCGGGCCGGCGCTGCACGAGAACACGGATGGCGAGGATGAGCGCTGGAACGAACAGCAGCCAGGCGAACCACGCGGCGAAGGGGATCACCCCGAGGACGAAGCCGAGGATCGCGAGGACCAGACCGAGAACGGCCTGCGTGGAGTCCCCGGATCGACGACTCGGGGTGTGGTCCGCGGGGGCGGAGTTCGGGGTGGCGGGAGTCAGAGTCGGGGCACGGTTGACAGTCCACGAGGAACCATCCCAATACCGTTGCTGTCCGGGATACTCGGGGTCCGGGTACCACCCGGCGGGAGCGTTAGTCACGATTGTTTCGAGGCCGGGTCCCGACCGGAATTCTCCGGCCGGGACCCAGTGTCGCTTTACTTGCCGTCGGTTCCGGTCGCAAAACAGCTGACCGTCGCGAACTGGCCGGACGACGTCTGCTCGGATACGACCTTGCCGCCCACGGTGACCTTGCAGGCGAGATCTCCGCCATCAGCGCCCGCGGTCGCGACGACGCTGAAGCTGCTGAAGTCGAACGTGCCGCCCTTCTTGACGGTGATCGACTTTGTCCACGGCAGCGGCTGGTCCGAAGCGGTCTCGGACTTCGAGCCACCGTCGGAGTACGTCGAGTACACGATGTTGGTGGCGGTGCTCGTGCCGGTCACGTCGTAGACAACGTCGACGGGCTGGGTTGCCGCAACATCCTGCTTCTTGATCTCCGTGTTCACCGCGGACGCGAAGGCTGCGGTGTAGACGATGGCGAGAACGATCGAGAGGATGATCGCGACTCCCGAAAGAATCGTGCCCGTGAGCGCGACGCCCTTCTTCTTGTTCTTCTGGAGCAGGCCGATGATGCCGAGGATGAGTCCGATCAGGCCGAGGAACCACGCACCGTAGTTGAGGAACGGGATGAACGCTCCGATCAGCGCGAGGATTCCGAGGATCAACGCTGCGACGCCGAGACCATTACCGGTCTGGGCGGGTGCGGGGGGCGCGTACTGCTGTTCGGGTGCGGGCGGCGGAGGAAGGGTGCTCATTCTCAAAGGTCCTTTGCTGTGTGGGAAGCGCAGTGGAGGCCTCAGCCCCCAAGCCTTTACAGACTTTCAGAGTTGAGACATCCTCTTCCAACCCCAGAGTGGGGGTGAGTGTTCGCTGAGAGAAGCGTGTCGGCATCCTTTGCCCCAAAGGTGGGGTCGTGTGGGTCTTCTCAGGTTCGGTACGGTCGGGTCTGAGTAGCGAGAGGCACCCGAATGAGCACTCCACCCGGCTGGTTCCCCAATCCGCAGAACAGCGACGAGGAAGTCTATTGGGACGGTGACAAGTGGACCGGCGACGCGCGCCCGGTCTATGGCGTCGTCCCGCAGGAGCGGTCCGAGGTATCCGGAGACGAAGCGCCCGCTGAAACGGAAGATGCCCCGTCGGAGGTTGCCGACCCTGCCGAGGGCGTCGAGGCCTCAGGCGTCACGGACGTGCCCGAGGGAACCGCCAGGAAAAAGCGATCTGTCCTCTGGATGAGTCTTGCCGTTGTCGTAGCCCTGCTGGTCGCCGGTGGGGTGACAGCGGCAGTTGTCGCGAACAACGTTCACATGCAAGAGGTGGCGCAGGAGAAAGCCGCTGCGAAGAAAAAGGCCGACGATCGAGCCGCTGCGGCGGCAGAGGCAGCCCGGGCGGCCAAAGTTGCCGCGGCCGCCAAGCAAGCGGCCGACGATGCCAAGCGAGCGCAGCGAGTTCAGACGATCACGACCGTCGAGGCTGCCATCAAGAAGATGGCTGAGGACGACATCGCCAAGGGCTTATTGACCGGTCCCGTACTCGGCGTGAGTTGCAACCCCGTGTCCGGTTCCGCCGACGACCTGACGGACACGACCACCACATTCGATTGCTTCGTTGGCAACAAAGACAACGGTGACGGCACACAGTCTGGATACTTCTTCAACGCGACCATCAACTGGACCTCGGGCGAGTACACGTACGGGTTGGGGAAGTCGGGCGGCTGATTGCCCTATCGCCTCTATCGTGCCTGCAACTGGGTGAGTCAAGATCGGGTCGTCGCGGCCAATCTGAATCACCGAGCTGCGGTGGGCACAGCACTACGCCCTGCTCAACCGTGAGGAGATGATGGACCGGGTCGTCCGACAGTTCAGCGAGTGGATGGGCGCCAGTGTCACCGAGGTGGAGCGGATCAACTGCCACCGTAACTTCACCCAGAAGGAGACGCACTGGGGGAAGAGCGTGTGGCTGGACGAAGCGGTCGCCGCTGGAGACCATGCAGAACACGGAGCCGTTCACGCGGAGGGTGTCGGAACCGAACCGGCGCGGGCCGCCCGCGGTGGGCGGTGTGACTCCGGGGCGGCCGACAAAGGCGGTCACGATGTCATCGAATCGGTCGTGGGTGGTCACCATGGTTCACGGTAGCGCGGGGTGCGCGCGGCGCAGACAGCCTCTCATCTGGCACCGGATACCACAGTGTCGTAGCCTGCGCTACGGACACGGTGCTGCGTCCTTTCGTTCGCGTGCGAGTCAAGGTTGCTCGCTCCTGCATCAGCATTCCGCCGGCTCACGTTGAATTCGCTATCGCGCGCGAAGAACGCGGGCCGAAGATCCACGCGGGCGGAGAGTGCCTGCGTGTATTCGCTCCTTCCCCTCTTCGTTTCCTCGCCCCTTCTTTATTGGCTTCCTTCATACTTTTTCTGAAGCGGGAGCCGATGAACGCGTTCGATCCTAATGCGGTCGCGATCGTGATCCAGGGTCACAAGGTGGGCTACTACAACGCGCAGAAGGCTCGTCGACTCGCGAAGGTGCTCGACGAAGGCCAGGTGTTGGATGCGATCATTGTGTCTGTCGAGCCGCTCAAAGTTGTCGCCGCCAAGCCAGAAATCATGCGACACCTGAATGGCGGGGTTCGTCTTCGCTAACTCGGCCGCACGCCGGCGCGAGCTAGATATCGTCTGGCGCCGTCTTGTCGATACTCAGGTGATTGACGGCGGACTGAATACGTCCCTCTTGGGCGCGAATATCTACCTCGATCTCCGCGAGACGGAGCTCGTCCCCATAAGACTCCGCCACCGAACGCCAGTATCTCAGTTTCTGTAGCTGGGCAGTCGCATCGACGATCTGGTCTTTCCAACCTCGACGCCGTTGTTCGCGGGCCACCTTGCGCTCTCGGGCAAGTCGGCGAGCGGAAGCGGTGATGCGTACAGCTCCCCAGATCAGCAGCACCACGCCGAGTACGACGAAGAAGAGACCGACTTGCGGCCAGTATTGAAACCCGCTGATTAGCGCCACGGGTGCTCCAAAAAGCAGGGTCGCCCCAACTCCGAAGAAGGCCAGGCCGAATGCGGCTCGTGAAATACCTTGCACAACTAAAATGCTATCCGTCTGACTCCATGAGTCCGAACCACGATTGTCGGGGAGTGTGTCCTTGCGAAGCTCAATTGAAGCAAGCCGCAGGTCCTCTGAGATCAGCCGCTCGAAGGCTGCGCCCTTGAGATCAGCGGAAGCCAGAGCTGGTCTAGCCCGCAGGCGTCGCCAGACGAAGCGCCACACCTATCTTGCGGACCGCTACTCCGGGATCTTCGTGCTCCCAAATCCTGATCACGGTCCAGCCGGCGGCTTCCAGCTCGACGTTCGTTTCTCTGTCGCGGTCGATATTTCTCTGGAGCTTCGGCGCCCAGTAAGCATTGTTCTGGACAGGCAACGTCGCGTGCTGAGGACAGCCGTGCCAGAAACAACCGTCCACGAATATCGCCACGCGTTTTCGAGTGAACACGATGTCTGCCCGCCGCCGATTACCCATCGGCGAGTAGTCAACGCGATAGCGGAGCCCCAACTTGTGCAGCTCCCGCCGAATCGCGAGCTCAGGAGCGGTGTCGCGTCCGCGATTTGATCGCATTGAACGCTGCACCGACGGAGACGAGGCCCAGGAGACCGCCGGATTAGGCCGAGGCAACTCAGCCGACCGCGTTGTCAAGTGCAGCGTCTCTGCGCACAATCCGGAGCATGGTCCAATTATCCGCTCACTGGTTCCCGCGGGTCGCCACAACTAGACGATGAGACTGTGTTCGGGGCCAAACTATTTGTCGCGGCGCGAGCACGCCAGAGAAGTCAAAATGCGAGCTCAAGATCGAGTTCGCGCACGTCCTTTGACGCCCCCTCGTCCAAAGACGGGCGGATCTGCTTTGCAATCGCGCGAGCAAGCCCGGAAGGTACGGCGTTGCCTATTTGCCTGGCTATTTGAATTTTGGTCCCGACCCACCGGTAGTTGGGCGGAAAGTCCTGAATCAGGGACGCTTCCAAATGCGTGATCACGCGGTCAACCGATTTAGCGGGGTTTCCGCGGTGCTTACCGAACTCTTCGGCCCACTCGCCACGCTCCCATTGAGGGTGAAGGTATTGGCCCTTCTCGGGCTTGAAGAATTCTGTCCGGATGGTGACTGCAGGCAAGTCCCAGCGGAGGCGCCCCATGACGTCCGTGGTGCCGGTGGGCTTGTTCGCCCAGCAATTCGGTAGGAGCTTCGTGGGCAGGTCGAAGCGGCCGCCCCCAGGCGGAACGAAGCTGTACCTGTCCAAGCTCTTTGGTGTGGGTGTCCTTCGGATGTGCAGGTCCAGACCTGTGAACACGCCCGGCATTAATTCCCCAAAGAACTGGCTGCTGCCCTCCGGCAGCTCTGTCGAGGCGGGCTGGGCAGGAAGGCCGGCAATGACATCGCGCAGAGTTCTCCACCGCTTCAGGCTTTCATCTTGCGGTTGACGATCGTGCGTGGGGCTCGGCAGCTCGATGGCGCCGATCCTGGAGCCGATGATAATCGTTCGCTTCCGGCGTTGGGCTACTCCGTAGTCGGCAGCGTTGAGCACTCCGAATCGCAGCTCGTACTCTTGGAGTGCTCCATGGTCAGCTTCGGCCAACAGCATCTGGAACTCTGGCGACTTCGAGAATCGGTCCACGTTTTCAATGACAAAGACCTTGGGGTGCGCTCTTGCGACAAACCGCATGTACTCGCGCCAAAGCTGATTGCGCGGGTCGTCCAGGTTTTTGAGGCCAAGGTTCGAGAATCCCTGGCATGGCGGTCCGCCGATGATGATGTCTGCCTCGGGAATGTCCTCGTCCGCGACCTGCGCGATGTCTCCAGCGATTACGTGACCTTCACCGAAGTTGGCGGCGTATGTTGCCGCGGCCGCTTTGTCCCATTCGACTGCCATGATCGGTTCGAAGCCCTCCGCCGCGAATCCAACGGTCATACCGCCGCAGCCAGCGAACAGATCAATCATGGTGGGAGAGCTCATGGCTTCATCGTACGTGGGACCTCCGACAGAACGCGTAGGCGCGCAACCTCCATCGTCCCACTAGTAATGGACTTCGCCGGTGATCGGTCAGCTGCGCTGGGTAGCCCGCCGAAGTCGGCAGCCCGAGAGAACGCCCATTCACCAGCGCGCGATGGTCTCGGCAAGGTCCGAGTACGGCCTGACTCTTCCCAGATCGACTACCTCATCCCACGCGCGCTTCTGGTCCTTCGTCAGCGTTCCGGCCTTGGCCAGCCGAGTAATGGCCATCTGCATCGCGTCAAACGCGATGTGATAGGTAGCGTCCACCTCCCCGGTGCCCCGCGCAATAGAAGCGAGTCGAGTTGGCAGCGGCTCAGCGGTGACGGTCATCAAGTGCGGCAGCCGTTCACGTCGGTGCCGGATCAGTTGGTTGTACTCGTGCCTGATGTTCTGGACCCGGTCGCTACGGATCGTCCACTTGCACGACACGACTGCATGAAGAAACGGGAGTCGTTTGTTGCCGACGCCCGGCAATGCCACGACGACGTCCGGCTTGATCAGGTAGTCCGTGCCCAGGGTTGTACGGAGTTCGGGACTGCGCTTCGCTATGTCGTCTACTCGCTTCAAATGTTCGTACTGCAGGAAATTCGTGACGTCGCCCGGCTTTTCCAGTACCTCGAACGACCGGGTGGGGGCGGCGTGAGCGAGGTCGAGCTTCAGCGTCCGAGCGACCGCGAGTTCCAACGGGCGTCCAGTAGTCGCATTCACAACGCCCGACTGGGTGTTGCGATCTATACCGAGCTGATCGAGAGTCGCTGCTGCGATCTCCCTTGACATTTCGCTGCTGGAGTCCGCGGCATTGGGCACCAGGCCAGACTTACCCTTCTTCCATCCCAGCAGTGAGTCGGCAAAGGGAGCGTTGCTCATAGCCCGTCCAGTTCCGGCGCTTGCGGTCGGCGCCGAGACCAAACCTAGACGGCGCCAAACCCGAAGATGGGGAAGACACGCACCACGAAGGGCCCCCCAAAACGAGGTATAGCGAATATATCTCTTGCGCAAAGGCCAATGAGCAAATATAGTCGCTATATGAGCACAAATTATCCGGACGCTGGCTCCCGTATAGTGAAGATTCCGCTCCCTGTCGCCCTCATTCGAGACATGGACGAGAAGATCAATGCTGGCCTCGGGGGCTTTCGTACGCGAGCGGAACTCGTTCAGGAAGCGGTGGAAAACCTCCTCAACGAGCTCGTGCATCCGGCAGCGCCCGATTCCCTCGCGGAACCGGTCCGTTCCGAGCCGCTACCTCCTTCCCGCCTCGCGGAGGATCTTCTCGCGGGCTTGCCGGAGTGGGAGCGAGAAGAGGTGGAGGTTCGGGACCTCGCTGGCACTGCGTTGTTCGCGCCGTCCCGGGCGCCGGTCATCTCAGGCGACGGCGTTGTATCGCGACCTGAAGGGCCATTGCTCGGCTTCCACAATCGCGATTACGTGTCCATCTGGGCTCTGCACCGTCTTGCGAGGTATACGCAAGACGGACCGATTCCTTTCGATGAATACCTGCGCCGCGCTACTCGAGCCGCGTGGCTATTCGGCGCCGGCCTTCAGCGTGCACCCCTTACGGACGGCTTTTCAAAGCTGACCATTCTCTTTCCGACCAACGTGAATAAGCAGCCGTCCGCGGAAAGAGGTTTTCAGGCCTTCGCGATCGGTTCTATCGGCGCACCTCAGCAAGACAACACGATTTCGACCAGCGGGCCCCTCTTCGCCTGGCAAGCGCTCGACATTCGACGAGGTGCTGACCAGGCCACATCGCTTACTCAGCGCGGCTGGGACCTGGTCAAGGGCCTGTCGGGGATAAACCTCAGCCTTCCTCACTCGGAAGATCTGATGGTGACATTTCTCACCTATCTCGAGACTTGGGCTCCCGGCGACATGTGGGGATTCAGACAGATCCTAAGTGTGGCTGCGGAGGCGCCGGACAGGGAGCAGGTCGTTGCGACTTTCGCGGCCGCCAACCCGTCCTGGTCGCGCACCACCGCGAGTTCGATCGCGCAGGGGTACATCGCTCGCGCCCGCGAGTGGGGACTGATCGAGCCAAAACTCGTCGACGGTCGGTACTGGCTGACCGCTCGAGGGCGGAGCCAGAAGGAAAGAACCAGCAACGAAGCGACGTCGATCTTCAACGAAAGCGAGCAGTAAGTTATGAACCAGACGAACCGGCAAATCATCGAGGCTGCGATCAACGCAGCCACGGTCGAGGACGCGAATGCACTAGCAGCGATGATCGAAGGGGCGATCGGCACACGGTGGGAGCGCCCGGTAGGAGATCGATACAACAACTACGGCTTGCTTGCATCAAGCGGTTCCTATGAGTACAAGGCCCTCGAACCGGTCACGAACAGCCAGGACGCCGTTCTCGAGCGCCTCGCCGTCAGGAAATGGGGAGCGATCGAAGGCGTGCCTTACTCTTCCCCCGAAGAGGCGGCGGACGACTTGCTGAGCGGTCTCAACTACCAGCAGCAGGCAGACACGGTGACCGTTGCATTCAAAGAGTCGGACCATCCTGCCAGATCGACAAAGCTTCTCACTGTGGTGTACCGCGATGAGGGATGCGGCATGACACCCGAGCAAATCCCGAACACGGTTTTCGCACTGGGGTCGAGCCACAAGACCTCGAGTGCATGGCACCAGGGAGCGTACGGCATCGGCGGCGCTAGCACTTATCGGAATGCGAAGGCGGTGGTGTTGGTCACGCGTCGTGCGCCCGAAATGGGATCGCACGAGGACCTTATCTCCGTGGCCGTGGTTCAGTGGGAGGCGCTCGGGAAGGCCCAATCCGCGTTCTACCTGGTGGCATCGGACCCGGAGCTTCCTGGTGGGGGCGTTCCCTGGTCCGCGCCGGCGAGCGACTATCCCGAATTCGCGTACGGTACCCAGCTGTCGCTTATCTCGTACGGGGTCGAGGGCATCCACCGGGCGCTCCGGTCCGGCGACGAGCGTTCGTTCGATACCATCCTGAACACTCGCTTGTTCCGCCCTGTCATGCCCGTGCGGTTCACGAACGAGGTCACTCGCGGCAAGCGGGAGTATCTCCGCGGGCTTGGAAAGCGCCTGGACGACAATCCCAGCCCGGACCGGCCGACGGACGACGATGAGGTTCTCTACTCTTACGGCGGGCAGACCTACAAGTTGCCCATCCGGTACTGGGTGTTCCCGACCGGGGACAAGGGGTCCCGCAGAAGGTTTGTGGCGAAAGGCCACACTCTGGCCTTTACGTCCAACGGTCAGATCCACCATCACTGGTCTTCGGCGCAGTTCAAGCTGAGGACACGACTTCACAAGCTGGACGAGCGCATCTTCGTACTGGTCGAGACGGACAACCTACCCATCGAGCTCCGGACCGCTCTCTTTACTCCTGATAGGTCGCAGATGCTGTCCAACGAGGCGGCCATTCAGCTCGAAGACCAGGTAGCGGACTTCATTAGTGGTTGGCCGCAGCTGGCGAAGATCAATGACCAACTCGTTCGCGAAGCCGTTGCGAACACCAGCTCAGGGCGTTCAATGACGGACGTGAGCCGTAGGATCTCGTCTGCGTTCAACTTCCGGGGCTTCGGGACCAGCGGCTCTGGCACGAAGGGCGGCTCCGCCGGAGGCAACGGGGGACCTCGTGTCCGTAAGCGGGTCGAGACCTATCCAAACCCGACCACCTTCGAGGGTCCGGATCGCCTCGTGCTAGAGGACGGCAAGTATCGATACGTCGAGTACATGCTTAATGCTACGGATGACTTCCTCGGAGCACGTGGAGATTTGACATTCTCCACGACGAGCGCGGACATCGATGTATCGAAGCACATTCACGTCGGAAAGCTCCGCGACGGATATGTCCGCGTGCAACTACACGTGCCGGAGGGAGCTGCTGAAGGGGAGTTCGAACTGGTGGCAGAGCTGGATGGATGGTTGAAGGCGTCTGGTGGAATGGGCCCTCGCTTCGCGTACACAACCAAGATCCAGATCGTCGATGAAATCTCGACCGGCGGAGCGTCCGGACCAAAGACAGGCACTAAAGGGTCGTCGGCGGGAAGCCAGGTCGCGGTCGTATGGACGACTCCAGAGACTTATGGCGAGTCATGGAACAACGGAACTCCCGGAAGCATCGACGATGTTGCCGCGGCCACATTGGCAGAGCGGGACGACTACAAAGAGTTGGCTTCCCTCGGTGAGACTCCGGTCAAGACGCTCTTCCTCAACGAGACCTACGCCCCATACAAGGCCTACATCTCTGCGCGAGCTAAAGACTTGAAGGACGTAGGGGCTCAGCGCTCGTCCGACCGCTATGCGGTTGGGGTGGGACTAGGGCTCCTGATCATCGACGAGGAGTATTCCAAGGAGACGCATCGCTCCGGGAAGCCAGCGAATGAGGCGGAAATCCGGATCGCTCAGCAAGCAGTGGCCCGGTCGGTGCTGTTCATGATGCCTTCTTACGACGACCTCACAAAGCAGATGGGACTGGACGAAGACCTGTAACAGCAATTCGTGACGACAAGCGACGCGGTGGCCTACCTCTGGATGGTAGGCCGCTGCTGCGGAGGATTGTGTGCTGTAGAGCACAACTTGGTACGGCTGAAGGACAAAGCTCGTGGGTCGTCCCGTCAGAGACATACTTGCTGAAGTCGGGGCTAGAGCCGGTAATGTCCCGGAGCCGCCGTCACGGTTGAGGTGGATGAATTGTGTTGATGTGCGCGCACCCTACGCTAATGGCCGATTGCGCAATGCACATTAGCGGACTCATGGTGGTCGGTGAGGGGGGCAATCTCGACCGATCCAGCACCACAAGGCCGTCCTCCGGTCTCGAGTCTGCAAGACGGGGCGCCTGTGCTGATTGCGGACCCCTCCCATGTGCCGGGCCGCCTGGGCAGGCGCATCAGGCGTCTCTCTATCGGTAGATTTCGATCTTGCTCGGGTCGGTCAATTCGATCTGGCCCACGCCCTTGTACAGGGTGATCCGGCCCGATGTGCAGACCGTCGCTCCACTCTCAATCGGCTCTAACGCTCCAATATCCCAGACCACGATCTGGAAGCGGTCGGGGTCCGGATAGTCCCCGCCGAGGTTGAGGAACACGTCGTCCTCAGGGTTGCCCCACCCGCCAGCGGGCCGCAGACGCGCTGAAAGGTCTCGGCGTATTGAACCGCCTCATTCCACGCGACGCCGCCACCCGGTCGCTGATCGGAAGGTGAGGTGGCGGGCGGCGGATCCCCGGCTGGTGCGGATCCGCTGCTGGGGACTTACTTCCCGGCAGCGTCCTGGACACAAGCCAATTCGTCGGCCTTCTGCTGGGCGAGTCCTGTCGGGGCTGCCCACGAGGGCCCCACACGCGGCGGCCCGATCAACCGGTGCAGGGCGTAACGCGGTGGGCTCGTCGTACGAGTAAGAACTCGAAATGCAAGCGCTCAGCACGACTACGGTAAGGAGGGCCGTGCCCGCGACGATCGGGGCGCTCCCGGTCGCGGTCGCGCAAGCCGAGGGGATCCTGGTCGGCTATCTGCCGGGCCTGGCAATGCGGCGGATCGCGGACTTGCACGCCGGGCACGCCAAGACCGACCCGCGGGACGCGTTCATCATCGCCCAGGCCGCCCGCACTCTCCCGCATGCGTTGCGATCGATCAACATCGAGGCCGAAGCGGTCGCCGAGCTGGGCGTGCTCTGCGGGTTCGACGAAGACATTGTGAAGCAGATCAACCACACCGCGAACCGGTTGCGCGGTCTGCCGTCATCACCTGGTCAACCGGCGCCGCGGCGCCGACCCCGCACGACCGCGACCACGATCAGCACCACCCCCACCACCAGCACGATCGGACCCACCGTGGCCCAGACGGTCGAGCCGCTCATGGCGGAGCCGCCGATCACGTTGAAACCTTGCAGGGTCCAGACCAGTCCCAGGAGGACGAGGATGATGCCGAGGACGAGGAACAGCCACATTCGCTTCACAGTCCGACCATAGTTCGGCGGGGGCGATCGGTGGACGCTCGTTCTAGTTCGGTTGCGCGCCCATCCACTCCGCCGCCAGGGCGCCCAGCACCACCTCGTCCGCGAAGGAGCCGAGCACCCAGGCCGACGCGCGCAGGACGCCCTCGCGGACGAAGCCGTTGCGTTCGGCGGCTCGGAGCATGGCGTGGTTGTCGGCGAGGGTCTCGATTTGGAGGCGCTGCAGGCCGAGGACCACGAAGCCGTAGTGGCACATGACCGCGACCACGTCCGTCCCGAAGCCGCGGCCGCGCGCGGAGGGGAGTAGGCCGAGGCCGATGTGGGCGAAACGGTTGTGGGTGTCGATGCCCCAAAGGGTGGCCATTCCGACGAGGGAGTCGTCGGCGAGGGAGACGACGGAGAACGAGACGACGTCGTCCTTCGAGTTGTCGCCGAGCAGGCGCGCGTCCTGCGCGCCGGGGACGGTGGGACGCCACGGCCGGCCCTGGGCGCGCGAACCGGTGACCTCGTCGTCGTACAGCTCGGCGAGGAGGATCGGGATGTCGTCTTCGTGGCGGGCGCGCAGGGCCACTGCCGTTCCGGTCAGCATCCACCCTTCCTAGCCGACCCGTCGCGGCGGCCGCAACGGGTGTCGGCCGGGTCGCGCGCGGGTCATTCCCGTGTCGGCCGGCGGCGGGGTAGGGTCGGCGGCACAAAGTGCGGACGAAGCGGGAGAGACGTATGACGCGGTACATGATCTTGTTTCCCAGCCCGGCCATGCAGGTCACCGAGGAGGAGCTGCCCGCGGTATCCGACGCGGCCCGGGCGGTCGTTCGGGAGGCGAAAGCGGCCGGCGTTCTCGTCTTCGCCGGCGGGCAGGATGAGAGCGTCGCACCGGTGCTCGTCGCGGGGGACGGGACGGTCACCGAAGGCACGTATCCGCAGACGAAAGAGTTCAGCGGCGGCCTCACCATCATCGATGTTCCGACGCTCGACGAGGCGATGGGGTGGGCCGCGAAGATCGCGGTGGCGTGTCGGTGCTCGCAGGAGGTTCGGCCGTTCGTCTTCGACCCGGACTCGTACTGAAGGTCGCGAGGCCGGCTCCATTCCGGGGTCGGCATACGGCCGTGAGTGTGGATGCGGGTGGGCGTGAAGGCGGGACGGTGGCCGCCGAGTCCTACCCCCAATCTGGGGGCCTTGATCGTGGGATGTGTGGGATGTGCTTCCCGGATTCGGGCCTGACCAGGGATTACGAGACGGTCGCGGTCGGTCGCACCCGTTTCCACAGGGGAGAAGACGCTGTTGCGCGGGCGCTCGCGGCGGGCGTATCTTCAGGCTCGGTGACGGGGATTCTCGCAAACTGACCCGCGGCCATTCAACACTTTTTATAGACACGGTTTTTTCGGGCGCCTCCAACGGCAGCGTTGTTTTTCGAGTACGCATGACGTTCCAGATGGTCGTGGTACCGCGCTGTTACGGCATTGGGGGTGCCACGTGTCCCGGCATTCGATCGGACGGAACGTCCGCGACGCCGAGAACACGCACGCCCCGGAGGCCGTCCGCGAGGCCCGAACGGATGCTCCGCTGAGGCTCTGGCATCGGGCCATTTGGATGCCCGTGGCGATTATCGCGGCGGTGGCTCTTGGGGTGTCGCAGGCGGCAGTTTTCGGTGCGCCGGGGACGGCCGTTGCGGCGGTTTCGCCGAGCGTTGGGACGCAGTCCGCGGCTCCGAAGATGCGGCTCGTGCCGGTCGCTGGACCGCCGTACAGCGTCGTCCAGACCACCACGATCACGGTGCCCGGGACGGGTGAGGCACCGGCGTCTGGACCGTCCACGACAGTGGTCCGGCGGGTCACGTCGGTCGATCCGCGGGTGCTGGCGGCGATCGTCGCGGCTGCCGCGGCGGAACTCACGCGGCAGCAGAGCGCGGCGGCGAGCACGACCACCACGACGGCCCCGCGCACGACGACGACACCGGGTAGCACGAACTGTGTGAGCTCCGGCAGCACGCCGTCATCCACACCGTCGCAGGCGCCCACCTCGACGAGCGGGAACGGGACGGTCACCAGCTCGTCGAGCACGTCCACGTCCAGCAGCACGCTGACGTGCGGTCCGGGCACGACCGGGCCGACGCAGGTCGGGAGCACGCCGACGCCCACGCCGACGCCTACGGCTACGCCGACGCCGACGCCGACGCCGACGCCTACGCAGACCCCGACCCCGACCCCGACCCCGACTCCGACTCCGACTCCGACACCCACCCAGACCCCCGCTCCGACACCGACCCCGACCGACACGTCGACCCCGGTGTCGAACGGCGCCAGTGCGCAGGCGGGCGTCATGCTCGGCGGACGTGGAGCGGCACGCGAGCTGTCCACTATGTCGCTCGCGTCGGTCGACGTGGCCGCCGTGTTGCCCACCGATGGGTCGACTCCCACCGACACCAGCACGTCGACCGACACGAGCACGCCGGCCGACACGAGCGCACCGACCAACACGAGCACGCCGGCGGATGCGACCAGCGCGGCAACCACGCCGTCGACGGCACCCGACCCGACGTCCACTCCGGCCCCGACCTCGACGACGGACCCGGCCCCCACCGACTCCAGCACCCCGGCGGCGACCGACCCGGCCGCGACGGCTCCGACCTCCGCCCCGGCGAACACCACGAGCCCGACCGACCCGAGCACGACACCGACTACCCCGAGCACGACCCCAACCGACCCGAGCACCTCTCCCACCGACCCGACCACCACATCCACCCCGACCACGTTCGCCGCTTTCGCGGCGATGGCCCCGTCCACCCCCGCCGCCACCCCGGCGCAGTGGACCTACGCACCCGACGCCGCGTCCTCGGCGCACACCATCTCGGTGCACGTCGACGGGACCGACCTGGTCGTCACCGACAACGGCGTCGACACGCGCCGGGCACTGTCCGACCTCACCGGCCTCAGCGTGACGACGGTCGGCGGGCAGGTCATCGCGATCACGTTCGACACGTCGGCCGGTCCGATCTCGGTTCCGGTCTCGTACGCGGGCACCGGCGCCGACCTGCTGAAGGTCATCGGCGACCAGCTGCAGTGGAACGTCGGCGCAGCTGGCGCGGGCAGCGTGACCGGCACCGGGCTCGCATCCCTCGACTACACCGGGGCAGCCTCCATCGCGGCGACCGGCAGCGGCAACACCCTGCACGGCCCGAGCAGCGACACCGACTGGACCGTAGACGGCACCGACTCGGGCGCCGTGGCGGGACAGCAGTTCGGCGGCTTCGGCAACCTGGCCGGCGCGTCCGGCAACACGGACACCTTCACGTTCGAGCACGGCGGCAGCATCAGCGGCTCGCTCGACGGCGGCGGGAGCGGCTTCGACAGCCTGGTGCTCCACGGCGTCGGCGGCCAGGTGGTCAGCACCCCGACGGACGCCCACTCGGGCACGATCACGTTCGAGGGCCACGCCATCACGTACGCGGGGCTGGAGCCGATCACGGTGACCGGCACGACCGACCTGGTGATCAACGGGAGCGCCGCGAACGACACGCTGCAGGTCGGACCGGGCACCGGCGGCCAGCTGACGGTGACCAGCCTGACCGGGTCGATGGAGTCGGTGTCGTTCGCGGCGCCGACCGGGTCGCTGAAGATCGTCGACACCGCGACCGGGGTGACCGTGGTCGTCATCGGCGACCTGATCCTCGCCGGGGCCGACCTCGAGATCGACGCGCCGACCATCGTCGTCAACTCGGGTGTGACCATCGACACCCGGGGGGCGGGAGGTGCGGGCAACGTCACGCTCGCGGCTGCGGACACGCAGACGGGCGGCTCGCCGGCCTCGGCGTCCGTGACGGTGAACGGCGCGACCATCCACGCGAAGGCCATCGACCTGGAGGCGACCGCGTCCCAGACGCCGGGGGCCGGCTCCATCCCGGGGATCAACACGGTCACCGCATCCTCGTCGGCCACGGTCGCGGTGCTGGGGGCGTCGCTGCTGGTTGCGACGGGTGACGTCACGCTGCGCAGCTCGTCGACGATGCACGCGAACGTCACCTCCACCGGCACGGGCGCGAGCACGAACGTGGATGCCGCGGTCGCGACGGCGAACATCGACAGCAGCGCGATCACCCACGTGTCGGATGCGTCCACCATCTCGGCCCACGGGGTGCTGATGGTCATCGCCAAGAACCAGACCAGCGTGACCACCACCGGCGATGCGACGGCGGCGACGGCGGGAGCCGGCATCGCTGTCTCGCACGTGACGACGAACACGGCCGCCTACATCGACACGCACAGCAGTGCGGGGGTGGATGCGGGAAGCCTGGTCGTCGCGGCCGACTCCAATGCCACCGTGGTGACGGTCGCGAACGCGAGCCCGGGCGGTTCGACCGGCAACAACTCCAGCCCGAACAGCAGCACCTCGACGGGCTCGCACCCGGGCGGCTACGCGAACGCACCGGGCGGCGCGATCCTCATTGCGGGCGCACTCGCTTTCACGGATGTGACGCAGCGGACCACGGCGTACATCGCGCCGGTCGGCGGCGGCCTGGTGATCGCGGTCAGCGACTCCAGCGGACCGGTCGCAGGTTCTGCGCCCATCTCGGTGCACGCCGGGTCGTCGGGCACGGCGACGAGCGCTGCGGACGGCAGCGGGGTCGGCGGCAGCTCGGCCGGCGTCGGAACGGCGGTCGCCGTGACGGTCGCGGGCGTGGACACGTCGTCGTACGTGGGCAGCGTCACGCTGACGGCTCCCGCGGTGTCCATCGACGCGGCCGCGCAGCAGCCGGCCGGCGGAGCGGCCAACACGTTCGGCGCGACGTCGACGTCGGGTGCGGGCGGTTCCGGAAGCGTCGGCGTGGCTGGCTCCCTCGCGGTCAACGTCGTCACCCTGAACACGGAAGCGAGCGTCGCACCGGGCGGAACCGTGACGGTCGCCGGCTCCGATCTCTCGATCGCCGCCCACTCCAACAACGCGAACACGGTCAAGGCGCTCCCGGGCACGGTGTCCGGGACGACGGTCGGGATCGGCGCGACGGTCGCGCTGAACATCGTCAACGATTCGACGTCGGCGAGCATCCAGAACGGCGCGGCGCTGAGCGGGGCACACGACCTGACGCTCACCTCCACCGCCGTCTCTCCCGCGACGACCGAAGCGCACGGGGGAGCGGCATCGCCCGACATCGCGATTGCGCCGGTCATCGCGATCACCACCTCCAACGTCTCCACGACGGCGCTGGTCGGCACCGGGGCGCCGCTGGTGCTGACCGGTACGTTCTTGGCGACGGCGACCCAGCAGGCTCCCGTGTCCACCACGGCGACCGGCGAAGTGGATGCGGCGGGCGCGGCGGTCGGGATCGCCATCGCGCTGACGTTCGCGACGCACTTCGTGCAGGCGACCACGCTGCGGGATGTCACGGCGACGGGCGACGTGTCCTTCACGGCGACCGGGGCGTCGTCCACCACGACGGTCGCGTCGGCCTCCGCCTCCGGAGCACCGGGCGACGGCGCGCAGGCGACGCCGAGCTCGCAGGCCACCGACGCTCGCACGTTCGCCGACAACGCGGCGCCGACCACCGGCGGCGCTCTGCCGGGCGGTAGCGGAGGCAGCGGCGGAGCGACACCGCCGCAGCCGAGCACCCCGGCGGGAGTCGTGACGGCGGCGGCCGCGCTGGCGCTCACCATCCACACGGCGTCGGCGGACGCATCCATCACCGGGGTGACCATCACCGCCGGGAACGTCAGCCTCCGGGCGACGCTGAACGACTCGGCGACGTCGACCGCCACCGGCAGCCCGGCGAACCGCGGGCCACCGAGCACGGCCACCATCGCCGCAGCAATCGCCCTCACCCTGGCCGACGCAACCGTCCGTGCGAACGTCGGCCCGCAGACCACCATCACCGCGAAGACGCTCACCCTCTTCGCGGGAGTGAACCCCAGCAACGCCGCCGGGGTCACCGACAGCACGGATCGCTTCACCACCACCGCGACGGCAGGCGCCGGCAGCGGAGGGACACTCGGGGTCGCCGCAGCGGTGGCCGTGTCCACCGTCACCCTGTCGACCACCGCCTCCCTCAGCGCAGGCGCAGGCACCGCCCCCACCGTGACCCTCACCGGTGGCAGCGCGGACCTCACGGCCTCCGCCACCTCGAACGCGGCGACCACCACCTCCGCCCTCATGGCAGACGGTGGGACGGGCACCCCGACCACCGGCATCGGCGCGGCCTCGGCGGTCGGCATCGTCAACGACGTGACGGATGCGTCGCTCGGCGACGGCGCGGTCGTCACCGGGGCGCGCAACATCGGGTTCACGGCCAGCTCGACGGATGCGCTCAGCGTCACCGCGAAGTGCGGCGCGTCGGCCGCCAACGTGGCCGTCGCGCCGTACGCGGCCGTCGGGATCTCCGACGTCACGACGACGGCCGGGCTCGGGACGGGGATGCTGCTCGCCCTCAGCGGCACACTCACCGTCTCCTCCAGCCAGAACGCGACGGCCGCGACGTCCGCCACGGGCGCCGTCGCCGGCGGATCGGGCGCGGTCGGCCTGGGCCTGGCGCTCACCGTCGCGAACCACTCGGTGCTCGCGACGGCGGCACGGTCGGTCACGGCCGGTGCCGGGATCGGGCTGAGCGCCTCCGGGATCAGCGTCACCTCGGCAGCATCCACCGCCTCGGCCTCCGGAGCGCCTCAGAACCCGGCCGACTCCGGTCAGGGCGCCGGGGGCGGCGCACCGGGGCCGGGCGTCGACGACCAGGTCGGCGCGGCACGGACCAACGCCGACGGGGTGGCGGCGAGCACCGGCGCGACCGGCTCCGGCGCGACCGCGGCGCCCAGCGCATCCACCGCGGACGGGAAGATCAACGTCGCGGCGGCCGTCGCGGTCATCGTCGCGAACGCGGTCTCGCGGGCGGCGATCGTCGGCACCGGAGTCGTGCTCACCGCGACCGGGGCGGTCACGATCGCATCGGCGGCGAACACGGACGCGGGCAGCACGGCGGACGGCTCGGCCGCCCACGGCGGCACCGCGACGATCGGCGCGGCGGTCGCGATCACGCTGGCGAACACGACGAACGAGGCGCTCGTGCCCGTCGGCGACACTGTGGCCGCGGCTGCGCTCACGGTGGCGGCGACCGTCGCCGACAACGCGGGAGACCACACCTCGACCATCGGCGCGCGAGCGACCAGCGGTGCGGGGGCGCCGGATGCGAAGGTGTCGGTGGCGGGATCGCTCGCGCTCGCGGTGGTCAACGCATCCACTGTCGCGCAGGTCGCCGGGACGGTGACGCTCGCCGGGGGTGCGCTGACCATCACCGGCGCATCGGACGTGTCGTCGACCGTCGCGGCCGACCCGTCCGACGGCTCGGGGGTCGCGTCCGGCAACGTCGGCGTCGGGGCGTCCGTCGCGCTCAACCTGCTCACCGACTCCACCCGGGCGGCGATCGCCGATGGCTCGACGGTTACCGGCGCTGCGGGAGTGAGCGTGACGGCAACCGCCGTCAGTGCCGCGGCGACCGAGGCGAAGATGGGGGCGACCGGAGGGAAGGTCGCCGTGGTCCCCGCGGTCGCGGTCACGCTGGCGACGGTCACGACGGCGGCGCGCATCGGGACGGGCGCGGGGGCGCTCGCCGCGACCGGCGCCGTGTTGGTGTCCGCGTCTCAGACGGCGGGTGCCGCCTCCACCGCCGGAGCGACGGTCGTCGGGGCAGGCACCGCAGGCGTCGGCATCGGCCTCGCGCTGGTGATCGTGAACGACACCGTGACCGCGACGACGGCCCGGTCGATCACGGCCGGTGGCGCGATCACGTTGACGGCGGCCGGGGCGGATGCGAGCTCGGCGACCGCGACGGCCTCGGCCGGCGGGGCGCCCGAGAACGGGACCGCGGGGTCCGGCACGGGTGGCGGCGGGGGAGCCGGCTCCGGGGTCGACGACCAGGTCGCCGCGCAGCGGAGCAACGCGTCCGCCGTGTCGAGCGCCAACGGGGGTGCGGACACGGGGGCGACCGCGACGCCGAGCGCCTCCACCTCCGACGGCAAAGTCAACGCGGCGGCGGCCGTGGCCATGGTCGTGGCGACCACCGCATCCCGGGCCACACTCGAGGGCACGGGATTGACGCTCACCTCTGGGGGGCTCGTCACCATCGCGTCGTCGGCCAACACCGACGCGGCGACGTCCGCCGATGGATCGGCCTCGCAGGGGGTGGATGCGACCATCGGCGCGGCGGTCGCCGTCACGCTCGCGGACGCGACCAACGTCGCCTCGCTTCCGGCCGGTGACACGGTCGCGGCGCGGTCGCTGGCGGTGTCGGCCACCGAGACGGTCAACGGTGCGGACACCCAATCGGTCGTCGGAGCGCAGGCGGTCTCGGGGGCGGGCGGCGGGAAGATCTCGGTCGCCGGGTCCCTGGCGCTCGCGATCGTCAACCAGACCACCACCGCGCTGCTTGGCGGAGCGGCCCACCTGACCGGCGGCGACCTGACGCTGACGGCCGCGTCCAACCTTGCCACGACCGTGACAGCGCTGCCGTCGCCGGGCGGTGTCAGCTCCACCAACCTGGGCGTCGGCGCGTCGGTCGCCCTCGCGATCGTCACCGACACGACGACGGCGACCGTCGACGACGGCGCCGCGCTGACCGGCGCGGCGAACGCGACCCTGACGGCGACGGCGACGGATGCGGCCACGACGGAGGCGCGCATGGGCGCGTCCGGCGGCAAGGTCGACATCGCGCCGGCCGTCGCCGTCACGCTGTCGACGGTGAGGACGGCGGTGCGCGTCGGAGTCGCGGGAGGCGGTGGCGCGATCGTGGTCACGGGAGCCTTCTCGGCGACCGCGACCCAGGTCGCGGCGGCGACATCCACCGCGGGGGCGGTCGTCGCCGGCGGTTCGACCGCCGCGGTCGGCATCGCCCTGGCGCTCACCATCGCCAACCACTCCGTGCTCGCGTCGACGTCCCGCACGCTCACCGCCGGGACGTCGCTGACGCTCGCAGCCGTTGGGACGAGCACCTCGGCCGCGAACTCGACCGCCAGCGCATCCGGCGCCCCGGAGAACGGTGCGAGCGGCGGCGGCTCCGGAGGAGGCGGGGGAGCCGGCGACGGCGTCGACCAGCAGGTCGCGGCGCAGCGCACCACCGCCGACACGACCGCTGCCGCGAACGGCGGTGCCGGATCGGGGGCGACGACGAGCCCGAGCGCGTCGACCTCTGACGGCACGGTCAACGCCGCGGCGGCGGTGGCGATCGTGATCGCGACCACCACATCCCGAGCCGCGGTGGTCGGCGGCGGCCTGGTTCTGACGGCGGCCGGAGCGGTCACGCTGTCGTCGTCGGCGAACACGGACGCCGCGACCACGGCCGACGGGTCGGCGTCGCAGGGCGCGACCGCGACGATCGGTGCGGCGGTCGCGATCACCCTGGCGAACGTGACCAACCAGGCGGTCCTGCCGGTGGCGGACGGCATCCAGGCGGGTGCGCTCACCATCAGCGCGACAGTGACCCCGAGCGGTGCCGACACCACCTCCACCGTCGGCGCCCAGGCGACCTCCGGGGCCGGCGGCGGCAAAGTCTCGGTCGCCGGGTCGCTCGCGCTCGCCATTGTCAACCAGCTGACCACGGCCGAACTCACCGGAAACGTCGCCCTCACCGGCGGTGCCGTCGCCCTGACGGCCGGGTCGAACCTGACGACCACGGCGAAGGCCGAGCCGACCGCCGGCGGCGTCAGCTCGACGAGCGTGGGAGTGGGTGCGTCGGTCGCGCTGGCGATCGTCACGGACACGACCTCCGCCCTCATCGACGACGCCGCGACCGTCATCGGTGCGGGAGCGCTGACGCTGGGTGCGACGGCAGTGGATGCGGCGGCGACCGAGGCGAAGATGGGCGCGGCCGGCGGCAAGGTGGACATCGCACCGGCCGTCGCGGTGACCCTGGCGACCGTGACGACGACCGCCCGCGTAGGCACCGGCTCGGCGACGCTCACGGTGAGCGGTGCGTTCGGCGCGACGGCCACGCAGAAGGCGAGCGCGACCTCCGTCGCGGGTGCCGTGGTGACCGGCGGGTCCACGGCGGCGGTGGGCATCGGGCTGGCCCTGACCCTGGCGACCGACGCGGTGAGCGCGCGCACCGCACGCTCGATCACCGCGGGGACGACGCTGGCGCTGACAGCATCCGGCGTCTCCGGCTCGTCGGCGTCGGCGACCGCGTCGGCGTCGGGGGCGCCGGAGAACGGCGCCGCCGGCAGCGGGTCGGGTGGCGGCGGAGGCGCGGGCGACGGCGTCGACCAGCAGGTCGCCGCGCAGCGGACCAACGCGGACTCGACCGCCGCGGCAAACGGCGGCACCGGCTCCGGCACCACGACAACCCCGAGCGCGTCGACCTCCGACGGCAAGGTCAATGCGGCCGCCGCGGTCGCGCTCGACCTCGCGACGACGAGCTCGCGGGCGACCGTGGAGGGATCGGGCGTCGCTCTGACGGCCGGCGGCCTCGTGACCCTCGCGTCGAGTGCGAACACGGATGCGGCGACCACGGCGGACGGGTCGGCGTCGCAGGGCGCGACCGCGACGATCGGCGCGGCGGTGGCGATCACCCTGGCGAACGTGACCAACCAGGCGCTGCTCCCGGCCGGCGACACCGTCCACGCGCACGCGCTGACCGTGACGGCGACCGAGACGGTCGACGGCGCGGATGCCACCTCGGCCTACGGCGCGCAGGCGACGTCCGGTGCGGGCGGCGGCAAGATCTCGGTGGCCGGTTCGCTGGCGCTCGCCGTGGTCAACCAGGCGACAACCGCCGAACTCGCGGGCAACGTGGTGCTTACCGGTGGGGATGCGACGATCACGGCCGCGTCCGGCGCCACCTCCACGGTGAGCGCCGAGCCGACCGCCGCTGGCGTGACCTCCACGAGCGTCGGGGTGGGCGCATCCGTCGCTCTGAACCTGATCACCGACACGACGACGGCCGTGCTGGATGACGGCATCAGCCTGACCGGGGCGGCGAACGTCAGTCTGACCGCGACCACGACCGATACCGCGACGACCGACGCGAAGATGGGGGCGAGCGGCGGCAAGGTCGACATCGCGCCCGCCGTCGCCGTGACGTTGTCCAACGTGACGACTGCGGCGCGGGTCGGGTCGACCGGTGGCGGCCTCGGTGTCCTCGGCGCGTTCACCGGTGCCGCCGTGCAGAACGCGAGCGCGGCGTCCACGGCGGGGGCGGTGGTGTCCGGAGGTTCGACCGCGGCGGTCGGCGTCGGGTTGGCGCTGACGATCGCGAACCACACCGTGACGGCGACGACCGCGCGGGCGATCTCGTCCGTCGGCGCCCTGACCATGACGGCATCCGGAGTGAGCGGCTCTGCGGCGTCGGCCAGTGCGTCCGCGTCGGGCGCGCCCGAGAACGGCGCGGCCGGGTCCGGAACCGGTGGTGGTGGCGGGTCGGGCGGCGGCGTCGACCAGCAGGTGAAGACGCAGCGCGACAACGCGGACGCGACCTCGGCGGCGAACGGCGGCGAGACCTCGGGTGCAGCGACCGCGCCGAGCGCATCCACCTCGGACGGTAAGGTCAACGTCGCAGCGGCGGTCGCGCTCGACCTGGCGACCACGGTGTCGCGAGCGACGGTCGTCGGCACCGGGATCGTGCTGAACGCGGGCGGCCTGGTCACGCTGGCCTCGAGCGCGAATACGGATGCCTCGACGACCGCGGACGGCTCGGCGTCGCAGGGTGCGACGGCCACGATCGGCGCCGCGGTCGCGATCACGCTCGCCAACGTCACGAACCAGGCGCTGCTCCCGATCGGCGACGGCGTCACGGCGCACGCGCTGACCGTGTCGGCGACGGAGACAGTGGACGGCGCCGACGCGACCTCGACGTATGGCGCGCAGGCCACCTCCGGTGCGGGCGGCGGGAAGATCTCGGTCGCCGGTTCGCTGGCGCTCGCCGTGGTGAACCAGACGACGACCGCCGAGCTGGCGGGCGCCGTTGCGCTGACCGGAGGCGAGCTGACCGTCACGGCCGCGAGTGCGGCTACGTCGACGGTGAAGGCGGAGCCGACGGCCGGCGGTGTGACGTCGACGAGCGTCGGTGTCGGGGCGTCGGTCGCGCTCAACCTCATCACGGACACGACCACCTCGGCGCTCGGTGACGGCATCAGCGTGACCGGCGCGGCGAACGTGACCCTCAGCTCGACCGCGACCGACGCAGCGACCACCGAGGCGAAGATGGGAGCGGCGGGCGGAAAGGTCGACATCGCGCCCGCCGTCGCGGTCACCCTGTCGAACGTGACCACGACGGCGACGGTCGGGACGCTCGGAGCGGGGCTCACCCTGAGCGGGTCGTTCTCGGCGACCGCCGACCAGGTGGCGAGCGCCTCGTCGACCGCGGGGGCGACGGTCTCGGGCGGATCCACCGCGGCGGTCGGCGTCGGCCTGGCGCTGACCATCGCGAACCACACGGTGACGGCGACCACCGCGCGCAGCATCACGGCGGGTGGCGACCTCAGCCTGACCGCCTCCGGTGTGAGCTCGTCGGATGCGTCGGCCGCCGCCTCCGCGTCGGGTGCGCCGGAGAACGGCGCGGCCGGGTCGGGGACGGGCGGAGGCGGAGGCGCGGGCGACGGCGTCGACCAGCAGGTGAAGACGCAGCGCGACAACGCGGATGCGACCTCGGCGGCCAACGGTGGAAAGACCTCCGGTGCGGCGACGGCGCCGAGCGCATCCACCTCCGACGGCAAGGTGAACGTCGCGGCTGCGGTCGCGCTCGACCTGGCGACGACAGTGTCGCAGGCGACGATCGTCGGCACCGGACTCGCACTGACGGCCGGTGGCCTGGTCACGCTGGCGTCGTCCGCGAACACGGATGCGGCGACCACTGCGGACGGGTCGGCGTCGCAGGGAGCGACCGCGACCATCGGGGCGGCCGTCGCGATCACCCTGGCGAACGTGACCAACCGGGCGCTCCTCCCGACCGGCGACACGGTGCACGCCCACGCGCTGACCGTGTCGGCGACCGAGACCGTGAGCGGCGCGGATGCGACCTCGACCTACGGCGCCCAGGCGACGTCCGGTGCCGGCGGCGGCAAGATCTCGGTGGCCGGTTCGCTTGCGCTCGCCGTGGTCAACCAGGCGACAACCGCCGAGCTCGCGGGCAACGTCGTGCTGACCGGCGGGGACGCGCTCATCTCGGCCGCCAGCAACGCGGCGTCGACCGTCAAGGCCGAGCCGACCGCCGGGGGCGTGACGTCGACCAGCGTCGGTGTCGGCGCGTCCGTGGCGCTGAACCTGATCACCGACACGACGACCGCTGTGCTGGATGACGGCATCAGCCTGAGCGGAGCGGCCAACGTGACGCTCAGCTCCTCCGCCATCGACACGGCGACCACTGAGGCGAAGATGGGGGCGGCCGGCGGCAAGGTCGACATCGCGCCGGCGGTCGCGGTCACGCTCTCGAACGTGACGACGACGGCTCGCGTCGGAACGACCGGCGGCGGACTGACCCTGTCCGGCGCGTTCTCCGGGACGGCGACGCAGGTGGCGAGCGCCTCGACCACCGCCGGGGCGGTCGTGTCGGGCGGGTCGACGGCGGCGGTCGGCGTCGGGCTGGCGCTGACGATCGCGAACCACACGGTCACCGCGACGACGGCGCGGAGTATCACCGCAGGCGGCGCGCTCACGCTCCGGGCCTCGGGAGTGAGCGGATCGTCGGCTTCGGCCAGCGCGTCCGCGTCGGGCGCGCCGGAGAACGGCGCGACCGGGTCCGGGACGGGTGGAGGCGGCGGGTCCGGCGACGGCGTCGACCAGCAGGTGAAGACGCAGCGCGACAATGCGGATGCCACGTCGGCGGCCAACGGCGGTAAGACCTCCGGTGCGGCGACGGCGCCGAGCGCATCCACCTCGGATGGCAAGGTCAACGTCGCGGCGGCGGTCGCGCTCGACCTGGCGACCACGATCTCGCAGGCGACGATCGTCGGTACCGGCATCGCCCTCACCGCCGGTAGGCTCGTGACACTCGCTTCGTCCGCGAACACGGACGCCGCGACCACCGCCGACGGGTCCGCTTCGCAGGGAGCGACGGCGACGATCGGCGCCGCGGTCGCGATCACGCTGGCGAACGTGACCAACCAGGCGCTGCTGCCCACCGGTGACACGGTCCACGCGAAGGCGCTGACCGTGTCGGCGACCGAGACGGTCAACGGCGCCGACGTGACCTCGACCTACGGCGCACAGGCGACCTCGGGTGCGGGCGGCGGCAAGATCTCGGTGGCCGGTTCGCTCGGCCTCGCCGTGGTGAACCAGACCACGACCGCCGAGCTGGCCGGGAACGTGGTCCTGACCGGCGGTGACGCGACGATCGTCGCGGCCAGCAACGCCGTATCGACCGTGAAGGCGGAGCCGACCGCGGGAGGCGTGACCTCGACCAACGTGGGCGTCGGCGCATCCGTCGCCCTCAACCTGATCACCGACACGACGACTGCGGTGCTGGATGACGGCATCAGCCTTACCGGCGCGGCCAACGTCAGCCTCAGCGCGACGGCCGGGGATGCGGCGACGACCGAGGCGAAGATGGGCGCGGCGGGTGGCAAGGTCGACATCGCACCGGCCGTCGCGGTCACGCTGTCCAACGTCACCACGACCGCCAGCGTCGGGACGCTCGGCGCGGGTCTGGTCCTGTCGGGTGCCTTCTCCGGGACGGCCACCCAGGTCGCCGGTGCCTCGTCGACGGCAGGTGCGGTCGTCTCCGGCGGCACCACCGCGGCCGTGGGCGTGGGTCTCGCCCTGACGATCGCCAACCACACCGTCACCGCGACGAGCGCACGCAGCATCACCGCCGGCACGACGCTCACGCTGAAAGCGTCGGGCGTCAGCGGCTCGGATGCATCGGCCAGCGCGTCCGCGTCGGGCGCACCCGAGAATGGCGCGGCCGGTTCCGGGACCGGGGGTGGCGGCGGTTCCGGCGATGGCGTCGACCAGCAGGTCAAGACGCAGCGCGACAACGCGGATGCGACCTCGGCGGCCAATGGCGGCAAGACCTCCGGTGCGGCGACCGCGCCGAGCGCATCCACCTCGGACGGCAAGGTGAACGTCGCAGCGGCTGTCGCGCTCGACCTCGCGACCACCATGTCGCAGGCGACGATCGTCGGCACCGGCCTCGCGCTGACGGCGGGTGGACTGGTCACCTTGGCATCCAGCGCGAACACCGACGCTGCCACGACGGCCGACGGGTCGGCCTCGCAGGGCGCCACGGCCACCATCGGCGCCGCGGTCGCGATCACCCTCGCCAACGTGACCAATCAGGCGCTGCTGCCCACCGGCGACACGGTGCACGCGAAGGCGCTGACCATGTCGGCGACGGAGACCGTGAACGGCGCCGACGCTACCTCGACCTACGGCGCTCAGGCGACCTCCGGCGCGGGCGGCGGCAAGATCTCGGTCGCCGGTTCGCTGGGCCTTGCAGTGATCAACCAGACGACCACGGCCGAACTCGCCGGCATCGTGGTGCTGACCGGCGGCGACGCGACCATCGTCGCGGCCAGCAACGCCGCATCCACCGTCAAGGCAGAACCGACCCCCGGCGGCGTCACCGCGACCAACGTCGGCGTCGGAGCCTCCGTCGCGCTCAACCTCATCACCGACACCACCACTGCGGTGCTGGATGACGGCATCGCCCTCACCGGCGCGGCCAACGTCAGCCTCAGGTCGACGGCGGGGGACGCGGCGGTCACCGAGGCGAAGATGGGGGCCGCGGGAGGCAAGGTCGACATCGCCCCCGCTGTCGCGGTCACCCTCTCCAACGTCACGACCACCGCGCGACTGGGCACCCTCGGCACCCCGATCACCCTCACCGGGTCGTTCTCCGGCTCCGCCACGCAGGTCGCGAGCGCCTCGTCGACCGCCGGTGCGATCGTCTCCGGCGGCACGACCGCCGCGGTCGGGGTCGGCCTGGCGCTGACTATCGCGAACCACACGGTCACCGCGACGACCGCGCGCAGCATCATCGCCGGCGGCACCATCACCCTGGTCGCCTCCGGCGTCAGCGGGTCCTCGGCGTCGGCCAGCGCTTCGGCATCGGGCGCGCCGGAGAACGGCGCCGCCGGCTCCGGAGGCGCGACCTCGGGCGGCGGCGCGGGCGACGGCGTCGACCAGCAGGTCACGACCCAGCGCGACAACGCCGACACCACGTCCGCGGCGAACGGCGGCAAGACCTCCGGCTCCACCAGCTCGCCGAGCGCGACGACCTCCGACGGCAAGGTGAACGTCGCGGCAGCCGTGGGCATCGACATCGCCACCATCGTCGCTCGTGCCACCCTCGAGCGGACCGGCCTCGACCTCACCGCCGGCGGGCTCGTCACCCTCGCCTCCAGCGCGAACACCGACGCGGCCAGCTCGGCCGACGGCTCGGCCTCGCACGGCGCGACGGCCACCATCGGCGCGGGCGTCGCGATCACGCTGGCGGATGTCACCAACCAGGCGATCCTCCCGGTGGGCGACAGCATCCACGCGCACGCACTCGCCGTCTCCGCGACGGTGACGAACAACGGCGGCGACACCACCTCGACCTACGGCGCGCAGGCGGTGTCCGGGGCCGGACAGGGCAAGATCTCGGTCGCCGGGTCGGTCGCCCTCGCGATCATCAACCAGGCGACGCTCGCCGAGCTCTCCGGCACGGTGACGCTGACCGGTGGGGATGTCGCGGTCACGGCCGTGAGCAATGCGGTGTTCACCGTCGGTGCCGAGCCGACACCAGGCGGTGTGACCGCCACGAACGTCGGGGTCGGCGCATCCGTCGCCCTCAACCTGATCACCGACACCACCGTGGCGCTCCTCGATGACGGCATCGCCGTCCTCGGTGCTCACGACTTCGCGCTGACCGCGACCGCGGGGGACATCGCGACGACCGACGCGAAGATGGGCGCCTCCGGCGGCAAGGTGGATGTGTCGCCGGCCATCGCGGTGACCATCTCGAACGTGACGACGACGGCGAGCATCGGCACCCTCACGGCGAACGGGACCATCGTCCTCACCGGATCGTTCTCCGCGATCGCGACCCAGACCGCCGGTGCGGCGACGAGCGCAGGTTCGGTGGCGACCGGCGGATCCAACGCCTCCATCGGTGTCGGACTCGCCCTCAACCTGGTCACCCACAGCGTCACCAGCACTACGGGCCGCAACATCACGGCGGGGGGCGGGATCGCGTTCGGCGCGTTCGGCTCGTCGGTCGACGGTGCGACGGCGAGCGCCTCCGCCAGCGGTGCGCCCCAGCAGGGCGACGGCGGAGCGCCCGCGGGCGGCGTCGACGGTCAGGCGCAGAAGGAGCGCACCAACGCGATCGACACCGACACGGCGAACGGCGGTACGGGATCGACGGCCAGCGCGAACCCGTCGGCCGCCAGCTCGGACGGCAAGGTCTCGGTCGCAGCCGCGGTCGCCCTCAACATCGCCGACGTCACCGCCACCTCCACGCTGCCGGACGGCCTCACGCTGATCGCGGGCGGGGTCGTCAGCCTGAAGAGCTCCGAGAACGTGGACGGCGCGGTGAAGGCCGACGGCACCGCGGTGAAGGCGACCAACGTGGGAGTCGGCGCGGCCGTCGCGCTGAACCTGGTCACCATCACGAACCGCTCGTTCCTCGGCCAGCGCACCCACGTCGCCGGCAACGGCTTCGAGGTGCAGGCCACGATGACGGCCCTGGGAGCCGACACCATGCACACCTTCACGGTCGAGGCGGATGCGGGGGCCGGGTCGAAGAAGATCGGGGTGGCCGGCGCGCTGGCGCTGAACCTGGTCACCGACACGACGGAAGCCTTCATTCCGGGCAGCGCAACGGTGGCGGCCGGGACGGGCGACATCGCGTTCATCGCCGAGAACCTCCGCTCCGACTCGGCGAAGGCGCTCGCCGACGCATCCATCGGGGGCGGTGGAACCGTCGGCGTCGGCGCATCCATCGCCATCAACGTGCTCACCACCAACGTCACCCGGGCCGAGGTCGAGGACGGCGCGATCCTGACCGGCGGCCGCGCGGTGACGCTGAGCGCCACCTCCGCCGAGCCTGTCGTCAACCAGGTCACGGCCGGCTCCGCCGGTTCGTCGGTCGCGGTCAGCCCGGCGGTCGGGATCAACATCGTCATCAGCGTCACCACTGCACGGCTCGGCACGCCGAACGCGAGCGGCACGCCCGCCGCCGGCGGCCTCACCGCGACGGGCGCCGTGCTCATCTCGGCGACGCACACCGGCTCCGCCGCCATCACGGGGGATGCGAAGGCGGCCAGCAGCAGCGTGGCCGTCGGCGCGATCATCGCGGTCAACGTCGTCATCGTCACGACCACAGCGGCCACTGTGCGCAACATCTCGGGCGCCTCCGTCATCCTGACCGCGACGACCACCACCTCCGGAAGCGCCGACGTCACCGCCAGTGCGCAGGGCACGACGCCGGGCACGGGCGGCAGCTCGGACGGCCAGTCCAAGAACGCGGTGCAGAACACGCCGAGCACCAGCGGCAACGAGGGTCTGCTGCCGACCGGAAGCTCGTCCGCAGGCGGCGCAGTCGGCGGGGCGAACACCGAATCGGGCGGCCAGTCCGGGCAGTCTTCCGGTCAGGGCGTCGGCGTCGGCGCCGCGGTCAGCGTCAACGTGGTGACCGACACGAACACCGCCAGCGTCGCCGCAGGCCTCACGGTGACCGCGACCGGCGCGATCGGCGTCAGCGCGACGAACTCGACGGATGCGCTCGCCAAGGCGGTCGGCACCTCCACCGCGATCAACAGCAACAACATCGGCGCGGGAATCGCTCTGAACGTCGCCACCGTCACGAACGCGGGCACGATCGGCGCGGGCGCGACCATCTCCGGCGGCAGCGTCGTGGTGCAGGGCGTCACGGCGGCGGGGACCGAGAACGACTTCACCGTCTGGGGCATCTCGGCCGCAGGCGGAGCAGGGGACGTGAGCGTGGCCGGCTCGGTCGGCGTGCAGGTGCTCACCCTCTCCAACACAGCCGTCGTCGGCGCCGGCTCGCACATCACCTCCGGCGGCGCTCTCGTCCTCGCGGCGAGCGACCCGATGGGGCTGCAGTCGATCGCCGGAGCGGGCGGCCTCTCCCTCGACGGCTCGGGGGTCGGCGCGGCCATCGTCGTCAACGTGCTGTCGATCAGCACGCTGGCCTCCATCGACTCCAACACCCAGCAGCCGACCGTCGTGAACGCCGGCGGCGCGATCTCGCTGAGCGCGACGGCGTCCCTGGTCCCGCTCGGCATCAGCCTCATCCCGGCCGTGCAGCTGCCGGATGTGAGCGGCGTCGCGGTCGCGGGCGGCGCCGGGACCAGCGGCGTGGCGGTCGGCGGCGCCTTCATCGTCGACGTCTTCGACCTGACCACGCAGGCGTACATCGCCGACCACGCCTCGATCAACCAGACCATCGCCTCCACTCCCGGCCAGTCGATCACCATCGCCGCCTCCGACGACATCCGGATGTTCGAGCTCGCCGGTTCTCTCGGTCTGAGCCTCGGCAGCGTCGGGGTCGGCATCAGCGTCATCGTCGGCGTGATCAACAAGGATGTGCGGGCCTACCTCGGGTCGTCGGTGGTCGCCACGGTCGGCGGCAGCGTCAGCCTGCGGGCGACCGACCCGGAGAGCTTCACCGAGATCGCGATCGGCGCGGCGGCCTCGCAGAGCGCCGGAGTCACCGGCTCGATCATCGTCCTGGTGCTGAACCCGGGCTCCAGCTCGCCGGGCACGCGCGCCTACATCGACGGCGGCGCGGGTCGGGCCACGACGGTGCACGCCGGCGGCGACGTCAGCATCCTGGCCTCGGACGACGGCGGGACGTTCGGCCTCTACGCCGGACAGATCAGCGTCGGAGGATCCGCCGGTGTGGGCATCTCCTCGGCAGTGCTGACGCGCAGCAGCATCGTCGACGCCTACATCGACGGCGGCGACGACATCTGGGCGCACGGCGCGACCGGGCTGACCCTCGGCGCAACGCAGAGCGCGAGCATCGAGCTGATCGCGGTCGGCGGCTCGGTCGGCGGATCCGCCGGAGTCGCGGGATCGGCCACGGTGGATGTGCTCGATCACACCACGCACGCCCACATCGACCGCGGCGCGACCATCAACGGCGGCAACGTCGGGGCGGCCGCCACCGAGGGAGTCGCGCTCTCGGCCACAGACACCACCACGGTCCGCGGGATCGCCGGGCAGCTCGCCGTCGGCGGGTCCGCCGGAATCGGAGCGGGCGCGGACGTCGAGGTCATCGACAAGGACACCCAGGCCTGGATCGCACCCCAGGTCGTCGTGGTCGCCAACGGCTCGGTGACGGTCGACGCCACCTCGAGCGAGGATGTCACCTCGATCTCGGCCGGCGCCTCCGCCGGCGGAGCGGTCGGCGTCGCGCTGAACGCAGCGGTCTCGGTCTTCACGATCGTGACCAAGGCGTTCGTCGGCGAGGTGTGCACCGCACCGACCATTACCGCCGCGGGCTGCGCGACCTCGCGGACCACCATCCTGGCCGGCGGCAGCGCCCGTATCGCTGCCACCGAGCAACTCACGCTGAGCGTCATCGCCGGCAGCCTCGCCATCGGCGGCGAGGTCGGCGTCGGCGCTTCCGCAGCCGTGCCCGTCGTGACGAAGACGACGACCGCCTTCATCGGCGACAACTCGATCGTGAATGCCCGCGGCACCGGCGCGGGCATCACGGCGGGCACTG
The DNA here is from genome assembly GCF_052115525.1 of Leifsonia sp. 2MCAF36. NCBI lineage: Bacteria > Bacillati > Actinomycetota > Actinomycetes > Micrococcales > Microbacteriaceae > Leifsonia > Leifsonia sp. 2MCAF36. The sequence continues at coordinate 78,281 of NZ_JBFRGV010000003.1, read as the reverse complement.
GAGGCTTCACCGTCACCGCGGTCGACACCCGGTTCACCCCGGCCACCGCCATCGAAGCCGACGGGCGCACGATCGACCTGGGCTACGTGCACGGCTTCACCGAGGGCCAGCAGGTGCTCTACGACAACGGCGGCGGCGCCTCCATCGGCGGCCTCAGCCAGGGCGGCGTCTACTACGTGCACGTGGTCTCGGCGCACGAGGTGCAGCTGTCGGCGACGCAGGGCGGTGCGACCATCGCGCTGACGCCGCCGGTCCGCGGCGGCGAGTCGCAGCGCATCCTCGCCACGGACAGGGCGGCAGCACCCGTCGCGGCCGGCCAGTACTTCACCCCGTCGCTGGATGTGACGGGCAACGTCATCAACCTGCCCTACGACGTGACCCTCGCCAACGGCGACCCGGTCGTCTACCGCGCGGGCGGCGGCACGGCGATCGGCGGACTCGTCGACGGCCAGACCTACTACGTCATCGTCACCGGCCCGCACTCGATCGAGCTCGCGGCGACCGCCTGCCAGGCGAATCCGGGCGGCAGCAACTGCAGCGGCGCCGTGCAGACGCCGATCACGCTCACGGCAGCGACGGCCGGCGCGGACCGTGCCCACAGCATCCTGCGCCAGGGCGACCAGCCTCCGGGCGACGCCTCAGCGGTGACCGGGACCAGCGTCGTGACGCCGAACACGGTCGCGAACTTCCACGGCGTCGCGGTCACCGCGAACAACAGCGACACCATCGGCGGCTACGGCGTCGCGGCCGGCTTCGGCACGGTCGGGGTGTCGGTCAGCGGCAGCGTCAACATCGTGACGGCGAACACCTCCGCCACGATCGGCCGGATCGCCCAGGTGAACACCAGCAACGCGGGCGCGTCCTCGGCGCAGAGCGTGATCGTCGGAGCGGGCAACGCCTTCCAGCTCCTCATGGTCGCCGCGTCGGTCGCGGCCGGAGCGGTCGGCGTCGGCGCCAACGCCGCGGTCGGCATCGTGACCATCAACACCGACAGCTCGATCGGCGCAGGCGCGGTGGTGGATGCGGCACGCGACGTCATCGTCGCGGCCACCGCCTCCGACCAGGTCACCGCGGTCGCTGCCGCCGCTGCCGGAGGCGCGGTGGGGGTCGCCGGCGTCGCCGCCGTGATCGTGCTGACGCTGCACACCTACGCCGACACCGGACTCGGGGTAACCATCGTCGCCGGCAACAACATCCTCGTCGCCGCGCACGACGCCTCGAAGATCACCGTGGTCTCCGGCGGCATCGCGGTCGGAGCGGTCGGGGTCGGCATCGGCGTCGCCGTAACGTCGGTCAGCAAGGACACCCGAGCCTTCATCGGCGCAGGCAGCTCGGTCGATGCGCTGGCGCAGCAGCCGGGCGTCTCGCTGGCGGGCGTCTACGACGGCACGGTCGGAGCCACCTCCTTCGGCACGCTCCCCGCCTTCAACGGGCTGGCGGTGCAGGCGGGCTCCAGCGAGAACGTGTTCGGGATGGCCGTCACGGCCGGCGCCGGATTCGTCGGCGTCGCCGGGGCGCTCAACGTCACGCTGGTGCACACGACGACCCTCGCCTTCATCGACAGCAACACGCTGAACCGCACGCGCATCAACCTGCTGGCGGGCGCCGGCTCGCAGCAGTCGATCAACGTTTCTGCGGCCGACCTGGTGAAGACGTTCACGATCGGCGGCGGCGTGGCCGGTGGGTTCGTCGGGGTGGCCGGCGGCATCGACATCGGCGTCGCCGACGTCACGGCCCAGGCCTACGTCGGGGCGTACGCGACACTGCACGCGGCCAAGGACGCGTCGTTCTTCGCCATGACCAGCAAGCAGATCCAGACCTACGCGGTCAGCGTCGGCGGCGGGTTCGTCGGAGCGGCCGGCTCGGTCTCGGTGTGGGGCGTCGGCACGCAGCCGACCGGCTCCTACAACGAGGGCGGCTACGGCACCGACAAGGGCACCTGGTCGGGCGCGACGGCGTACAAGCAGGGGGATGTCGTCACCGGCTCCGACGGCAAGCGCTACGGCGCGAAGACCGAGAACTCCGGCGTGAACCCGGTCGGCGACGGCAGCGGCACCTGGGAAGGCTCGACCGACGCGTTGAACACCTCGTCGAGCAGCCCGGACGCGGCGACCGAGGCCGGTGGCCACGCCAACGGGTCCGGCCAGGGCGGCTTCCAGGGCATCCTCGACGGCACCGCCGACATGCACAACACGTCGGACAACACCAACGGCCGGATGCAGCCGTCGCTGACCTCCGCCAACCAGACCGTGCACTCCGCGGCGCCCGGCTCGAACATCGTCAGCAGCCAGTTCAGCAACAGCGTCGCCGCAGGGACGGTCGCGACGATCGGCGCGAACACCGTCATCGTCATCGGTGGCGGGCTGCACGTCGGCGCCGGGGAGAACATCCACTTCGACGGCGTCGCGGGAACGGCCGCGGGCGGAGCGGTCGCGGTGGGCGGCTCCATCCTGGTCGTGGGCATCACCAGCAACGTCGAGTCGTCCATCCAGACCGGCGCCAGCGTCACGGCGGGCGGGGGAGTCCGCGTGACGACGTCACTGACGGAGACCGACGACGGACTCGGCTTCGCCGGTGTCGGCGGCCTCGTCGCCGTCTTCGGCCAGGTCGTGCTGATCACCAGCCACGCGACGCAGAACGCGCACATCGACTCCGGGGCCGTCATCCCGACCGCCGGTGGCATCGTCGACGTGGAGGCCATCGCGACCCGCACGGTCTCGCCGCTCTCCATCGGCGGCGCGATCGGCGCCGTAGCGGCTGGAGCCTCCGTCGCGGTCGCCAGCATCGACGGCGACACCACGGCGAGCATCGGGAACGTCGTCATCGGCTCGTTGGCACCGGCCGGCGGCATCAGCGAGCTCGCCCAGTCGACCATCGTCGCGCCGGTGCAGGCGTACTCGGTCGCGGCCGGGATCGGCGGCGGCATCTCGGGCGCCGTGGCGGTAGCCACCATCGACGGCACGACCGCGGCGACCTACAGCGGCCATTCCACCCTTAGCGGCGGTGCGTCGATCTCGGCCATCGGCGTCAGCACGCCGACCACGTCGACGCTCAGCGTCGCGACCGGTGCGATCACCTCCGGAATCAACGTCGCCCGGTCCGTCACCAACCGCTCCACCGTCGCACGCTTCACCGGCGGGTCGAGCATCTCCGCCGGCGGCGCGGTGGCGGTGGGTGCCGCATCCACCAACCACGCGTCCGCGCAGACCCCGAGCGCCGCCCTCAGCCTGATCGGCTTCAGCCTGCTTCTCCCGATCGCGACCGTCAACGGAGCCACCGAGGCGCACCTGGATGGCGTGGTGAGCGCATCCGGATCGATCGCCGTCACCGCCAGCGGCCAGAACCAGGCCACCGCGGACGCTTTCGTCGTCACCGTCAGCCTGCTCGGCGGCGGCCAGGGCGTCAGCGCGCTCGCGACGGTCACCTCCAACGCGGACGTGCTTGCCAGCGTCGGCTCGACGGCCGGCCTCAGCAGCACCGGCGCGGTGTCGGTCACCGCGACGATCGTCTCCGACGGCAGCCATGGGAACTACGCCGAGGCGAGCGTCACCAGCGGAGGCGGCGGGCTCATCAACGCGGGCGCGTTCGTCGCGAGCGCACTGCTCGCGGGCGCCACGACGGCCGAGCTCCGGGCATCCGTCCTGGCCTCCGGGTCGGTGCTCGTCAAGGCAGCGGGTGACAGCACCGCGAACGCCGCCAGCACGAGTGCAGGTCTGGGGCTGCTCACCGTCACCCTCGCGCTCGTCGACGCGGAGGTCCAGTCGAGCGCCGGCGTGGTGGCCATCGTCAGCGGAGGCGGCCTCACCTCCACCGGGAGCGTGCAGGTCGTCGCGACCGGTGCCAACACCGCGACCACCAGCACCGACGCCGCGAGCATCGGCATCTACTCCGGCGCGGCGAACGCCTCCACCGCCCTCGTGGCCGACGAGACCAGGGCCGAGCTCGCCGACTCCCTGCACAGCCAGGGGCTCTCGGTGACCGCGGATGCGACCAGCACCACGTCCGCGACGTCCGCCGTGGTCTCCATCGGACTGATCGCCGCTTCCTTCGGTGACACGGTCGCGAAGGTGCTGTCCTCCGCCGCCGTCCAGGCGCTGGTCGACTCGGCCGCGACGACAGTCGACGCCGGAGCGGGTGCGCTGCTGGTCCGGGCGACCTCGGCGAACAGCGCGACCTCGACGCCGACGCGGGTGTCGGGCGGCGGCATCGCCCTGCTCGGCCTGTCGCCCATCGCGAACATCGCGGCGGCCACGAAAGCCGAGTTCGACGGCGGGACGACGACCTCCGGCGCATTCACCGTCACGGCGAGCGGTCACAACACGGCGAAGGCGACCGGCAACGTCAGCAACTTCAGCATCGGCGGCGTCACCGGCGTCATCGTCCGCGCCGACATCGCGGCGAGCGCAGCCATCACCGCCGCCGTCGCCGCCAGCGCGCGGATCACTGCATCCGGCCAGTTCACCGTCTCGGCGTTGAACCCGGGCGGGAACAGCGTGGATGCGGAGGCCAGCAGCACCGCAGGCGGCGTGATCGCCGCGGGTGTCTTCTTCGCCGGCGCGACGATCGCCGCACCTGTCTCGGCCACCATGAGCGGCTCGCTGCTGGCGTCGACCGGAGCGACCGTCGCCGCTGCGGCGACCAGCACCGTCACCGCCGTCGCGAACTCGCTCAACATCAGCCTCGCCGGCATCACGGCGGCCCTGGTGGATGCGGAGCTGCTGTCCTCGGCCGCTGTCACGAGCCAGTACGGCACCGGAGCGCTGGCCACCAGCGGCAACGGAGCCGTCACCGCGACGACGGCGAACACGGTCACCGCCTCGACGGATACGGCCTCGGGCGGCTTCCTGGAGTTCGGCGTCACCGTCCCGACCGGCCAGATCGCCGCGGCGACGACTGCCGGCTTCGGCGGCACGCTCACCCTCGCGACCGGTCTGACCGTGCAGGCCACCTCGACGAACACGGTCGCAACGACCGCGGGCGCGCAGAGTTACGGCGCCATCGCGGCGACGACCTCGTCGCCGGCCGCGATCATCACGAACGGGGTCATCACCACCGCCAGCATCGACCAGAGCGCACTCCTGAACGCGCCGAGCGCGGCCATCGCCGTGCTCGCCAGCTCCACCGGGACGACGACGGCGAAGGGCGGATCGGTCAATGGCGGCCTCGGCACCGTCTCGTCGGCGCACCCCGCGGCGACCGACAGCGCGCAGACGTTCGCCAAGATGCTCGGCGCCGCCCACGGAGCGACCGCGACCACGCCGGGCGCCCTGTCCATCGCAGTGCAGTCGAGCACGGTCGACACCACGACCGCGCTCATCAGCGACACCAGCGGTGCGGGCGTCGCCATCTCCGACGCCGGAGCGACCGCCACAACCCAGACCAAGGCCGAGACCGACTTCGCCTCGGCCGACGCACCGATCGTCACCGTCGGCGACATCACCGTCGGAGTCGCCTCCAACCCGGTGTCCATCTCGTCCGCGCTGAGCACGTCCGTCGGCATCCTGCTGAACATCGACTCCAACAACGCGACCGTCGTCAACTCGCCGACCGTCACCCTCCTGGTCGCCAAGAACGCCCGCATCTACGCCGGAGGTACGGTCACCCTGACCGCCCAGCAGAACACGACGGCCCCGCCCAGCCTCAACCAGAGCCAGTTCGACGGCGCCACCGGCGTCAACACCGGGACCGACACGATCACCCTGACCGCCCCGCACTCGTTCACCACCGGCGGCACGGTGACCTACACGACCAACGGCGGCACGCCGGTGGGCGGTCTCACCAACAACGCCCAGTACAACGTGATCGTGGTGAACCAGAACGCGATCCAGCTCGGCTCGCTCTTCGACGCGTCCAACATCGACCCGGCCACCGACACCATCCAGTTCGGCACCGGTTCCGGAGCCGACTTCGTCCCGCTCCGGCACAACCTGCACGAAGGCGACCTCGTCATCTACGTCGTGCCGAGCGGCAGCACGGCGGTCCCCGGACTGATCTCGGGGCACCAGTACCGCGTCCACGTCATCGACGACTCCGACATCCAGCTGTTCGACCCGTCGACGCCGACCGGAGCGGTCAGCGCGACCGGTTCGAACGTCACCGGCGGCAACACCATCACCCAGACGAACAGCTACGGCAACGGGGATGCGGTCACCTACACGAACGGCAACGCCCTGCAGTCGTTCACGACCGACCAGGTCGAGATCGCGGTCGACGGCAGCTTCAAGCCCATCATCTCCGGCAACCCGCCGGCGCTCACGTACGTCGACGACAACACGATCACCATCCCGAACAACGGCTTCACCACCGGTCAGGCCATCGTCTACGAAGGAGCGACCGACCCGGTCGGCGGCCTCGTCAACGGCGCCACGTACTACGTCATCACGCTCAACGGCAACCAGATCCGGCTCGCGGCGAACCTGTGCAACGCCACCGGAACCTGCCTCGACGGCAGCAACAACCCCATCCCGGTCACCGCCGTCGCGCTCACCCCGGACCGTTCGGATGCCGGACGCGCGGTCATCCACCGGTTCTTCACCCCCGGACAGCAGCCGATCACGGGACTGGTCGACGGCGGCCGCTACTACATCGTCGGTGCGACAGCGACCAGCTTCCAGCTGGCGACCACCCCGGGCGGGGCGGCGATCACCCTCGACGGCACCGGGATCACGGGCTCCGGAACCTTCACGGCCGCACCGATCGACCTCGGTGCCGGTGGGGGCGGCATCCAGCAACTCGTGATCGACCTGACCGCTGCCGGTTCGGGCACGCAGACGCTCTCGGCCGTCGGGATCAGCGGGGCGACCGCCGGCGGTGGCCAGCTCTCGACGGCGACGGTCAACGGCTCCGGCGGCGGCATCATCAGCTCCGGACACGCCAACACGTCCGCGACGGAGGACGCGACGGTCACGGTGACCATCGACCAGGGCGCGACGATCACCGCCGGCGGCTCGATCATCCTCACCACCAGCTCCAACGCCGGCGTCAGCGCCGACTCGGCAAACGGCGGCGGCGGCCTGGTCGCGATCGGCAGCGCTGCAGCTCAGTCGAGCACCACCACCGACACCGAGGTCCTCGTCGCCGCAGGCGCGATCCTCACGGCGGGCGCCGACGTCACCATCGACCCCCTCACCTTCGGCCAGGCCGTGGCGCTTTCGCAGTCGCACGCCGGCGGACTCGGTTCGGGCGTCAGCTCGCACGCCGGCGCGACCCTGACGATCAGCACGGTGACGACGGTCGCGGGCACCATCCTGGCCGGCAACGACATCGCGGTCTCGGCGCACACCGCGGCCAACGGCGACGTCAGCACCAACGCCGAGGGCGGCGGCCTCGGCGTCTCGGCCCACGCGGGCACCTGCGGCGGCCCGGAGTGCGACCTCAACATCGGCATCACCACGACCGTCGACCTGCAGCCGTTCGCACACCTCACCGCCGACAACGTGAACGTCACGGCGAGCGTCGACAGCGTCTTCGCGCACAACAACGCGCACACGCACGCCAAGGCGCTCGGTGCCGCCTCCGACGCCGAAGCGGACGTGTACGTCACCAGCAACACCCTCGTGCACCTGGAGCACGACGTGAAGATCGTCGGCTACGAGACGGTCACGCTGGTCGCGGTCAACGACAAGATCACCCTCATCGCCTCCTCCGACGCCCACTGCGGCTGCCTCGGCGGTGACACCAACTCCACCTCCAACATCAACTACACCGGCACCTCGACGGTGACGGCCGATCTCGGCTCCGTCATCCGCACCGCCGTCCTCGAGGTCGACGCGCTCGAGAACCTCACCGGCTGGAGCCGCCCGACCGACTCCGACGGCGCCGCATTCGACGGCGGCGGCTCGCACGGAGGCACGAACGAGAACGCGCAGCGGCTGATCCAGTGGCACGCGACCGTGTACCTCCATGCCGCCGACCCGCAGCTGGTCGTCGACGATACGGGCAAGATCGTGAAGCTGTACGGCGTCGTCGTGAAGGACGACCTGGGCAACACGTACGGCCTCGGCTCGGTCATCCCGGTCGGCCGGATCATCGAGGTGCAGGACATCGTCAACGCCGGGGGAGCGCAGGCCACCTTCTACGCCAACGCGGTCGGCTCACAGGCGGGCGGGAGCGCACCGCAGGGCTCCATCACCGGCACGGACGGAAAGTTCGTCATCCAGAACACCTTCGACTTCGTGAAGCTGTACAACTCCTCCAGCCGCTCGATGACCGTGCACGCGATCACCGTCGCCAACCTGACGTCGGTCGCGGCGACCGTCAACATCAAGCTCGAAGTCAGCTCCGGCTTCCTGTTCTCGATCGGCAACCCGATCTTCATCCCCACCGCGGTCGACATCGAGAACTACCTGGTCTCCGGTAACGGCACCGACCAGCTCGTGCTCGACGGTGTCATCGACAACCCGATCGGCTCGACCCGCGTCGACAACCAGCACGGCGACATCCTCGCCGGACCCGACGGCCCCTCGATCGTCACCAACACCCTGGTGATCCTCGCCGACGACGGCACCATCGGCCTGCTCGACGCATCCTCCGGTGTCCGCGTTCCGATCCCGGTCGTCCTGGTGCAGAGCGACTACCTCATCGACAATGTCGACCCGACCCGTCTGGTCTCCCTGATCGCAGACGCCCGAGTGGATGTGGTGCTCGACATCACCTCCATCCTCCGGGCGGCGCCCAGCACGTTCACACCGACCCTCCCGCTCATCCACGCCGGTCGCGACATCGACATCGTGATCGGCGACAGCCTGCAGGGCGACGACGTGCCGCCGTTCGGGTCGAACGCCATCCAGGTGAACGTGCAGCAGACCCCCGCGCTCTCGGGGCTGTACCAGCTGTTCTTCCACCCCGACAGCGGCACCTTCAGCGACACCGACCCGGTCCTCGTCGCCTTCGGTACGAACAACAGCCCGTTCCCGAGCACCTACGTCTTCAGCGACCTGAGCGCCGGACGGAACATCAACGTGCGGCACACGGCGACCGGAGCGTCGGTGGTCTTCATCGCCCACACCGACGTGGATGCGACGCTCACCGGCATCGAGCTGCCCATCCCGTTCTCCACCAGCGACGGCGTCGGCGAGATCGACCTGTTCACGAACGGGTCGATCACCGACACGGAGACCGTCGGCGACCTGCGGGTGGGCACCATCACCTCCACCGGCGGCGACGTCACGTTGATCGCGCCCGACCTCGCAGCCTCCATTTTCGACGTGAGCGCGCTAGACGACACCACAGCGCGGGTGACCGGCAACACGATCACGCTGCTCGCGCCGACCGGCGGGATCGGCTTCCTCGCGCCGAGCGTCAACTACCTGGAATTCCACTCGTCCAACGCGGCACGCGGACACGTCTACGCGCTCGCCCTGCACGGCATCTACCTGGCGCAGACCACCGGCCCGCTCTACGTCGGACTCGTCGACTCGCTCGGCGGAGACGTCGCGCTGATCGACGACAACGGCTCCATCCTGAACGACGTCGACGGCACCACAGCTGAGGTGGTCGGAACCAACATCGACCTGATCGCCCACAACGGCTCGATCGGCACCGCGTCGCCGAGCGGAGCATCCGACCTTAAGGTCAGCACGGACGCGACGCAGGGCGGCCGGCTCTTCGCCCTGACCGACCGGACAGCGGCGCTGCCGGTCGGCAGCTCCCCGAACGGCGACATCTACGTCACCCAGACGTCCGGCGCACTCCGGGTCCTCAGCGCCGAGTCGGTGTTCGGCGACGTGCGACTGACCGTGCCGTTCGCCACTGGGCGCACCGACGCCGACCTCGACCTGCTCGACGCCGGCAGCACGCTGGATGCGGCGATCACCCTCGCAGAGGGCCGCATCGTCGCCCTCGGCGCTGTCACGCTCCGGATCGGCGACGACCTGGAGACCGCCGTGACCAGCCTCATCCAGGGCGCCACGGTCACCATCCTCGGGGAGTTCCTGCAGAACCCGCTCGCCCCGGTCGGCTCGACCATGCACTTCGCGGGGACCGTCACCGGGCATCCGACCGACATCTTCGGCGGCAACGGCGTCGACACCTACCTGTTCGACCACACCTTCCTCGGCGGTCAGACCAACGTCTACGGCGGAGCGACCGCGACCGCGGCGGGCCCCGACGGCAACGACGTGTTCGTGGTCGATCATCTGCAGACCATGACGACCACGCACCTCGACCTCACCGGCGATGCCTACGCCGGACTGCCGGTGCGCGACGCGCTGCTGCTCGACGGCCAGACCGGCAACAACAGCTACACGGTCGACACCTGGGGCGGAGCGGACCCGCTGGACCACGACTATCTCCTCAACGTGCTGAACTCCGGCCCGTGGGGCGGCCTCAACACGCTCACGGTCAACGGAACCGGCGCCGCCGACGTCTTCCTGCTCCGCGGGGTGACGATCATCCCCGACCAGCCCGGAGCGGAGCTTCCCGCGTTCGTGGCGCTGCTGCACGGCCTGCTCGCCGCCGAGCGGATCAACTACGACGACCACATCAACAGCCGCCTGACCGTCAACGGCCTCGCCGGGAACGACACCTTCGTCGTCGACGACAACAGCGCCATCACCACCCTTGATGGCGGACTCGGCGACGACCGCTTCATCATCGGGCAGCTCTACGATGCTCCCCGCACCCCACCGGCCGTGCATCCGGAGGACCAGTTCCCGCTGCTCGCCACCGCGCTGGGCCTGCTGAGCGACGGGATCAGCTTCCCGACCACGATCTACGGCGGCGCCGGAAACGACACCTTCGTCATCAACCACAACCTCGCCGAGCTCCGGGTGGAGGCGGGGACCGGGAACGACACCTTCCTTCTGACTGCGGCGCGGCTCCCCGCCGTCGCCGGCTACCTGACCGACGGTCTGGTGTCGCTCGACGGCGGGGCAGGCACGAGCACGGTCCGGGTCACCGGGTTCGACTCCCTCGCCTCCTTCGTCTCGAACATCAACGGGCTGAAGGGCGAAGGCCTCACGGTCACTCTCCGGAACTTCACGGCCGCGGCCGCGCTCTCGCTGTTCTCCGGCGCGGTGCCGACGCCCACGCCGTTCCTCCTCCCCGGCGAGGACCCGCCGCCGGTCGTGGTGATCCCGCCGGTCATCCCGGTTCCGGGCGCCGGAGTGATCACGGTGATCGAGTCGGGCGGCGACACCGTCGTGCTCCCCGGCGGTCCGCTGACCGACACGTACACGATCGAGCTGGCGACGCCGCCGACGGCGACGGTCTTCCTCACGCTCTCCGCCGGCTACGGCGGCGGAACGCCCTACGCCCAGCTGTCGATCGACGGCGGCCTCACCTACGCCGACAGCGTGGTGCTGATCTTCGCAGCCGGCGAGGTCGGCCCCAAGACGGTGACGGTCCGCCTCAACCCGGGCGTGGTGTCCTTCCCGCCGGGATACGTCGTCGAGACGATCAGCACCTCCACCGAGAGCGCCGACCCGCTCTACAACCGGGCGAGCGTGCGCAACGTCTACGTCAACGAGCCCGCGCCGCAGCCGCTGCCGGGGCCGCCCACGCCGCCAGGGCCGCCTGCTCCGCCAGTGCCGGTCACGCCGGCAGGAGGCGGCGCGGGCAACGCGACCGCGGCAACCGGGGCGGGCGCCGCCGGAGGTTTGGCCGCTACGGGGTCGTCGCTGGCGGCTGCGCCGCTCGCCGGGGGGCTGCTGCTCCTGCTTCTCGGGCTGGGGCTGGTGCTCCTGGTGTCGCGCCGTCGCCGCGCCGCGCACTGAGGTGCTCGTAGGTGCGCCCGACACGCCGGGGAGGAACGCAACTACGAGCACCTCAGTGGGGTCGGAGGCGGTCAGGTGGACTGCGTCAGAGCGAGCTCCGCGATCAGGAGCTCGTCCGCGCCGTCCACCCACGTTTCGGTGCGGCCGACTGAGAAGCCCGCGGGTGCGACCAGGGCATCCAACTGTTCGACCGAGTCGAACGGGATGTGATCGGCGTGCGCCTGCGGTGCGGCACGGTGGCGGGACGGGTCGACGGCGAGGAACGTCGCAGTGACCGCACGCCCGCCAGGGCGGAGGACGCGCGCCCACTCGGCGATCGCGGTGGCCGGAGTAGGGAAGAGTTGCAGACCAGTCACGCAGGTCACGAGGTCGAACGCATTATCCGGTAGCGGCAGGCGAGTCGCGTCGGCCTCGAGCAGCTGGGCGTCCGGGAGGTGACGGCGGGCTTCATCCACCATCCGTGGCGACAGGTCCACGCCGGAGAGAGCGCCGGCGAAACCACGGTCGCGAAGCGCGCGCAGCACCAGCCCGGTGCCGGTCGCGATGTCGAGTACCGCATCCACGCCGTCCAGGTCGGCGAAGGCGGCGACCGCGGCGGCGAGGCCACGGTGCATCGCGCTGTCGTCGTAGTGCGCGGCGCGGTCGTCGAAACGCTCGCGAACCATCCTCAGGTGCTGGTCGTCGCTCACGGGGGCCAGCGTAACGCGTGGCGAGTTAAAAGTTGCGGCGGTCGGCTCACCCGAAAAAGCCGACCGCCGCGCACCGGGAATGCAGTACAGCTGCCCGCCCCCTGCGGTTCAGCCTGCCATCCGGTTGCTTAGTGCACACAGTAATCGTGTCGGGGGGAAAGTCAACCGAGCGGGGGTCGCGATGTTCGGATATTCACCTACCGTTCACGAAGCAGACGGCTGGCGGAGGCGCCGAAGACCGGTGCGCCGACCGGCGTAGGGTGGATGACATGGCCCGCAACCGCGACGAGAATCGTCCAGCGGCTGGCGAGTCCGACCCGCTCGTCGACGCCGCGCGCTACCGCCTGCGCCGGGAGGCCGAGGCCCGCGGCGAGGAGGTCGACGAGGCGAACGCCGGCCAGCCGTCGATGGAGCAGCGCGCGCAGGTCGTCGAGACGGCCATCCAGCAGGCGATCCGCCGCGGCGACTTCGACAACCTGCCGGGCGCGGGCAAACCGCTGCCGGGACTCACCGGCACGCACGACCCGGACTGGTGGATCCGCCGCAAGATCGAGCGCGAGCAGCTCACCGGGCTCGGGCCGCCGGCGCTCCTGCTCCGCTCGGAGGATCGCGAGCTGGAGGCCCGGCTCGACCGGCTGGCGTCCGAGACGTCCGTGCGGGAGCACCTGGAGACGTTCAACCGCCGCATCGTGGAGGCGCGGCGGCAGTTGCAGGGCGGGCCGCCGGTCGTCACACCGACCCGCGACGTGGACGCCGAGGTCGACCGGTGGCGTCAGCGCCGGGAGGACCGCATCCGCCAGGCCGACGCCGACCGTCGAGCCCAGCGCGAGGCGTGGGACGCGCTGTCGCGGCGCGAGCGCCGCCGCCTGCGCCGCGAGTCCGGCCGCTAGCTGTGCGATCCAGTTGACGAGACACGCCGCGACCGCCACGTGAATGACGGCGTGTTGCGTCATACAGGTGGCAGGCGGCCGCGCGCCCGCATCCGCGTCCCGTGGCGCCCGCGCGCATCCATGGGCCGCAACACGCCGTTATCGCACGCGGTTAACGGCGTGTTGCGTCCCACAGATGGCCGGCGGCCGCGCCTACTCCGTCAGCTGCTGGTGCGGGTTGGTGAAGTGGATGCTGTCCGCCGTCACCCCGACGAGGCCCAGCGTGACGCGCAGCAGCTGCTGCGGCAGGCCGTCTGCGGGCGGAGGGGTCGCGGCGCCCAGGGTCAACGGATTGCCGTCCGGGCCGGTGGCGGTCACCGAGTCGACGTAGACCTGCACGTTGCCGCGCAGAGCCATCTGGTCGGCCGTGGTGGCGAGCTTCGGGCCGGTCTCCTTGCGGACGGTCAGGCTGAAGCCGTCGATGGTGATGCTGTCCGCGGAGATCTTCAGCACCGGGATGCGGCTGCCGTCCGCGAGCGGAACGGTCACCACGCTCACGCCCTTCAGTCCCGAGAAGGAGATCGACCGGCTGCCGAGCTGCGCCGGCGGCTGGGTGAAGACCGGGGCACCCGCGTCCGGGCCGGCGGGGGCCGGGGGAGCGGTTGTGGTCGGGGTCGGGACGGGCGCGACCGGCGCGCCCGATGTCCCGGGAACCGGAAGAGAGGGGACGCCCGGCACGCCAGGGGCGCCCGGCCCCTGCGAGGGCGACGGGGTCGGCGTCGGGCTCGACCCACCGCACTGCACGAGGATCGGGATGCACCACGCTGCCGGCGCGACGGCCGGCACCCGGGCGGCACCCAGCCCGGTCAGCGCCGCGGCGACGCAGGCGACCAGGGCCCAGGCGGCGACACCCTGGCGTGCGCGCCTCATGCGGTCGTGCCTTCCCGCGGGGCCGGTTCGCTCGGGTCGGCGAACAGGTCGGCTGGGTCGGCGTCGTCAGCCGGATCGGCATCCACTTTGACGTCGTCGCTCGCCCCCGCGACCTCGTCGGCCGCCGCGAGCGCATCCTTCTTCGGCATCCACGCCACCGTGAGGATGCCGCCAACGGTGCTCAGCAGCATCCCGATGAAGAAACCGCCCAGGTTCACGCCGACCAGCGAGTACACGGCGACGGCCAGCGCGATCACGCCGTAGAAGATACGGTGCGCCGGCATCGCGATCACCAGGACGCCGAGCAGCACCAGCAGGATCGGGATGATCGTCGCCTGCAGGCCCTCGATGCCGAGCTGCACGTGGATCTTGCCGATGTCCAGCTGCCCGGAGAAGAACATCTCGATACCGCCGAGGGCGGTCAGGACGCCGCCGACGAACGGACGCTGCCGCCGCCAGGCGCGGAAGCGCGCCCGGGCACCCGCCGCGGCGGCGGAGGCCGGCTCGGCGCCGGTCGCGTGCGCTCCCACGATCAGAAGCATCCCTTCGAGCCGTCGGTCAGCTGCACATGCATGCCGGTGAGGGTGAAGACGGACGCCTGGGTGCTCCACGCGGTCTGCTGGAGCTTCGTGATCGTGACGGTGTCCGCATCCTGAGCGAAGTCACCGGCGCTGCCCTTCGCGGTCGTGTTCACAGTGGAGGCGTCCACGCCGATGCGGATGTTGTGGAACTCGGAGTCGCCCTTGAGGTCCGTCATCCCGATCTGCAGGTCGGTCGCGCTGGCGGGTGCGCCGCCGCCGCCCGCGGTGATCAGCATCCCCACCTTGCCCAGCGGGGTGTCCGTGACGACCGACTGGCACAGGTCGGCGAGCGTGGCCGACTTGATGTTCGCGATGGCGACCTGGTGGTCCTTGCCCGCCGTGTCGGGCGCAACGCCCGCGTACTGCGAGAAGCCGGTGCCGTCGAGCTTCGACGCGCTGATCTGGAACTGGCTGCCCGAGACCGCGAACGACACGGGCACGGCGCCCTGGGCCACACCGGTCATGAGCAGAGTCGAGACGACGGCAACGGGGACGGCTGCGAGAACGATCCGTCCGGCGTGCGACCCGGCGAGCTTTCGGAACTTCATCGATCCTCCTGTTCGGGGGACTTGACAGCGTCGGCGCAGTCAGGTCCAGGTGTGAGCTTAGACGTTATTGACCGCCTGTCAATAGTCGAACGCGCGCACCATGTTCGCAGGGGCGACGGTTAGGCTCGGCGCATGGAGACGGACCGGCGCACGCGACTCACGCCGGACGAGCGGCGGGCTCAGCTCGTCGCGCTCGGCGTGGCGTTCCTGGCCGACAACCCGCTGGACCAGCTGTCCATCGAAGAGCTGTCGGCACGCGCCAGCGTGTCGCGGGGGCTGCTGTTCCACTACTTCGGCTCCAAGCAGGGCCTCCACCGCGAGGTGGTGCGCACCGCGCGCGACAGCATGCTGCACGCGACGGAGCCGATCGCCGGACTGCCGCCGCTGGACCGCCTCCACGACACCCTCGCCCGCATCGTCGCGTTCGTCCGCGAGCACAGCGGCACGTTCTACTCGCTGGTGCGCGGCGTCGCATCCGGAGACACGGAGGTGCGCGCGGTCGTCGAGGAGGCGCGCGGCGAGCAGGCGGAACGCGTCATCGCGGTGTTCCTCGAACTGGGCGTGCCGGACACGCCGCTGCTCCGCATCGCCCTGCGCTCCTGGGTCGCGTTCGCCGAGGAGGCGCTGGTCGAGAGTGCGGTCGGCACCGACCTGCCGTCGCCGCAGATCGTCGGCTTCCTCGAGCGCAGCGCCCGCGGTGTGGTGGATGCGCTGGAGCAGCCCGATGAGAGGGCGGTCGGGGAGGGGGCGGTCGGGGAGGGCTAGATGCCCTCCTCCTCCACATCGTCCTCGGTCAGTACGCCGTCGTCCTCGTCGTCGTCGCCGTGCTCGTCGTAGACCGGCTCGGCCTCGCGGGCCTGGCCGCCGGTGGGGCCGTCGTTGCCGTCGCCCGGACCGGACCAGATGGTCTCGCCCGCCACGGCGTCGTTGGTCACCAGTTCGTCGGCGAAGTCGGCCTCGGCTTCGGGGTCGTTCAGCGCGTAGTCGACGTCGCCGTCGGCCGGGTCGGCCCAGCCGGGCGTCTCGCCCGCGTCCGTCTCGCCGATCTCGACGTCGTCGACGCCGTCCTCAGGAATGCGCTCCACGCCGTGCCCCCTTCTCGCTCCAGCCGATCACGTCGGTTCCGTCCGTCCCGCTCCGTCTCGGACCGTACACCTCCCCTCACCCCGCACGCCATCGAGTCCTCACAAAGTGCACGCGACACGCCGTGTCGGCGTGCACTTTGTGAGGACTCGACGGTGGGGGTGGGGCGGAAGGGAGCGGGCTACTTGGTGGTGGGGAAGGTGATCGTTTTGTTGGAGCCGGCGTCCTTGACGGCGGCGTCCTTGAAGGCCGCGAACTGGGTGGCGTCGGTGAAGCCGCCCTGGTAGCGCTCGCCGTTGACGAACACGGTCGGGGTGCCGAAGCCGCCCGAGGTCGGGTTCTTCAGCTGGGAGTTGCCGGTCGCGTCCTGCGTCATCGAGGTGACGAAGGGGGCGTACGTCTGCTTGTCGATGCAGTCGCTGACGGCCTTCGAATCCGCTCCCGCACCCTTCACGATCGTGGTGATCTCCGCGTTCGTGAGCCCGGTGCCGGTCTGCTCGTCGGGTTGCTTGGCGAACAGCGCCGCGTTGACGGCGAACAGGGTGTTCGGCTGCGAGTTGGCGACACAGGATGCGGCGGCCGCGGCCCTGGTCGAGTACTGCTTGTTCTGCGTGCTGTCCAGGATGGCGACCGGGTGGATCTCGAGCGTCGCCGATCCCTCGTCCAGCCACTGCTTGATCTGGCTGTTGTTCGTCGTCTCGAACTGGTCGCAGAACGGGCACTGGTAGTCGAGCCAGATCTGGATGTGCGCGGTCGTGCCGTTGAGCTCCATCTTGGTCGGCGTCGGCTTGCCGCCTGCCGGGATGGCCGGCGTCGTGGTCGCCTTCGTCGACGAGGTGAGCAGCAGTCCACCGCTCGCCATGTTTTTCGGGTTGGCGGCGCTGGTGCTCCCGCCGACGCTGGTGAACACGACCACGCCGACGATCGCGAGCACCGCGACGATGCCCACGATGACCGAGCTCTGCACGACGACCTTGCGGCGCTTGGCCTTCCTGGCGGCCTCCTCGCGCATCTTCCTGGCGGTCTCGCGCGCCTCCTCACGGCGGTCGCGTTTGGTGGGACCAGTGGTTCCCCTGCCAGTTGACATTCAGCTCATCCCATCGCCGTCGGACACTTCTCCCACGATCGTAGGGGGCTTTAGCTTTGAAGGCGCTGTACCGCCGGTTCCACCCGCTGGGCCCGGCTGGTTGACGCAACACGCCGTCCGCACGACGGGCGCCGCGGCGTGTTGCGTCAACCAGGTGGGTGGCGACGGGTTAGTCGGCGGTGGCGGGCGCAGCCCGGCCGAGCTCCACGTCTTCTACGCGGGAGCGCGGCATCGCCAGTCCGGCCACGATGGTCAGCACGGCCGCCGCGGCCACCGCGACGAACACCGCGGTCGACGCCGATTGGATGGTCGCCGGCGAGTGCGCGCCGCCGGCGGACGCGCCGATGATCGCGTTGGCGATCGCGCCGAAGACGGCCACGCCGACGGCGCTGCCGATCGAGCGGGCGAACATGTTGCTGCCGGTGACCACGCCGCGCTCGTTCCACGCGACGCTGGACTGCGCGGCGATCAGCGTCGGGGTGGCGATGAGGCCCATCCCGAGCCCGACCACGAAGCAGCTGACCGCGACGAACAGCACGGACGGAGCAACGGAGGTCGCGGCGAGAGAGATCGCACCGACGATCGCGATCCCCATCCCGAGCAGCGCGGTGTTGCGGAACCCGATGCGCAGGTAGAACCGCCCGGAGAGGCTGGCCGCAATCGGCCAGCCGAGGGTGAGCGCCGCGACGGCGAGGCCCGACACGATGGGCACGACGCCGATGGTCCCCTCCAGGTAGGTGGGCACGTACGAGGTGAGCCCGATCAGGATGCCGCCGACGCCCAGCGAGATCAGGGTCGTGGTGATCAGCAGCCGGCGGGAGAACACCCACAGCGGCAGGATCGGCTCGGCTGCGCGCCGCTCGACGAGCACGAAGGCGGCCAGCAGCACGGCTCCGACGGCGAACGCGCCGATGCTCCACACGGAGTCCCACGGCCACGCCTGGCCGCCCTCGAGCACGCCGAGGATCAGCAGCGTCATACCGCCGGTGAGGAGCGCAGCTCCGGCGTAGTCGATGCGGTGCCGCCGACGCTCGATGCTCTCGTGGAACGCGCGGATCAGCATCCACCCGGCCAGGATGCAGAGCGGCACGTTGACGAAGAAGATCCACCGCCACGACAGGTACTGCGAGAACACGCCGCCGAGGGTCGGCCCGACGACGGACGAGATCGCCCACACGCTGGCCAGGTACCCCTGCGTCTTCGCGCGCTCGGCGACGGTGTAGATGTCGCCGGCGATGGTCATCGACATCGGCTGGATGGCGCCGGCACCCAGGCCCTGCAGCGCACGGAATGCGATCAGCGCGGGCATGCTCCAGGCGAAGCCGCAGAGCACCGAGCCGAGGAGGAACAGCGCGATGCCGATGAGGACGATCGGCTTGCGGCCGACCGTGTCGGACAGCTTCGCGTACACCGGGACGGACACGGCCTGCGCGAGCAGGTAGATGGAGAACAGCCACGGGAACTGCGCGAACCCGCCCAGGTCTTTGACGATCGAGGGAATCGCCGTTGCAAGGATCGTCGAGTCGATCGCGACCAGCCCGGTCGTCAGCATGAGGGCGATCAGGATGGGGCCGCGCTCGGACCGGAAGCCGACGCTCGCTCGGGTGGGCTCGTTCATATCCATCAACAACGTGGGGGAGGGGGAGGCATTCCCCGGGGTGGGTACTTGACGTGAAAGAGAGTACGCGCGAAACTCTGAAACATGTCTTTCACATCTGGCCAGGCGGAGCGGCGCACCACGGTCACCGACCCGCGCGCGCTCCGGGCGCTCGCGCATCCGCTCCGCCTCGCGCTGCTCGACCATCTGATGTCGTTCGGTCCGCGCACGGCCAGTGAGTGCGCCGCCGTCGTCGGCTCCACCCCCTCCAACTGCAGCTACCACCTGCGCGCCCTCGGCAAGGTCGGGCTGGTGGAGGCGGTGGAGGCGGACGATGGTCGCGAACGTCCCTGGCGCTCGACCAACACCGGCCTGGCCTTCGGGCGGACCGACGACCCCGAGTACCTGATCGGGTCGGACACCGTCGAGCGCGCGCTCGCCGACCGGCAGGTGGAGGACGAGCGCGCGCTCGTGCACCGCGCCATCGCCCAGCGCGACGAGCAGCCGGTGGAGTGGCGTGAGGCGAGCATGCTGTCCGGTTACGCACTCAAGCTGACGCCGGTCGAGCTCCGGGAGCTGGGGGAGCGGCTGGATGCGCTCATCCGCCCCTACATCGCCCTCACCCGCGCCGACGCCCCGGCCGGCAGCGACGTGGTGGCGCTGCACCTGAACGCCTTCCGGCACCCGGATGCGATCGCCGCCGCCCACGCGGACGCCGAGCGAGGGCGGCTGTTCGGAACGTCTGCGGTGGCGCGAGCGGCAGCACAAGTTCCGATCGGGGGCAATCAGCGACGGCCGGGAGTTGACTCGGGCCGCGGGGCGGCGGGGAGCGACGAGTCGTGACCGCCGCCGGGACGCAGCAGCGTTCGCCCTCCCCGCTGCTCCGCCGCGACTTCGCCCTGGTCTGGACCGCGGGCCTCGTCTCCGACACCGGCGATTGGCTGCTGAGGATCGCGTTGCCGCTGTTCGCACTGTCGGCGACCGGCTCGGCGCTGGGGGCCTCGACCGTCTTCCTGGTGGAGCTCGTCCCGATGCTCCTGCTCGGCAGCTTCCTCGGCGTGCTCGTCGACCGCTGGGACCACCGCCGCACCATCGTCGTGGTGGCCGTGCTGCAGGGCCTCTTCCTGCTGCCGCTGCTGGCGGCGAGCGCCGACCGGATGGGCATCGTCTACGCGGTCGCGGCCGTGGAGGCGGTGCTCGGCGCGGTCATCAACCCGGCCCGGCAGGCGATGATCCCGCAGCTCGTCGGCGCCGACCAGCTGGCTCGCGGTAACGCGCTGATCGCGGTGAGCGACAACCTCGCGCGGCTGGTCGGGTCGCCCCTCGGCGGCCTGTCGTTCGCGCTGTGGGGGCTGCCGGGCGTCGTCGTCGCGGATGCCGCCTCCTACGTCATCACGGCCGTGCTGGTGGCGCTCAGCCGTCCGCATCCCCTCGCCGACCCGGCGGGGGAGAAGCCGGGGACGCAGCAGCACGTCAGCCAGGAGCCCGCCACCGCGACCGAGTGGCGCATCCTGCGCCAGTGGCTGGAGGGGCTCCGGCTGATCGCGCGGTCGGCGACCCTCCGCACGATCGCCCTGATCGCGACGCTCGGCGGTGTCGCGCAGGGGCTGTTCCTGGTGCTCTTCCTCGTCTACGTCACGCAGAATCTGGGCGCCGGTGACACCGGCGTCGGCGTCATCCGCGGTGTGCAGGCGATCGGCGGGGTGCTCGGCGGCCTCATCACCGGCGTGCTGGCGCGCCGGCTCGGCCCGCGGTCGCTGATCGGCGGCGGCTACCTGGTGTTCGGGATGCTGTCGCTGCTCACCTGGAACCTGGCGCCGTTCACCACCGCGCTGTGGGTGTACGCCGGCCTGTTCATCGCGATGGGCCTGCCCGCCGCGACCACGGCCACGGGCGAGATCACCCTGGTGCAGACGGCGGTTCCGCCCCGGGCGCTCGGCCGCGTGATCGCCGCGATCACCACCCTCGACGGCGCGGCGCAGGGCGTCGGCCTGCTGCTGGGCGGCCTGCTCGCCGGCTCCGGAGACATCGTGCGCATCCTGGATGTGCAGGCCTCCCTCTATCTGCTCTGCGGCGTCATCGGAATCATCGCCCTCCGCGGCACGAAGCGTCTTCCATAACGGGGCGTGCGGACGCTAGTGTGGCGCCACCGTGGTCCCCCGGAGGTGGATGATGACGTTCCGCACTTCGCAGTTCCGCCGCACCGTCGCGGCGGCCGTCGTCGCTGCCGCCGCGCTCTCCGGTCTCACCGCCTGCGACCTGTTCGCGCCGCAGGACACGCTGGACATCAAAGAGGCCAGCGTCGGCGTGAGCGCGACCGTCGGCGACGTCTTCGTCGGCAATGCGGTGCTCGTGAGCGGTGACGATCAGACCGCCAACCTCGTCGTCACCCTGGTGAACCAGGGGCCGGACACGCAGGAGGTGAGCATCGTGCCGACCGGAGGTCAGACGATCACGGTCTCGCTGAACCCCCGTGCCACCAAGCGGCTGGGCAACCCGCCGAGCGACGAGACCCTGGTGACCGGGCTGGATGCGAAGCCGGGCTCGCTGACCACCGTGTCCGTCACGAGCGCGGGCACGTCGGTGGGGCTGCAGGTGCCGGTCGTCACCGCGGCGCTCGCGCCGTACGGGACGCTGACCCCGTCGCCCTCCTCGTCGTCGTCCGAGACGTCGACGTCGCCCACCTCGACCCCGGGCCTCACCTCCACCCCGTCGCCCACCTCGTCGCCGCCGACCGGGACCCCGACCCCGTCGCCCACGCCGTCGCACTGACGGCAGCCGCCGTCGCCCTGACAGACCGTCCGGGGCGCCCTCTGCGCACCCGCAGCCGCCCCGCGCGGCACTTCGCGTGTGATATCCGCACGAAACCCGCCCGGGTTCCCGCTGATTCCGCGGATGTGAACGTAGGGTGTCGGTGTGTGGCGACTGGACAGGAAGACCGAGGATGACGACGCGACGTCGGTCATCGCAGACGACGACGCCCTGAACCCGCGCACGACGACCGCCCCGCACACGCTCAGTCTGGGCGATCCGGCGCTGGTCGCCGGCAATATCGCCGAGCCGGTGTGGACGCGGTGGCGCGACGAGATCGCGGCGATCGGCGGCGACTCCCCGCTGCTCCACTTCGAGGACGGCCCGCGGACCCGCATCGAACTGAGCACCACGCATCCGGGTGGCCTGCCGCAATTCATCACCGGCCAGAGCACGCTGCTCTCCAGTCTGATCCGCGACGAGCTGGCGCTCCGCACGGCCCGCGCGGCCGCGAACGCGATCACCCAGAAGGGCATCGAGCTGCGCTCGGTCCGCGGCATCGAGTCGGTGCACCTGGCGATCGGTCTTGCCCAGTGGCGGCACGGCACCGACGAGTTCTTCGCGCCGATCCTGCTGCGTCCGCTCGCCATCCGCCGCTACGGCCGCGACTTCGAGCTGAAGCTGAAGGGCCAGACGTTCCTCAACCCTGAGCTCGCCCGCGCCCTCAACGAGCAGTTCCAGATCACCCTCGACGCGGACGCCTTCGTGGCGCTCGCCGTCTCGAACGGCGTGTTCAAGCCGCAGCCGGTGATCGACCGGCTGCGCGGGCTGACCTCCCACCTGCCCTGGTTCAACGTGCAGCCGCGGCTGGTCGCATCCTCGTTCGCCGACGTCGCCCCCGCGCTGAGCGAGGAGGCGCGCGACCTCGACACCGTGCTGCTGGATGCGCTCGCCGGCAACCCGACGGCCCGAACCACGGTCGAGGCCGCCTTCAACCCCGTGGAGCCGATCCGCCAGGATGAGCGCCCGCCCGCCACCGACACCCTCCTGCTCGACGCCGACGAGGCGCAGGAGAACGTGGTCGCGCAGATCGCGGCAGGCAACTCCCTCGTCGTGAAGACGCTGCCGGGAACCGGCGGAACGCAGACCATCGTCAACGCCATCGGCGCTCTCGTCGCGCAGCACAAGCGCGTGCTGGTCGTCAGCCCGCGCCGGTCCAGCCTCGACGACATCGCCCAGCGGCTGGCCAAGGCCGGGCTGCCCGGGCTGGCCGTCACCCCGCGCACTCTCCGCCGCGACCTCGTGCAGTCGATCGCCCGCAACGAGAAGGCCACGCAGCCGAAGGTCACCGACGTCGACGAGGCGCTGGTGCGCCTGCGCAAGGTGCTGGTCGACTACCGCGCCGCCCTGACCCGGCGCGACCCCGTGCTCCGCGTGTCGATCCTGGATGCGCTGCGCGAGCTGTCGGGATTGTCGCTGCTCTCCGCGCCGCCGTCCACCACGGCACGACTCGGCCGGCACGCCATCGAGGCGCTCGCCCGCGACCGGGCCACCGCAGCCGACGCACTCATCCGTGCCGCCCGCCTCGGCGAGTTCCGGTACGGACCGAACGACTCGCCCTGGTACGGCGCCTCCTTCAACACGACGGACGAGGGGAAGAGTGCGCACGAGCTGGCCAAGAAGCTGAACCGTGCCGAGTTGCCGCGCCTCCTCGACCGTGCCAACGCGCTGATCGGGCAGACCCGGATGCGCCCCTTCGCCTCGATCGTCGAGCTGGGCGTCTACCTGCGGCTGCTGCTCGACATCCGCGAGACCCTCGACAAGTTCACACCGTCGGTGTTCGACCGGTCGCTCACCGAGCTGATCGCGGCCACCGCCTCCCGTCGCGAGTCGCCGTCGATGACGAGCGCCAACCGCCGCCGCCTGCGCAAGCACGCACTCGAGTACGTGCGGCCCGGCGTGCACGTCACCGACCTCAACGAGAGCCTGCGCCGCATCCAGCAGCAGCGCATCCTCTGGAACCGGTTCGCCGTCGCCGGCGTGGTCCCCGAGGTGCCGATCGGGATCGCGGACGTGCAGGTCGCCTACCAGCGCGTCGCCGAAGACCTGGCGCGGCTGGACATCCCGCTGCGCCGCACGGGCACGCCCCAGTCGCTGGCGGCGCTGCCGGTGGAGGAGCTCACCCGTCAGGTGGCCGGCCTCGCGGCCGAGTCCGAGGTGCTCGCCAACCTGCAGGAGCGCACCGCGCTGCTGACGCAGCTGCGCGAGCTGGAGCTCGACCCGCTCATCTCCGACCTGTCCATCCGTCACGTGCCCGAAACCCAGGTCAGCGCCGAGCTGGAGCTGGCCTGGTGGCAGTCGGTCCTCGAATCGCTGCTCGCCTCCGACCGCGCCCTGTTGAACGCCAACACCAGCGTGCTGGACCGCCTCGAGGCCGACTTCCGGCTGGTGGATGAGGCGCACGCCTCCGCGACCGGCAGGCAGTTGGCGTGGATGCTCGCCGAGACGTGGAAGATCGGCATCGTCGACTGGCCGGACGAGGCCGCGGCGCTGAAGCGTCTGCTGAAGAGCAGCATCCCCACCGCGACCACCCTGAACGAGGCCGCGCCGCACCTGGCGCGCCCGCTCGCCCCGGTGTGGCTGGTGTCGCCGTACGAGATCTCGTCGATCGGCCGCGAGGTCGGGTTCGACGCCGTGCTGCTGGTGGACGCCGGGGCGTCCAGCCTCGCCGAGAACGTGCCCGTCATCCGTCGCGCCCGCCAGGTCGTCGCCTTCGGCGACCCGGTCACCCAGACGCCGTCGCGCTTCGACATCGGCGTGCACGAGTACGGCCGGACCGTCGAAGCGGTCGACGTGGATGCGCTCCACGCCGACTCCGCGCTCGCCCGGCTCTCCGAGCTGCTGCCGGTGTACACGCTCAGCCGCAGCTACCGCGCCGGCGGCGAAGACCTCGCCGAGCTCGTCAACCGCCGCTTCTACGGCGGGACGATCGACTCCCTGCCATGGGCGGGAACATACCTCGGGCACGGCAGCCTCGCGCTCCACTACGTCACCGGCGGCCAGGGCATGCCCGACAGCGACACCGGAGCGGTCGAATCCACCGACGCCGAGGTCGCGAAGGTGGTCGAGCTGGTGCTCGCCCACGCCACCGAGCGGCCCCGCGAATCCCTCATGGTGATCACCGCAAGCGAGCGGCACGCCGTACGCGTCAACCAGGCGGTGCTCTCCGCCTTCTCGAAGCGGTCGGAGCTGGCCGACTTCATCCTGGGCGACCGTGCGGAACCGTTCACCGTTGTGACGCTCGACCAGTCGGTCGGCCAGAGCCGCGACCGGGTCATCTTCTCGATCGGGTACGGGCGCACCCCGCACGGCCGCCTGCTGTCCAACTTCGGCGCGCTCGCCGAGCCGGGCGGCGACCGCCTGCTCGCCGTCGGGATGACGCGCGGACGTCGCGGCATGGACATCGTCTCCTGCTTCAAACCGGAAGACATCGACGAGTCCCGGATGCGGCACGGCATCGCGGCGCTGGCGCAGGTGCTGGGGGAGGCCGACCAGCTGCAGACGGCCGCGCCCGAATACCTGAGCCCGGACGCCGACCCGATGGTGCTCGACCTCGCCAAGCGCCTGGCGCGGCGGGGCCTGGAGGTGCACCTCGGCTACCGCGGGAAGCTCACCCTGGTGGCATCGCACGAGGGCCGCGCGGTCGTCGTCGAGACGGACACGGACGTGTCGAAGGGCAGCCTTCGTGAGTCGCTACGGCTGCGCCCGGACGTGCTCCGCCGGCTCGGCTGGCACTACCTCCGGGTGCACAGCTTCGAGCTGTTCGCCGATCCGGACGCCGTCGCCGGCCGCATCGCGACGCTCATCGGCAAGGGCGAACCGGACGCCGTCACCGCTCCGATCACGCTGCCGACGCTGGCCTGAGCCGCGCCCGTCTTCTCGGGCGGCCTTAGGCTGGATGGGTGAGCGAGACACCGGGGAGACGACCGCACCGCCGCGTGCAGCGCCCGGGCGCGCCCGGTTCGGACCCGTCACCGCGGACCGAGCCGGCCGACTCCGACGCGCCGCCCGCCGACTCCGACAACGCTCCGACCTGGTCGTCCAACGACGAGCAGCTGCGCCGCGACGTCCCGCCCCACTGGTGACCCGCGCGCGTCCCGCGTCGCGCGTCCCGCGTCGCGCGTCGCGCGTCGTGCGTCCCGCGTCGCGCGTCGCGCGTCCCGCGTCGCGCGTCCCGCGTCCCGCGTCCCGCGTCGCGCGCCGACCTTCCGCCGAGTCGCGACTACATGTCGCAACTCGCGCCGGATAGGCGCATCGACTCACGTCTCGCGGCCGGCCCGCGCAGTCCGGTCGTCGGCGCGGGAGCGGGCGCACCGTCCCTTCCGCCGAGTCGCGACTACATGTCGCAACTCGCGCCGGATAGGCGCATCGACTCACGTCTCGCGGCAGGTCGGCCGGCCCGCGCGGTCGGGTCGGTGGCTGGGGCGCGGGCGCACCATCCCTCCCGCCGAGTTGCGACTACATGTCGCAACTCGCGTCGGGTAGCAGCAACGACTCACGACTCGCGAGCCGGTTGCGTGGGTCGGGTCCGTGGTCGGGAGGGGGCCTTCCGTCCCACCCGCCGAGTTGCGACTACATGTCGCGACTCGCGCGGGATAGGCGCATCGACTCACGAGTCGCCGCACTGGTGACCCGCGCTCGGTCGCGACAGTGACGTGAGGTGCTCGCAGTTGCGCGCGACACGCCGGGACCGGGTGCATCTACGAGCACCTCGACGCCGAGCGCCGAGCGGCGAGGGTTACGGGAGCGGGTCGGCGTGCTTGCCGGCGGGCTGCGGCGGGGCCTGCTGCGAGCGTAGGAGGTCGCGGATCTCGGTGAGGAGGTCCAGCTCGGTGATCGGAGCGTCCGGCTCGACGACGCCCTTGCTCCGGAGGCGCTCGGCACGCTTCTTCAACTGGTTGATCGGGTAGACGAAGACGAAGAACACGACGACAGCGACGATCAAGAAGTTGATGATGGCGCCGAGGACCGCGCCGAACTTGATCTGAGAGTCGTTGAGGGTCACCACCATGGCGTTATCGAGGGAGCTGGCGGTAAAGAACGAGCTGATCAGGGGATTGATCAGGTTCGTGACGATCGAGGTGACGACGGCGGTGAATGCGGCGCCGATGACGACCGCGACGGCCAGGTCGATCACGTTGCCGCGGAGGATGAACTCCTTGAAGCCTTTAAGCAAGACCGATCCTTTCGGGGGAGGGGAGGTGCGGGGTCACGCGGCCGAGCCGGAGGACGACGATGACGAAGACGACGAAGACGACGAAGACGAAGATGACGAACCCGAATCCGACGACCCCGATCCGGATCCCGACGACCCCGATCCCGACGAAGCGCCTCCCGCCGCGGCCGGCGACTTCGCCCCGCCCCGCGAGTCCGTCCGGTAGAAGCCGGAGCCGTTGAACGTCACGCCGACCGCGCCGAACACCTTGCGGAGCGAGCCGCCGCAGTTCGGGCACGAGGTGAGGGCGTCGTCGGTGAAGGCCTGCTGGATGTCGAAGGCGTGGCCGCAGTCGCGGCACGTGTAGGAGTAGGTGGGCATTCTTCTTCCGCTGCGCTTCGGTGTCAGGTGGTGGAGGTCAGGTGAATTGGACGATGCGGGTGGGCGTGACCGCGCCGTCGACCGGCTGGTCGTGGCGCTCCCGCGGTACCTCGTCCACGAGCTCACCGTCGAACAGGACGGCGTACACCGGGGGACATTTTTCCATGCTCCCGAGGGTCTTGTCGAAGTAGCCGCGGCCCCATCCCATCCGCATACCCGTCGCGTCGACGGCGGCGGCGGGCACGAGGATGAGGTCGACGTCGTTGATCGCGATCGGTCCGAGGAGGTCACCGACCGCCTCCGGGAGCCCGAACAGCCCCTCGGTCTCGGTCTCGCCGTCGCCGGTGGTCCAGTCGAGGAGGCCGTCCTCCCGCGAGATCGGCAGCAGCACCCGCACGCCCTGGCTGTGCGCCCAGTTGAGGAACGGGCGGGTGTCCGGCTCGATGTTGGTGGAGAGGTAGGCGGAGACGCTGCGCACCGAGAGGTCGGTGGCCAGGTCGACGAGGTTGCGGGTGATACCGGCCGTCGCACCCTGGCGTTCGGTCGTGGTGAGGTTCTGCCGTCGCTCGCGGAGCTCCGCGCGCAGGGCGCGCTTGCGATGAGCGGCAGTGTCCGGGTCCATAGGGCAATCCTAAGAGATGCCATCCTGTGCACCGCCGAATTGCGGATACTGTAGGCGGCATGGCAAATCACGACCGCGTTACGAAAGCAGTGATCCCCGCAGCCGGCCTCGGCACACGCTTCCTCCCGGCCACCAAGGCGATGCCCAAGGAGATGCTGCCGGTCGTGGACAAGCCCGCCATCCAGTACGTCGTCGAGGAGGCCGTGAACGCCGGGCTGCACGACGTGCTGATGATCACGGGCCGCAACAAGAACGCCCTCGAGAACCACTTCGACCGCAACGCCGAGTTGGAGGCGATGCTCACCAAGAAGGGCGACACCGACCGGCTTGACAAGGTCAACTATTCGACCGCTCTCGCTGACATGCACTATGTCCGCCAGGGCGACCCGAAGGGTCTCGGCCACGCTGTGCTGCGCGCGAAGATGCACGTCGGTGGCGAGCCGTTCGCCGTGCTGCTCGGTGACGACATCATCGACGAGCGCGACGACCTGCTCAGGCGGATGCTGCAGGTTCAGGAGGAGCGCCACGCGTCGGTGGTAGCCCTCCTCGAGGTCGACCCCGACTCCATCCACCTCTACGGCGCTGCGGCCGTCGAGGCGACCGACGAGGACGACGTGGTGCGCATCACCGGCCTCGTCGAGAAGCCGGACAAGGAGCACGCTCCCTCCAACTACGCCATCATCGGCCGCTACGTGCTGCGCCCGGAGGTCTTCGACGTCCTGGAGCGCACGGAGCCGGGCCGCGGCGGCGAGATCCAGCTGACCGACGCTCTGCAGTCGATGGCGGAGGCGCCGGACTGGACGGGCGGCGTCTTCGGCGTCGTCTTCCGAGGCCGCCGCTACGACACCGGCGATCGCCTCGACTACATCAAGGCGATCGTGCGCCTGGCGACCGACCGCGAAGACCTCGGTCCCGAGCTTCGGCCGTGGCTGCGGGAGTTCGCCGCAGGCCTCACGGCGGACGCCCCCGACGAGTACGTGCAGGAGATGCCGGCCGACCCGACCGGCCCCATCCAGACGCTCGCCGACCGGTCCCGCTGACGGTCGGCTGAAGGAGGAGTCTGTGGCCATCGTGGTCCCCACCCTCAGCGAGGGCCGCGTGGGGTTGCGTCCCATCCGCCTGCGCGACGCGCGCCCGCTGGAGCGTTCCCTTCTCGACAACCGCGGCTGGCTGCGGCAGTGGGAGGCGACCAGCCCGTACGCGCCCGGGTCGTTCGACACCCGGGCGAGCATCCGGTCGCTCCTGGCGAACGCGCGCGCCGGGCACGGCCTGCCGTTCATCGTCGAGTGGGATGGCAGGCTCGCCGGCCAGCTGAACGTCTCGTCGATCGCGTACGGGTCGCTGTCGAGCGCGACGATCGGGTACTGGGTCGCCGAGGAGTTCGCCGGGCACAACATCACGCCGACGGCTGTGGCGCTGGCGACGGACTACTGCTTCTACCAGTTGGGGCTGCACCGGATGGAGATCTGCATCCGGCCCGAGAACACCCCGAGCCTGCGCGTGGTGGAGAAGCTGGGCTTCCGCTACGAGGGTCTGCGGCGCCGCTACATCCACATCAACGGGGATTGGCGCGACCACTTCTGCTTCGGCCTGGTGTCGGAGGAGCTGAGCCAGGGAGTCCTCCGTCGCTGGCTGGACGGGAACGTGCCGCTGGATGCCGCGGTGATCCCCGCCGAGGACCGCGCGGCCGCGGCGATCCCGCTGCCGGTCGCGCGTCAGCGGTGACGGCCTCGCGCTGAACCCGGCCGCTGTATTCGCTGAGAGAACTCTGGATCGCGGGACACACCCTTCCCGGTGACGCGGACCGGGCGCCCGCCGCCCCTACCGTTAGAGGCATGAACGGGGATGTGATGGGCGGTGGGGTCGTCGTCGCCATAGCGGCCGCCCTCTGGCTTGCCTACCTCGTCCCGGTGTGGTTGCGCCGCCGTGAATACCTGGCGACGGAGCGGAACGCCGTGCGGCTGCAGCAGACGCTGCGCATCCTCGCCGAGACCAGTGAGCTGCCCGACGAGGTGCGGGTCGAGGCGACCGCGCGTACGGTCGCCGAGCAGCAGCGCATCCTGCGCCGGGCCGAGCAGAAGACCCTCGCCGCCGCCCGGGCCGAGGCCGCCGCGCATGCCCGCCGCGAGCAGGCCATCGCGGAGGAGCGCCGCCGCGCCGCCGAGGAGGCCGAGCGGGCCGCCGCCGACGCCATCGCCATGGAGCGCGCCGCTCGCGCCGCCGCGGCGCAGCGCGCCCGGGTGCTCGCGACCGCCACGGCGACCGTGCCGCTCTCCCCGCAGCGCCGGCGCCGACTGCGCCGGACCCGTGCCCTCTCGACTCTCGTGCTCGTCGCCGGCCTCGCCGGTTTCGTCGGCGGAGCGGTCGTGATGTTCGAGACCGGCGCCTGGCTGCTCGCCGCGATCTCCGCCGGAGCGGTCATCCTCTCCGGGTGGATGCTGGGCCGCCTGGCGCGACCGCAGCGTCCCATCGCAGCCTCCCAGCCGATGGTGCGCACCTCGCAGGTCGTACCCGAACTGTACGACGACGCGCAGCACGACCTGCCGGTGCAGGAGCGCCTGCGCCAGAGCTGGACGCCGCGCCCGCTGCCGAAGCCGCTGCACCTGTCGCCGGGGACCGTCGCCGCTGCCGCCATGGCGTCGGTGGATGCCGCCGCCGAACTGCGCCGGGCGGCCGCCCGCGCGGAGTTCGAGCGCAAGGCGGCGGAGTCCGAGCCGGCACCGGTGGCTGCGCCGGTTCCGCTGCGTCCGGTCGCCCGCGTCGACGTTTCGCCGGCGGCTGAGGCCGTGCCGTCCGCTCGTATGGCGGCTGATTCCGTGGCTGGCGCAGCCGTTCCGAGCCGCTACGCGAGCATGGGTCTGCTCGACGGGTCGGACACCGGAAGCCTCGATCTGGACGCGGTCCTGCGCCGCCGCCGGGCCGCCAGTTGAGCGCCTCGCGATTTCGACGTGACGCGAGGAGGGTGCTAGTCTTTCTAAGCAGTTCCCCGGGGCTATGGCGCAGTTGGTAGCGCGCTTCGTTCGCATCGAAGAGGTCAGGAGTTCGAATCTCCTTAGCTCCACCACCACCGGAAAGGCCGCCCGAATCGGGCGGCCTTTCTGCTTGTCCGCCGGTTGTCCGCGGACGCTCTGGTCGTGCCGCGTCACACCACCAGCAGCACCGCCAGCACCAGCATGAGCAGGGCGATGCCGCCGTCCAGGATGCGCCAGGCGATCGGCTTGGCGAAGACCGGGGCGGCGAAGCGCGCGCCGAACCCGAGCAGGCAGAACCAGAGCAGGCTGGCGGTGGCCGCGCCCGCACCGAAGACCCAGCGCCCGGGGTCGCCGTGCGACGCGGACAGCGAGCCGAGCAGCAGCACCGTGTCGAGGTACACGTGCGGGTTCAGCCAGGTGATGGCCAGGCAGGTGCCGACGGCTGCGGCCAGCGAGCCCGCGACGGCGCCGGCGGCGGTGAGCGACTCCGGCTTGAGCGCGCGTCGCGCGGCGTAGATCGCGTACCCGATCAGGAAGGCGAAGCCGGCCCAGCGGACGATCTGCAGAGCGATCGGCGCGTTCTTCACGAGCACCCCGATCCCGGCGACGCCGGCGGCGATCAGGATCGCGTCGCTCAGCACGCAGATGGCCACCACGGCCAGCACGTGCTGGCGGCGGAGACCCTGGCGGAGCACGAACGCGTTCTGCGCGCCGATGGCGATGATGAGGGAGGCGGCGGAGCCCAGGCCGGTGAGGAAGGTCGCGAGCACGCTACGACGTTACGGGTCGGAATTGGATCAGTACAGCTCAGGTTTCTTATCGTGCATTAGCCTTGCTTCATGTCGGCGAACGTCGAGCACCTGCGCACCCTCGCCGCGGTCGTGGACGGCGGAACGTTCGAGGCCGCTGCGTCCCTGCTGCACATCACTCCGTCTGCGGTGAGTCAGCGCATCAAGGCGCTGGAGGAGCAGAGCGGCCGGGTCCTGGTGCGGAGGAGCAAGCCGGTCGAGGCGACAGACGCTGGAAGCGTCCTGCTTCGGCTCGCCCGCCAATTGGCGCTTCTCGAAGCCGAGGCGGACGCAGCGCTCGCCGGTGACCACGAATCTGCCCGTGCCGACGGCTCGCCGCTCGCCGTCCCGCGCGTCGCTGTCCCGCTCGTCGTGAACGCCGACTCGCTGGCCACCTGGGTACTGCCCGCCCTCGCGAGGCTGGAGCGCATCCCGTACGCGTTCGCGTTCGAGCTCGTACTCGACGACCAGGAGCACACGCTCGATCGTTTGCGTGACGGGACAGCCTTGGCGGCGATCGGGTCGGACGCCGAGCCCGTGCAGGGGTGCACGGCCCGCGCGCTGGGGTCCATGGTCTACCGCGCGGTGGCGAGCCCGGCGTTCGTCGCCCGCTGGTGCCCGGGCGGCTGGGGCTCCCGGGCCGCGGCGGTGGCGCCGGTGCTCGTGTTCGACCGGAAGGATGCCCTGCAGGACCGTTACCTCGACGGGTTCGCGCCGGCCGCCCGGCCGCCGCGCCACTTCATCCCGGCGTCCACGCAGTTCGTCGAGGCCGCCGTTCTGGGGATGGGATGGGGGATGCTGCCCGACCTGCAGGCCGACGCCCTCGTCGCGGACGGTTCGCTCGTGGTGCTGGACGAGGATCGGGTCGAGGAGGTGCCGCTCTACTGGCACCAGTGGTCGCTGCGGTCGGCCGCGCTCGACGCGGTCGCCGGCGCGATCGCCGAGGAAGCCGCCCGGGTGCTCCGCCCGACGGGCGCTACAGCGTCGACAGGACGAGATCGAGCGCGTCCGCGAAGCGGTCCGCGCTCTCGCGGGTGATGCAGAGCGGCGGCTTGATCTTGAGCACGTTCCTGTAGTCGCCGGTCGGCTGGACGATGCAGCCCTCCGCCAGCATCCGTTCGCAGACCTGGCCTGCCTCGGCCGTCGCCGGACGGAGGGTCGCGCGGTCGAGGACCAGCTCCATCCCGAGGTACAGGCCCATGCCGTGGACGGCACCGACCAGGGGATGCCGCTCGCCCAGTTCGCGCAGGCGGCCGGCCAGATGGTCGCCGACGGTCGCCGCGTTCTGTTGCAGGCCCTCGTCTCGCATCACATCCAGCACCGTCAGGCCGACGACCGCCGAGACCGGGCTGCCGCCGGCGGAGGAGAAGAAGCTGCCCTCCGCGGCGAAGGATTCGGCGATCTCACGCCGGGTGATCACCGCGCCGAGCGGCTGGCCGTTGCCCATCGCCTTGGCGACCGTGATGACGTCCGGAGTGACTCCCTGCTGCTCCGAGCCCCAGAAGTAGTGCCCCAGCCGGCCGTAGCCGACCTGGACCTCGTCCGCGATGCACACGCCGCCGCGAGCCCGGACGCGTTCGTAAACCCCCGCGAGGTAGCCGTCCGGCAGCATCAGACCGCCGGCGTTGCCGAAGACCGGCTCGGCGATGTAGCCGGCCACCTCGGTTCCGGAGGCGTCGAGGCCGTCGAGGTCGGCATCCAGGTCGGCCAGGTACGCGGCAGCCGAGTCGGGGCCGAGGTATCTGCCGCGGAGGGAGTTGGGGGCTGCGACCAGCTTCACCCAGTCCGGCCGGGTCTCCAGCGCCCGCGGGTTGTCCCCGAGGGAGGAGGAGACGGCATCGGCGGCCATGGTCCAGCCGTGGTACGCCTCGGTGACCGCCAGGATGGTCCGCCGGTTCGTGTGGACCTGCGCCAGGCGGAGGGCCAGATCGACCGCCTCGCTGCCGCTGTTCACGAGGAACACGGTGTCGAGCCCGTCCGGCGCGATCTCGGCCAGGCGCTCGGTGAAGCGCGCGAGTTCCTCGTAGTGGAACCTCGAGTTGGTGTTCAGGCGCGCCCACTGGTCGCGAACCGCCTCCACGAGTCGGGGGTGTCCGTGGCCGATCTGGGTCACGTTGTTGACCATGTCGATGTAGCTCTGGGCGTGGGTGTCGACGAGGTGGTGGCGCCAGCCGCGCTCGATCAGCGGGGGATGCGCGAAGTAGTGCTCCTGCACGTCGGCGAAGGACTCTTCCCGGCGAGTGAGCGCGGCCTCCGGGTCGGGAGCGGCGACGGCGGTCGCGATGCCGAACAGGGCCGACGAGTCGGGGGAGACCGCCATCCACTCGGAGAACGCCAGAGACGGCGTCACGAAGGCGGGAGGCCGGTGGCCGGGGACGGTGCTGAGCTGCGCGGTCAGGCGGACGGCGCTGCCGATCTGGTCGCCCGCTGAGACGGTCGCCGTGGTGAGCGGGCGCGTCAGGCCGTCGAGCCACAGCTCCACTCCCTCGCCGCGGAGCAGCCACGAGCCTTCGGCGAGCGAAAGCTCACCGGCGAACGGAGCGGTGACAGGGAGGCCGGTCGGCGCTTCCACCGTCACGCCCAGTGCGATCGTGGCGGACGGCAGGGAGCGGTCGATGCCGGCGCGGGTCAGTCGGGCCTCGCCGTAGCGGGTGATCGCGTGACCGTGCTCGCGGCAGACGCGGGCGAGCTCCGTGTCCTCCGCCTCCGAGCTGAGCCACGCGCCGGCGTCGAGATCACGCGAGGTGACGGAGAGGTCGGCGAGGTTCACCGAGGTGGAGTCCACTGCCACCAGTCGGCCGGAAGCAACCGCGGAGGAGGCGCTCGGTTCGTCGGGCTGCACCGGACCCCTCAGACCTGCAAGTCGGCCGCGGATCAGCGTCTCCATCTCGGCGGCGTCGAGGCGGCGGGCCACGTCGAAGGCGACCCACTCGTGCGCGCGGTTCTCGTCGGCGTAGACGTTGTCGGCCTCCAGCGCGACCTGCTGCTCGCCGCTGACCACCAGCACCGCGCCGCGCAGCACGACGAGCGGCCACAGGGCGGAGAGGTCCGCGTCGTCGAGAGGCGCCTCGGTGTGGAACGCCTGGACGACATCCAGTACCGACAGCGGCTCGTCCGGGACGTGATGGAGCGCGCTGGCGACCGTCGCGGCCAGCTCGGCGACGAGCCATCCGTCGGACACGTCGCCGAAGTCGATCACACCGGGGCCGTCGTCGCCGAGGACGATGTTGTCATCCGTGACGTCGCCGTGCACCGCCTGCACGCGGAGCCGCCCGCGCAGCGGATCGAGACGGGCGAGGGCCGCATCCGTCGCCTCACTCACCACGGCTCGCTTCGCCGGCTGCGCGACGTGCTCCAGCAGCAGTTCGACGACCTCGCCGCTGATCCGTGCATCCCACTGGGTGGTGCGGTCGAGACCCGGATGCCGGAGCTCCGCCAGACCGCCCGCGACGCGGCCGGCCAGTGCACCGAGCGTCCGCAACTGCTCGCGGCTCGGCCGCCCGACGTCGGTGAGCGGCTCGCCCTCGAGGTAACGCAGGACGCGCGCGAGCAGGGTGGCCCCGCGCACCTCGACCTCGACCAGCTCGTCGCCCTCCGTCGAGACGACGACCTCGGGGATGCGGATTCCCGACTCGGCGAGCACGGCAAGGGCGGCATTCTGCGCACGAAGCTCATCCGCCGAGAAGACCGGATTGGCGAGCTTGAGCACGAAGCGCTCATCGCCGGTATCGATGCGGAAGTTGCGGTCCTGGTTGCTGCCCAGCTCGGTGATCCGACCCTCGAGTCCGAACCGGGCCCCGGCGATCCGGATGGCGTCGTCGGACGTGACATCAGGGCGCGGAAGCCCCGGCTGGGTGAGGAAATCGAAGTTCGACAACGGGGCTCCAAGGCTCGGGTGGCGGCTGTTCGTCAGTCTATTGAGGGGGTACCGACGCCGTGTCCAGCGATCTCGCGATCTGTGGACAGGCTGCCGATTGTGGATTATGTGGCGATTCTCGATAACGGTCAGTATCAGCACGGGTTCCGCCCAGCGAACGTACGGGCGACGCCGCGTAGCCTGAACGCGTGAAGCCCTGGAGGACCGCGCTGGTCGCATTCGTCATCGACGTGGCCCTCGTGACCCTCTTCGTCATGGTGGGCCGCCGGAGTCACAGCGAAGCGAACTCGGTGCAGGGCATCGTAGACACGCTGTGGCCATTCCTGGTGGCACTGGTCACCGGCTGGCTGGTCACCTGGGCGTGGCGGCGTCCGCTCTCCATCGTCTGGTCCGGCATCCCGATCTGGCTGATGACGGTGGCGCTCGGGATGCTGATCCGCACCTCCGCAGGCCAGGGCGTGCAGCCCTCGTTCATCGCGGTCGCGGCCGTCGTCCTGGGGGTGTTCCTGGTCGGTTGGCGGCTGGTCGCGCTGCCGATCGCGCGCCGGAGGGGGCGCCTCGCACGGCGCTCGCAGCGCGCACAGGGGGCGCAGGGGACGCAGCAGGCGCAGTTGCGCGCGTAGCAGCTCCTTCGACTGCGGCGGTCACCCGACCAGGTGCAGCTCGCGACTCGAGTTGTTGAGCCGGTGCGCGCCGTCCTCCGCAGCCACCACGATGTCCTCGATCCGGACTCCGAACCGGCCGGGCAGGTAGATTCCGGGCTCGATCGAGAAGCACATCCCCGCCTCGATGGGCCGTTCCTCTCCCTCGACCAGGTACGGCGGCTCGTGCGTCGTCACACCGATGCCGTGGCCGACCCGGTGGATGAAGAACTCGCCGTACCCGGCCTCCCGGATCACCGCCCGGGCCGCCCGATCGATCTCCTGACAGGGAACGCCGACGGCAACCGCCTCGAACGCCGCCTGCTGCGCCCGGCGGACCACGTCGAACACCTCGTGCTCCTCGTCGCTGGGCTCACCGACGTGCACGGTCCGGGTCGTGTCGGAGCCGTAACCCTCGAGCAGACCGCCGAAGTCGAGCACGACCATGTCGCCGTCGGCGATGACCCGCTCGCCCGGCTCATGGTGCGGGTCGGCCCCGTTGGGCCCGGACGCGACGATCGTGAAGTCGACCTGCTCGTGTCCGTGTTCACGGAGCAGGCGGTCCAGGTCTGCGGCGACCTGCAGCTCTGAGCGTCCGGCGAATGGAAGCCGAACGATGTCCTCGAACGTGGCGTCGGCTGCTGCGCCGGCTGCGGCGAGCCGATCCACCTCATCCGCCCCTTTGATCGCACGCAGCAGGGGGAGCGCGTGCGAGATGGCCTCGAATCGGGCGTCCGGGAGCTTGTCCTGAAGGCCGAGCAGGTGCATCGCCCAGGTCGCGTCGGAGATCGCGTAGCGTCCCTCCTCCTGGAGCAGGGCCGCCGCCGGGACGTACTCGTCCTCGCCGTCGGACCAGTCGACCAGCCGGATCGCCCCGGCCGCGCGTGTCTCCGCAGCGCCGCCGTGTTCAAGCGCCGGGACGAGCATGGCCGGTCCGCCCTCGGCCGGGATCACCAGCAGGGTGATGCGCTCCGTGGTCGCGACCGGGAGGTAATCGGCGAAGTACGCGAGGTCCGGGCCGGGTGCGACGACCAGGCCGTCGAACCCGGCGGCGCGCGCCTGCCGCGCCCCGCGCTCCAGTCGCTCGGCGAAATGCTGCTCAGTGATCTGCTGCATCGTCACTCCGTCTCTCCCGGCTCCTGCTGGGCGATTCTGCTTCGGCTCCGGGGCTACTCCTCGACCGGCCCCAGCCAGGCGTTCGCCACGGTGTTGTGCGCCGACTCCGCGTCGGACGGGTGGAAGATTCCGGCCAGCACATCCCGATACAGGCGGCCGAGCTCGCTACCGGCGAAGAACGTGGAGCCGCCCGACACCCGGATGGCCTGGTCGACCACCCGCCGGGCCGTCTCGGTCGCCCGGACCTTCAGCCCGACCAGCTTCGGGAACCACAGCCGTCCGTGGTCGGCGAGCGCATCCACATCCCCGGCCAGCGCATCCAGCTGGGGGAGCAGTGCGTCCTGCTCGATCGCCGCCTCCGCCACCCGCCAGCGGATGTCGGGGTCGTTCGCGTAGCTCCGCCCCTCGTTCTTGAGGCTGGTGCGCCGGTGAGCGGACGCCACGGCGAGGTCCAGCGCCCGGGCGCCGATGCCCGTGTAGACCGCCGCGAGCAGGATCTCGAAATTCGCGAAGATGGCGAAGACGAGCGGGTCGGGGTTGGGACCCGGGTCGAGCCGTCGCACGACGCGATCCGCCGGAGCCCGGGCGCCGTCGAGCACCGTCGTATTGCTCTGGGTGGCGCGCATCCCGATGGTGTCCCAGTCCTGGCGGATCTCGAACCCGCCGCCGGTGCGCTCGATGAAGCCGTAGACGATCTTCGGCGCGTCCGGGCTCGTGCTGTCGAGGCCCATGGTGCCCAGCCGTGTCCACGCCGGGGAGAGCGAGGTGAAGATCTTGCGTCCGTGGAAGCGGTACGAGCCGTCAGGCTCCGGTCTGGCCTCCGTGGTCGACCCGAACAGGACGAGGTCGTTGCCGGCCTCGCTCAGCCCGAACGCGAACACCTCGCCGGCGCCGGCCTCGCGCAGCACGAACTCCAGCGAGTCGTCGCCCCGATCGCGCAACGTCTTCGCGATCCCCGTCCACACCAGGTGCATGTTGACCGCGAGCGCCGTGGCGGGTGCCGCGCCGGCGAGCCGGACCTGGAGGCGCGCGGTCTGCTGCAGGGTCAGCCCGAGCCCACCGAGCTCGGTCGGGACCAGAGCGCGCAGGTAGCCGGCGTCGGCCAGCTCCGCGAAGTCCTCGGTGAAGAAGCGGTTGTCGCGGTCGTAGTCGGCGGCGCGCTGCCGGATGCGTTCCAGCAGTTCGTCGGAGAGGGGCCCGGGGGTGTCGTGCTCGGTCACCCTCCTCACACTAGGCGAGCCTGGCCGCGACGTGACAGGCGTCAGCTGCCGCGCAGTTCCATCCGCTCGACTGCGGCGAGGTAGTGCTCGCCGTCGAAGTCGTCGAAGAGGACGGTCTGGACCACGTAGCCCTGCACGATCCCGACATAGAGGGCGACGTCGTCGTCTGCCGCGCGCCGGGCGCTCTCGACGTCCAATCCGCGGTAGCGGTGGTACCACTCGGCCAGGTAGTCGCCGAGCATGGTCCGGATCCGCGTACCGATGTGCGCCGCCAGCCGGGCGAGCGCGGGGTTGATCGGCACCTGCCCCCACACCTGGAGCAGCAGTTGCAGGTCGCCGATCTGCGCCGTCAGTCCGTGGACCAGGAGCCCGACCAGCTGCGCGGGGGAGGGTTGCGGATCACGCCGTCGGGCTTCGGCGAGATCGACGAAGCGGGCGTCGAGCACGTCGGTGACCGTCGCCTCGACGAGGTCCTCTTTGCTCTTGTAGTGGCCGTAGATGGCCCCGGCCGACAGCCCGGACTCGGCGATGATGTCCGCCATCGAGGTCTGCTGGAAGCCGGTCCGGGCGAAGCAGCGCAGCGCGGCATCCGTGATCTGGCGGCGTCTCGCCGTGCGGTGCTCCTCGGTGACTTTCGGCAAGGGCCGCTCCCGTCTCGCAAAAAGAATGATCGTTCTTGACAATAGCGGATGGAAGGATCACGATAAAGAACGAGCATTCGTTTTTGGAGGATATCATGATCACCGCACCCGTTCGTAACGACCCCACATCGGCAGCCGCCCGGCCCACCGCGAAGCCGCCGCACACCTCCTGGGTCCGATCGCTGCTGCTCGCCGTCGGAGCGGCGGCAGCGGTCGTCGTCGTGCTCCTCGCGTTCCTCTGGCCGACGATCACCTCGACGGTGAAGGATCTGCCGCTCGCGGTCGCCGGAAACCCGGCCACCGTGAGCGCGGTGGAAAAGCAGCTCGACACGGCCGCCCACGGTGCCTTCGACGTGACCGCCGTGTCCAGCAGGCAGGAGGCCGTGGAGCTCATCCGCACCCGTGACGTCTACGGGGCCATCGTGCTCGGTGACGCGCCCGAGGTGCTGACCGCCTCCGCGAACGGCGCCGCCGTCAGCCAGATCCTCGGCCAGGTCGCCTCGAAGATCCAGGCGCAGGCGCAGCAGCAGGCCGATGCCGCCGTGCGGCAGGCCATCGCCGCGGACCGGGCCCCGGTCGGCACGCAGGCGCCGACGATCACCGTAAAGGTGACCGACATCGTCCCGCTCGCATCCACGGATTCCCGCGGGCTCGGACTCACCGCTGCCTCCTTCCCGCTCGTCCTCGGCGGGATGCTCGGCGGAGTGCTCATCTCGCTCCTCGTCGCCGGAAGCCGGCGCCGACTCGTCGCCGTCGGCGCCTACGCGGTCGTCGGGGGACTCTCGGTGACGGGCATCCTGCAGGGCTGGTTCGGCATCCTTCAGGGCGACTTCTGGCCGAATGCGCTGGCCGTCAGCCTCTCCATGTTCGCGACCGCGGCCTTCATCGTCGGGATGAACGCGCTGATCGGGCGCGCCGGAATCGCGGTGGGCGCTGTGCTGACCGTCCTGGTCGGGAACCCGCTGTCCGCGGCCGCCCAGCCGCTGCAGTTCATGGTCGGTCCCTGGGGTGCGATCGGGCAGTGGTTCGTCCCCGGCGCCTCCGTCACCCTGCTGCGGGACCTGTCCTACTTCCCGGACGCGGACAGCTCGTTCGCCTGGCTGGTGCTGCTCGGCTGGGCAGCGGTCGGTGTGATCGCGATGCTGGCGGGCCACTTCCGCGACCAGGAGGTGACCGAGGCCGCGGTGTGATGGCCGCGGTGTGACGTGCCCGCGGAGTGATGTACGTCCGCCGATGACCGGCCGGAGCGTTGCGGGCCGGTCGGTTCGGCGGCCCGGCGGCAACGCATACGCTGGCGGTATGGAACAGCGAATCCTCGGCGGAACAGGACGGGAGGTGTCGGTCGTCGGACTCGGCACCTGGCAGCTCGGAGCGGACTGGGGAGACGTCTCCGAAGACGACGCGCTCGGCGTTCTGCAGGCGGCGGCGGAGTCGGGTGTCACCTTCTTCGACACGGCCGACGTCTACGGCGACGGGCGCAGCGAGCAGATCATCGGGCGGTTCGTGACCGAGCATCCCGAGCTCCCGCTCACCGTGGCGACCAAGATGGGGCGCCGCGGGGAGCAGGACCCCGCCAACTTCACCCTCGCGAACTTCCGCGAGTGGACGGACCGCTCGCGCCGCAACCTCAGCGTCGACCGGCTGGACCTGGTCCAGCTGCACTGCCCGCCCACTCCGGTGTTCTCCAGCGACTCCGTCTACGACGCCCTCGACACGCTCGTGGAGGAGGGCGCGATCGAGAACTACGGGGTCAGCGTGGAGACGGTGGATGAGGCGCTCGCCGCGATCGCGCGGCCCGGCACGGCGACGGTGCAGATCATCCTGAACGCCTTCCGCCTCAAGCCACTCGACCGGGTGCTGCCCGCCGCGCGCGAGGCCGGGGTGGGCATCATCGCGCGCGTTCCGCTCGCGTCCGGGCTGCTCAGCGGCCGGTACAGCGAGCAGACCACGTTCGCGGCAGACGACCACCGCACGTACAACCGCGCCGGCGAGGCGTTCGATGTGGGCGAGACCTTCTCGGGTGTGGACTATGAGGAGGGCGTGAAGGCCGCGCGCGAGTTCGCGGCCCTCGTGCCCGAGGGTGCGACGCCGGCGCAGGCCGCTATCGCGTGGATCGTCGCACAGGACGGCGTGAGCACCGTCATCCCGGGCGCCCGCTCGCCGGAGCAGGCGCGAGCGAACGCCGCCGCGGGTTCCCTGCGACTCCCGGACGACTTCGACGCCGCCGTCCGCCGTATCTACGACGACCACTTCCGCGCCACCGTCCACCCCCGCTGGTAGCCTCCCGGCTTCTGCGCCGCTGAGGTGCTCGTAGTTGCGCCGCGTGGCGGCGTGTCGCGTGCAACTACGAGCACTTCGCGGCACGTCAGCGGATTCGGAGGAGGCGGCGGATGCGTGCGATGAGCTGCTGGCTCTCGCGCAGATCCCCGGCGGTGATTCGGACCATCCGCCAGCCCAGATCCTCCACCCGTTCTCGCCGCGTGATGTCCCTGCGCCAGGTGTCCTGGTCGACCCGGTGCACGTCTCCCTCGTACTCGAGCGCGATACGCGCCGCCGGATAGACGAGGTCGGCGCGGGCGACGAAGTGGCCGGCATGGTCCACGATGTTGTAGTTGAGGAGCGGTTCCGGCAAACCTGCGCCGCACACAATGAGGCGCAGCCGCGTCTCGCCGGGTGATTCGGATCCGACGCGGATGTGTTCGAGTGCTCGGCCGGCTCGTTTGGCTCCGCGTCTGCCGGGCGATGCCTCGAGAGCCGCACGCAGCAGCGTCAGATCGGCGAGGGGCCGCCGGCCACCGACGAGAAAGTCGCCGGCGATCACGAGGTCTTCGTGGTTGAGGATGGTCGCGAGGTCCAGCCAGGTCTGCTCCGCTGATGTGGTCGGAAGCCCGGATACCTCGACACGTTGCCATCGAGTCAGCTTGTGCCCGACGAAACCGCGAACCACCGGTGCACGGCAGTCCGCAGGCACGCTCACGTGAATCAGATCGGAACTCCCCGCTGGAAGCGGCACCCCGAACAGTCGGGCGGCAGTCGTGTGACTGAAGGCGAAGTCAGTTCCTCGATGCACCGCGAATGCCTCAAGACGTGTCATGAAGGTGTCCGCTTCGCGAGGAATCCGCATGCCACGAAACGGACGGACGAGTCGATCTGAGCGTAACTGGCCTGGAGACATCCCTCCCCGGAGGGCGTTCGATGTGGTGAATGGAGTCCCCACATCGCCGGACGTTTCGAGGCGTGAGCGCGGTGTCATCCGATCACCCTTGCACCGTTGCGATCCGACCGCTCGAACTCTCCACAGGGGGTTCGCCGAGGTGCTCGTAGTTGTACCCCAGATGCCACCTTCAGTGCATCTACGAGCACCTCAGCGGTCGAGAGGGCCGCGTCAGGAGGGCTGGACGGGGACGGGCTCCGTGTCGGGGATGGGGGACGCGTCGCGGCCGCGCAGGTCGGGGTGGACGCGGTGCGCCAGCGCCGGGACGACGAACCCGACGAGGGCGAAGACCCCCGCGACCCAGAACGCTCCGACCGCTCCGACCCCGTCGATGAGGAAGCCCGCGAGGGCGGAGCCGAGGGCCGCGCCGATGAGCTGGCCCGTGCCCACCCAGCCGTAGGCCTCCGCCGTGTCCGAGAACTTCACGCTCGCCGAGACGATCGCGAAGAGCACGGCCAGCGCCGGCGCGATGCCGAGCCCGGCGATGATCAGGGTGAGCGAGAGGCCCCACCACGACCACAGCATGAAGGTCGAGAGGGCGACGCCGACGAAGACGATCAGCATACGGCGCGCCGTCGCCCAGGGGCCGATCGGGATGTGACCGAACGCGAGTCCGCCGACCAGCGATCCGAGCGACCAGATGGCGAGCACGATCCCGGCGAGCGGGGACCCGTTTCCGAAGTTCGCCACGACGCCCGCCTCGACGGCCGCGCACGAGCCGATGAGGAGGAAGCCGACGACCGTGGCGAGCAGCACCGGCGGTCGCGCCAGCACCGTCCCGAACCGTCGCTTGCTGCGCGGGATGCGCACCCGCCCGACCTCTGGAGACGAGATGAACCAGAAGCCGCCCGCCAGCATGATCGCGACGGACATCAGGATGCCCTCGACGGTGCCGATCTGGGTCGAGACGAAGGTGATCGCCACCGGCCCCGCGATCCAGATGATCTCCTGGGCGGATGCGTCGAGCGAGAACAGGGGAGTGAGCTGCCGCGAGTTCACCATCTTGGGGTAGATGGTGCGCACGGCCGGCTGGATCGGCGGCATGCACAGGCCCGCGAAGAACGCGACGGCCATGGTCAGCGGAATGGGCATGACGAACAGGCCGATCGCC
Organism: Leifsonia sp. 2MCAF36; assembly: GCF_052115525.1. Taxonomy (NCBI): domain Bacteria; kingdom Bacillati; phylum Actinomycetota; class Actinomycetes; order Micrococcales; family Microbacteriaceae; genus Leifsonia; species Leifsonia sp. 2MCAF36. Next base: position 34,634 of record NZ_JBFRGV010000003.1, on the reverse strand, counting down.
GCGACCGCGGCCGAGCACAGCAGCAGCGTCGTCCAGAGCACGACGCGCATCCCGAGCACACCCATCAGGCGACTCGTCATCGGACCGGCGATCGCCTGCCCGATGCTCATCGCGCCGAGCACGAGGCCGGCCGCTCCGTACGAGTCGTGGACGCGCTCGATGTGGAGCAGGAACGCGAGCGACAGCATGCCGAACGGGAAACGCGCGGTGAGCTGAGCCGCGATGATGCGGGCGACGCCCGGCGTCTTCAGAAGGCTGGTGTAGCTGCTCACAAGGGTCCACACTATCGGTCCGGCAGGTCGCGTCGAGGGCTGTCCACAGACTGACGTCCCCCGTGCTGGGGGGTGTGGAAACTGTGCATAAGTTGTCCCCACCTGTGGACGACACGCCCACTAGATGTGGGGCAATGTAAATGTCGGACCCCCGCTATATAGTGGTCGAGCACGCAAGGCCGGTCGGTCGCCAGGGGACGCCGAGAGCCCGGTTGCGTGCGGTTTTCCGCCGCGTCAGCGGCACATTTACGAGGGAGAGACAGTGGGAATCACAGTCGTCAAGCGCAACGGCGAACGCGAGCCGTACGACGCCAACAAGATCAACCTGGCCATCGAGAACGCGGCCCAGGGTCTGGACGAGAACATCACGTGGGTGACGCAGATCGCGAGCGAGCTCGAACTCACCCTGTTCGACGGCATCACGACCCAGCAGCTCGACGAAGCGGTCATCCAGGTCGCCCTCCAGAACGTCAAGGACGACCCCGCGTTCGACACCGTCGCCGCACGCCTCCTCCTCAAGACGATCTACAAGCGCGTGCTCGGCGACTACCAGAGTCATGAAGAACTGGTCGAGCTGCACACCTCCCTCTTCCGCAGCTACATCGAGCGTGGCGTCGCCGAGACGCTGCTCGACGGCCGCTTCACCACCGCCTTCGACCTCGACCGCCTGGCCGGGTACCTCGACCCGTCGCGGGATGAGCTGCTCAAGTACATCGGCGTCGTCACCCTCAACAACCGCTACGGCATCAAGGCGCGCAACGGCGACTCCCTCGAGGTGCCGCAGTTCTTCTGGATGCGCATCGCGATGGGCCTCTCCCTCAACGAGGCCGACCCCACCAGTCACGCCCTCGCGTTCTACGACAAGATGTCGAAGCTCGAGTACCTCGCCGCGGGCTCCACGCTGGTCAACGCCGGCACCGCATACCCGCAGCTCTCCAACTGCTTCGTCATGGAGATGCAGGACGACATCGAGCACATCGCCAAGAGCGTCCGCGACGTCATGTGGCTCACCAAGGGCACCGGCGGCATCGGCCTGGCGGTCACCAAGCTGCGCGCCCAGGGCTCGCCCATCCGCTCGAACAACACGACCTCGACCGGCCCGATCCCGTTCATGCACACGATCGACTCGGTGCTGCGCGCGGTCAGCCGCGGCGGCAAGAAGTTCGGCGCCCTGTGCTTCTACATGGAGAACTGGCACATGGACTTCCCGGAGTTCCTGGACCTGCGCCAGAACTCGGGCGACCCGTACCGCCGCACCCGCACCGCCAACACCGCGGTGTGGATCAGCGACGAATTCATGAAGCGCGTCCAGAACGACGAGGACTGGTACCTCTTCGACCCGCTGGAGGTCTCCGACCTCAACGAGCTGTACGGCAAGGCCTTCTCCGAGCGCTACGCCCACTACGTCGCCGAAGCCGAGGCCGGCAACATGCGCATGTTCAAGAAGATCAGCGCCCGTGCGCAGTTCAAGGACATCCTGATGAGCCTCCAGACCACCAGCCACCCGTGGCTGACCTGGAAGGACACGATCAACAACCGTGCGCTGAACAACAACACGGGCACGATCCACCTCTCGAACCTGTGCACCGAGATCACGCTGCCGCAGGACCGCGACAACGTCTCGGTCTGCAACCTCGCCTCGATCAACCTGTCGCGTCACTTGATCGACGGGAAGATGGACTGGGAGCGCATCGAGGCCAGCGCCCGCCAGGCGGTCCGCCAGCTCGACAACCTCATCGACATCACGGTGTCGAGCGTCGACGAGGCCGACTTCTCCAACCAGCAGAACCGTGCGATCGGGCTCGGCGTCATGGGCTTCACCGACGTCGTCGAGAAGCTCGGCCTCAGCTACGAGAGCGAAGAGGCGTACACGCTGATCGACGAGATCATGGAGCACGTCTCGTACGCGGCGATCGACGAGAGCGCCGACCTGGCTCAGGAGCGCGGGGCGTACCCGAACTTCGAGGGCTCGCGGTGGTCGCAGGGTCTCGTGCCCTTCGACTCCATCGCGCTGACCGAGGCCGACCGCGGGCTCCCCATCACCGTGGACCGCACGATCCGCCTCGACTGGGACCGCCTGCGCGAGAAGGTCAAGGGCGGCATGCGCAACGCGACGCTCATGGCCATCGCGCCGACCGCATCCATCGGCCTCGTCGCCGGCACCACGCCCGGCTTCGACCCGCAGTTCTCGCAGATCTTCAGCCGTTCGACCTCGTCGGGCAAGTTCCTCGAGGTGAACCGCAACCTGGTCGAGACGCTCCAGGAGCGTGGGATCTGGCAGGACGTCCGTGAGGCGATCCTCCGGTCGCAGGGCGACATCCAGAACATCGCCGAGATCCCGGACGAGGTCAAGGAGACGTTCAAGACGAGCTTCCAGCTCTCGCCGTACTCCTTCATCGAGGTCGCGGCCCGCGCCCAGAAGTGGATCGACCAGGCGATCAGCCGCAACATGTACCTCGAGACGCGCGATCTCGGCGACATGATGGACATCTACTACGCGGCCTGGGAGAAGGGCGTCAAGACGACGTACTACCTCCACATGAAGCCGCGCCACCAGGCCGAGCAGTCGACGGTCAAGGTCAACAAGTCGGAGGAGATCTCCGGCGGCCGCAAGGGCTTCGCCACCGTCGGCGCCGGTGCGCCGGCGCCGGCACCGGCCGCGGCTCCCGCCGTGACCGAGACCGCGCCCGCTTCGGCCCCCGCCCGTCGTGGCTTCGGCTTCGGCGGCCTGTCCTCCAACAGCACCCCGGGTGGTGAGAGCAAGTGAACAGCACCAAGATCGAGGAATACTACGTGCCGGTCGACCCGATGGACGACCTGCAGTGCGAGTCCTGCCAGTAGTCCGCCCGCACGGCATCCGCCAGTACGGCAACGCACGTAGAAGTAACGAGGAGAACGAACGATGGGGATTCTGGGCACCGGAATCGAAGAGGGCCTGCTGCTGAAGCCCGTGAAGTACCAGTGGGCGATGGACCTGTATGACCAGGCCGTGGCGAACACGTGGTTCCCGAACGAGATCCAGCTGGGCGAGGACATCGCCGACTTCAAGCGGATGACGGACGAGGAGCGCCACGCGGTCACCTTCCTGATGAGCTACTTCAACCCGAACGAGCTGCTGGTCAACAAGGCCCTCGCGTTCGGCGTCTATCCCTACATCAACGCGGCCGAGGCACACCTCTACCTCGCGAAGCAGATGTGGGAGGAGGCGAACCACTGCATGTCGTTCGAGTACGTCCTGGAGACGTTCCCGATCGACCGTGGGCAGGCCTACAACTCCCACGTCGACGTCCCGTCGATGGCGAAGAAGGAAGAGTTCGAGGTCAGCTTCATCAAGCGGATGACCGAGCAGACTCTCGACATCACCACGACCGAGGGCAAGCAGGACTTCATCCGCAACCTGGTGGCGTACAACGTCATCCTCGAGGGGATCTGGTTCTACTCCGGCTTCATGGTGGCGCTGTCGTTCCGTCAGCGGAACCTGCTGCGCAACTTCGGCTCGCTGATCGACTGGGTGGTGCGCGATGAGTCGCTGCACCTGAAGTTCGGCATCAACCTCATCCTGACGGTGCTGGAGGAGAACCCGGACCTGCAGACGCCGGAGTTCGCCGCCGAGATCCGTCAGATGATCCTCGACGCCGTCGAGATGGAGGAGCAGTACAACCGCGACCTCCTGCCGGGCGGCATCCTGGGCCTGAACGCCAACTACATCAACCAGTACGTCAAGTACCTGGCGGACCGCCGCTTGGAGGAGCTGGGCTTCGAGGCCGAGTACAAGGTCTCCAACCCCGCCAAGTGGATGGCCACAGCGAACGACACGCTGGAGCTGGTGAACTTCTTCGAGTCCACCAACACCTCCTACGAGTCGAACGCGAAGGCCTCCAGCGGGCGCTGAGGTGCCCGTGGAGCTCCCTCCGCTGATCACCGCCGCTGCGCTGGACGTCGCTCTCGGGGCCGAATCCCTGTGGAGCGGCGCCGGCCGGCGGCGCTCCACGTGGCGCGTCCTCGACGTGCGCTGGATGTTGGGCGGACCGCCCGGCCGCCAGGAGTACGAGCAGGGCCACATCCCGGGCGCGGTGTACGTCGACCTCGACACCGAGCTCGCCCGGCATGGCCTGCCGACCGACGGGCGCCACCCGCTGCCCACCGAGGATGCCTTCCAGGCGGCGGCGCGGCGCTGGGGCCTCGACGACGACGACGCTGTGGTCGTCTACGACGATGTCTCCGGAACCTCCGCGGCACGCGCCTGGTGGATGCTTCGCCACGCCGGCGTGCGCGAGGTGCGCGTGCTCGATGGCGGACTCGCCGCCTGGCGCGACGCCGGTATGCCGCTGGAAACGGACACGGTCGAACCGAAACCGGGCGGCATCCACCTGAGCTTCGGCACCTTGCCGACCCTCGACGCGGACGCCGCTGCCGCGCTCGCGCACGACGGCGTGCTGCTCGACGCGCGCGCTGCGGAGCGGTTCCGCGGCGATGTCGAGCCCGTCGACCCGCGTCCTGGACACATCCCCGGAGCGGTGAGCGCGCCGACGACCGACAATCTCGACGCCGACGGGCGGATGCTGCCGCCCGACGTCCTCGCCGCGCGATTCGCGGCACTCGGCATCCAGGAGAGCACGCCGGTCGGCGTCTACTGCGGGTCCGGGGTGACGGCCGCGCACGAAGCGCTCGCGCTGGTCACCGCCGGCCTGCCGATGCCGTCGCTCTACGCGGGGTCCTATTCCGCCTGGTCGAACGACCCGGCGCGTCCGGTCGAGACCTCGAACCGATAAGCAAACGAGACTCGGCGCACGGCCGCGGCTGTGACAGGCCCGTTTTGCTGCGTGAAACCGCCCCAACGGCGGATTTCGCTGCGTTCGGCACGGAAATGTGTCGGAAACCTCCGTGAAAAACACCGTTCCCAACGATAATTAGTGTTGAAGGGCGGCCCCGCCGCTGCGGTATCCTCCCCTTACCCGTGCAACACGCAGACATATTCCTGCATCAGGAAGAAGGACAACGACAATCATGCGCATCCGAACCGCGGTTCCCATCGCCGCCGTCGCCGCCATCGCAGCGCTCGCGCTGAGCGGTTGTGTCGACAACTCCTCACCGACCTCTGGCTCAACGCCGAGTTCAGCGGCCGTGAAGAAGGACGACACCCTCGCCGGGCAGCTGCCCCAGAAGATCAAGGACTCCGGCAAGCTCGTGGTCGGCATGGACGACACGTACCCGCCGAACGAGTTCAAGGACGACAACGGTCAGCCCGTCGGCTGGGAGGTCGAGCTCACCAACGCCATCGCCCAGAAGCTCGGACTCAAGGCCGACTTCGCCATCGCGAAGTTCGACAACATCATCCCGAGCATCACCGGCGGCAAGGACGACATCGGGATGTCCTCGTTCACCGACACCACCGAGCGCGAGCAGCAGGTCGACTTCGTCAACTACTACTCGGCCGGCATCCTCTGGGCCTCGGCCAAGGGCAAGAGCATCGACCCGGACAACGCCTGCGGCCTGAAGGTCGCCGTGCAGTCCACCACGTACGAAGACACCGACGAGGTTCCCGCGAAGTCGAAGAAGTGCACGGACGCGGGCAAGCCCGCCATCCAGGCGCTCCGCTACGACAACCAGGACGACGCGACCAACGCGGTCATCCTCGGCAAGGCGGATGCCCTGAGCGCCGACTCGCCCGTCACCCTGTACGCGATCTCGAAGTCGAGCGGCAAGCTCCAGGAGGCCGGTAAGACCTTCGACCAGGCGCCGTACGGCATCCCGCTGCAGAAGAACTCGAAGCTGACGCCGGTCATCCAGAAGACCGTTCAGGCGCTCATCGACGACGGCACGTACAAGAAGATCCTCGACAAGTGGGGCGTCGCCGACGGCGCCGCTACGACCGCCGAGGTCAACGCCGCCTCGAAGGGCTGACTTTCATGTCACAGGGCAACACCGTCCGGCCGGCGACGGGATCCGTCCCGTCGCCGGCGGGCTCCCGGTCCGAACCGATCAAGGCCGTCAAGCTCAGGCACCCGTGGCGGATCGTCTTCGCCGCCATCCTGATCCTGCTGGTCGTGTGGTTCGTCATCGACGCCTCCCAGCGTTCCGCGTACGGCTGGCAGTACGTCGGCAAGTACGTCTTCGACAGACGCATCAGTGCCGCTGCGCTCGTCACCCTCGAACTGACCGTCTTCTCGATGATCATCGGCGTCATCCTGGGCCTCATCCTCGCGGTGATGCGGCAGTCGCCGAACCCCGTCGTCAAGTCGGTCGCCTGGGTCTACCTGTGGGTCTTCCGCGGGACGCCGGTCTACGTGCAGCTCGTGTTCTGGGGCCTGTTCTCGCTGATCTATCCGCAGATCTTCCTCGGCGTGCCGTGGACGCAGGTCGGGGTCCACCTCGACCTCGGCTTCATGCAGAACGCGTTCATCATCGCGATCATCGGCCTTGCGCTCAACGAGGCCGCCTACATGGCGGAGATCGTGCGCGCCGGTCTGCTCTCCGTCGACAACGGTCAGGAGGAGGCGGCGACGGCGCTCGGCATGTCGTGGGGTCAGACGATGACCCGCATCGTCATCCCGCAGGCCATGCGCGTCATCATCCCGCCGACCGGCAACGAAGTCATCTCGATGCTGAAGACGACGTCGCTGGTGGCGGCCATCCCGCTGACCACGGACCTCTACGGCGTCGCGCGCGACATCTCGGCGGTCACGTACACGCCCATCCCACTGCTGATCGTGGCGTCGCTCTGGTACCTGCTGTTCACATCACTGCTGATGACCGGACAGTACTTCCTGGAGAAGCGCTTCTCGCGCGGCATCAACGCACGACGCCCCGACCGCAACGAACCAGCACTCGCCACCGGCGCACTCCCCGCCGCTGGCGCGCCCGACGGAAACGACCTCGGAGGCAAAGGATGAGCGACACCACAGCGACACCGATGGTGCTGTCCGAGGGCGTCTCGAAGAGCTTCGGCTCCAACGAGGTGCTCAAGAGCATCGACCTGAAGGTGAACCAGGGCGAAGTGCTCTGCATCATCGGCCCGTCCGGCTCCGGCAAGTCCACGTTCCTGCGCTGCATCAACCACCTGGAACGCGTCGACGCCGGCCGGCTCTCGGTCGACGGCGAGGTCGTCGGGTACCGCCAGCACGGCGACAAGCTCTACGAGCTGAAGCCGAAGGAGGCCGCCCGGCAGCGCCGTGAGATCGGGATGGTGTTCCAGCGGTTCAACCTGTTCCCGCACATGACGGCGCTGGAGAACATCATCGAGGCGCCCATCCGCGTCAAGGGGCTCTCGAAGTCGAAGGCCGTCGAACGCGCCAACGAGCTGCTCATCCGGGTGGGGCTCGGCGAGAAAGGCGACCACTACCCGTCGCAGCTGTCCGGTGGACAGCAGCAGCGGGTCGCGATCGCGCGGGCGCTGGCGATGGACCCGAAGCTGATGCTGTTCGACGAGCCCACCTCGGCGCTCGACCCGGAACTCGTCGGCGAGGTGCTCGACGTGATGAAGGGCCTGGCCTCGAGCGGCATGACGATGATCGTCGTGACGCACGAGATGGGCTTCGCCCGCGAGGTCGCCGACGAGCTGGTCTTCATGGACGGCGGCGTGGTCGTCGAATCCGGCGACCCGCGCGAGGTGCTCAGCAACCCGCAGCACCAGCGGACGCAGGCGTTCCTGTCCAAGGTGCTGTAGCCCGGTCTCCGGCCCGATCTCCGGCATCGGGCGGGCGTCGCGTCTGACAGAATCGTCGGATGGACAACGACGCCCGCTCGACCCGGCCCGTGGCCTTCGTCACCGGTGCGAGCCGGCCGAACTCGATCGGCGCCGCGATCGCCCGCAACCAGGCCACCCTCGGCTGGGATGTCGCATTCGCCTTCTGGGACGACTACGACGCGACGATGCCGTGGGGAGCCCACGAACGCGCCCACGACGCCTTCGCGGACGAGCTGCGAGCGCTCGGCGCCCGAGCGCTTCCCGTCGCGGTGGACCTCGCCAACCCGGAAGCCCCGGCCCTCGCCGTCGAGCGCGTCCGCGCGGGCCTCGGGCCGATCCAAGCGCTGATCGCAAGCCACGCGCACTCGGTCGACAGCGGCATCCTCGACACCTCGGTGGAGGCGTTCGACCGGCACTTCGCCGTGAACACGCGCGGCTCGTGGCTGCTCATCAAAGCGTTCGCCGAGCAGTTCGAGCCTGGCGCTTTCGGTCTCGGACGGATCGTCGCCCTGACCAGCGACCACACCGCGCACAACCTGCCGTACGGCGCGAGCAAAGGCGCCCTCGACCGCATCGTCACCGCGGCGGCGGTGGAGCTGGCGCACCTCGGCATCACGGCGAACCTGGTCAATCCCGGCCCGATCGACACCGGCTGGATGACGCCGGAGCTCGCCGAGTCACTCGCCGCAGAAACCGCCCTGGGCCGTCTCGGCCGCCCGCAGGACACCGCCGACATCGTCGCCTTCCTGCTCTCCCCGGCCGGCGGCTGGATCACCGGCCAGCTCCTCCACTCCAACGGCGGCTTCCACCTCTCCGTCTAACCCCTTGCGCCCCCGCCCCCCGCCGTCGAGTACACACAAACTGCACGCGACACGCCGTTGGGGCGTGCACTTTTTGTGTACTCGACGGCGGGGGGCGGGGCGTTAGGAGGCGAGGAGCTTGCGGAGGCGGGGGAGGGAGACGGACTCGGCGGTGCCGAGCGACTGGGCGAAGAGGGAGACGCGGAACTCCTCCAGCATCCACCGGGCGTGCACGAGGGCGGCCGATGCGTCGGGGGCGGGAGGGATGCGGCCGCCGGCGTCCGTGTAGACGGCAACGGCCGTCTCCACCTGCGTCTGCCACGCGCGGTCGCGGCCGGGATTGGTCGGCAGCGCCTGCATCCGCTGCGTGATCCCGGCGAGGTAGCGCGGCACGTGCCGGAGCTGTTCGATGCCGGTCGCCGCGACGAAGCCGCGCCCCTTTCCGTCCGCCCAGACCAGCCCACCGAGCTGACCCTTCGCGTCGTTGAGCGCCGGCAGGTAGGTGAGTGCGGTGACCGACGAGATCGCCTTTTCCGCGGTGCGGGCCGCGGTGAGGATGCGCGTGACGAGCGCGACCGTCTCGAACATCGCATCCATCACGATGCCCGACACCCGGTCGCGGACCGCTTCGAACTCGGCCCGCATGAACAGCTGGCCGTCCGGCTTCATCCGGTACAGCACCGAGTCGACGACGGCGAGGAGGCAGTCGTCGAAGAGTGCCTTGGTGTTGGGGTACGGGCTGGCGGCGAGGGTGAGCTTCTCGTTCGACGTGAGGTGCTGCTGCACGTAGGCGACGGGCGAGGGGACGCTCGCGAGCAGCAGGCGACGCACCCCGCCCGGCATGGCGCGAGCCTGCTCGGCGGGCGTGCCCAGCAGGCGGATGCTGACCGACGACCCGTCGTCGACCAGGGCCGGGTAGGCACGGATGACGTTCTTCGTCCCGCCGGGCCCGGTATGCGTCGAGTCGACGAAGCGCGGGAGTTCGTCGAAGTCCCAGCTGGTGAGGCCGGTCCGTTCGAGGGCGTTGGGCGTCCGCGCCTCCGCCACGGCGGCCACGGAGTCGCGGGCCCGTGAGCGCAGCCGGTCCTGCAGCGCGGCGAGGTCTTTACCGCTGGCCATCGGTCGCCCGCGCTCGCCGACGACCTGGAAAGTCGGCCGGAGGTGCGGCGGCAGCCGGTCGAGGTCGAAGTCGCTGCCGCTGACGCGCGACCCGGTCAGACGCGAGATCGTCGCGGCGAGGGTGTCGGTCAGCGACCCGGCGGGCCGCTCTCCCTCGTGGGCACGCATTCCGGCCGTCCCGGCCAGTTCGCCGAGGAGCCGCTGCGCCCAGTCCGCCGCGGGAACCACCTGACGGCGGATGGCTTTCGGCAGCGACTTGATGAGTGCGGTCACCAGCTCATGGCGGAGGCCGGGCACCTGCCAGTCGAAGCCGTCGGGGAGCAGCCCGGCGAGCAACGGCAGGGGGACCTGCACGGTCACGCCGTCGTCCTCCGCTCCCGGCTCGAACCGGTAGCGCAGCGTGAGCCGCTGGTCGCCCTGCCGCCACACCGGCGGGAACGCTTCCTCGTCGATGTCCGCCGCATCCTCGTCGAGCAGCGCCTCCTGCGTCATCGTCAGCAGGTCGGGGGTCTCCTGACGGGCCGTCTTCCACCAGCCTTCGAACGACCGCGTGGACACCACCTCGGCCGGGATGCGCTTGTCGTAGAACTCGAAGACCGCTTCGTCGTCGTTGAGGATGTCGCGGCGCCGCGTCCGCTCCTCCAGTTCGCGCAGCTCGGCGCGCAGCTTCCGGTTGGCGCGGTCGAACGCCTGGTGCGAGTCCCACTCGCCGTCGACGAGGGCGTGCCGGATGAACAGGTCCCGGGACAGCGCTGCGTCGATCCGCGCGTACTGAACGCGGCGGCGCGGGATGATCGGCACGCCGAACAGGGTGACCCGCTCGTACGCGACGACCGAGCCCTGGTTCTTCTCCCAGTGCGGCTCGCTGTACTGCCGCTTGCACAGGTCGCCGGCGATGGGTTCGGCCCAGGCCGGGTCGATGGAGGCGTTCATCCGGGCGAAGAGGCGGGACGTCTCCACGAGTTCGGCGCTCATCACGACGTTGGGCTGCTTCTTGGCGAGGGTCGAGCCGGGGAAGATCACGAACCGGGTCTGGCGCGCGCCGAGGTACTCGGACTGCCGCGCGCCGCGCGCGCTTCCCTTGTTGCCTGATTCGCGCACATCCTTCAACCCGATGTGCGACAGCAGACCCGCGAGCAGCGAGCGGTGGATGCCGTCCGGGTTCACCGACGGCTCGCCGATGGTCAGGCCGAGCGGCTTCGCGAGCTGCCGCAGTTGCCGGTAGACGTCCTGCCACTCGCGCACCCGCAGGAAGTTCAGGTACTCGGCCTTGCAGAGGCGGCGGAACGCGCTGGAGGAGAGCTCCTTCTGCTGCTCCTCCAGATAGTTCCAGAGGTTGAGCAGGGTGAGGAAGTCGCTGGTCGGGTCGGCGAAGCGCGCGTGCTTCTCGTCGGCACTGCCCCGTTTCTCGACGGGACGCTCCCGCGGGTCCTGGATGGTCAGGCCTGCGACGATCGCCATCACCTCGCGCGAGGTGCCGTGCCGTTTGGATTCGACCACCATCCGGGCGAATCGCGGGTCGATCGGCAGCTGCGCCAGCTGGCGGCCGACCGCGGTCAGCTTCGAGCCCTCCTTCGCCGCGCTGATCGCGCCGAGCTCCGTGAGGAGGTCGAGGCCGTCCTTGATGCCGCGGGAGTCGGGCGGGGTGAGGAACGGGAACGCCGCGATGTCGCCCAGCCCCAGCGAGATCATCTGCAGGATGACCGCGGCGAGGTTGGTGCGCAGGATCTCCGGCTCGGTGAATTCGGGCCGCTTCTCGAAGTCTTCCTCCGAGTACAGGCGGATGGCGATGCCGTCGCTGGTGCGGCCGGACCGGCCCGAGCGCTGGTTCGCGCTCGCCTGCGAGATCGCTTCGATGGGGAGGCGCTGGACTTTCGCGCGCGTGCTGTAGCGGCTGATTCTGGCCGTGCCGGCATCCACCACGTACTTGATGCCGGGGACGGTGAGACTCGTCTCGGCGACGTTCGTGGCGAGCACCACGCGCCGGCGGACGCCGGCCATCGTGGACGGCTGGAACACCCGGTCCTGCTCGGCGGCGGAGAGGCGCCCGTACAGCGGCAGCACCTCCGTTCCGGGCAGATTGCGGCCCCGGATGGCGTCGGCCGCGTCCCGGATCTCGTTCTCGCCGGACAGAAACACGAGCACGTCGCCGCGGTCCTCGCGGGCCAGCTCGTCGAGGGCGTCGTTGATGCCCTGCAGGTAGTCGCGGTCGACGGAGGGGACGGGATCCGGATCGTCGTCGTCCTCCTCCATCGCTTCCGCGACGAGTGGGCGGTAGCGGATCTCGACCGGGTAGGTGCGGCCGGAGACCTCGACGATCGGCGCGGGTGTGCCGTCGGCGGACGCGAAGTGCTCGGCGAAGCTCTGCGGGTCGATGGTCGCCGACGTGATGATCAGCTTGAGGTCGGGACGCTGCGGAAGCAGCTGCTTGAGGTACCCGAGCAGGAAGTCGATGTTGAGGCTGCGCTCGTGCGCCTCGTCGATGATGATCGTGTCGTAGGCGCGCAGCATCCGGTCACGGCGCAGCTCGTTGAGCAGGATGCCGTCGGTCATCAGCTTGATCCGGGTCGCCTTGGACACGCGGTCGGTGAAGCGCACCTGGTAGCCGACCAGCTCGCCGACGGACTGGCCGAGCTCTTCGGCGATCCGCTCGGCGATGGTCCGGGCCGCGAGGCGTCGCGGCTGGGTGTGGCCGATGCTCGTGCGGCCGAGTTCGAGGGCGATCTTCGGCAGCTGCGTGGTCTTTCCGGAACCGGTCGCGCCCGCGACGATGACGACCTGGTTGTCGCGGATGGCGCGCGCGATCTCGTCCCGCATGCGGCTGACCGGCAGCTCGCTCGGGAAGACGATGCGCGGGAGGGTCTCGGTGGAAGACATGAGCCTTCCATTCTAGCTGCGCCTCGCGTCCTCCTGGCCGGCGGCGGTGAGCGCCGGCGTTCGGAACGTGCGCGGTCGGGCGCGCGGGGGCGTACGTGACGAACGGCGGCGTACGTGCGACACACGGGGTACGTGACGACAGGCGGCGGCGCGCCCCGGGCTGGGGCGTTGCCCCGCGGCGGCGGGCGACGTAGATTCGCCCTAACCCGGAGAGGGTCCGGCGTCGACGGAGACGAGGAGAACCCCATGAGTCACGGCTATGCCACCATGTCGGTCGCGAGCATCCTGGCGGAGACGGCGCATCGGCACCCCGACAACGTCGCCCTGATCTTCGCGGGCCGCGAGATCCGCTACGGCGAGCTGTGGGAGCAGACGCGGGCGTACGCGGGCGCGCTCCGCGACCTCGGTGTGGAACCGGGCGACAAGGTGGCGCTGATGCTGCCGAACGTGCCCGACTTCCCGCGGGCGTACTACGCCGTGCTCGCGCTCGGCGCGGTCGTCGTCCCTGTGCACGCGCTGCTGAAGGCGGAGGAGATCGCGTACGTGCTGGGCGATTCCGGCGCTTCGGTGCTGATCTGCGCCGCGCCGCTGCTCGGCGAGGGGGCACGCGGTGCCGGGCTGGCCGGCATCCCGACGCTGTCGGTGCTCGTGCCGGACGAGCTGCTGGAGCAGGCGCCGTTCCCGCGGCTCGAGGACCTGGCCGCCGCATCCACCCCCATCGACAGCTACGTGCCGCGGGACCCGCTCGACACGGCGACGATCCTCTACACCAGCGGCACGACGGGCAAGCCGAAGGGCGCGGAGGGATGCCACTTCTCGCTGATCGAGCAGGTGAACGTGCTGCTGAGCACGACCCTCGACCTCGAACCGACCGACCGCATCCTGGGCTGCCTGCCGCTGTTCCACACGTTCGGGCAGACCTGCGTCATGAACATGGGCTTCCGGGCCGGCGCGGCGGTCGTGCTGGTGCCGAAATTCGACGGCGCCACCGCGCTGCAGCTGCTCAACGAGCACGCCTGCACGGTGATGACCGGCGTGCCGACGATGTACATCGCGCTGCTCGAGGCGGCGAAGTCGAACCAGCACCGTCCGCCGCTCCGCTACGGCATGAGCGGCGGCGCGGCCATCCCCGTCGCCGTCATCGAGCGGATGAAGGAGGTGTACGGCATCGACGTGCACGAGGGCTACGGCCTCACGGAGACCTCGCCCGTCGCGTCCTTCAACCACCGCGGCCGCCCGACGCGGGTCGGCACGGTGGGCACGCCGATCTGGGGTGTGGATGTGGAGATCGCCGACCCCGAGGTGGACGACCGGATCGAGCTGCTGCCCCGGGGTGAACTCGGCGAGATCGTCGTCCGCGGCCACAACCTGATGAAGGGATACCTCAACCTGCCGGAGGCGAACGCGGAGGCGGTGGTGGACGGCTGGTTCCGGACGGGCGACCTGGGCACGAAGAGCGACGACGACTACATCACGATCGTCGACCGCAAGAAGGACATGATCGTGCGCAACGGGTACAACGTGTACCCGCGGGAGGTCGAGGAGGTGCTGTCGACGCATCCCGCCGTCGCGATGGTGGCCGTCTTCGGGGTGGTGCACGAGACGCACGGCCAGGAGATCATGGCCGCGGTGACCCTGATGCCCGGCGGCGAGGCGGACGGGGAGGAGCTGGTCGCCTTCGCACAGCAGAAGGTCGCCGCCTACAAGTACCCGCGTCGCGTGGAGATCCTTGAGGCACTGCCCCTCGGGCCGAGCGGCAAGGTGCTGAAGCGGGAGCTGGTGGCGCGGTTCGAGGCCGAGGCGGGCGCGCAACCGGTCGGCTGATCCACCCGCCCCTGGTACCGTGGCGGATATGGTTGCACACGCAAATACCCCGCTTCTGACCCTGAACAACGGGACCACCATCCCTCAGCTCGGCTTCGGCGTCTTCAAGGTCGACCCGGCCGAGACGACGCGGATCGTCACCGACGCCCTCGAGGTCGGATACCGCCACATCGACACCGCTGCGATCTATGGAAACGAGGAGGGCGTCGGCCGGGCGATCGCATCCTCCGGCATCCCGCGCGAGGAGCTGTTCGTCACCACCAAGCTGTGGAACGACCGCCAGACGGACGCGGAGAACGCGTTCGAGGAATCGCTCGGGAAGCTGGGCCTCGACTACGTCGACCTGTACCTCATCCACTGGCCGACGCCGCAGAAGGACACCTTCGTCGAGGCGTGGACGTCGCTGGAGAAGATCTATGCGTCCGGCCGTGCGAAGGCGATCGGCGTCTCCAACTTCCTGGTCCCGCACCTGGAGAAGCTGCTCGCCAGCACGGACATCGTCCCGGCCGTCAACCAGATCGAGCTGCACCCGGCGCACCAGCAGCCCGAGGTGACCGCGTTCGCCCGCAGGAACGGCATCGAGATCGAGGCCTGGGGCCCGCTCGGCCAGGGCAAGTACCCGCTGTTCGAGGTGCCCGAGGTCGCGGAGGCTGCCGAAGCGCACGGCAAGACGCCCGCGCAGGTCGTCATCCGCTGGCACCTGCAGACCGGGAACATCGTGTTCCCCAAGTCGAACCGGCGCGAGCGGATGGCCGAGAACTTCGACGTCTTCGACTTCGAGTTGACGGCCGACGAGGTCGCGGCGATCAACTCGCTGGAGCGCGAGGGACGCGTCAGCGCCCACCCCGCAGAGGTGAACTGATTTCCGCCGACCGGGGGAGCGGCGTTGCGACGCCGCACCCCCGGGCTAGGCTCGACGCGTGAGAATCACGTCCGCCACCGGGAAGATCGCCTACATCGTGGGCGTTTTCGCACTCATCCTGGTGCTCAACGTCTTCCTCATCGCGCGACTGGTGAATCCCACGTTCGACGTGCTGATCGTCGCCGTGCTCAACGTCGCCTATGTCGTCGTCGGGGTGCGCACGTTCCGTGGTGCGGAGGAGAACCGGGCCGACCCGCGCCCCTGGTGGCGGGCGACGGCGCGGCCTGCGGCGGGCTTCTGGATCGGCGCCCTCCTCGCCGTGCTGGCCTTCATCTCCGGTGTGGGCGCCTTCGCCAGCAAACCCGAGAACGCCATCATCCCGGCCATCGCGTGCCTGAGCTACGCGGTGCTGGCCGCGTTCTACCTGAACTCGTCGGTGCGGCTGCAGGGGATGGATACGGCGGGCTGATGCTGCTGGTCGGGATCCAGGTTCCTGCGTAACGGCGGAGAATCGCGGCCGATTCTCCGACCGACCGCGGCCGGACGGAGAATCGAGGGCTGTGGGGGGCAGATCTCCGACGCAAGCGGACGAATCTCCGACCGGCACGGGTGGTCGGCGAGCGGAGGCGCCCCGCGATACGCGCGGAACCCGGGGCTTCCGTTCCGGCACCGCCGTCGTAGGGTGAGCCCATGTCGAATCGGCTCGCGGACGCGATCAGCCCGTACCTGCGCGCGCACGCGGACAACCCGGTGGACTGGTACCCGTGGGGAGCCGACGCGTTCGCCGAGGCGCGGCGGCGCGACGTCCCCGTGATGGTGTCGATCGGCTACGCGACCTGCCACTGGTGCCACGTCATGGCCCGGGAGAGCTTCAGCGACCCGGCCACGGCGGAGGAGCTGAACGCGCGGTTCGTGGCGATCAAGGTCGACCGTGAGGAGCATCCCGACGTCGATGCTGCGTACCTGTCGGCCGCGAGCGCGTTCACGGGCAACCTCGGCTGGCCGCTGACGGTCTTCGCGACGCCCGAGGGCCGGGCCTTCTTCGCGGGCACGTACTTCCCACCGCAGCCGGTTGCCGGTCGTGCGTCGTTCCGGCAGGTGCTGGACGCGGTGTCGGATGCGTGGACCGTTCGGCGCAGCGAGGTCGAGTCGGACGCGGGCAAGGTCGTGAGCGCGCTCGCCGCGGCGGCGGAGGCGGCGACCTCGGTCTCCGACCTCCCCGACGATCGGGCCCTGGATGCCGCCGTCGCCCAGCTGGCGGAGGCGGAGGACCCGGAGTTCGGCGGTTTCGGCACGGCGCCGAAGTTCCCGGTCGCGCCACTGCTCGACTTCCTCCTCGCGCGCCCGTCGGGCCATGAGCTTGCTGCGCGGACTCTGGAACGGATGGCCGCCTCACCGCTGCGCGATGTGGTCGACGGCGGCTTCTTCCGCTATGCCACCCGGCGCGACTGGAGCGAGCCGCACTACGAGCGGATGCTCTACGACAACGCGCTCCTGCTCGACGCCTACGCCCGCGCCTGGCAGCAGACCGGCGCGGAGTGGGCCGAGCGCACGGCCGACGGCGTCGCGGCGTTCCTGCTCGGCGTGCTGCGCCGGCCCTCCGGCGGCTTCGCGTCGGCGCAGGACTCGGAGAGCACGATCGACGGCGCCCGCGTGGAGGGCACCTACTACACGCTCCCGCCGGCGGACCGCGCCCGGCTGGACCCTCCGCCGCTCGACGAGAAGGTGCTCACCGGCTGGAACGGCCTGGCGATCGGCGCGCTGGCCCGAGCCGGGCGCATCCTCGACCGCCCCGCCTGGATCGCGGCGGCCCGGGAGGCGGCGGATGCGGTGCTCAGCCGCCACCGTCGCGAGGACGGGACCCTGCTGCGCACCTCCCTCGGCGACCGCCGCTCGGAGGCAGGCGCGACGCTCGAAGACTACGGCGGCCTGGCAGCCGGGCCGCTCGAGCTGGCGCTCGCCGCGGGCGATGTGTCCGCGGCGACGGCGGCACGCGACCTGGTCGACCTGTGCCTGGATGCGGCGGGCGACGGAACGTGCCCGTTCGAGACTCCGGGCGGTGGAGACCCGGTGCTGGAGGCGACCGGGCTGGCGGTGCGCGTCGACCCGTCGGAGGGCGCCTACCCGTCAGGGCTCTCGTCGATGGCGCAGGCCGCCCACACGCTGTACCTGATGACGGGCGAACGACGCTACGAGCGGGCGGCACGCGAGGGGATGCGGATGGTCGCGGCGCAGGCGATCCAGGCGCCGAGCGCCTTCGGGACCTCGCTGGCACTGATGTCCCGGCTGGCGGGGGAGGCGGAGCAACTCGTCGTGGTGGTTCCGGATGCGGTCGAAGGGTCAGCCGCGGCACCATCCGGGCTCGTGTCCGCCGCCCGGCGGCACAGCGCGCCCCTTGTCGCCATGGCGACCGAATCGGAGGCGGCCGCGCTCGCCGCTCAGGGCTTCGAACTGTTCGAGGGCCGGACGGCCCAGGGCGGAGTTGCGACGGCGTACCCGTGCCGGGCTTTCGTCTGCCGCATTCCCGTGACGAACGCCGCGGACCTGTAACCGCATTCCTTCCGCTTCGTCGCGTTCGACATGGACGCACGTCTGTGTTAGCGTTCCTGTAAACGTTCTCGTAAACGTTCCCAAGAACGTTTCCAGCAGCGATCCTTCCAATGAAGCAGGAGCAGTGCATGTCCGAGCAGCCGACGATCGAAGCGAAACGGTCCACGCTCGTCCTCGTCGCCGAACGCGCGGGCGTTTCGATCGCCTCGGTATCCCGGGTCCTCAACGGCCAGCCCGCGTCGGCACAGCTCGCTGAGCGCGTCCGCCGCGCGGCCGACGAGCTCGGTTACGTCCCCGACGCCAGCGCGCGGACGCTCAAGACCGGACGTACCGACCAGATCGCGCTCGCGGTCGCGGACCTCGGGAACCCGGTCTACGTCAAGATGATGCACGAGGTGGCCCGGGTCGCGGCGAAGAAGGGGTACCGCCTGGTGCTGTCGTCGACCGGCAGCGATCCGAAGGACCAGATCGAATTGCTCGGAAGCCTCAATCGCGGGTTCGCCGACGGACTGCTGATGAGCCCGCTCCGTGTCACCGAGGAGCTGGTGGCGGCACTCCAGGGCAGCCGCATCCCGACGGTCGTCATCGGCTCGCTGCCCTCGGAGGCGGACGTGGACAGCGTCCGCGCCGACTCCGTTGCGGGCGTCGGCCTCGCTGTCGAGCACCTCGCCTCCACGGGCCGTCGCCACATCGCCTTCGTGAACGGCCCGGTCGACACCGTCCCCGGTGCGGCCCGCCTCGAGGGGTACCTCCGGGCCGTCGAGCGTCTCGGACTCCCGACGACCGCGGACCTGCAGGTCGCGGCGTCCGACTTCACCTACAAGGCGGGTCGCAAGGCGGCAGCGCGCCTGCTCGGTCAGTGCTCACCCGATGCGATCGTGTGCGCGAACGACCTGATCGCGGTCGCGGTCCTCAAAGAACTCGCGGCTCGCCGCATCCGGGTGCCCCACGATGTGGCGGTGGTCGGGATGGACGACAGCGAAGCCGCTGAACTCGCCGACCCGGCCCTCACCAGTGTCAACCTCGGCTCAGCGAAGCGCGCCCGCACGGCGGCCAAGCTGCTCATCCGCCGTCTGGAGAACCCGGGAGTCGCGACCAAGACGGTCGTCATCGAGCCGACACTGAGCATCCGGGAGTCCTCCGCCGCCCGAGAGGTGGCCGGCGAATGACGACGACGGTCGCGCCTCCGACCGGGGCTTCGCCCCAGGCGCCGAGACGGCGCCGGCGCCTGGCCGGCGGCCCCGCCGGCGGTCGAAGCCGCGACGCGGTGCTGCTCGTGCTGCCCGCCCTGCTCCCGATCGTCATCTTCAGCGTCTACCCGCTGGTGCAGGGCATCCTGCTGGGTTTCACCGACGCGCGCGCCGGCTACAACCTGCCCATCAATTTCAACGGAATCGACAACTACACGAAGCTGGGCGGCAACGCCCTCTTCTGGAATTCGTTCGGGATCGGTCTGCTGTGGGCGTTCAGCGTGACGATCCTGCAGTTTCTCGCGTCGTTGGGCCTCGCGCTGCTGCTCAACCTGAATCTGCGGCTTCGCTGGCTGGCGAGGACGCTGGCGCTGGTGCCGTGGGCGATGCCGCCGGTGATCATCGCGATCATGTGGCGGCTCATGCTGAATCCCAGCTACGGACCGATCAACCAGGCGCTGCGCGGCCTCGGCCTCCCGAGCGACATCAACTGGCTGGGCAACGCCTCCATCGCGCTTCCCGCCGTGATCGTCGTCGGTGTCTGGGCCGGGATGCCGCAGACCACCATCACCCTGCTCGCGGGCCTTCAGAATGTGCCGACCGAGTTGCATGAAGCGGCGGCGATCGACGGCGCGAGCACCTGGCGACGGTTCTGGCACATCACTCTGCCGGCGTTGCGGCCGGTCATCGTGGCGATCACGACGCTCGACCTGATCTGGAACTTCAACTCGTTCGCGCTCGTCTTCGTTCTGACCGCAGGCGGCCCGGGCGGCACGACCATGCTCCCGATGCTGTTCGCGTACAACGAAGCCTTCCGCTACGGGAACTTCGGGTATGCAGCCTCCATGGGCAACGTCATGGTCGTGGTCATCGCGATCTTCCTGTTCCTGTACCTCCGCGGTCAGATGAGGAGTCGCAACGCATGACCTCCACCACTCTCGCCTCCGGTCCCGTCAAAAGCGCCTCGGTGAAGCGGGCTCGTCACATCGCACGCCCGCTCCAGTACGTCGCCCTCGTGCTGTACATGATCTTCCTGGGCTTCCCACTGCTATTCCTGCTGACGACGGCGTTCAAGACCTCGCGCGAGCTCCAGTCACCGAACCCGGGTTTCCTGCCGACCACCTTCGACCTCCAGAACTTCGTGCAGGCGATGGACAAGGCGAACCTGGTGGCGGCCGCGGGGAACAGCCTGATCGTCGCGGTGTCCACCACCGTGCTGGTCACGATCATCGCCCTTCCGGCGGCCTACGCGCTCGCGCGCTTCCGTACCAGGCTGCGCGGGATCGCGACCGGCTGGATCCTGCTCAGCCAGGTGTTCCCGTTCATCCTGATCATCATCCCGCTGTTCCTCGTGCTGAAGAACATCGGCCTGATCAACAATCTGGCCGGCCTGGTGCTCGTGTACACGGTCTGGTCGCTCCCGTTCGCCCTGTGGATGCTGCAGGGGTACATCGCCGGCATCCCGGTGGAGCTGGAAGAAGCCGGCGCGATGGACGGCGCGGGCCGGTTGCGGACGCTGCGGACCATCGTGCTCCCGCTGCTGGCACCGGGACTCGTCGCCACCAGCCTGTTCACCTTCATCAATGCCTGGAACGAGTTCTTCTTCGCGCTTGTGCTCATCCAGGACCCCAGTCTCCAGACCCTGCCGCTGGCGCTCGCCCGCTTCGTGGGCGCCGAAGGTCAGGTCCAGCTCGGACAGCTCGCAGCGGCCTCGTTGCTCGCGACCATCCCCAGCCTCGTGTTCTTCCTCCTCATCCAGAAACGCCTGACCTCCGGCCTGCTCAGCGGCGCCGTCAAGGGCTGAGACCCACCAACCCCAACCAAGGAGAAACCATGCGCACACGCACCTTCCGGGTGAGCGCGCTCGTCGCCGGCATCGCCGCCGCGACGCTCGCCCTCGCCGGCTGCTCGTCCTCGGGCGGCCACGACACCGCGACAGGAGGCAAGGTCACGCTGACCTTCCAGTCGCTCGCCTTCCAGGACACCACGGTCACAGCGACGAAGGACATCGTCGACTCGTGGAACAAGGCGAACCCGAACATTCAGGTGAAGCTCCAGCAGGGAAGCTGGGACAACGTGCACGACCAGCTCGTCACGCAGTTCCAGGGCGGAACCGCGCCGGACATCATCCACGACGAGTCGGCTGACATCATGGGCTTCGCCCAGCAGGGCTACCTCGCCGATTTGAGCAGCAAGCTCAGCTCCGACACCAAGGACGCGGTCTCGAAGAACATCTGGAAGTCGGTCACCACGCCCGACGGCAAGATCGTCGCGGCCCCCACGCTGCTGCAGTCATACGTCGTGTTCGCGAACAAGAAGGCGTTCTCGGCCGCAGGGGTCGACATCCCGAACGGGAAGACCCTGAGCTGGAACGACTTTGAGTCGCTTTCGAAGAAGCTGACCTCGGGCGGCAACTTCGGCACCGGCTGGGGCATGAAGTCCCCGACGGCGACCGTGATGAACCTGGCCCTCGGCTTCGGCGGCACGTTCTTCGACAACAAGGACGGCAAGTCCACCATCCACGTCGGTGACGACGAACTGCAGGTGCCGAAGCGCATCAACGCGATGGCCTACACGGACAAATCGCTCGACCCCGTGTCGCTGACGCAAAGCGGAAGCGACGTGCTCCCCGGCTTCTTCGGCGGCAAGTACGCGATGTACATCGGCGGCAACTACGTGGCGCAGCAGATCAGCGAATCGGCCCCGGCAGGATTCGACTGGGCCGTGCTCCCGCCGCTCGCGGGAACGAAGGGCGCCGATCAGGCCGCCAACCCGCAGACGATGTCGGTCTCGGCGCAGAGCAAGCACATCCCTGAGGCGGCGAAGTTCATCGACTACTTCATGAAGGCCGACAACCAGGCGAAGCTCGCCGAGGGCGACTGGCTCATCCCCGCGTCGTCCGCCGCACGCGCACAGGTCGCGAAGGACACGTCCGGCAAGAACGGCTGGGACGTCATCCTCAAGTCGGGCGACGAGCTCACGGCTGCACCCTTCCAGGCGGCCACCAACTATCCGCAGTGGAAGGACCAGTACGCGACTCCGGCTCTGCAGAAGTACCTGACCAACGCGATCAGCCTGGACGATCTGAAGAAGCAGCTGACGGACGGCTGGTCCGCGGTCGGCTGACCGGACGCGCAGCCGCCACGAGACACACGGAACAAAAGGAGAGACGATGGATGCCCTGGTGAACTCAAGCACGGGCGCGCTCGCGGGCGCGGCCGTGGGAGACGCGATCGGGGGAGCGGCCGAGGGCAACACGCCCGAGGCCATCCAGGAGCGCTACGGCGGCTTCATCCAGGGCATCGTCCCTCCGTTCCTCGCCGACTGGCGGAACGCGCGACCGATCGCGCCCTACCACAAGGGCGACGGCCACATCACCGACGACACCTTGATGACGAACGCGCTGGTGGAGGTGTACGACACGCTCCGCGACCACCTGGACGCGTACGCGATCGCCGACCACCTCGTCCCGCTGCTGATCGGCGAGAAGCGCTGGATCCCGGAGTTCGAGTCCGAAGCGCTGCTGCTGCAGCGCATCTTCCTGGCCGAGAAGTGGATGGTCGCCCGGCTGCACTACGGCCACATCGACCCGCGCGAGGCGGGCGTCGGCAACATCGTGAACTGCGGCGCCACCATGTACGTCGGGCCGATCGGCATCGTCAACGCGGGCGCACCGGACGCAGCGTACGCCGAAGCGATCGATGTGGCCGGCGCACACCAGTCCAGTTACGGCCGGGAGGCTGCTGGAGTGTTCGCCGCCGCCGTCGCCGAGGCGATGCGGCCGGGAGCGGACCTGGACACGGTGATCGCTACCGCGCTGCGGCTGGCGAAGGACGGAACCCGCGACGCCATCGAAGCGGTCGCGGAGGCCGCATCCCGGGTCACCGACTGGCGCGCCGGACTCAGCGTGCTCCGGGCTGCGGTCGAGCCGTTCGACACGGTCGGCCCGCACTACCGTGCACCTGCTCGGGATGCGCGCATCCCGAGCCGCACGAAGTCGATCGAAGAGCTGCCGATCGCTCTCGGCATGCTGATCGCGTCCGGCGGCGACTACCGCGAGGCGGTGCTCGGCGCGGTCAACTACGGCCGCGACTCGGACTCCATCGCCGTGATGGCCGGGTCGATCGCCGGAGCCTTGGGCGGCCTGGAGGTCGTCCCGCAGGAGTGGCTCACGGCCGTCTCGGAAAGCAGCCGCATCGATGTCACGGCGACGGGGCCGGTCATGGCGTCCGTCGCGCGGGATGTGTGGGCGAAGGACGCGCGGCGGGCGGACGTCGTCGCCGCGGGTCGCTCGGCGTACGCGCTGATCGACGCCGAGGCGGTGTGATGCTGCGCCTGTCCTGGACGCAACCGGAGGACCTGGTGCCGCACGCGTTCGTGGCGGCGGAGCTCGATGGCCGCGAGGTCGCCGACCTGCGCGAGCGCTGGCGCGACGCAGGCGGAGCGGCGTCCGCGCCGGTCAGTGGTGCGACGCCGGAGCCGGCTGCCGAGCCGTTGCGCCGGCTGGCGCGCGAGGTGCTGCGGGAGGTGGACGAGCGTCCCGACCCCGCGGAGTTGGTCGCGGCGGAGCCGGAGGGTTTCGACGAGATCATTGCGGCGTCGCCGGGCGACGGCCATTCGGCTGCGGGCCGGCCGGCCGCTGGCGGCCCGCGCGACGTCGGCGGGCGTCTCGACGATCGCCTCCTCGGCGCGTGGCTCGGGCGGGCGGCCGGCTGCCTGCTCGGGAAACCGGTCGAGAAGGTCTCGCTGGAGGGCATCCGTGCAATTGCGCGCTCGACGGGCAACTGGCCGATCAGGTCGTACTTCACCGAGATCGGTCTCGATCCGGCGGTCGCGGAGCGCTACCCCTGGAACCGTCGCAGCCGGCCGACCAGCCTCGTCGAGAACATCGACGGGATGCCGGAGGACGACGACCTCAACTTCCCGCTGATCGCCCTGCAGCTGCTGGAGTCGCGCGGCCGGAGCTTCACCACCGACGATGTCGCGCAGTCCTGGCTCGACGCGCTGCCCGGCGGCCGGGTCTTCACGGCGGAACGGATCACGTACCGCAACCTGTTGGACGGGTTCGAGCCCGCTGTCGCCGGCCGGGTCGGGAATCCGTTCCGGGACTGGATCGGCGCGCAGATCCGCACCGATGTGTACGGGTGGACGACGCCCGGCGACCCCGTCGCCGCCGCGCGCCTGGCGTGGACGGACGCGGCGCTGAGCCACGGCCGTAACGGCGTCTACGGGGCGCTCTTCGTCGCTGCGGCCTGCAGTGCGGCCGTCGCCGGCACCCCGATCGATGAGGTGCTGCGCGCCGGCCTGTCGGTCGTCCCGGCGCAGAGCCGGTACGCCGCCGCCGTCCGCCGCGGGGTCGAGCTCGCCGCCTCCGACCTCGACGATGTCGCCGCCGTCGATGCGCTGCATGCCGAGTTCGGGGGGCTGCACTGGGTGCATGTGCTGAACAACGCCGCACTGCTCGCCTTCGCACTCGCACGCGGGGCAGGCGAGTTCGAGCGGACCATCACGCTGGCCGTCTCCGGCGGCTGGGACACCGACTCCGTCGGTGCCACCGCCGGCTCGATCGCCGGCGCGCTCACCGGCGCCGCCGCGCTGCCCGGCCGGTGGATCGACCCGTTGCACGACCGGCTGGCCACGTCGGTGCCGGGCTTCTCGGACGTGCGCTTCAGCGAGCTCGCTCGACGGACCCGGGGGGTGGCGGCATGAGCACCGTCGTCGTCGGCAGCGCGAACCTCGACCTCGTCTACCGGGTCGACCGCATCCCGTCGCCGGGGGAGACCGTGCTCGCCCGGTCGGCCGACGCCGTCGCGGGCGGCAAGGGCAACAACCAGGCCGTTGCCGCTGCGCGAGCGGGAGCCGCCGTCACGTTCGTGGTCGCGCTCGGCAGCGACACAGCGGGCGACCGCCTGGCCGCCGAGGCCCGTGCGACGGGCGCGACCGTTCTCGATCGCCGCGTCGACGCCCCCACCGGGACCGCGCTCATCACCGTCGACCCGGCGGGCGAGAACAGCATCGTGGTCGACTCGGGCGCGAACGCCCTCCTGACCGGACTGCGGCCGGACGAGCGGGAAGCACTGGCCGCAGCCGACGTGCTCCTCCTGCAGCTGGAGACACCGCTGGAGACCGTCGTCGAGGCGGCGACGCAGGCTCGGGCGGCCGGTGCACTCGTGGTGCTGAACGCAGCTCCGGTGCGCGACCTCCCGGCAGAGCTGCTCGAGAGGGTCGACATCCTGGTGGTCAACGAGCACGAGGCCGCACTGCTGGCACCGGAAACCGTGACGCCCGGAGAGGCCGCAGCCGCACTCGCGGCCGACGGCCGGTCTGTGGTGCTCACCCTGGGCGGAGCGGGGTGCCTGGTGGTGCCCTTCGGGGCGGAGCCCGTCTCGGTCCCCGCCCACCGCGTCGCAGTGGTGGACACCACCGGCGCGGGCGATACCTTCTGCGGCGCCTTCGCCGCGGAATTGGACCGCGCGGGCGGTCGCACCGCGATCAAATCCGACCGCTCCGCGTCGCTGGCGGCCGCAGCCCGCTTCGCCACGGCCGCCGCCGCGCTGTCTGTGCAGCGCCCGGGCGCTGTCCCGTCCATCCCCACGCTCGAGGAGATCCGTGCCTTCGTCGCCGACCGCAGCTGACCCCGACGAGGCCAGCACCAACCAGTTCGACCCGCTCGTACCGCGGCCGATCGACCGGCCGACGGCGCTGCCCATCGGCGGTGGGCTACCGCCCGAGACGGGCGACATCGTGAAGGTGTTCGCGGCGCCGGACGACCCGGCGGACTGGCCTGCGTGGCGCAAGGAGCTGGCCGCCTGGCGTGAGGAGGCGCGTGACCGTCTCGGCTACACCGGCGAACTCTACGACCGACCGGAGACCCGCTGGGCGCAGTCGGCCTACGCGGTCGCGCAGGTGTGGCTGTGGGACGACCGGCTGTTCGACCACCAGCGCCAGGAGTTCACGGTCGACGGTTTCCTCGAAGCGGTGTCCGCGCAGGGCGGCCTGGACGGGGTCGTCCTGTGGCACGCCTATCCGGTCATCGGGATCGACGACCGCAACCAGTTCGACTTCTATTGCGACGTCCCCGGTCTGCAGGACGTCGTGGACCGCTTCCACGAACGCGGCCTGCGGGTGTTCGTCGACTACAACCCGTGGGATGTCGGCACCCGGCGCGCCGCCGGTCCCGACGCCGACGAGCTCGCCTGGCTGGTTCAGGAGTTCGGCGTGGACGGCGTCTTCCTCGACACGATGAAGGAGGGCGACTCCGCCCTGGTCGCGGCGCTGCTCGGCGCGACGCCGGCGCAGGTGCTCGAGGGCGAGTCGCGGGTGCCGAACCAGCGCATCCAGGATCACCAGCTCAGCTGGGCGCAGTGGTTCGCCGACTCGGAGGCGCCCGGCGTGATGCGCGCGCACTGGTTCGAGCGGCGGCACATGATGCACGGCGTCCGCCGCTGGAACCGCGACCACAGCGCCGAGCTGCAGGCCGCCTGGATGAACGGCACCGGCATCCTGGTCTGGGATGCGGTGTTCGGCGTCTGGGTCGGCTGGAACCCGCGCGACGAGGGGACGCTGCGACGGATGCTGCGCGTGCAGCGCGCACTCAGCGAGCTGCTCGTGGCGGGGGAGTGGTCGCCGCTCGACGGCGCGACGGACGCTGCCGTCGGGGCCGGCGTCTACGTGTCCCGGTGGGCTCTCGATGGACACGCACTGTGGACGATCGTGAACCGCGGCGATGCCGACTGGCACGGCGATCCACTCGCCGGCGACCTCGCCGAGGGCGCCCGCCGGTACGACGTGACGGCCGGTGTGCGGGATGTGCGCGCGATCACAGTGCCGGCGCGAGGGATCGCAGGGATTCTCGAGCTCGCGCCCGGCACTCCGGAGCCTGCCGGCATCGCCGAGCTGCTCGTCGCGGCGGCCGACGACACGGCGTCGTCCGACTCCGCGTTCCCGGCGCGGGAGTCGGTGCGGGTGCGCCCCGCCCGGTCTCTCTCCGCATCCATCCCGGCCGACGCTGTGCTCGTGGACGCCGGGACGCGCGACATCGTCGTGACGTACCGCCGCCGTGAGACCGGCTTCTACCAGGGCGCGCCCTACGTCGAGGAGTGGAAGCCGCTCCCACCGCGTCTGCACGACGACCGTGCCGAGACCCTCACCGTCACCCTTCCGCATCCGGTCGCCGTCGCCGCGCGAGAGGTGTCCGTCGCTGAGTTCCGCGCCTTCCTGGACGAGACCGGTTACCGGCCGGCCGTCGCTCACCGCTTCCTGGTGGGAACGCAGGACGCCGCAGCGGACGCGCCCGTGACCGGCGTCTCGCTGACCGATGCACGGGTCTACGCCGCCTGGGCCGGAGCACGGTTGCCCGACGAGTTCGAGTGGCAGCTCGCCGCCGAGACGGGGATCGAGCGGCGGGATCCCGCAGTCTGGAACCTGACCGAGAGCGAGCACGACGACGGCATCACCCGGTTCGTGCTTCTGAAGGGCGGCGCGGAGCACCGTTCGGAGGGCTCAGACTGGTACGCCGACGGCGGGCTCCGGGAGCCGTCCTTCAGCTTCAAGTACCTGCTGCCGGGACTCGGGGTCGACCGCTCGCCGAGCATCGGTTTCCGGCTGGCGTGGGATCAGGAGGACGCCCTATGACTGCTCCGCTCGACGGCGTCCGGGTGCTGGACGTCTCCACGCTGTTCGCGGGACCGCTCGCGGCGACCTTCCTCGGCGACTTCGGCGCCTCCGTCATCAAGGTCGAGCATCCCACCCGGCCGGATGCCGCCCGCGGGCATGGACCGGCCAGGGACGGCGTCAACCTGTGGTGGAAGACGCTCGGCCGCAACAAGCGGACCGTCACGATGAACCTCGGGGATCCCGCCGGCGCCGAACTGCTGCTGGCCCTCGCCGCCGACGCGGACGTGCTGATCGAGAACTTCCGGCCCGGGACCCTGGAACGCTGGGGACTCTCGCCCGAACGGCTGCAGGAGGCGAACCCGCGCCTGGTCATCGCGCGGGTCACCGCGTTCGGACAGACGGGTCCGTACTCGTCGCGCCCGGGATTCGGCAGCCTCGCGGAGGCGATGAGCGGGTTCGCCGCCCTGACGGGCCAGCCGGACGGACCGCCGACGCTGCCACCGTTCGGGCTCGCCGACGGAATCGCCGCGCTCAGCTGCGCGTACGCCGTCGCCGTCGCCCTGCGTGCCGCGGAGCGCGACGGCCGCGGTCAGGTCATCGACCTCGCGATCATCGAGCCCATCCTCATGCTGCTCGGGGGGCAGATCACGGCCTATGACCAGCTCGGGATCGTGCAGCCGCGCACCGGCAACCGCTCGGTGAACAACGCTCCGCGCAACGTCTACCGCACCGGCGATGGCGACTGGGTGGCCGTCTCGACCAGCTCGCAGTCGATTGCCGAGCGCGTCCTGCGCCTGGTCGGCCGCGAGGAGGTGGTGGCCGAGCCGTGGTTCTCCAGCGGTCACTCCCGCGCCGAGCATGCGGACGAGCTCGACGAGGCCGTCGGATCGTGGATCGTGGCGCGGCCGACGAGCGAGGTGATCGCGGCGTTCGAGGCGGCGGAGGCCGCCATCGCCCCGGTGTACGACGTGCGCGGCATCCTGGCGGACCCGCAGTATCGGGCCCTGGGGACTGTCCAGACGGTCCCGGACGACGAACTGGGACCGGTGAAGATGCAGAACGTGCTGTTCCGGCTCTCCGAGACACCGGGCGCCATCCGCTGGGCGGGCCGCCGCCACGGCGAGGACACGGCGGACGTGCTCGCGGAGATCGGGGTGACGCCGGAACAGCTCGCGGCGCTCCGCGAGAGGGGGGTCGTATGACCGCCACCACCGCCCTCTACGTGCCCGGCGATCGGCCGGACCGCTTCGAGAAGGCGGTCGCTGCGGATGCGGACATCGTCATCTTCGACCTGGAGGACGCCGTCGCAGCGGACCGGAAAGATGCTGCGCTCGCGTCGGTCACCGACTGGCTGACCGGCCGGGATGTCGCCCCGGGCCCGGCGATCCAGGTGCGCATCAATCGCGGCGCGGAGCATGAAGTCGTCGCGCTGACCGCGACCGCCGCCGCCTTCGGACTGCGGCTGCCGAAAGTGGAGTCGCCGGCCGAGCTCGATCGCATCGCCGAGCTGGCGCCCGGCGTCCCGCTCACCGTGCTGGTGGAGTCCGCACTCGGCCTGGAGCGCGCGTTCGAACTGGCCTCCCATCCCGCGACCACCGCGCTGGGGGCGGGCGAGTCGGACCTGGCCGCAGAACTGGGCACGCGCGATGACCTCGTGCTCGATCACCTCCGGCTGCGGCTGCTCGTCGCTGCCCGCGCCGCCGACCTGCCCGCGCCCATGCTCGCCGCCTACCCCGGGATTCGTGACCTGGACGGACTGCGCGCAGACAGCGAGCGCGGCCGCCGGCTCGGCTGGCACGGGCGCTCGGCCATCCACCCCAGGCAACTGGCGGTGATCCGCGAGGTGTTCCGGCCGCGGGAGGACGAGCTCGCATGGGCGCACGCCGTCCTCGAAGCGCTCGGCGCGGACGGCGTCGCCACACTGGCCGACGGGCAGATGGTGGATGCAGCGATGGCGGCCCGAGCACGAGCAATCCTGAGCCGATGAGACGGCGGCCCGAATGGGTGAGCCTCCGCAGCGCCGCGCTGGGCGAGGAGCTGCGCTTCCTCCTGGTACGGCCGGAGGGGCCGGGGCCGCATCCGCTCACCGTTCTGCTGCACGGCCGCGGCGACGGGGCCGAGAGCTGGGAGCCTGTCTTCGACCTGCTGCCGCCCGGCGTCGTCGCGATCCCGGATGCGCCGTGGCTCGACCGCGCCGGCTACTGGGTCGACTCCGCGCATCCGGACGGGCAGGCGATCGAGACGGCGATCGTCCAGGACCTGGTGGGCCGGCTGGAGGCGACCCTCCCGGTCACGTGCCGCCGGGACGCCCGCACGGTCGCCGGCTACTCGATGGGCGGAGCTGGGGCCGTGCGGCTCGGGTTTGCGCATCCCGAGACCTTCGGCACCGTGATCGCCCTCAGCCCGGCCGTCTACGACCCCGACCCTCCCGAGGGGTCGTCGGCGCTCGACTCGGGTGCCTTCGGCACGGAGTCGGCCCGCTACGACCACGCGGTCTACGAGCGGTTGGGCTACGGAACCACGCTCGCCGCGTACCCGGCCGGGGTGACCACCCGGCTCCTGGTGGCGGTCGGCGACCACGAGCAAGCGCATCCCGGAGCACCGGAGACGGCGGCCGTCGCCACGCAGGCGGGCAGGCTCGTCGGCCGAGCGGAGCGGGTGCCCGGGATCCGCACGGAACTCCGGACGTTCCCCGGCGGCCACGGCTGGGAGACTTGGCGACCCGCGCTGCAGTGGGCGTTCAGCGCCGCACGCGGTACGTGAGGTGGGCGACCTCGGGGGTCACCCGCTCCCGGATCAGCTGCAGGTCGAGCGGCGGGACGCGGTCGAACACGCGCTCGCCGGCCCCCAGCGTGAGCGGCACGATGTGCAGCCGCACCTCGTCGACGATCCCCGCCCACAGCGCCTGGTTGAGCGTCTCCGCTCCGCCGGCGATGGACACGTCGGCCTCGCCCGCCACGACGCGCGCCTGCTCGACCGCCGCATGGATGCCGTCGGTCACGAAGCTAAAGGTGGTGCCGGTCAGCTCCAGCGGCTCCCGGGCGTAGTGCGTGAGCACGAAGACAGGGGCGTGGTACGGCGGCTCGTCGCCCCACCAGCCGGCCCAGTCGCCGAGCGGCTCGTCCGGGCCCGGCCACTCGTGACGCACCGGGCCGAACATGTTGCGGCCCATCACGTAGGCGCCGGCCGTCGTGATGGCGTCGATCTCCGCCTGGTGGGCGTCGGCGCTCTCGAACATCCAGGTGTGGAGGCGCCCGTCGACGCCCTCGCCCATCGGTTTCTCCAGCGACTGGTTCGGTCCGGCGGCGAAGCCGTCCAGCGAGATCCCGATGTCGGCGGTGACGATTCCCATGCGGGAAGGCTAGTCAGGCACGCTCCACCTTGTCGAGCATCCCCCAGACCGCTTCGCTCAGTTCGGGGTGCTCCAGGGCGATCCGGCGCAGCACGCCGTACTCGAACCGTGTGAACACGTCGCGACCTGCGGAGGGATGATGCGCCCGGGACTGCTCCTCGGCGAGGTCGAAGTCCTCGATCGCTCCGGCCCGCAGACCGATGACGACCTGCTCGTCCACACTGGGGAGGTCGGGGATGAACTGCCAGGGGTCCTCGCCGGCACGGCAGCGGTGCTCGATGATCGCGGACAGCTCGTCGCGCGCCTGCTGACGAAGCAGCTCGATGCTGCGCGGCACCTGTTCGCTCACCTCGCACCCTCCCTTCCCCGGGGTCGTGGACGGCGCTGCGTGGTGCGGCCGCCGTCGCGCCGGCTCCGTCGCCCGCGCAGTGGAATCAGCCTAGGCGCTGCCGCCGACGGCCGTCGAATCGGGGTGACACGGAAGGTCTACCGCTCACTCCGTGCGGGCGAGGAGGTACGTGTTCAGGTCAGCGGTGAGCGCCGCATCCACCGGGTACTCGCGGTCGTCGAGGTGTGTGACCGGCGCCGCCTGGCGGACACTGGAGACCAGCCAGATCGCGTCGGCCGCCTGCACGTCGTTCAGGGTCAGCGGTGCGAACTCGGTGCGCAGGCCGCGGGCCTGGAAGAAGTCGAAGACCGCGGCCTGGGTCGTTCCGGCCAGGATGCCCTGGTCGGTGTTCGGCGTCCGGACCACCCCATCGGTGAGCGTCACCACGTTGGAGGTCGGGCCCTCGAGGGCGAAGCCGTCGCTGCTCACGAACAGGACGTCGTCGGCGCCGCGGCGGACGGCCTCCCGCTGCGCCGCGCGGTTGACCGCGTACGAGAGGGTCTTGGCGCCGGCGAGCAGCCACGGCGACGTCTCGGCGACGTCGTGGCGGAGGCCGCGGTCGAGGGTGACGACGCGGATGCCGAGGCGCGCCTGGGAGAAGTCCTCGCCGACGTCGACGAAGAGCCAGCCGCTCGGGAAACCGGAGCCCTCGACGCCACGGGTGTAGATCAGCTTCGCGAAGAGCTCGGCGTCGACGGCGCCGTGCCGGGTCAGGAAGTCGGCCACCCCCGCCTGAACGGCCTCCCGCCAGACATCGACCGCCGGAACAGGGAGGTCGAGCAGCTCGGCGGAGTGCGCCAGCCGGGCGAGGTGCGGCTCCAGCGCCTGCGGGTGGCCGTTGATGACGGCGACCGTCTCGAACACGCCGTCGCCGCGGGTCACCGAGAGGTCGGTGATGCGCACCTGCGGCGCGTCGAAGTCGGCCACGACGTAGCCGGGATCCCCGGCCTCGGGCGTTCCGGTGGGCGTGGTGATGGTCAGCAGAGTCGCGCGCGTCATCCCCCCATTCTGCACGCGCACATCCCCCCACCGTCGAGTACACACGAATTGCACGCGGATCGGCCCTGGAGCGTGCAGTTTGTGTGTACTCGACGGCGGGGGGCGGGGCGGGGCGCAGGGGAGGAGGTCAGGCGGTTTCGCGGATGCGGAAGGCGGAGTCGCCGACAGGGGCTGCGTCGGAGACGGCGACGGTCTCGACGGCAGCGCCGGGAGGACCGGAGCGCAACCAGGCCAGCATCCGGTCGACCTGCTCGGGCGACCCCTCGACCTCGGCCTCCACGCTGCCGTCGAGGCGGTTGCGCGCCCACCCGGTCACGCCGATGCGCTGCGCGGCCTCCCGCGCGCCCCAGCGGAAGCCGACGCCCTGGACGCCCCCTGTCACGATCGCTCTCCTGCGGATCACAGCCCCATTGTGCCCCCGCTCCCGCGATTCTCGTCCCCACCGGGCTGCTGTTTGAATGGGGGGATGAGCGAACCCGCCGACCGCATCCGCCAGCTCCGCTCCGACCTGATCGCCGCCGGACTGACCGTCGACGCTCTGACCCAGCTGTGGGGCGAGGAGGCGGCGGACGCGCTGCACCGCGGGCAGCGCATCCCGGCCGAACGGTCGCTCGCCCGCCGTGAGCCGTCCGCACTGGCGACGCTCGCGCGACTGTTCGTGCTGTCGCGGCCGGTTCCGCGCGACGACGTGGCCGCCGCTCTCCCGTCCCTCGGGATGGACGGGGCCGCGTCCCTGGGGCTCATCACGGTCGGCGCCGACAGGAGCGGCGACGACACCGGCGGCGACGACACCGGCGACGCCGACACCGACAGTGACGACACCGTTCGGGCCGCCGTCGACCTACGCCCGTACGCCTTCGTGGACGCGGCCGGCCCCGCCGAGTGGTGGATCGTGTCCGACCTCGGTGAGCTGGCCCTCGGCCACGCGCTCCCCGAGGATCACGTGCTCGGCGTCGGCGGCGCATCCCTCACCCTGAGCGGGCTGATGCTGCAGAACCCCGTGGAGAGCGCGCTCGACCTGGGCACCGGATGCGGCATCCAGGCGATGCACGCCGCCCGCCACGCCCGCCGGGTCGTCGCCACCGACATCTCCCCGCGCGCCCTGCGGCTCGCCGCCCTGAACCTGGCGCTGAACGAGATCGACGGCGTCGAGCTGCGGCTCGGGAGCATGTTCGAGCCGGTCGCGGGGGAGCGTTTCGACCACATCGTCTCGAACCCGCCGTTCGTCATCACCCCGCGGTCGGAGGGCGTTCCCGCGTACGAGTACCGCGACGGCGGGATGGTCGGGGATGCGCTGGTCGCATCCTTCGTCGAGGGCTGCGGTGACCATCTCACGCCGGGCGGTGTCGCGCAACTGCTGGGCAACTGGGAGTACCGCGGCAGCGGCGACGGGCTGGAACGGGTCCGCCGCTGGGTGGACGCGTCGGCGGCGCCGCTCGACGCATGGGTCATCGAGCGCGACGTGGAGGACGCCGTCCGCTATGCAGAGACGTGGATCCGCGACGGCGGCACCCGGCAGGGGACACCGGAGTTCGAGCGGCTGCTCGACGCCTGGCTAGGCGACTTTGAGGCCCGCGATGTGCGCTCGGTCGGGTTCGGCTACCTGCTGCTGCGCCGGGCGGAGGGCGTTCCGACGCTCCGGCGCTTCGAGCGGCTGCACGGGTCGGTCGGCGCGAACGAGGCCGGGCTCGGGGTGCATGTCGGAGCTGCGCTGGCGGGCCACGATCTGCAGGCGGGCCTCGACGACGATGCCCTGTCGCGGCTGCGTCCCGTCGTCGCGGGCGACGTGACGGAGGAGCGGCACTTCTGGCCGGGAGCCGACGCGCCCACGGCCATCCTGCTGCGGCAGGGCGGCGGCTTCGGCCGGGTCGTCTCGGCCGACACCGGGCTGGCGGCCCTGGTCGGCGCCTGCGACGGCGAGCTCAGCGTCGGCGCGATCGCCGCGGCGCTGGCGCAGCTGCTGGAGGTGGACGAAGGCGCCCTCCGGCGCGAGCTGCTCGCGGCGGTACGCCGCCTGCTCGTGGACGGCTTCCTGCGCGCCTGACGCCCCGCCGTCCGGCCGCCCGCCGACCCGCCGCCCGCCGCCCCGCCGCCCGGC